>NZ_JBDLZY010000001.1:0-498196 GCF_040049085.1 Flavobacterium maritimum
TGCAATTATGTGGGAGAGTATGTCGTCGCCTTTCTTTAATCTGAATCTTCAGATTCTAAAACCCTGTTCTAACGAACGGGGTTTTTTCGTTTAGAACGCTTTTTTAAATTAGACTATATTATTCCATAATCTGAACAGGAAGAGAAAACTTTAAGGGATCAAACCCAAAACCGTTGGAGTAGTAAAAATTAGGCATAGATATTAGTTAGTCTAAAAAGTAAGAATTCTATATTTCTTAGTCCTCTGAATTTGCTCTAAATGCTTTTATCTTTGCATTGAAAGACTCTGCCGTAGCATGGATAAAACCCAAAATCTTATCTTTTTTTTGGGACTTCTAATGCCGAAGGAGAGTTAAACAGAGCTGTGCATAGTGTAAACTCTAAGAGAGGAACAAACCAGATATTAAACCTTCCTTTTTTGTAGTCAAAGGTATTTGATTATATATAAGTAAAATCTCTGATTAAAGCTCCAATTTCTTTTGCGAGTGGATACGACTAATAATTTATTTTTTGGTCTTAAAAATGCGTAGATAATTTGAATCAATTAATTTATTGTGTCCTTAGTTTCTTCTAAATCCTCAGATTTTTTTCCAATTTTTACTTTTGGATTGTCTTTGGTTCCTGTAATTACTAATGGTACTCCGATGATACCTAATGGTGGTAGGCCTAATCTCATTTTAATATTAAGTTTTCCATCAAGACTTGAAGTTCCTTCTATTCGGGGTCTAAAACCTGCAAATTTGAATTTAAATCTTTCCACAGTGATGATATTGTTTTTGACAGAACTTTTTATATCAATTTTGGAAATCTCTGGATTTTTTATTGCTTCGTTGTTTGTTGTGGTAGCTACCGCACTGAACATTTTCATCCCTTTCAATTGTACTTCTTTTACCGTTAAGACTCCGCCACCAACAAGAGATGGGTATATTGGAGACATATCTGCATTTAATTTTCCTTTTAATGCATAGTCTACGGATACTATACCTTGAGCGTTTTCGGCTGCACTGGCCATTTCCCTGAAAATTTTTATTTCGTTGTAGGCTTTTTTAATATCAAAGTCGGTAGCTTTTATTTTGTAATCAAATTGGGCTCTTTTTGGGCTTATACTCTGATAAGTGGCATCCATTGTTACAGCGCAGCCTATTAAATTAAAGCCTGTATTTTGCATCATTAATTTACCTTTTTTCATTTTTAACATGCCTCTGGAATCGTTTAGCGTCAAACCGCCAAAAGTTATTTTTTGAGCATTGGCCTGGAATTGTAAATCGAAATTGGAAGGTATTATGATTACGCCAGTTTCTTCTATTGTTTTTTTATTTGTCTCAATGGACGGTGTAGAAGTTTCAACCGTATTATCTGTTTTTGAAATTGACATGAATTCGTCGGCATTGATGTATTTGGAATTAAGGGTAAAGGAGCCTCTTAATACACCGGTTTTCGAAGTCATGAAGTTGAATACATTTTGCAAATAACCATTCATTTTAAAGTCGGATTGTCCATAGGCAGCCAAAAAGGTGTTGAAACTCATTTTGTCTTGATTGAATTTAAATATTCCTTCCTTAATTAGAATTTTTTTTGGCAAATAATCAGTAGTCAGTTGAATGTTTTTGACTTCTAAAGTTCCTTTGTTAAATAATTTGGTATAGTTTCCCTTTTCGGCATCACTTTGTTTTCCCTTCAAAACTAAATCGGTTTTGATATATCCATTTATATCCAATCCTTTTTGAGAAAAAACATTATAGATTTTACCAATATCCAAGGTTCCTTTTGCTTTCACATCATAGGATAGATCTTCAAAATTATCTAAATCTGCTTCAACAGAAAAAGGTTGTCCTTCAAAGGTAAATGCAGCAGGTTTTACTGTTACTTTCAAGTCGTTGAATGTCCCTTTTTGATTGTTTATTGTGGTTAGGATGTCAATGTCTGTTATTGGATTCGGATAATAATTGGTTTTAATATGACCGTTTTTTAAATTAATTTTGGCATTAGTAACCGGGAAAAGACCACTCTTTTGATTGTATATTCCTTTTACATTTCCTTCACCAATTAACAGACCTTTCAATTCTAAATTTGGAATTCCAAGAGCTTTGCTGAGTTTCTCCAAGTCTATTTTAGTGTTTAGGGTAGCGTCTATTTCGGGATTGGATATTCCTTTAGTATAGAACTTAGCTTTTAAATAATCCTTTTGGATATTTAAAACTAAATTTTTAGTGTCAATAATTAAAAGTTCGGGATTTAGGGAAGGAATTTTTGTTGATAAATCCAGATTAAGATTGGAAACTGGAAATGCACTTTTATCATAGTTTATAAATCCATCCTTTATTTTTAAGTCAAGATTTAAATCAGGCCCTATGTTTTTTGTGGCAATGTATTTTCCTTTTAGTGTTAGAAGGAGATCTGTTTTTCCTTTCAACTCTGTTTTTTTTAACCAGATTATGTATTTTGGAGGAAAGGCAGTAAAAACATCATATAGATTACTGTTATTTGATTTAATAACGAAATCCATATTATAGCCATCTTTTAAAAAATCAAATCTACCTTTAAAATCAACTAGAAGTTGGTTTATTTTTAGATTATTTTGCTCAAAGATGAAGGAGAGCGAATTGACATTTACTTTGGTGATTAAATCTCCATCCACTTTTTTGTTCATCAAGTAGGGTTCCTTTTCATAAATGATATTCAGTTTATCGATTTTTGCTTTTGAATACAAATCAAAAATATCTTTACTTAAATCACCATTGCCTAAATAGTTAAAACCAAAGGCGTCTACATGAATATCTGCAGATTGATCATCGTATACAAACTGGCTGTTTATTATTTCTATTTTTTCTAATTTTAAAGCGGTATCGGTGCTGTCTTTTTTTGCTTTTTTCGTTTCTGCTATATAAACATTATAGTTGGCGTTTCCATTTTTATCAACCTTGATATTAATTGAAGAGTTGGACAAGTAAATTTCGTCTATGTTAATGGACTTGCTGAAGAGCAGGCTTGATAAATTTATTCCGAAAGATACTTCTTTGGCAGTTATTAAATTTTGTTTTTGGTATGGAGCCGATCCTTTAAGGCTAAAATCATTTAGAGTTAATGTTAAGGAAGGGAAATGATGGAAAAAGGACACATTTGCATCAACGTAGTTGAGTTCTCCATTTAATTTTGAATTAGCTGTTTTCTTGATTTCTTCTTTGAGTCTTTCAGCAAAAACTATTGGTGTTAAGAACATCAATGCGAGAATGCTTAAAAGTATTATTCCTGTATATTTAATTATTTTAAAAAAAACGGAGCTAGATTTGATTGTAGACATGATTCATCTGATTTTAGGTTTGTTTGAAATTCAAAGTGAGATTGCTCTTTTTAAAATAAGTAAAAAACACTTTTTAGGATGAAATATCTTCTGAGATATCTTACAAAGGTAATTAAAAAATGAAGCGTTTTTAGGAAGGATTGTATTTTGAGTTCGATTTTTGTTGTCGAATTGATCTCTATATTTTAGAGCTTACTTTTGCTTTTTTGTTTTAAGAAATTTTAAATTTTTAACTTCTAAATAAAGAGTTTGTTTTCAAAATCTTGTTCCCTTACAGTTATGAAATTGTTACAATTATAGGGCTGTAAATTTTTCAAAAATCAGATACAAATAGAGGATTTAAATTTTAAGATGTATGCCTAATAGCTTCATTAAAAAGTAAATAATATAAAGTTTTCAACACTATTACGTTTTCGTAACAGCATATGTATACCGTCATGTCGGGGGTAAGATTTTTTACATAAATTTAACTTTTGAAACAAGGGTTGAGATTTTAAAATAGTGCAATTATAAACCTAAATAAATGCACATTTGTCAAATTATTAACTTCAAAATATTAGAATTTTGAAAAATTTGATTGAATGCAAACTTTTGTTTTTAAATGCAAACTATTAAATTAATTAACCCCAAATCTATGATTATTAAATTACTTTCAAGGAACATTCTCCTTTTGGGAATGTTTATTTATTTCGCATTTTCATCAAGTGCAACTGCACAAACTTTTAAAGATGATATAATGCTGCAAGCATTCGGATGGGATGTGCATACGCAGCCTTCTGTAAGTGCAGAAGGAGGCTTGTATAATTATCTTAATGCTAGAGCTTCAAGCTATGCGACTGCTGGTTTTACGGTGCTTTGGATGCCACCTCCAAGTAAATCGACAGGAGGCGTTGGATATATTCCGACTGAACTATTTAATTTCACCCAGACTGTTTATGGATCTGAGGCACAATTAACAACTTTGTTAACCACCTTGAATAACAGTACGCCTAAGATTCATCCCATGGCAGACATTGTTGTGAATCATAGAGGAGGATCTACTAACTGGACCGATTTTACTAATCCAACTTGGGATTGTCATTCCATAACAAGTAATGATGAGGCAAATTTTGTAACCATTACCGGTACTAGACCTTGTGGGACGGCTGATACTGGTGAGGATTTTGGTGCGGCAAGGGATTTAGACCATACTAATGCTCAAGTGCAAACTGGAGTGAAGGAATATTTAACTCGATTGAAAGCACTAGGATTTGACAGTTGGAGATGGGATGTGGCAAAAGGATTTTCCGCCAGTTTTTTTGGAGATTATATTGCAGCTTCTACACCGTATGCATCGGTAGGAGAATATTGGGATGGAGACGTTAATAATTTGAAATCTTGGGTTGATGGTACAGGAAAGAGATCGACAGCTTTTGACTTTGCCTTGTATTATAAATTAAGTTCTGCTTTAAATGGTAATTACGGTCAAATAGCCGCTAATCCGGGTTTGGCAGGTCAATTTGGATATGCTAGTTTGGCTGTTACTTTTGTGGATAATCATGATACTTTTGTTAAAACCGAATGGATTGGTGGAGATAATATCATGAAAGGTTATGCATATATTTTGACACATCCGGGAATTCCATGTGTGTTTTTTCCTCATTACTATGGAGGTAGTTACACTAAGGATGGTGTGACGAGAAATTATACGGCTCGCGAATCTGATATCAATAAATTAATGGCTATTCGTAAGGCTAATGGTATTAATGCCAATAGTAGTGTAGTGGTTTCAAATTCCAGTAGTTATTATACAGCAATTATAGATGATAAAGTTGCGGTAAGAATTGGCTCCAGTACATGGACACCTTCAGGAGCAGGATGGATTGAAAGTGCTTCAGGAACAGACTATAAGGTGTGGTCTAAATCGGCTGTTAATACCGCTCCTTCGGTTGCAATTACTCCTGTGGGTGGTTCATTTGTAGAAGGTTCAACGGTTTCAGTTACCATTGCAGCAACTGATGATAAAGTGGGTTCCATTATTTATTATACTACCGACGGTTCTACTCCCACAACTGCTTCGGCAATTTATACAACTGCAATTAGTGTTACGTCAGATACAACTGTTAAAGCAATTGCAAAAGATACAGACGGCTTATTGTCAGGAGTAACATCTCAAACATATACTTTTTTACCATTAGGTGATATAACGATCCGATTTTTACCTCCTTCCAGTTGGGCAGCTCCAATTAATATTTATCACTGGAGTGCTGTTCCTAAAGCAAATTTGGCTGATGCAGCATGGCCAGGTAAAGCGATGACAGGGCCTGATTCATCAGGATATTATACCTATACGTTTGCCAATATTGCAAGTACTAATATTATTTTTAATAGAGGTACAGGATCACCTCAAACAGCTGATATTATTGGGGTAAATAAAAGTACGTGCTATAATATGTCAACTGGAAGTTTAGTGGAAGAAGTTTGCTCTAATTTAAGCGTGAATCAAGAAGAAATCATAAGCTCTAAAATAACACTTTATCCAAATCCTATTTCAGGATCGTTTAGAATTAGTACAGATGTTTCAAGTGTCTATGTTTATGATGTGACAGGACGAATTGTAAAACAATTTAAAGGTGCTTTTGGTAAAGATTCTGACTTTGAAATCAGTGATCTTGTTAATGGGTTGTATTTTGTAAATATAATTTCAATTGACGGGAAAACTAGCACATTGACCGTTGTTAAAAAATAATTTTTTTATTAAATATCTAAGAGGTTGTTTGATTTATTTAAACAGCCTCTTAGATATTTTATGCAAAAAAGCCTCTTTTTAAACATTATTTACGAAATCGATTGATTTTTTGTTCCTAAAAAATAATCACCATTATAAATTTATAATAAACTCATTTTATGAAGAATAAATTACTTTTATTTTTACTATTTCATTTATTAATTGGACATAAATTAACGGCAAGGAGTTTTGGAAGTTTAGTATTTATTCCTAAAATGAATTCAGAATTGTTTGCTAAGAAAAATGACCCGAAACCAACTAAAAAGGATAAGGTTAATTATACAGCAATTAAACCAGTTGCTGTTTTGGCTCCTCCTACTGTTGTTGCTGGTAGCATTTGCGGACCAGGAATTGTTAATCTTTCGGCAACTGGGGCAAGTGGGGAGACTATTGAGTGGTTTGCAGACCAAACTACGTCAACAGTTTTATTTACAGGCTCTAACTACAGTCCAAATGTAACCACTACTACTACTTTTTATGTTTCAAGTAGATCTGGATCCGATTTAAGTATCCGTGTGCCGGTTGTGGCATCTGTTTATTCAGTACCGCCATCAATTACTTTAAGCGCCTCGCCAGTTAATAATACAACAACACCTTTATGTTTGGGTACATCAGTTACATTTACAGCTAGTGGTGGGGCGGATTTATTTGAGTTTTCAGTAGATGGTGTAGTAAAGCAAGCCATGTCTACCAGTAAAACATTTACGACTAATGCATTGACAAATGGTCAAACCGTTAGTGTTCGTTCAAGGTATGCTGTAATTCTGGATGGAACAATTACAGAAACCGCCTGGGGGACTGGACCTATGGAAAATAATACACTTTCAGCTTCTTTATCTGTAAATGCTATTGGAGGCTATATCAATTCTGTTAAAATTAGCCCGACTGAAGATAAGTTAGTTTTTGGTATTGCAGGAAAATTAATTAATTACAGGAGGGTGTTATTATTTTTGGATACTAAATCGGGAGGGTTTAATGTTTCCAATTATGGAGATGAGAATGGTTCTCTTCCTCCAGTTCGAGCTTTTAATTATTTTAACAATAATCCAAGTACGTTTGATTCTTATTTTGCCGCAGACTATTGTATAGCCATTGCAACTGATGGAGGGGAAACCAATTATTATGCTGATGTTATTGAGTTGAAAACGGGAAATTCTATTAAAACTTATTTAGGTACTGCAGCTACCGGAGCACCAACTGCAGTGATGGGAATCAATAAAAATAATACGGGGATCACTGATTACACCAAAGGATTCGAGGTAGAAGTTTTAAAATCACTTATTGGATATACCGGTGGTGACATTAAATTTTTTGCATTTACGATGCAAGACAATGCAGAATCAAATTATAATGTTACCAATTCTTTTTTAAGTCCAGAATTGTCGAGCAGCTCAGATTATGGTTCAGGGGCCGTTAATTATAATTTAAAAGATCCAAACCCTGTAATAGTAGCCGCCACTGCATTAAGTCCGTGCTATTCGGAAGATAATATTACAATGAATTTTGTTTCTAATCCGACAACCGCCACTGTGGGAGCCAACCAATCAAAATGTCTTTTAACAAGTGATGCGTTAGGAGGAAATACCCCAATAGTAGGAACTGGACTTTGGACTAAAAAGTCAGGTCCGGGTACGGCAAGTTTTAGTGATGCATCAAATGGCAATTCAACAGCCAGTGTGAGTGCAGTTGGAACTTATGTTTTCACATGGACGATTTCAAGTGGACAATGTGCAACATCTTCAGCAGATGTAACAGTTTTATACAACGTTACTGAACCGCCAACGGGTTCGTCAAATCAAAATTTCTGTAAAATAAACACACCAAAGGTTAGTAATTTAGTTGCTGCAGGTACTAATGTGGAATGGTTTACTGCCTTGACAGGAGGGGTCTCAATACCTGCCAATACAGATTTGAATACAGGTACATATTATGCAGAACAAACGAATCTAAGCACTTCTTGTAAAAGTATTTCTCGTCTTCGTGTAGATGTCATTGTAGACAATCCTATAGGTCCAATTGTGGATGCAACTCAAACGTTTTGTAATACTGCAAAAGTATCTGATTTGGTTGCGACTGGTACAGCTGTCAAATGGTATGATGCTCCTAATGGAGGGTCACCTAAAGATCCTAATACACTTTTGGTAAATGGAGAAACATATTATGCGACCCAAACTGTTTCTGGAACACTTTCTTGCGAGAGTACACCTAGAATTCCTACTGAGGTAACGATAAATGTTACACCAATGCCATCTGGATCAGGTGCGCAAACAGTATGTAATGCCGGTACAATTGCAGATTTAGTAGCAACGGGAACAGGTACAATTAAATGGTATCTAAATGCTGCTGGAGGAAGTCCTTTGCCTTCCTCTCAAATATTAGTGACAGGAACTACTTATTATGCCAGTCAAACAATATTATCTTGTGAAAGTGATTCCAGATATCCGTTACTTGTTACTATAAATGACCCTCAAGCTCCAATTAGTGGAGGTAATCAATCGGTTTGTGCTACAAATCCTTTGCAAACTCTAACCGCGTCAGCGACCGTTGCTACTGGAACTGTAGTATGGTACGATGCACTTACAAATGGTAATTTGGTCACTAATCCTATTTCAAATACAGTAGGATCTAAAACGTATTATGCCCAAAATAACATTGGTTCATGCTCAAGTGTCTCTAGAACTGCAGTCACTTTAGAAATAAAAGATTCTCCATTTTTGAATGTTATAACTAAAGTTTGCTCATTAGATTTATTAACATATTCAGTTGACTTTACAGCCGTCAGCGGAAGTACAATAACATTAAATCCTGTTGTTGGGAATATCGTTGGGAATTCTATAACAGGGATACCTGCGGGAACTAACTTTACTATTACTGCCGATAAAGGAAATGGATGTATAGAAGTATATAACGTAATTGCACCAAATTGCAGTTGCTCACTAATTGACAATCCAATTAGTGGCGGTGATCAAACAGTTTGTGAAGGACAATCAAATCCTACTTTATCTGCTACTGTAAATAGTGGGGAAACAGTAGACTGGTATGGTGATAATAGCGGAGGTGTGCCACTGGCCACCAACAGCACAACTTATATACCAACTAATACTTTACCTGGAGTGTTTACTTATTATGCAGAAGCCAGAAAAACAGTGGATGCATGTTTAAGTTCCGGAAGAACCGCGGTTTCATTAACAATAACAGCTCAAGCAAAACCAACTGGAGCAAGTACACAATCTTTCTGTGAATCAGAAAATGCAACTGTAGCCAGTTTAGTTGCAACAGGGACAGGGATAAAATGGTATGCGAATGCCACTGGAGGTTCATCTTTATCTGTTACGGAGGCATTAGTAGATTCAGAAGACTATTATGCTACTCAAACTGCAACTTCCGGCTTGTTATGTGAAAGCGTTGACAGACTAAAAGTTATAGTGTCAATCACCAAGCCAGCAGCTCCTATAACAACTGATGCAGTTCAAACTTTTTGTAATTCGGCTACAAGTGCAGATTTGCAGGTTACCGGGACTAATGTGAAATGGTATGATGTGTTGAATAATTTGATTTCGGATGTAACTCCTTTGTCTGATGGTGATTACTTTGCAACGCAAACAATTTCTGGTTGTGAAAGTGTGAATAGATTAAAAGTAACTGTAATAATTAATAAACCATCGATACCAGCCATAGTTAATGCTCTTACCTTTTGTGAGGGAGATAATGCAACGGTAGCTTCTTTGACTTCTCAAGTAACATCTGGGGCCGATATAAAATGGTATGCTTCTTCCACAGGAAAAACACCGCTAAACCCAAGCGATATTTTGATTGATAATATTTATTATGGAACTCAGACAGTCTCAGGATGCGAAAGTGAGTCCCGAGTTGCTGTGAATGTAACTATAAATAAACCTGCAAAACCTTCAGGTGATGGAATCCAAGAATTTTGTTCAAGTGAAAATGCTACAATTTCTAATTTAATTGTAACAGGTGGACTACCTTTTTTATGGTATGATGCATCAAATGGAGGGAATTTGCTGATAAACACAAGCATTTTAGAAAACGGAAAAAAATATTACGTTTCTCAAACTGTTGCAGGGTGCGAAAGTGTAGAACGTTTGGAGGTAACTGCAGTTGTAGTAGATCCGCCGACTCCTACTATTGTCAATCCGAACGTATTCTTTTGTGAGTCTGAAAGTGCAACACTTAACAGTATTGTATTGCAAGGTATAGTTAACAATTCGAATATAGCGTGGTATACAGCGGCGAGCAACGGAAGTCTTCTGCCAGGAAATACGCCACTTGTTTCAGGAAGTAAATATTATGCTGCACAGAAATCAACCACCCCAATTGTTGGTTGTGAAAGTATCAATAGATTAGAAGTTACAGTAACAATTGATGCTATCCAGCCTCCAGTTATTGATGTAATTACCCAACCAACTTGTGCTAAAAATACAGGAAGTGTCCTGTTAACAGGATTGCCGGCTACAGGCCTCTGGACTATAAATTCCTCAGACGGAACATCTGTTTCTAATACCGGAAATACCTATTTGTTTGATAATTTAGCTCCATCAGCGAGTTACACGTTCAAAGTCACAAATGATAAAGGATGTACTTCTGTTTTATCCTCATCTATGGTGGTGATAAATTCAGTTCCTGCTGCCCCAGTAGTTCCTACTGTCAGCGGTGTAATCCAGCCTACTTGTGGTATACCATCCGGATCAATAACAATAGCTACGCAATCAGGAATGGAATACAGTTTAGATGGAATAACGTACCAGTCTTCAAACTTATTTCCGGGCTTAGTTCCAAATAACTATACGCTTTATGTTAGGAATCTTTTAGATGATACTTGCGTTACGACGTCTGCTTCTGCAATATCAATTAATGCTATTCCGTCAGCTCCGATTACGCCAACAGCATCAAGTGTAATCCAACCTACCTGTGGTACGCCAGCAGGATCTATAACAATAACAGTACAATCAGGAATGGAATATAGTTTAGATGGAATAACATACCAGTCTTCAAACTTATTTTTGGGCTTAGTTCCTAATAACTATACTCTTTATGTTAGAAATCTTTTAGATGATACTTGCGTAACAGCGTCTGCTTCTGTGATAACAATTAGTGCTATTCCCTCAGCTCCAGTTGCACCAACAACAGCAAGTGTAATCCAACCTACTTGCGGTACGCCAGCCGGATCTATAACAATAGCCGTACAATCAGGAATGGAATACAGTTTAGATGGAATAACGTACCAGTCTTCAAACTTATTTCCGGGCTTAGTACCTAGTAACTATATGCTTTATGTTAGGAATCTTTTAGATGCTACTTGCGTTACGACGTCTGCCTCTGCGATAACAATTAATGCGATTCCAATGGCTCCAGTTGTACCAACGGCAGCAAGTGTAGTGCAACCAATTTGCGAAACGCCATCAGGAACGATTGTTATTGCTGCTCAAGCTGGAGTTGAATACAGTATTGATAATGTTAGTTTTCAGGCTAGTGAAATATTTTTAGGGTTATCTCCAAATAGTTATACACTATATGTTAGGAATCTGGCAGATCATAGCTGTTTGTCCCAAAGTAATTCTGCAGTAATAATTGATCCGCTTCCTGTTTTGCCCGCAACACCAACTTTGGCTGAAATAACACAGCCGACCTGTTTGGAACCTACAGGTAAAATTGAGATTACTCCACAAGTAAATGTGCAATACAGTATTGGGAATGGGTATCAAGACAGTAACCTATTTGTTGATTTGCTACCAGGGAAATATACAATAAGCGTGAGACTAACAAATAGTATAACTTGTATATCTTCTGGTTTAGAACAAACTATAAACCCAATCCCTCCTCAGATTCAATTTGAAACAACTGGTGATTGTGAGAATAAAGTATATAAGCTGACAGCCTCGCCATTGGCCAGTTCATATAACCCCGACAATGTAAGCTATCTATGGAAAGACGCTAATGGTTCTCCAGTAGGTTCAAATTCGAATGTGTTAAATCTATCTGAAGTGATTTCGTCTTCTTCTGAAAAAGAAACATTTCCTGTAACATATACATTAACAATTACTTCAACGGATACAGGATGTGAAACATCGGGAGACACAACGGTAGAATCTATTTATTGTGATATTCAAAAAGGAATCTCGCCAGATGGAAATGGATCAAATGATTACTTTGATTTAAGGCTAATGGATGTAAAAAAACTGGAGATATTTAATAGATATGGTATCAACGTTTATAGCCAGTCTAATTACTCAGATCAATGGAAAGGCCAATCCAGTGGAGGCGATGATCTTCCAAGTGCTACCTATTATTATGTGATAGAGTTTAATAGCGGACAATCCAAAACAGGTTGGATCTATCTAATCAGAGAAAAATAATTAATTGCATTTCTCTAAGACTTTAATTTTAGGTATTCAAAAAATAAAACATATAGACATGAATAAAATATTTTTAACTTCCCTTTTGGTTCTTTTAACCTTTATGGATGTGAAAGCACAACAAGATCCACATTATACGCAGTATATGTACAATATGAATGTTATAAATCCAGCTTATGCAGGTTCAAAAGAGAGTGTTTCTTTTGGGCTTTTATACAGAAAACAATGGGTGAATATTGAAGATGCACCGACCACTTTTACCTTCTCAGGACATACTCCGGTAGGAAACAATGTTGGGGCTGGACTGTCTTTAATCTCTGATAAAATAGGTCCTGTAACGGAACAAAATGTATTTGGAGATTTTTCATATACATTGAAATTAGGAGAGACACAAAAATTGGCATTTGGTTTAAAAACAGGAGTGTCTTTTCATAAAGTTGGACTGAGAGATATTCAGTCCAGTTTGCCTGACCCGTCGGAAGGAATTTTTGGAGAGGATATCAACGACACTTCTTTTAATTTGGGGACAGGTGTGTTTTATTATACAGACAAATATTATGTGTCATTTTCGATACCTAATATGATTAAGTCAGCACATTTGGACTATAATGGTAGAGAATATGGTTCAGACGTATCACATTATTTTTTAACTGCCGGTTACGTGTTTGATATTAATTATGAATTGAAATTCAAACCTTCCTTTATGTTAAAATCTGCTTTTGATGTATCACCTTCGTTAGACCTTTCGGCTAATTTTTTATATCAGGAAAAGCTTGAACTAGGTGCGACCTATCGATTAGAAGACAGTTTTGGAGCGATGATAAATTTTGCGGTTACTCCAGAGTTACGAATAGGTTATGCTTACGATTATATAGTTTCTGATCTGAATATGACATCCAAATCATCTCATGAATTTATTGTTTTATACGATTTATTTGTGCCGAAGAAAGTGTCACGTTCTCCAAGATTTTTCTAAAATTAAATTTAATAGTTAATGAAAAAGTATACGATATTATTGTTTTTTGTGGTTGCAACGATTTCCGTTACTGCACAAAATAAAAACACTAAAAATGCAGATAAATTATTTGACAGGTACGAATATGTCCAGGCTGTTCAAGAATATTTGGCATTAGTTAATAAAGGAGATTCAGACAGTTATGTGTGTAAACAACTAGGTGATTGTTATTATAATATGTATAATACAATTGAATCTGAAAAATGGTACCGACAAGCAATGCAATCCAAACAAGATGCGGAGACTTATGCCAGATATGCTCAAATGCTCAAGTCTAACAGTAAATATTCTGAGGCTAATGAGCAAATGAAAATATTTGCTGCCTTGATTCCAAATGACCAAAGGTCCATAGAATTCAACAAAAATCCAGATTATCTCCCTCAGCTCATAGATAAAGAGAAACTGTTTGATGTAAATAAAATTTCGATTAATTCAGCGAAATCCGATTTTGGAGCTGTCCTTTATGGTGACGTCCTTTATTTTGCAAGTGCAAGAAATGAGAATAATAAAAAATATGGATGGAATAATGAGCCGTTTTTAGATATTTATAAATCTACATTAAATACTGATGGAACCTATTCAGAGCCAACTCCTGTTGAAGAATTAAACACGAAATTTCATGAAGGTTCAGTATCAATAACTAATGATGGCAATACCATTTATTTTTCTAGTGAAAGTTTTAATGAAAAACTATTTGAGAAAGACAAAGCAAAGCGATTGAAATATGGTCAGGTTAGTTTGTATAAAGCGGTTAAAGAAAATGGGAAATGGTCAGGATTGATGCCATTACCTTTTAATAATAAAAGCTATTCAGCAGGGAATCCATCAATTGATAAGGAAGGGAAAACGCTTTATTTTGCTTCAAATATGCCAGGATCTATTGGGAAAACAGATATTTGGAAAGTAGCTGTGAATAGTGATGGTACTTTTGGTATTCCAGAAAACTTAGGTGATAAAATAAATACGGCCGGAGATGAAAATTTCCCTTTTGTGACTGAAGACAATATTTTGTATTTTTCTTCAAATGGCTTAACGGGTTTTGGGAGTTTAGACGTTTTTTCTGTCGATTTAAATAAAGACGAGAATCCTGTCAATATTGGAAAACCGGTCAATACAGAAAAAGATGATTTTGCTTTTACATTCAATAAGGCAAAGAATATTGGCTATTTATCTAGTAATCGTTCTGGCGTAGATCAAATCTATAGTTCGGTGCCAGTATGTAAAGGTCAGATCCAAGCTATTGTGAAAAATTCCAAAACAGGAGAAGTTTTGGCCTCTTCAAAGGTTGTTATTTTAGATGAAATGAACAATATTTTGGACACACAAATCGCTAATGAAAAAGGTGAAGTTACATACAATGTCGAATGTCAAAAAGCATATATAATTGAAGTTTTTAAAGATGGTTTTGTAACGAAAAGTTTCCCTGTGACCAAAATATTGGGAGGAAAAATTGTTATTGATGCTTCAATAGATCCGATAGAAGTGATTATAACAGAAACAGAAATAATTTTGAATCCAATTTATTTTGAATTTGATAAAAGTAATATAACCAAACAAGGAGCTTCTGAATTGGATAAGCTAGTTTATGTAATGTCTCAAAATGATAAACTAGTAATTTTTGCCAAATCTCATACAGATTCGAGAGGGGATGGGAAATACAATTTAGATCTTTCGGAAAGAAGAGCAAAATCGACTGTCCAATATATTATTTCAAAAGGGATTGATGCCAGCAGAATTTCAGGGAATGGTTTTGGTGAATCACAACCAAAAGTGGATTGTAAAAACAAATGTACTGAAGAGGAACATGCCATAAATAGGCGTTCAGAATTTATGATTGTGAAATAATAATTATTTTTAAAATTTTTATTAAAGAGGGTATGTTAGCAATAACATGCCCTCTTTTAATTTAGACTATGCCTCAACCAGAAAAAGTATGTAAGTAGATTCCAATTGTATTGAATTATTCGCTTAGCTGGAATATTATGAACTCTTTAGAATCCCTTTAACAATGGTTGGTATTTAAAATGCTTATCTTTAATATGTTATGATTTTAATTGTGTCGTAAATTTAGAAGAATTAATCAATAATGTATATTATGAAAGCAACAGTTAGAATTGTTATCCTGTTTTTTGTTGTTAATTCATTTGCATTGATGGTACCGCAAAAAGCAACTGCACAGGTATCAATTAGTTTTCAGTTTTTTTATGATAATTTAAGTCCATACGGTAACTGGGTATCTTATCCAAACTATGGATATGCTTGGGTACCTAATGTTTCAAATCAATTTATCCCTTACGGGACTGACGGTTATTGGGTCTACACTAATTTCGGTTGGACTTGGGTTTCTAATTATTCATGGGGATGGGCACCTTTTCATTATGGGCGGTGGTTATTTGATCGCTATTATGGATGGATATGGATTCCTGGTTATGAATGGGGTCCGGGATGGGTCATTTGGAGAGGATCAGAGGGATATTTAGGATGGGCGCCAATAGGTCCCGGAATAAGTATTGACTTTGCTTATAGTGTAAGTTACCGTTTGCCTTATAATCAGTGGGTGTTTGTCAGGGACAGGTATTTTGGACGAACAAATATCTATAATTATTATGTTAGTCCATCAAATAACACTACAATCATCAATAATTCCAAAGTAATAAATAATATCCAGAGGGATAATGTAAGTCGTGTAAAATATAATGCCGGACCTGTAAGAAGCGATGTGCAAAGAAGAACTGGTACAACGATTTCGCCAATTGCCTTAAAAGGGAGAAGTGTTCCAGGTCAGAATTTAAACAAGAAAGAACTTCAACTATACCGGCCATCTGTAGAAAAATATAAGACAGGCGAACGGAAACCTGCTCCTTCTAAAGTAGTACGATTAAAAGATGTTAAGCCTGCTGCTTCTAGGATGACTAAAGAGGAATATCAGCCAGTGAAAAAACAACAACAGAAGCAGAACAATCAGGATGTGGGGATGCAACAATATCAAAGGCAACAAAATGAGCAGTATGATAGACAGGAACAAATGCAACGTTACCAAATGGAGCAGCACAGAAGGCAACAACAACTTGAAAAACAACAAAAGGAACAGTTAGCCAGAGAGCAACAAATGCAAAGACAATTAAATGAGCAGCATGCCAGACAACAACAAATGCAAAAACAATTAAACGAGCAGCATGCCAGACAGGAGCAAATGCAAAAGCAACAGAATGAGCAGCATGCAAGGCAGGAGCAAATGCAAAAGCAACAGAATGAGCAGCATGCAAGGCAGGAGCAAATGCAGCGAAACTTTAATCAGCAGCAAGCACATCCACAACATTCAAAACAACAACAAGCACAAAAGAAACAGTAAAGAATAATGATAATATTGTAGCTATAAATATTGAGAAAAAGTAATCGTTTCGAATGCATAAGTGGTTTGCTCTCTATCTCGTGTACAGGGACGGCGTGAGGACAATGTCGTTAAAACAAAAGGGTATGTTAGTTAGCATACCCTTTTTAGTTGAAATTTATTTTTCAAAATAATGTAATAGTTGATTCTGGTTCTGTAAATCAGTTTTGATTATTTTATCCGTGAACCGTTTCCTTTTTTCCGTAGTTTACGATGATGGAAGTCTCAAATTCAATCCATTCTTTCCAACGTTTATCAACATCAATATTGTCAGCGTACTTTTTGGCGAAACCAAGAAAAGTGGTGTAATGTCCGGCCTCACTAATCATTAAATCACGATAGAATTTGGCTAATTCGGGGTCAGTTATGTTTTCAGATAAAACTTTAAAACGTTCACAGCTTCGGGCCTCTATCATGGCTGAAAATAATAACCGGTCACAAAGAGCATCTTTTCGGCTACCGTCTTTTTTCATAAACTTAAAAAGTTCATTTACATAATGGTCTTTTCTTTCCCGGCCCAGGGTCAGTCCCTTCTTTTTTATTAATTCATGGACCAACTGCAAATGATCTAATTCTTCTTTTGCAATGATTAGCATTTCGGTTACCAATTCCTCCAATTCAGAGTTGTATGTAACTAAACTTATCGCATTTGATGCTGCTTTTTGCTCACACCAAGCGTGATCGGTTAAAATTTCTTCTATATTCGATTCGACTATATTTACCCAGCGTGGGTCTGTAGCTAATTTTAATCCTAACATGATAATGAAATTTATTCAGGTACAAAATTAGTGTTTTCTTAGCTATTTTTGGACTCATTGATAGTTTTGCCGTCAAAATAGCATTATTTTGCAATTGAAATTAAAATAATTATGAATCAAGTTCGAAAACTTCTTATTATTGGGTTTGTATGGCCAGAGCCCAATTCATCTGCTGCAGGAGGAAGGATGATACAGTTGATAGCCTTTTTCAAGGAACAAGGATATCAAATCACCTTTTCTAGTCCGGCTTTGGACAGTGATTTTATGGTAGATTTAAAAGAATATGGAGTTGATAAAAAGATGATTGCCTTAAACTGTTCCAGTTTTGATGCTTTTATAAAAGAATTAAATCCAGATATTGTTTTGTTTGATCGATTTATGATTGAAGAACAATTTGGATGGCGTGTGAGCGAAAATTGTTCTGGTGCTTTACGAATTTTGGATACCGAAGATTTGCATTGTTTGCGGTTGGCACGCCAAAAGGCATTTAAAGAAAAACGGGATTTCAGAGTTTCGGATTTACTTGTTGAAGATGTGGCCAAAAGAGAAATTGCCAGTATTTTGCGTTGTGATTTGTCTTTGATGATTTCAGAATATGAAATGAAGTTGTTAGCAACCGTCTTTAAAATTGATACAGCTTTGTTGTATTATTTGCCTTTTTTGTTAGATCCTATCGAAGGAAGCATTATTCATGCATTACCTTCATTTGAAGAAAGGGAAAATTTTGTGTTCATTGGGAATTTTCTTCATGAACCGAATTGGAATGCCGTTCAATTTCTAAAAGAAAGTATTTGGCCTTTAATTAAAAAACAATTACCGGAAACTTCTATTTTTATTTATGGTGCTTACCCTTCTCAAAAAGTGTTGCAATTGCATAAACCAGCTGAGGGATTTATTGTAAAAGGTCGTGCTGCCAATGCGGAAGAAGTGGTTAAAAATGCTAAAGTTGTTTTAGCTCCTTTGCGTTTTGGTGCTGGTATTAAAGGAAAGTTGATTGAGGCGATGCAATGTGGTACACCAAGTGTTACCACTTCTATTGGTGCGGAGTCGATGTGTGATGATTTAGTCTGGAGTGGTTGTGTAGCTGATAATGCTGTTGATTTTGCTAATGACGCAGTACAATTGTATCTGGATAAAAAGATTTGGCTGAAAGCGCAACAAAATGGAATTGCAATAATCAACCAGCGTTATTCCAAAGATATATTTGAAGCTGACTTTAGAGAGAGAATTGATTTTTTATTGTCTAATTTAGAACAACACCGTTTGAGTAACTTTATGGGCGAGGTGTTGCACCATCATACTTTAAAAAGTACAAAATACATGTCGAAGTGGATAGAGGAAAAAAATAAATAAAAAAACCCGTTTTGAATTTTCAAAACGGGTTTTTTAATATGTTAAAACAAAGGATTATGCCAGCATAGTTACTGGATTCTCAATATATTGTTTCAAAGTTTGTAAAAATTGAGCTCCTGTTGCTCCGTCAATTGTACGGTGATCACAAGCTAATGATAACATCATAGTATTTCCTACTACAATTTGACCATCTTTCACTACCGGTTTTTCTACAATAGCACCTACTGAAAGAATAGCAGAGTTGGGTTGGTTGATGATAGAGTTAAATTCGGTGATACCAAACATTCCAAGATTAGAAACAGTAAAAGTACTTCCTTCCATTTCTGTTGGTAATAATTTTTTGTTTTTAGCTCTTCCAGCAAGATCTCTTACGTTACCACCAATTTGAGATAAACTCATTGCATCTGTAAATCGTAATACAGGAACAACTAGTCCGTCCTCAACAGCTACAGCAACACCAATATTTACATGATGATTGATAATGATAGCATCTTCTCTCCATTGAGAGTTGATTTTAGGATGTTTCTTTAAAGCTATTGCGCAAGCTTTTATCACCATATCGTTGAATGATACTTTTGTATCGGGAACACTATTAATGATCGCTCTTGATTTCATTGCTTCGTCCATTGTTACTTCTATAACTAAGTTGTAATGAGGAGCAGTAAATAAAGATTCTGCTAAACGTTTAGCAATTATTTTTCGCATTTGCGAATTCTTGATTTCTTCTGTGAAAACTTCTCCGGCAGGAACAAATACTTTTGGAGCGGCTGCAGTTTCAGCTTTTGCTGGCGCAGTAGTTGTTGCTGTTGGAGCAGCGGCAGTTTGTGGTGTAAAGTTTTCGACATCATTTTTTGTGATACGCCCGTTTTCACCAGAACCTTTTACCTGTGTTAGTTGAATTCCTTTTTCGCTGGCAATTTTCTTTGCCAATGGCGAAGCCAAAATTCGTTTACCATCACTACTTACTGTTTCAACTGGTTCAGCAGCTTTTTCAGCAGTAACTGCTTTGGTTTCTTCTGTTGCAACTGATGCAGCTTGTGGAGCCCCGCCAGTTGTATAATTTTCGGCAATGCCACTAATGTCTGTTCCTGCAGGTCCGATGATAGCTAAAAGACTATCAACTGGTGCTGTATTTCCTTCTTGAATTCCGATGTATAATAAAGTGCCTTCGTTGAAAGATTCAAATTCCATTGTTGCTTTATCTGTCTCGATTTCAGCAAGAATGTCACCTTCGGCAACGGTATCACCAACTTTTTTCAACCAAGTGGCTACAGTTCCTTCGGTCATAGTATCACTTAAACGAGGCATAGTTACTACTACAACTCCTTTTGGGAGTGATGTTACTGCTGCAGGAGCTGCGCTTTCTTCTTTTTTTGCTTCAGTTGCTTCAGTTGCTACTGGAGCTGTTTCAGCTGGGGTAGCTGTGGTTGGTTTTCCGGCCAATAAAGCGGAGATATCTTCTCCTTCATTACCGATGATAGCCAAAAGACTATCAACTGGCGCTGTTTCTCCTTCCGGAATACCTATGTGTAATAGAGTTCCTTCGTTGAAAGACTCAAATTCCATTGTTGCTTTGTCAGTTTCAATTTCTGCAAGGATATCACCTTCGCTTATTTTGTCACCTACTTTTTTCAGCCAAGTCGCTACCGTTCCTTCCGTCATCGTATCGCTCAAACGAGGCATGGTTATAATTGTTGCCATAATTGATTTATAGTTTATGAGGTAAAAATGGATAGTTTTCTTGTGCGTATACTACATCGTATAATTGTTGGATTTCTGGATAAGGAGATTCTTCAGCAAATTTTACGCATTCTTCCACTAAATCTTTTACCCTTTGATCGATTACTTCAATTTCTTCTTCGGTAGCATATTTTTGATCCATAATTACATCTAAAACCTGTGTAATTGGATCTATTTTTTTGTATTCTTCTACTTCTTCTTTGGAACGATATAGTTGAGCATCAGACATGGAGTGTCCTCTGTAACGGTACGTTTTCATTTCAAGGAAAGTTGGTCCGTCTCCACGACGAGCTCTTTCGATAGCTTCTGTCATGGCTTCAGCTACTTTTACCGGATTCATTCCGTCAACTGGTCCACAAGGCATTTCATATCCTAAACCTAATTTCCAAATATCAGTATGGTTTGCAGTTCTTTCTACAGAGGTACCCATCGCATAACCATTGTTTTCCACGATAAATACTACTGGAAGTTTCCATAGCATAGCCATGTTAAAAGCTTCGTGTAAAGAACCTTGACGAGCAGCACCATCTCCAAAATAGGTCATGGTAACTCCTCCAGTTTCAAAATATTTATCTGCAAAAGCCAATCCAGCTCCTACAGGAATTTGGCCGCCTACGATTCCGTGACCACCATAAAAACGGTGTTCTTTCGAAAAGATATGCATAGAACCACCCATTCCTTTTGAGGTTCCGGTAGCTTTTCCTAAAAGTTCAGCCATTACACGTCTTGGGTCTACGCCCATACCAATTGGTTGTACGTGATTTCTATAAGCGGTAATCATTTTGTCTTTAGTCAAGTCCATAGCATGTAAAGCACCTGCTAAAACGGCTTCCTGACCATTGTATAAGTGTAGAAATCCTCTAACTTTTTGTTGTATGTATAATGCGGCAAGTTTGTCTTCAAACTTTCTCCAAAGCAGCATGTCTTCATACCACTTTAAATAAACCTCTTTTGTAACTTCTTTCATCTGAATTAATTCTTTTGCTAAAGTGTTATTGTGTTATCAATTGGTACCTATAACGCAAAATAGTTTCCTCCCACAAATTTGCGAAATGCAAAAATAAGACATTCCAACTAAGAAGTAAAATTTAAAAGGTAATTTTTGGGGTTTTTTTACAAGAACTTTTTGTGAAACATAAAAGGGAGCAAATTTTTTAGGGATGCTGATTTGTAAATAGCACCTGTTTCTCCCATGAAATATATTTCTATTGGGGTATCTTGTTTTATTTCGTATTCTGCTATGGATTGCCTGCAAGAACCGCAAGGTGGAATTGGGGTCGTTGTTTTATTAGTATCAGAAGCTGCGGTAATAGCCATTTTTAAGATTTTTGCATCTGGATAAACAGCTCCTGCATGAAAAATAGCAACACGTTCTGCGCAAAGTCCTGAAGGGTAAGCTGCGTTCTCCTGGTTGGATCCCAATACAATTTTTTCGTTATCTAAAATAATGGCAGCACCAACTCTGAATTTTGAGTAAGGGGCATATGCGTTTTTTCTAACGGCCACTGCTTGTTCCATTAGATTTTGAATTTCGCTTGGTAATTCTGTAAGTGAATCAAAAACTGAAAATTGTGTTGTTATAGATATTTCTTTCATTATTTCTTAAGGAAAAAAAATCCAAACTCCGTTTTAATTGAAATTTGGATCGTTAAATTATAAAGGGATTATGGTTAATAGACATCATACTTTTCTCCAAAATTGAAGGTAAGTGAAAAGCGTAGAGTATTTTCTAAAGGGTTTTTTACGTTCGATGTAGAGAACAGATAAGAAACATCTACTTTTAAAGAAGTGTATTTAAAACCTGCTCCAAGTGAGAAAAATTCTCGAGACCCTTTTTCCGGGCTTTCATGAAAATATCCTAAACGCATAGAAAAAGAATCTTGGTATAAGTATTCCGCACCGGCTGCATAAGTTATTTCTTTTAATTCTTCACTAAATCCATCAGGGGCGTCAGAAAAGGACTGGAACATCCCTTCAAACCATCCGATGGAACGATAGTCGTTTTGGTTTTGAGAAATTTCTTCGCTGGTTGTTGTTCCGTCCCCATTTAAATCGGGATCTTGAGGTGTAGGAACCAGTAATTTATTAAATTCAAGATTTACGGCTACTTTATTGTAATCATCCAATATGAAATCAAATCCAGATCCTATTTTTAAATTAGCAGGTAAAAAATTGCTGCTGATTTCGTCATTGTCATAATTGAATTTTGGTCCCATATTTTGAATATTAAAACCAGCTCTCCAGCGACCATTGAAATCAGCATAAGCAATTTCTTCTGATTGATAGAATCCTGCAATATCTACTGCAAATGAACTGGCTGACGAAGCGTCACCATTGTCTGTAGGAACTTTTAAATTAGACAGAATATATCTCCCGGCAACAGCCATGGAAAATTTTTCACTTAGTTTTTGTGAGTACGAACCGTCAAAGGCAAATTCATTTGGTGAGACTATTCTGGCCTGGTCGTTTGCGTCATCACGTAATTCAATATCACCTAAACCAAAAAAACGCATACTTCCTGCGAATGCACTTCGGTCGTCAATTTTATTGTAGTAGGTTAATTGTCCTAATGAAATATCATTTACCAGATCGGTAAGATAAGGGGTGTAACTTATAGAAAATCCTTGTTTGTCAACTGCAAAAGCATATTTCGCAGGATTCCATTGCTGTGAAAAAGCATCAGTAGAAGTGGCAACACCACTGTCCCCTGTACCTGCAGATCTTGCGTCTGCAGCCACTAATAAAAAGGGTACTGCTGTTGTGATGACTCTGTCTTGTGCTTTTGCTATAGAAATTGTAAACAAGCATATAAAAAGCAACGTTATTTTTTTCATTCTAATAAGATGTTGATTAAACAAATATAATATTTTATTAAAGGATTACAAGTTTTTCGTACTTTTCACTTTTCTTGTTTGTTAAGTTCGATTTTACCGTGAGTTTATAAACATAGACTCCTTTTCCTATTTTATCCCCAAAATCATCTTTACCATCCCAAGTAATTTCTCTCGAAAGAAATCCTTCAGTTGTGATAATTTGATTTTTTGTCCAAACTACTTTTCCGGTTATTGTCATTACCTGAACTTGGACTTCAAGAGGCTCGAAAGGTCTGTTGTGTGTAAACCAAAATTCAGTATAACTAACAAATGGGTTTGGGTAGTTTAGGACATGTGTCAATGTTATTGTTTCGTCCCCTACAACTACAAACTGAATCTCGGCTGTTATGGGATTGTTGTAAACGTCCCATGCTTTGAATGTTATAGTATGTAACCCAACAGCTAAATTACGCAATGGAAATCGTAGCGTCCCACTCGTAAAATCGTCTAGTGTTGTCTGGTAGTAATCATTTAAAATAAATGGATTACTAACATCTCCGTCCAAAATAGCAATAATATCGTGCCCTATTCCGCTAGCCGTATTTATACCATTTTCGTCTTCAAGTAGGGCAACTAGAAATGGGGATTCATTAGTTGTTCCGCCGGAAACAAAATTTTCGTCGTTCATATATAACTTAACTCTTGGACTAATATTGTCCACAGCTGCATTTTCATTTATTCCTCCTATTTTTATAGTCGAATCATAACCTGTTTGGTTTTCTAATTGTTGGTTGTTTTTAGCGTAAAAACTAATCCTTCCGTTTGCTAGAGGAACCCGAATATCTCTGGGAACTACAAAACTGAATTCAAATTGCCCATTGGTTATTGAAGCATTTCCTCTAAAAATAGTTTCACCCAAAACTGTAAAAGGCATGGCCGGACTGTATCCGTCATTATTTAAAGTTGTTCTTGAAACTGTTTTGTCGAATACGGAAGTGGAAATTTCACCATTGTAAGTGGTTAAAGGAATATTGTTTTCATCGGTTATTTCTCCGGTCAGTTTCATTTTAGCCAAAGATTTGAAATCGTCAATGGGCTGGGAAACCGGAACATCATTCACTTTTGTAAGTCTGATTTTTGGTTTAGCTATGGCTAACATTAATGCAGGGTCTCCAATGTAAAATACAACATTGGTTGCTGAATTAGGGTTGTTGTTCTTTGAGATGCGTAATGCTTCGGCGATAGTTGTGTATCGGTTTGATCCAAAAGACAATAAGTTTTTGGATAGTTGATCGTTAAAGTTTTCAGCACTATACTGGCCGATGGAGCGAATTGTTGTAATCATTGCAATGGCTCCGCCTTTTGGATTCCAATACGTGTATTCTCCGGCTGTTGGTCGTGATGGATTGTCAAAGCGCGAGAATTCACAGGTTATCGTTATAAATAAAGGATATTTGTATTGGTTGCTTAGATTTTGGCCATCGGATTTTTCCCAAATGCGTTCTGCAGATAAACCGTCTTCACCACCATGTCCGAGGTAGTTGAAAACTAATGCACCCTTTTCGAAGGCGTTAAAAAAATCTGTTCGGGCTTTTGGGTATCGGGCACCTCCGGCAGAAGCTTCTTGTATATAGGAGTCTAATATGATTTTATTGACATTCAAAAAGGGTTTTTCGGTTGCGATAACGTCTGCCAGATTGTTTTGTCTGCTTTGCAAGGTTGCATCTGAATTTATATCGGAGTCGTCGCTGACCAAAACAAAGTTGTTTCGCCAGTTTCCATAGGACTTAATGTCGTGGTATTCAATTACCTTATTGACCATTTCTTCTGCCTGTTTATTGTCGTTAACGAGCATTCTTCCTACGGCTATGTCAATTCCTCCAAAATAAGAAACAATGTTTCCCTCGGTTGGGTCCATCAATCCAAAAAAATCATCGGACGCAAAAGAAGACTCTCCTGAGGTATTACTGTTTAAAGAGTGGTAGATAGGGACTATGTTGCTGTTGTTCTCTATCCGATTTTTAAAATCATAGGAGGCGTCACCGAAGAGATTGACATATTTTATTTTTTTCTCTGCAGTTGATGCGTTTTCATAAATGTATTTGATGCAATTTCTGATGGCGGCAATGTCTTGTTTTCCAGATGAGAATTCCTCGTAAATGGATTCCAGTGTAATTACTTTTGTATTCAAATTGGAATAAGTACGGTGGAAGCTCGCTAATTTTTCGGCTTGTGGAGCTAAAAAACGGGGAGATATAATGACATAATCGATATCTTGAAACTGTCCTTGCGTATTTTTGAAAAGAGTTCCTTTTAAGTTCTGATTGCTTATTTTTGCTTTGTTATCCGTTAAGGGCGTGTAGTAATCAGACGCGTCAAGGGCAATGTATTTTCGGGTTTCACCCAAATTTGCTTTGAATGAAAATGAACTTTGGCTCGCATTTTCAATTTTTGATACATTATATAAATCAGTTACGTCCCAAATTTGAGAAATTCCAGAAGCATTGGAAATGTCATAAGTTACTATACCTAAGTTCGAATTGGACAAATCATATTGAAAATGAAATTGCTTTCCGTAACCTTGGAGTTTTCTTTTGGCGGTAAGTCTAATATGATCCAGATATCCTTTTGAGCCAGGTACTCCGTTGTTGTTGTAGTTTAATTTTATTTTTATGGTTTCGGAACCAATAAAAGAAGTGTTGCTGGGTAAAGAACCTAAAAGAAATTCAAGGTTGGAATTAGGATTAATTGCTGAAAACAAAATGTTTCCAGTTTCCTGTCCATTTGCTGATATTTTGAATGAAGTAGGGGTAAATGCAGATGAGGCAGCAGTAACAGCCAGTTTTACAGGTATTGCAGTGTCTAGGTTTGGAAAATTGAATTCAAATTCCTGTTCCTGATTAATATCGAATGATTCGCCAAACCATCGGCGTCCAAGACGGGCAATGTTTGTAAGGTCTAATTCATGGTATTGGTGGTCATCAAAAGTATTTAAATTCAGACTGCTGCTTCCTGTAGGTTGGGCCATTTCCTGAATTCTTTTTCCGTCCTCTCCTTGAACGGTTACATAGTAATAGGATTTTGTGTCATAAAGGTTGTTGAAAGTCTGGCTTTCAGTGTTCCAAGTGTCAACTCCTTCTGCATAGAAAAGAATATAATCTTCGTTGTTGAATGCTCCGTCGTTTTCTCCAATGATTTCTATTGCATTTTCGGCTAGATCAGACGGATAGGTGGTACTGTTTAATAAAGGCAACATTCTTCCGCCGTTACCGTATATTTTGATTTTTTTTGGATTAATGCTCTTTAAGTCCAATCCTAATTGCTGTAAAAAATCTCGTGATATTTTGTAAACGCCCGATTTTTCAACATAAAACCGATACCATTCGCCCGACGCAAGAATTGAGTTGGATAGAGTAGCTGTTTTTTTGTTTGATTGAGAGATTTTTGATGAATTCTGACTGATTGTGTAGGATAATGACTTTATTCTTTTAAAACCGAAATTGTCTTTTATTATTGGGGAAAAGATGAGAAAGTTTTGTGCGATATCTCTTGAAGTTGCAGTTGTCAGGGATGCTTCTGGAGTTTTTGGAATGTTTTCTAAAGCCAAATCGCCCAGTTGAGTGCTCGAAATTGGTTCGTAAATGATATTGCTTAGTTGAACGCTTTTTTCGTCTAAAATGGCAGATCCGGAAAGGCTTGTGTTGTAAAAAAGGGCTCTTTTATCTGAGTCGTAATAATAGGTGCTTCCAGAGAATTGGGGGATATTTATTTTGAAATCCCCAAATGACATTTCCTGTTCTTCCAGCCATTCAATAGTAATGTCGCCTTTAATCTGAGCAAAAGAAATAAAAGGGATTAGAATCAAGTAGGCTAAGAGTGTTTTTCTCATCTTTTTTATTTAACGGGATTGGATAGGGATTATTATTAGGAGTAAAAATAAATTTTTTAAGGTAATTGTAAATAATAAATGTTAAATATTTGCGTTTGTAATTGCGTTATCTATCCATGAAATTAAAGTTGTATAAAATTATTAAAAAATGTTGTTGCGGTTAAGGGTTAATTATTATATTGCGGCACCAAAATTATTACCTACTAAAGAGTATGAAAGTAAACAAAATTATGACGTTACCATTGATGTTTTCAATGATATTGATTTTAGGTCTTGCAAGTTGTAGCAAGAAATCGAGCTCAAAAAATGCGTCAAGAGCAACAGGATGGGATGTGAATGGCCAAAAAGGCGGATCGAGAAATGCATCGGATAAACACCAACAGGCAGGACCAGGTTTGGTTTTTGTTGAAGGTGGAACATTTACGATGGGAAAAGTTCAGGATGATGTCATGCATGATTGGAATAATACTCCTAATCAGCAACACGTTCAATCTTTTTACATGGATGAGACTGAAGTTACCAATTTCATGTATTTAGAATATTTGGAGTGGTTGAAAAAAGTTTACCCACCAAGTGAAGATAATTACAAAAAAATATATGAAGGCGCTTCACCTGATACCTTAGTTTGGAGAAACAGATTGGGTTATAATGAAACGATGACCAATAACTATTTGAGACACCCTGCTTATGCAGAATATCCTGTAGTAGGTGTGAATTGGATTCAAGCGGTTGAATTCAGTAAATGGAGAACGGATCGTGTGAATGAAGCTCTTTTGGAAAAAAATGGATACCTTAAAAAGAATGCAAAGACTTTGGATGTATCTGCTGAAAGCACTTTTAGTACAGAAACTTACCTTAATTCACCAACTTTGTCTTACGGAGGGAATGAGGAGATTGTGTTGAAAGGAAATAAAGGATCAAAGAAAGCTCCTAAAGCTGGAAAAGACGGTAAAGTAATCGAAGAAAAGAATATCTATGCACAACGTTCTTCTGGGATACTTCTTCCAGAATACAGACTTCCTACTGAAGCAGAATGGGAGTATGCAGCTGCTGCAGATGTTGGACAAAGAGAATATAATATTTACAAAGGGCAAAAGAAATACCCTTGGAATGGTGGATACACCCGTTCTGGAAAAAGACAAACCAAAGGCGATCAATTGGCTAATTTCAAACAAGGAAATGGTGATTATGGTGGTATAGCTGGATGGTCTGATGACGGTGCTGATATTACAAATTCTGTTAAAAAATACCCTGCTAACGATTTCGGATTATATGACATGGCTGGTAACGTAGCAGAATGGGTTGCCGATGTTTACAGACCAATTATAGATAATGAAGCGAATGATTTCAACTACTTTAGAGGGAATCTTTACACTAAGAATAAAATTGGAAAAGACGGAAAAGTGGAAATTGTTACAAAAGATAATATCAAATACGATACACTTAGTAACGGGAAAATCATAGCAAGAAATTATCCAGGTCAAATCGCTCAAGTACCGGTTGATGAACAAGAAACTTATTTGAGACAAAACTTTGATAAGAGTGATAATATCAATTATAGAGATGGTGATAAACAATCTACAAGATATTATGATTTTGGTTCAGAATCTGAAGATGCAAAAGATGATAAAGCCATGTATAACTCTCCTAAACATAATGTAACTACTGATAGTTTAGGTCATATGGTTAGAAAATATGATAAATCAAGTAAAAGAACTACTTTGATTAATGATGATGTAAGAGTTTATAAAGGTGGATCATGGAGAGATAGAGCGTACTGGTTAGATCCTGCTCAAAGAAGATATTTCCCTCAAGATATGGCTACTGATTATATTGGATTCAGATGTGCGATGTCTAGAGTAGGTGCTAAAGCCGAAAAAAGAAAATCAGCAAGAAATTAATTTTTTTATATAAAATTGAAATAAAAGCCCTTTGATTAGGGCTTTTATTTTTTAAATTATTTTTTATATGGATATCAAAGACATTCATAGTTTATTTTTAAAATGTAAATCGGTTTCGATTGATACCCGAAAAATTGAACCGGACTCTTTATTCGTTGCTATCAAAGGAGAAAATTTTGATGCTAATACCTTTGCCAAAGTAGCATTGGATAAAGGAGCAGCTTATGTTATTATTGATAATAGCGACTACTTTATCGACAGAAGAACTATTTTAGTTGAGAACAGTTTAGTTGCTTTGCAGGAATTAGCAAAGTTTCATAGAGAGTATTTGAAATTACCTATAATTGCTCTTACGGGCAGTAATGGAAAAACGACCACTAAAGAATTAATAAATGTGGTGCTTTCTAAAAAGTACAAAACAAAAGCAACTGTTGGAAACCTAAATAATCATATTGGTGTTCCCTTGACCTTACTTTCCTTTAATTCTGAAACCGAAATTGGTATTGTGGAAATGGGAGCTAATCATAAAAAAGAAATTGAGTTTTTATGTGAGTTGGCAAAACCGGATTATGGTTACATAACTAATTTTGGTAAAGCGCATTTAGAAGGATTTGGCGGTGTGGAAGGAGTTATTGAGGGGAAAAGTGAAATGTACCATTATCTTTCGAAAAACGACAAACTCGCATTTATAAACATGGAGGATCCAATACAAGTGGAGAAATCTAAAAGTTTAAAGTCATATTCCTTTGGAATAAATAAAGTGAATGCAGATGTGAATATCACGGCCGTAAAAGCGAATCCTTTTGTAGTCATAACGTATTTGGATTTTTCTATAAGTACTCATTTAATTGGACTTTATAATGCAAACAATATAAATGCGGCTCTTGCCATTGGTAAATATTTCGAGGTCGAAGATTTAGATATCAAAGAAGCTTTGGAAAGTTATATTCCGGAGAACAACAGATCGCAACTTTTATCTAAAGGAACAAATTCGATCATTTTAGATGCATATAATGCGAATCCGAGTAGTATGGCGGTTGCAATTGAAAACTTCATTCAATTAGAAAACCCTAATAAAATTATGATATTAGGTGATATGTTTGAATTAGGAGTGGAAAGTGAGCTTGAACATAAAGCAATTGTAACTTCTCTTCAGAATATTGAAAATATTAAGTGTTATTTTATTGGGACAGCTTTTTTTGCTAGTAAAATCACTAAAGATAATTTCTCTTTTTATGATACATTCGATGCTTTTTCGAATTACTTAAAAGAGACTAAAATTGAAAATAGTTCTATTTTAATAAAAGGTTCGAGAGGAATGGCCCTAGAGAGAACGTTGGATTTTTTATAATTTGCTTCTTTTTAACGTTTAACAGAAAGGCTGTCATTTTAATGGCAGCCTTTTTTGTTATGAAATACTTTTGCTAAATACTCATTAAGAAGCCAATTAGATTTTCTTTTTTATGAAGCCCCAGTTTTTTTCGTAGTCGGTACCTTGCTAATTCTACTCCGCCACTTGAGATATTCATGATTTCTGCAATTTCTTTTGTAGACATATTCATTAATAAATACGTAGATAAGTCCAACTCACGAGGAGAAATAGTTGGGTATTTTTCTTTTAATCTTTTTAGAAAATCAAAATGCACATTTTTAATGTGTTTTTCCAAATCCTTCCAGCTTTTGTCTGTATGTACTTCTTTTACGATACTTTTATTCAATTTGTTGAATTGAAATTTAGTGGATTCGTCAAAGCTTTCCACATTAATGTCCTTTAGCTTATGAATGATTCCATTTAGGATTTTATTTTTTTTAACCACCTGCAAAGAATTAGTTACCAATTCTTTGTCTTTTGCTAAAATTTTAATTTGGAGTTTGTCGTTTTTTAGTTTTTCAATTTCTTTCTCCAATTCATATTGCTCTTGTCTGATTTTTGATTCTTTTTCCAGATAAAGTCTTCTCTGTTCAATCGTTTCGTAATATCTGTTTTTTCGAATTTTCATTTTAATTCTGTTTCGGGTATAGTAGACAGAGGCAATGGCAAGCAGGATGTAAAATAGATATGCCAGGAAATGTCTGTACCAAGGCGGGGAAATTGTAAATAAAAATGCAGCTTCGTCTGATTGGATCCCAAAGCTGTTTCGTACTTTTAATTTCATCGTGTAGTCACCTTCCCTTAAGTTTGTGTATTCTTTCATCGGAATGTTCGACCAATTGCTCCATCGGTCATCAAATCCTTCTAATTTATATGAAAACTGAACGTTGTCAAGATTTTCATAGGTTGGCGATGAAAAAGTGAATTTTACGCGATTCGATCCATAAGAAATGGTTGGTGATTCAATCTTATTTTGACCATTTCCTGTTGTCAAGGTATCTCCCGGATATGTAAAACTTCTTATAAAAGCGTTTGGCTTTGTGACGGAATTATTTAAAAGTTTGGAGTCATAATGAGCCAATCCATCTGTCAATCCTATAAAAATATTCTTAGGATCAAGAGTGTTAATTGACATATAGTTGACCACTAAATTACCAGTCAAATTCGAAAAAGGAGCTAATGTGTTTGTATAGCTTCCATTTTGTTGTTTCATTAATACTCCTAATGATTCATTAAAGGCATACCAGATATTTCCTGATGAGTCCTGCGTTAAGGAATATATTTTTGGAACATTTTTAAAAAGGGAACTCATTTTTTTATCCTCATAAAACAAGTCCTGATCTTGAGAGTATTTATAAAAACGATTGTTGGTTTGAAAATATACGGTTTTGTTGATGCATTGGAGACTTCCTATTCCTTTGACAGAATGGGATAAATCTTTGTATTTTTTTATTGATTTTATTTTTTTTAAGTCATCAGAAAGAATGGCCTTATAAATGAACTCATCTTTTTTCAACCATAAGTTAGTATTGTCGAGCTCAAATGAATTTGTAGATTTGTCAAAGCCCATTATTTGGTTTTTATATTGCCATCCGTTTGAGGATTTTTCAAAAATGGCAAAACCATAGTAATTGGAACCAATTATATGATTAGGGTGATTTGGGATTTTTTTAAAGCCAAAATATCCTTTGCTGTCCAGTACCTTAACTGTACGGCCTCCTTCTATAATTAAAGCACCATTGTTATTGCCGCAGATTAATTGATCGTCTATTACCTGAACATTCCACGCCTGGCCTGTACTTCCTTCTACAAGGTCAAAACTGTCTTCTTTGAAGCTCTTGTTCCATGGGTGGTAAAAAACGCCTTGATTGGTCGCTACATAAAGATTTCCTTTGTGTACAACCGAAGCGTAAACAGTACTGATGTCGTAACTGAAACCAAAATAAGTGAAAGGCGAATTCTCGTTGATAAATGCAATACCATTGTCAAGTCCTAACCAGAGATTGTTTTTGTTATCTATAAATGAAGTTAGGACGGTATTGTTTTGCAGTCCCTTTTTATGGTTGATATGTTGTATTATTTTTCCGTTAGTGTCACAGATAATGATTCCGTTTAAAACTGAATTTATTACGATGAATTTATCTTTGATAATTACACCTCCCAAAGAACTGTTTCTTTTAATAAAAGTATTGGCTTCGGTATCCCAAGGAGTCAGTTTTTCATTGTCGTATAGAAAAAGGCCTTTGCTTAATGTGGCGACAAGCAGTTTGTTGTTTGGCATCGGAAACATCCCCCAAACTTCTGTGTTATTGACGGCGGTTGATCCTTTTAGAGGAATAAGCTTGCCGTTTTTATACTCTAAGATACCGGCAGAAATATCCTGTAAATAAAGACGGTTATTTACTTGAAAGGAAAATTGAAATCGATTGGGGGCTTCCAATAATCTCAGCGTATTATTTTTAAAGATATACGCTCTTGCAAATGATTGAAAAATTACCTCGTCCTTATAGATATGAATCTTCCAGATAAAATCAATTATTTTAATCTTGTTTTTGTCTACCAGTTTTGATAAAGAGTAATATTTCAGCTTGCCTTTTGAATCCGGCTTGAAATAACCAAAATCACTATAACCACCCACGAAAATTTTTCCTGAATTATCAATTTTTATACTTCGGACAGCATTCGAATGTGGTAATGTGTATTTGCGCCATGAGGATCCGTCAAATTGATACATACCATTATTATTGGCAAAATATAAATTTCCATTTTTATCCTGGTCGATATCCCAATTTTGAGTACCTCCTTTGTAGTCGGTTCGTTTATAATTTCGGATTTCCGGAAGTCCAATGTTTTTTACTTGGCCAAATAGTGTTGTTATGAATATTAGAAATACTGCTAAATGGGTTTTTTTATAACTCATAATTTAATTCTTAATGTAAAAGCTTGATTATTATACGAAAACGTTTTCTTTACTTGTTAAAAAAGCGACCTGTATTTCCCTTTTTTATGTTAAAATACCTTTTCAAAGCTAAAATAGCTGTTTTTTGATGAATGTAGTGTTTCTTTCAAAAATAATATTTTTTAAAATAGCATAAAATATTTTTTAAATCATTGTAAATGAATAAATTATTTTTTTTTTGATGTGTTTTTGTAAGGTGGTAAAATTAACTTTGATGTGTTTTTGTAGGGAATTTTTAAAATGAATACTGAAAATTTATCTTTATTATTGCTTCAAATTACTAATTAATTAACCAAAATTTTTAGAAAAATGAAATTAACAAAATTATTTATTTTTTGTTTTTCGTCTATCTTATTCTCAATTTACGGACAGGCACAGAATGTTACCGTTAAGGGAAAAGTATTTGACGAAGGTGGATTGTCTGTTCCCGGAGCAACAATTTTAATCAAAGGAACCTCCAAAGCTACAACTTCGGACTTTGATGGAAATTTTGAAATAAAAGCTCCTGGCAATGGTGTCCTGACGATTAGTTTTATAGGTTACAATACAGTACAAGAGCCTATAAATGGAAGGTCAGAAATTAATGTAAAAATGACTACGCAGTCTCAAGACTTAAATGAGGTTGTTGTTGTTGGGTATGGTACTCAAAAGAAAAGTGTGGTAACCGGAGCGATTTCAAGTGTAAAAGCTAAGGATCTCGAAAAAGTGCCTAACGGTCGTATTGAGCAGGCTTTACAAGGTAGAGTTTCTGGTGTTACGATTGCTGCCAGCTCAGGTCAGCCGGGTGCTCCTTCAACAATCCGTGTTAGAGGTATTACTACTTTTGGTGATGGCGGAAATAATCCACTTTGGGTTGTAGATGGTGTTGTTGTAGATGCTGGAGGGATTGGATTTCTTAATCAATCTGACATTGAATCTATGGAGGTTCTTAAAGATGCTGCTTCTGCTGCAATCTACGGAACTCGTGCTGCAACAGGTGTAATTTTGGTTACAACTAAAAAAGGAAAATCTGGAAAAATGACTGTGAATTACAACGGTTTTAGTGGAATTTCATCTCCTGAAAAAACTTTGGATTTACTAAATGCAACGCAATATGGTGCTTTATTAAATGAGAAATCAGTTGCTGCAGGTGGGCCTGTAATATTTCCTAATCTATCTGCATTAGGGAAAGGTACAGATTGGCAAAAAGAGATTTTCAATACAGGAGCATTTCGTTATTCTCATGAATTGAGTATCAGTGGCGGAAGCGATGTTTCTAATTTTTATGCTTCTTTTGGTCTTCAAGATCAGGAGGGAATTGTTTCAACTGAAATTTCAAACTACACTAAAAAGAATTTCCGTTTAAACTCTACACACAAAATATCTAAAGTGTTTACTTTCGGACAAACTTTTGGGTTTACAAAACAAAAATTTGTTGGTATTGGAAATACAAACAGTGAATTTGGAGGGCCTTTGAGTTCTGCAATTAATTTAGATCCACTTACTCCAGTTCTGCAAACGGATCCTGTTTTAGCGAATGCTGCGCCTTATAGCACCAATCCGGTTATTAGAGACGAGAATGGCGTTCCTTACGGAATTTCAGAATTGGTTGGTCAGGAGATGACTAATCCTTTGGCTTATGCAAAAACAAGATTAGGAAATTATGACTGGTCTGATGATTTAGTTGGAAATGCTTATTTTGAAGCAGCTATTTCAAAACATTTCAAATTTAGAACAACATTTGGTGGAAAACTATCGTATTGGGGTGGTCAAGCGTTTACACCTGTATATTATTTGAGTGCCACTGTCAACGCACTTAAAAACAGTTACAGTCAAAGTGAAAACAGCAGTTTTGCATGGAACATTGAAAATGTTGCTACGTATACTAATACTTTTGGAGATCATAACTTAACTGTATTACTTGGTCAAGGAGCTTATGTAGATAATATTGGTGGCGGTTCTAGCGCTACAATGTATGGCTTGCCTATTACAAATTATCAAGATGCTTCTTTCAACTTTGATATACCACAGTCAGACAGAAGTAGCGGTACTTATGATATGACAGAGCACAAATTATCTTCTTTGTTTTCACGTGTGAATTATGATTTTAAAGAAAGATATTTATTTACCGGAATCATTCGTCGTGATGGATCTTCTCGTTTTGGAGGGAATAATAAATTTGGTGTATTCCCTTCGTTCAACTTAGGATGGGTAGTTTCTAAAGAAGACTTTTGGAAAGACAGTGAAGTAGTTAATACCTTGAAAATTAGAGGTGGGTATGGAGTAGTTGGAAATGATGCTATTCCAGACTTTAGATATCTTTCCTTAGTACAAGGGGGTTACAATTATTCTTTTGGGAATACCGGAGCAATAACTACCGGTTATGCTAACCTTACACTAGATAACCCTGATTTGAGATGGGAAGAAACTTCTCAAGCTAATATTGGGTTTGAATCTAGATTATTCCAAGACATAAGCCTTACAGTTGATTTGTACAATAAAACAACCACAGGTATTTTACGTCCAATAAATATCCCAGGATATGTTGGGGTTACATCAAATCCAACTGGGAACGTAGCCGATATGGAAAATAGAGGTCTTGAGGTGGAATTAGGATACAGAAAGCAATTTGGCGAACTTAATTTTTCTGCTAATGCAAACTTTGCTTATTTAGAAAATGAAGTTACTTATGTGGCATCTGATTCAGATTATATCGTGGGAGATGCTTCTTTCCAATCGATGGGGCCTGTAACAAGAACACAAGTAGGTCAGTCGTATAACTCATTCTATGGGTTAAAAACTGCAGGAATTTTCCAAAATGAGGCTGAAATTGCAGCTTATACAAATACTTCTGGTGGTTTAATCCAACCAGATGCACGTCCTGGGGATTTCCGTTGGGTAGATACTGACGGTAGTGGTTCGATTAATGATGATGACAAACAGTTCTTAGGTAGCAATATTCCGAAATACACTTTTGGTTTAACCTTGAATCTTGACTATAAAAACTTTGATTTTATGGCGTTTGCACAAGGAGCTGCAGGAAATCAAATTTTCCAAGGATTACGTAGATTAGATATTGGTAATTCTAATTATCAAACTGAAGCTTTGAGTCGTTGGACTGGAGAAGGAACTTCTAATGATTTTCCTAGACTTACTAATAATGATACTAATGGCAACTTTGGTAAAATGTCAGACTTCTACTTGGAAGATGGTGACTACTTACGTTTAAAATTAGTTCAATTTGGTTATTCATTACCAACAAATGTAGTTTCTCAAATAGGAGCAAGTAAAGTTCGCTTTTACTTAACAGGAGAGAATTTGTTTACGCTTACTAAATATACTGGATATGATCCTGAAATTGGTGGTGGTGTATTTGGAATAGATAAAGGAGTTTATCCGCAAGCAAGAACATTCATGCTTGGAGCTAATCTACAATTTTAATAAAATTAAGAATTATGAAAACGATAAAATTTAAATACTTTTTTATTGCAATAGCAATGGTTTCTCTTGGATCCTGTTCTGAAGATTTTGTGGAGGTAACACCAAAGGGATCATTTCTTTCCGATAATTATTACGCAAACCAAGAACAGGCTACAGCTGCACTTGTTGGCGTTTATGACCCTATTAGAAAAAATTCAGGTGGTTTTGAAAATATGATTGCGATGATGAATGCTGGTTCTGATGATCACTTTGCCGGTGGTGGTGGAGCTACAGATGGTTTAGGAATCCAAAATTTTTCTACACACGCACTTACTTCTACAAGTATACCGGAAAGTTTTTGGAATGACCATTATCAAGGGATTTTCAGAGCTAATACATTACTTCTGAAATTACCGGATGTTGCTATGGCCGATAATCTTAAATCTAGATTCGCCGGAGAGACAAAAGCATTGCGTGCTATTTATTATTTCAACTTAGTGCGTTTGTTTAAGAATGTTCCATTATTACTGGATCCTTTGACAGCTACTAATATGTACGATGTAGAGCAAGCAACTCCTGAAGCGGTTTATGATCAAATTGAAAAAGATTTGAGAGAAGCAATACCGGCTTTGCCAGCATCTGTTCCTGCTGATACAGAGTCAGGTCGTCTTACAAAAGGTGCTGCTCAAGCCATGCTTGGAAAAGTATATTTGTATAGAGGTAAAAATGTTGAAGCGGCCGCTGTTTTGGCTCAAGTAAATGGTACTCCTGGCGGAACGAATCAATATGGTAACAGATTGTTGACAAATTTTAGTGACCTATGGGTTGTTTCTAATAAGTTTAATCCAGAGTCACTTATCGAGGTGTCTCATACGAGTGCCGGAAATTCTGATTGGGGATTTTGGGGTTCAGGTAGAGATGAAGGAAATTCATTGAATGTTATGGTAGGACCTAGAAGTTACTCAAAACCATCAGGATCATCAGCTCCGGATTTACCATCAGGCTGGAGTTTTAATGTTATTACACAAGATTTATATGATGCAATGAAGACAGATCCAAGATTTGGTGCTACAGTTTTAGATCTTAAAGCTTTGAAAGCTTCTGGTGAAGCAGATTATATTGGTGGATATCAAGATACAGGATATTTCCTAAACAAATTCGTTCCTCGTAAAGAAGATGTTCGTACCGGTGGTGGTGCGGCAGAATTAAACTACAAACAAAATTCTTACATCATAAGACTTGCTGATACTTACTTGATGGAAGCGGAAGCATTAGGATCAGGATCAAGAGCACAGGCATTGCTTGATGCCGTTAGATTAAGAGTTGGCTTGCCTTCAACTCCGGTTACGCTTTCAGCAATCAAAAATGAAAGAAGAATGGAACTTGCAGGGGAAGGACACAGATTCTTTGACTTAGTAAGATGGGGAGATGCAGCCAATAAATTGGGTAGCAGAGGTTTTGATGCTGGTGTAGATGAAATTTTCCCTATTCCAACCAGAGAACTTCAAGGAACCAAATTGAAACAAAATCCTGGCTATAATTAATAAAAGATAAAATTATGAAAAAGATAAAATTTATATTCAGCCTTGTTGCATTACTGGCTGTTGCCATAAGTTGTACGGTAGAAGGTATCAGTGATGATACCTCTCTTCCAGGTGCAGATGCTGGAAATGTTAATAAAGTATTCGCTATTAGTGATGACAATTCAGGAAATGTAAAAATAACTCCCACTGCAGATGGTGCTACATCATTTAGTGTAGATTATGGTCATGGAAGTGAAGGCCTCGTTACATTAGTTCCGGGTGAAAGTACAACTCATGCATATCCTGAAGGGAGTTATACGGTAAAAATTATCGCTACTTCTATATCTGGAACGACATCGGAACAAACATTTCCATTGGAGGTTGTTTACAGAGCTCCTGAGAACTTAGAGGTTTCACTTAATTCAAATATTCATAATTTGAAAGTGAAAGCTGAAGCTGATTATGCTGCCTCTTATTTAGTTTATTTTGGAGATGTGGCCAATGAAGTTGGGACGCCATTAGAAGCGGGTGCAGAATTGTCTCACGACTATGCAGCTGCAGGAACTTATGATGTAAAAGTTGTCGCTTTTAGCGGCGGAGCTGCCAAAACAGAAAAAATAGTGCCAACAATCATTTATGATGCTTACGGATTGCCAATTACTTATGAATTAGCTACGCAGAATTATGGTGTTGGAGGTACTTTTGGTGGAGTTTCTACTGCAGTAATTGCAAACCCTTTCCCAACAGGATTAAACACAAGTGCTACGGTTTGGAAATATACAAAAGGAACTGGTGCAGAAGGTTGGAGCGGAACTTATACTCCATTAAATACTCCTATAGATTTTGCGGCAGGCAATAAAATCAAATTGTATATGTATGCAACTGAAGTTGGTAAAAAATTAAATGTAGAGTTAGAATGGGCTGTAGGTGGAAATCCTGCAAATGGTGTAGCTGTTTTAAAAGTAGCAAATACTGTTGCCAATCAATGGGAAGAATTAGTATTTGATTTTAGTACTATCTCAGGAATTCCAGCAGATGCAAAATTTACTCAACTTGTATTTAGATATGATGATGTAGCAAAAGGAACTGGTGAAGTAATTTATATCGATAATATTAGATTAACTAATTAGAAAAAATATGAAATCGCAATTAAAAACAAGTTTGCGTAAGCAAGCTCCAATAAAAAAAGCGATAACATATTTGACCTCTAAAAAATAAATTTTACATATATGAAAACAAATATAAAATACATTTTAGGACTTTTCATCGCGATGACTCTAACGCTAGTTAGTTGTAACGAAGAAGAATATAGTCTGGGAGAATTAACGGCACCTTCGAATATTGTAATAAATACGGAAGTTGTTGGTCAGGATGCAACCCATCCGGATGGAGATGGTTCCGGTGATGTGAAATTTTCCATATCTGCGGATAACGCCCTTTCCTATAAAATTGATTACGATTTAAATACAGCAGTAGATTTGGTTTTGTTGCCAAATGGAAAAACTACTAAAAAGTACACCAATGTAGGAGTACATACTTATACTGTTACTGCTGTGGTTTATGGTGCCGGCGGAACTTCATCAGTAGTTACCAAAGATGTTACTGTAAGAAGTGATTTTACTGTTGACGCTGAAATTCTAACGGCATTAACTAATGACGCTTCAAAAACTTGGGTTGTGGATAATACTGTTCCAGGTCATCTTGGTGTTGGTCCTTGGAATGTTGGTTCTATCAGACCAGAGTGGTGGGCTTCTGGAATTGATGAAAAAGTAGCTTCTGCAAATTGTTTCTATACGGCTACTTTTACTTTTGCTAAAGTTGCTGCTTCAGGAACTTATGAGTTGCAAGTTGCAACTCCTGATGGAGCCTTTACAAAAACAGGTTCATTAACGACTCTTCCTGGTATTCCTAGTTCTGGAGGTGAAGGATGTTATGATTATCCAGGAGGAACTTCTGCATTCTCTTTTGCTCCTTCTTCTTCTGGTGCACCAGCTTCACCATCGCATGCTGATAATTCACCGTCAACTCAAACCAGTATTTTGTTGTCTGGAGTTAACACATTTATCGGATACGGTGCTGTACAAAAAGAATATGAAATTTTGGTTATTACACCAACCTATTTATATCTAAGAGTTCAAGGAACTGAAACTGGAAATGCCTGGTATCTAAAACTGAAACCAGCAAATTAATAATTAACTAAAATGAAAGCTCAGAACTTTTTTTGAGACTGTTCTGAGCTTTGTTTTAGTATTGATTTTAAAAAAAAAAATAAATGATGAAAAAAACGGTATTGGTCACTTATTCAAAAATAAAAAATCACCTGTTTTTGAGTGGTTTACTATTCATTGTTTCTGCGGTTTTTTTAGCATTATTATCTTGTAGCGACAGTAACAGTAGTGAAGCTACAGTAACAGTAAAGCCTTCAAATCTTTCAGTTGCACCAACGCTCGTGGGAGCAAATGAGCAAAATCCGAATGGGGATGGCAGCGGAACAGTACATTTTAATATTAGTGCAAACAATGCTGTTTCTTATAAAATTGCACTTGGTAATGGAGAGACTAAAGAGTTGACAAATGGGGATTTCACTTATACTTATACAACATCAGGAACAAATACTTATGTTATATATGTATCTGCATACAATTCCGGACAATTTGTTTCTTCAAGTATTTCAGTTACGGTTTTTGTCAAACCTAAATTAGTTTGGTCTGATGAATTTAATATTGATGGAGCCCCTGATGCTACCAAATGGAGTTTTCAAATATGGGATCCAGGTTATGTTAATAACGAACTTCAATCTTATACCAATCGCTCGGAAAACACAATTGTAGAAGGGGGCGTTTTGAAAATAAAAGCGATCAGGGAAAAATATGGAAAAGGAGACTTTACTTCAGGAAGAATAGAATCCAATGGGAAATTTGATTTCACGTATGGGAAAATAGTGATCAGGGCAAAGGTACCAACTGGGGTTGGGACATGGCCCGCGGTCTGGATGTTGGGCAGTAATATTGGTAGTGTAGGGTGGCCTGCATGTGGAGAAGTAGATATTTTAGAATCTGTTGGAAAAGAATTGCATGTCAATCATTCATCATTACATTCTCCAGGGCGTTCAGGAGCTACTCCAGATACAGGAACTATAAACGTGCCTACTGACAATACCGAATTTCATATCTATACAGCAGATTGGACTGCTTCCTATATAAAGTTCTATGTGGATGATAAATTGTATTATACTTTTATAAATTCGGATAAATTTCCTTTCAACAAAAATTTCTACCTAATTATAAATTTAGCAATGGGAGGAGTTTGGGGAGGTCCTGTAGATGCAAACTTTACTTCTTCTACTTTAGAGGTAGATTATATCAGAGTATTTAATTAATATGGTTGTTTAGTTAGGTCTTCATTAGCGGCTTCTATTTGTTAGTTGGGTAGAAGCTCTAATGAAGAAATTAGTAGAGACCAATCAAAAAAACAATAAATGAATTTCTCAAAAAAAACAGCAATTGCAATCATTTTTATCCTGATGAGCGTTTTTTCTAATGCCCAGACATTGAAAGTGATCACTTATAACATCAGGCTTGATGTGGCAAGTGATGGCGAGAATGACTGGACTCATCGCAAAGATTTTTGTACCTCTCAAATACAGTTTTACAATCCCGATATTTTTGGGGTTCAAGAGGCAAAACCCAATCAGGTCATTGATATTGCATCTGCTCTTTCGCAATATAATTATGTTGGTACGGGAAGAGATGGAATAGGAAAAGGGGAATCTTCTAATATCTATTATAAAAAGGAAAGATTTGAGGTTAAAGAAACCAACACGTTTTGGCTTTCGGAAACACCAAATGAAATATCAAAAGGTTGGGATGCGGCTTACAACAGAGTTTGTACTTACGCGCTGTTGAAGGATTTACAGACCAAAAAAATGTTTTGGGTTTTTAATACACATTTAGACCATGTAGGCGAAGTGGCTAGAACCAAAGGAATACAACTGATATTATCCAAAATTAAGGAACTCAATAGCAAAGAATACCCAGTGATTTTCATGGGAGATTTTAATTCGGAACCTAAAGAACAAAGAATAATAACGCTTAAAGAAACAATGGATGATTGCAGAGATTTAACCCAAGAGAAACCTTTTGGCCCTTCTGGAACATTTAACGATTTTAAACACAACGAACCGGTAACCAAATTGATAGACTACATTTTTCTTTCTAAAAAAAGCAATTGGAAAGTAAAAAAATACGCTATTCTCAGTGATTCAAAAGATTTGAGATACCCGTCAGACCATTTTCCGGTCTATGTTGAGATAAACTTTAAATAAAAACATGAAAAATATAAAGAATACAATGAAAATTTTTATTTTACTAGCCTTGTCAGTCATGCTGTCAAAATGTTCGCCTTCTAACGATACTACAGATCCCACGCCAACTCCAACACCAACTCCCACACCGGTAGTGAAAAATCAAGTGGATTTTTGGTTGACCAAAGGGAATCAGTCCGTTAGTCTTCAAAAACAATCAGGGATTATAGCATTCGGAACAGCGTATAATATGCATCCAAATATTGAGATCAATGATGCTCAAACCTATCAAAGTGTTGATGGATTTGGTTATACCTTAACAGGTGGAAGTGCTCAGGTAATCAATCAACTGAATGCCCAAAAAAGACAAGAATTGTTGCAAGAATTATTCGGTACAACCGGAAATGCAATCTCCGTTAGTTATTTAAGAATCAGTATTGGTGCTTCAGATCTGGATGCAGCTCCATTTACTTATAATGATTTGCCAACGGGACAAACAGATCTAAATCTGGACAAATTCAGTTTAGCGCCAAGCAAGAATGATTTGATTCCGATGTTAAAAGAAATAGTGGCCATCAATCCAAAAATTAAAATTATGGCTACTCCTTGGTCTCCACCTCTTTGGATGAAAGACAATAATAGTTTTATTGGGGGTAGTTTACAGCCTAAATACTATGGTGTTTATGCACAATATTTTGTGAAGTACATCCAAAAAATGAAAGAGGAAGGGATTACTATTGATGCTATTACACCACAAAATGAACCTTTGCATCCGGGTAATAATCCAAGTTTGCTGATGACAGCTTTACAACAGGCTGATTTTATAAAAAATCACTTAGGTCCGGCTTTTAAGGCTGCCGACAACAAGATTAAAATCGTCATTTATGATCATAACTGCAATAAACCGGAATATCCGATAGCCGTATTAAATGACGCTGCTGCAAATGCCTATATTGATGGTTCTGCTTTTCATCTTTATGAAGGTGACATCAGTGCTTTATCAACCGTTCACAATGCCTTTCCAACTAAAAATCTGTACTTCACAGAACAATATACTTCCTCAACCGGAAGCTTTGATGGTGATTTGAAATGGCATGTCAAAAATGTGGTTATTGGTTCGATGCGAAATTGGAGCAAAACTGCCTTGGAGTGGAACTTGGCCAACAACGGTTCTTTCGGTCCTCATACTCCTGGAGGTTGTACCACTTGCAAAGGAGCGTTAACGATAAACAGTAGTGACAGTTTTACCAGAAATGTAGGGTATTATATCATCGGTCACGTTTCTAAATTCGTTCCGGCGGGTTCTGTGAGAATTGCCAGTAACATCAGCGGAAATTTAAATAACGTAGCTTTTAAAACTCCTGAGGGGAAAAAAGTTTTGATTGTAGAAAATGACGGGAATTCAACTGAAATTTTCAACATCAAATACAAAGGTAATTGGTTTGCAACATCATTAGAAGCAGGTTCAGTAGGAACTTATATCTGGTAAAATAAAAAATAGATACTAAATATTTATATCATGAAAAAAATAACAACAATCGCACTTTTAGCACTGTCATTTTTAGCTTTTTCTCAACAAAAAAGCAAAACGCAGTCTAAAGCTTTTTCTACAAAAGACAGAAAAATTACGGTGTACACTACCGCAGACAGTACTGATTTGAGACTATCGCAAACAGATAATTTGGTTTTCTCCGCTTCTAAACAACCTTTAGAAATTGAAGCTTCTGTTTTTGTAGAGCCAAGTAAAACATTTCAGTCTTTCATGGGGATTGGAGGAGCAATTACAGACGCCAGTGCCGAGGTTTTTGCAAAACTATCCAAAGACAAACAACAGGAATTTTTAAAGGCCTACTATGATAAAGAAAACGGAATCGGGTATTCATTAGTAAGAACAACGATTCACAGTTCTGATTTCAGCAGTGGAAGCTATACGTATGTCGAAGAAGGAGATAAAGCTTTGAAAACATTTAATATTGATCACGACAGACAATATCGTATTCCAATGATCAAAGAGGCGACAAAAATTGCTGGTGGAAAATTGTTGCTTTATGCTTCACCATGGAGTCCACCTGCTTTTATGAAAAGCACCAAAACGATGCTAAAAGGCGGTACATTACTTCCGGAGTATTACCAAGCTTGGGCAAATTATTATACTAAATTCGTTAAAGCATACGAAAAAGAGGGAATGCCTATTTGGGGAATTACAGTTCAAAATGAACCTATGGCAACTCAAACTTGGGAATCTTGTATTTATACTGCAGAAGCAGAAAGAGATTTCTTGAAGAATTTCTTGGGACCAACAATGAAAAAAGAAGGTTTGGGAGATAAGAAAATTGTGGTTTGGGATCATAACCGTGATTTGATGAACCATAGAGCGAATACTATTTTTTCTGATCCGGAAGCTTCAAAGTACGCTTGGGGAATGGGATTCCATTGGTATGAAACATGGTCTGGTGGCGCGCAAATGTTTGACAACGTTCGTAAAGTCTACGAGGCATATCCATCTAAAAATTTATTGTTTACCGAAGGTTGTGTAGAAAAATTTGATGCCAAAAAATACCAATTTTGGGCAAACGGTGAACGTTATGGAATTAATATGATTAATGATTTTAATAATGGAACTGTGGGTTGGACAGATTGGAATATTCTTTTAGACCAAAACGGAGGTCCAAATCACGTGGGTAACTTTTGTTTCGCACCCATCCATGCAGATACAAATTCGGGAGAGTTAATTTACACCCCTTCGTACTATTACATCGGTCATTTCTCAAAATTCATTCGTCCTGATGCGAAAAGAGTGAGTACGGCTGTTAGCAGAAGCGGTTTATTAAGTACTTCATTCCTGAATGCTGACGGAAAAATGGTTACTGTAGTGATGAATCAAAGTGGTAAAAAGGTTACCTACAATTTGATCATAGGTTCAGAGAAAACAATAGTGTCGATTCCGGCTCATGGAATTCAAACTTTAGTTTATTAATCACAACATTTTTTGTTTAAAATTTAAAAGACACCGCATGAAAAAAATAATTTTAATACTCTTTGTTTCGCTATCAGTTTCTTCGTTTGGGCAAGGGTATCTACACAGAGATGGTCAGAATATTGTTGACGGAAACGGAAAAAACATCGTTTTAAGAGGATTGGGATTAGGCGGTTGGATGGTGCAGGAAGGCTACATGATTCAAACAGGAGCATTTGCCGGTCCGCAACATAAAATTAAAGAAAAAATTACGGATGTTATTGGTGCCAAAAACACAGAAGAATTCTATCAGGCATACAAAGCAAACGGAATAACAAAGAGAGATATTGACTCTTTGGCAGCTTGGGGATTTAACTCCATCCGTTTACCTATGCATTACAATTTATACACTCCGGCTATTGAGTCAGAAAAAGACGGTCAGATTACCTGGTTGGAAGAAGGTTTTAAAATGACCGATGATTTATTAAGCTGGTGTGCTGCCAATAAAATATATTTAATTCTAGACTTGCATGCGGCTCCCGGGGGTCAAGGAAAAGATGCTGCAATATCCGACTATGATGGTTCTAAACCATCGCTCTGGGAGAGTGCTGCAAATCAGGATAAAATGGTGGCGCTTTGGGAAAAGTTAGCAGAACGGTATAAAGACAGTCCGTGGATTGGCGCTTACGATATCATCAATGAGCCTAATTGGAATTTTACCGGAACCAATCAAAATGGTTGTGACGAAACTTCAAATGCTCCTTTAAAAGCACTGCAAGTAAGAATTACAAAGGCAATCAGGGCAATCGATACCAATCACTTGATTTTTATCGAAGGAAATTGCTGGGGTAATAATTACAATGGGATGTTCCCGCTCTGGGATGAAAATATGGCCTTGAGTTTTCATAAATATTGGAACACGAATGACACCGCTTCCATTCAGAATATGTTGAATTACAGAACCCAATACAATGTGCCAATTTGGTTGGGAGAAAGTGGTGAAAACTCTAATGTATGGTTTGAGGAAGCAATCTCTTTAATGGAATCCAATAATATTGGTTGGGCTTTTTGGCCGATGAAAAAAATTGAAAATTTAGCTGGCGTTACTTCGGTTACAAAAATAGCGGACTACGATAAGGTATTGAAATATTGGGAAAACGGAGGCGAAAAACCGAATGTTGATTTTGCTAAAAAAGCGTTGATGCAAATTGCGGAGAACTATAAAATGGAGCACCTGACCATCAGATATGATGTGATTGATGCGATGTTCAGACAGGTTCAGACAAACGATACTAAAAAGTATAAAAATCATACACTTCCAGGAAAAGTCTATGCAACCGAATATGATTTAGGCCAAAATGGTTTTGCCTATTCCGACAAAGATATAGCCAATTATGATGGAACTAAATTTACCAAATGGAATAAAGGTGGAGCCATGAGAAATGATGGCGTTGATATTGAGTCTTGTAATGACAAAAAAACAAACGGGTTTCATGTTGCGTTTATAGAGGATGGTGAATGGTTGCAATACACTGTTGATACGAAAGCTACAACAACATTTGATGTTGATATTCGTTATTCCAGCACGGTAGCAGGAGGGAAACTTTATTTGGAAGATGAAAACGGAAAGATTTCTGAAACAATAACAATTCCTTCTTCTGGGGGAATCAATACTTGGAAAACGGTTACCTTAAAAAATGTGACTTTAAAACAAGGCGCGAATAAAATTAAAGTGCATTTTGAGAAAGGGAATTTTAATTTGAACTTTTTGGAATTCAAAAAATAAAGCATTTAGAAATGAAAAAAATACTAATCACAGCGGTTTTATTAACCTGTTTCCTTGGGTTTTCCCAACAAAAAAGCATTGATCAAAAAGTGAATGCTTTACTAAAGCAAATGACTTTAGAAGAAAAAATCGGGCAACTCAACCAATACACCGGGGACAATCAAGCAACAGGACCTATAACCATAAACCCAAACAAAGAGGCTGAAATCAAAGCAGGTTTAATTGGTTCGATGTTGAATGTTTTGGGTACAAAATACACACGCCAATATCAGGAACTGGCGATGCAATCCCGCCTTAAAATACCCTTGTTATTTGGTCAGGATGTGATTCATGGGTACAAAACCACTTTTCCACTTCCTTTGGCGGAAGCCGCAAGTTGGGATTTAGAAGCTATGGAACTTTCGGCAAGAATTGCTGCAACAGAAGCATCTGCAAGTGGAATTCACTGGACATTTGCGCCTATGGTTGATATTTCTCGTGATCCTCGTTGGGGTCGCGTAATGGAGGGCGCAGGAGAAGATACTTATTTGGGTTCAAAAATCGCTTATGCCAGAGTGAAAGGTTTTCAGGGGAATCATTTAGGGGATATTAATTCTGTAATGGCCTGTGTCAAACATTTCGCTGCGTATGGAGCTGCTGTTGGTGGGAGAGATTACAATTCGGTTGACATGAGCGACAGGATGCTTTGGGAAACGTATTTACCCCCGTTCAAATCGGCTTTAGATGCTGGAGCAGCCACTTTCATGAATTCTTTTAATGACCTTAACGGAATTCCGGCTACAGGAAATAAATATTTACAAAGAGACATTCTGAAAGGGAAATGGAATTTTCAGGGTTTTGTAGTTTCTGACTGGGGTTCAATTGGAGAAATGATCAATCACGGTTATGCCAAAGACGGTAAAGAAGCGGCACTTTCGGCTATAACAGCAGGAAGTGATATGGATATGGAAAGTAATGCGTACAGAAATAATTTGGCACAATTAGTAAAAGAGAAAAAAGTTTCAATGGCGCTGATTGATGATGCTGTTAAAAGAATTTTACGCAAGAAATTTGAATTAGGACTGTTTGATGATCCTTATAAATACTGCAATCCGGAAAGAGAGCAGGCAGCATTAAACAATCCGGAACACAGAAAAGCAGCCAGAGATATTGCTGCAAAAAGTATTGTTTTGCTGAAGAATGATAAAGGCGTTTTGCCACTTTCGAAAGAGACAAAAACCATTGCATTCATTGGTCCTTTGGTTAAAGAACACAAACAGAACATGGGCTTCTGGTCTGTAGAATTGCCAGAGGTAAATTATGATAAAGAGATCGTTTCCCAATGGGAAGGTTTACAAAATAAAGTCGAGAATTCGACTAAATTGCTTTACGCCAAAGGGTGTGAAATTGAAGGCGATAATAAAGATGGTTTTGCTGAAGCTATTGCTGTTGCCAATCAGGCAGATGTTGTGATTTTAAGTATTGGTGAAAGAAGGGACATGAGCGGTGAAGCCAAAAGCCGTAGCAGCCTCCGTTTACCGGGAGTTCAGGAAGATTTAATCAAAGCTATTCAGGCTACGGGAAAACCGATTGTCGTTTTAATCAATGCCGGAAGACCACTTATTTTTAATTGGACCGCAGACAATGTTCCTGCAATTGTATATACTTGGTGGTTGGGTACTGAGGCAGGAAATGCCATCGCTGATGTATTGTTTGGAGATTACAACCCTTCGGGAAAATTACCAATGTCGTTTCCAAGAGAAGAAGGACAAATTCCGGTTTATTACAATCATTTTATTACCGGAAGACCAGCTCCAAATGAAACAGCGACCAATTATGTTTCAGCTTATACAGATTTAAAAAACAGCCCTAAATTTCCTTTCGGATATGGATTGAGTTATACAACTTTTACCTATTCAGATTTAAAATTATCTAAAAATAAAATCAAAAGTAATGAGACTATTGAGGTTTCGGTAACAATTACCAATTCCGGAAAAGTGGCGGGAGAAGAAGTAGTTCAGTTGTATTTGAGAGACAAAGTTGGCTCTGTAGTGCGACCAATTATTGAGTTGAAAGATTTTCAAAAAATAAAATTAAATGCAGGAGAAGCAAAAACAATCAAATTTAGTATTAATAAAGAGAAGCTTTCGTTTTATAATGCTGCATTAGAATGGGTTGCAGAGCCAGGTGATTTTGATCTAATGATTGGTTCATCTTCGTCAGATATTCGTTTGAAAACGGCTTTCGAATTAGAGAATTGATTTTAGAAACTATACTATGAGATCTATTTTAATATTTTTTGTAACGCCCATTTTGCTTTTGGCACAGCCAAAAAAAGATAGCATAAAAGTGTTTTATTTAGGAGGACAATCCAATATGGAAGGTTTTGGCTATGTAAAAGGACTACCGGATTCTTTAAATAGAAAATTTAAAAATGTTTTCATTTACCAAGGAAACCCAGTTGGCGATAATGATGCAAGCGGAGGATTAGGAAAATGGGATGTACTGCAACCGGGTAGCGGAACTGGCTTTGTATCTGATGGAAAAAGAAATATACTTTCTGATCGATTTGGTGTGGAACTATCGTTAGCTAAAAAGTTGCAAGAATTGTATCCAAACCAAAAACTTGCTTTTATAAAATATGCCAGAAATGGATCATCGATTGATAGTATCGGAACATCCAGTTTTGGTGCTTGGGAGCCTGATTTTAATGGCGGAAAAGGGAAAAATCAATACGATTATTTTCTGAAGACTGTCAATAATGCGATGGCTGTAAAAGACATAAACGGAGATGGAGTAGAAGATGTTTTGATTCCAAGTGGTATCATCTGGATGCAAGGCGAAAGCGATGCGGATAAAACGGAACAAATCGCCAATCAGTATGGTGCGAATCTGAAAAGATTGATGGAACTGATGCGAGCTGCTTTCAGGAATAATGATTTACCTATTGTAATCGGAAAAATATCCGATTCAGGGAATGATACCGATGGAAAAGTTTGGGGTTTTGGTGAACTGGTGCAATATGGTCAAGAAAAATTTGCTGCAACACAATCCAATGTGGCTATTATAAGAACAACAAGTAATTATAAATATTCGGATAAATACCATTATGATAACGAAGGATATATTGATTTAGGTAAACAATTTGCAAACGCTATTTTACTTCTGAATAATAATGAGATTAAAAAGTAAATTAAATTTTGAGTTTTGTGTTTTTTTTGTGAACTAGCTTTTGTCTAAATTATTTAACAGGGAAAAGCTAGTTAATTATAAAAGCGGCAAATATTTCCTCTAATGATAATCGTAACTACTATTAGTTTTTTCGTGAAAAACAGATCAACAGCTAAAGTTGTAGATTCTTAGATTTAAAACGGAAAACTCAATAGAGATGTATGCAATGGTTTTTAAATCAGTTTGTTGAGGTTGCACTTTTTGGATGAATAAAAATGCTTTTTGTGAAAGATTCTCTTAAAAGAATGATTCTAATTTAAAATAAAGTGAGTGCTTTATAATTCAAAATTAATATATTTGAAGCAGTTTTTTAATTATGCTGACAATGATGGTAAGAATGATGTAAGTGTAAATAAAAAAGTATTGACTCTAAATCAAATTCCCTAAGGAACTTGTAGTTATGATATTAAATTAGGAATACAGATTTGATTAAAGAGAGAATTTAAAAGAGAGGTTGCCTTTTTTAGGCAGCCTCTTTTTTAATTCTGTTTCAATACTTTTTTTAATTAACAATTAACAATTAACAATTAACAATTAACAATTTTTAACTAACAATTCTTTAATTCTGGTTTGCAGCTTTCAATATCGCTTGCAGATTTTCTTCTGTAAATTTTCCTCCTGATAATAAAAGGAATTTATTTATTGGCATATCTGCCAACATGGCTTCTAAAAACAGAGCGGCTTTTTTCTCATCTTCTGTTTCAGGTTTTTTATTTTCACCTGTAAAACTTTGGACCAATTGTCCGTATATCTCTTGACTGTTTGGTGCTTTTTTGAATTCTTTGAATAAAGATTCACGGGTAAGAGCCACTTTTGCAGTTTTTGTAGATTGAATATCGATGGTTTGTTTTAGAGGTAAATCACGGGATGAACTTCCAACAAGAATATCAAATTTCCCTGATTTTATAGCCCAGTCATGAACTTTTGGGTTGAAATAAGCAAAATCACGTGAGGTCAATTTAAAACTAACTGTTTTTTCTTCGCCTGGCAGTAATGCTATTTTTTCAAAGTGTTTCAACTCGTTTTCAGGTCTTGCTATTTCGGTTTCTTGCTCGTGTACATATAATTGTATCACTTCTTTACCGGCTACTTTACCGGTATTTTTTACTTTTACAGAGATGGTAATATCATCAGAATCTTTGGCAGACGCAGTATTGGATTTAATATCTGAATAAGCGAATGTAGTGTAACTCAAACCGTATCCGAAAGGGAAATTTGGCTCAATTTTCTTTTTGTCAAAATAACGGTATCCAATATAGATTCCTTCACCATAGTTGGCATTTCCGTCTTTTGAAGGAAAGTCCATGGCAGTAGGAGTATCTTCTAAACGCATTGGGAAAGTCTCAGACAATTTTCCGGAAGGATTCACTTTTCCAGTTAATACATCGGCAATCGCACCACCACCGGCTTGACCTCCAAGGTAAGCTTCTGCAATGGCGGAAACACCTTTTTTCCAAGGCATGGTTACAGCTGCACCATTCAATAATACTACTACAATGTTTTTGTTTACTTCAGATACGGCAGCGATTAATTTGTTGTGGCCAGCAGGTAAATCCATATTGTTTCTGTCATAGCCTTCCGATTCGTAGCTGTCCGGTAGACCTGCGAAAATAATTGCTACTTCTGAATTTTTTGCATTTTGTACAGCCTCAGCAATTTTAGCCTCATCTGTTTCTCCTTCTATATTGTAACCCGAAGCGAAGCTAAATTCAGTTCCTTTGGCTAGTTTTTTCAATTCGTCAAAGGCATTCAAGATTTGTGTTGGGCGTACTTGTGAACTTCCTGCTCCTTGATAACGTGGGGTTTTTGCAAAATTACCTATGATGGCTACTTTTTTCAAAGAAGATTTTAGAGGTAAAATAGCATTGTCATTTTTTAATAAAACAATACACTCTCCACTTACTTGTCTGGCAAGTTCATTGTGTTTTTCTTTATTGACAACAATTCCTTTTTTATGACTGTCTTTTGCTTTTAGCGTTATTGCCAGTAAATCGGTTACGATTTCATCCAATCTTGCTTCAGATAAAGTTCCTTTTTTCACGGCTTCTACAATTTTTTTGTCATTAAAACCACCACTGGCAGGCATTTCTAAATGCAAACCTGCATCTACTCCCAAAGGTCTTTCGTTAACCGCGCCCCAGTCAGAAACAACAAAGCCTTTCAAACCCCATTTTTCTTTTAGTATTTGATTCAATAAATATGGGTTTTCAGAAGCATACACTCCGTTTACTCTATTATAAGAACACATTACTGTCCATGGTTGCGCTTCTTTTACAGCCATTTCAAAAGCAGGGAAATAGATCTCATTTAAAGTACGTTCGTCAACATTAGAACTATTAGACATACGTTCTGTTTCCTGACTGTTGGCAGCAAAGTGTTTCATTGAAGTTCCCACACCTTGGCTTTGAACACCATTGATAAAACCAACTGCTATTTTTCCGGCCAAAACAGGGTCTTCAGAAAAATATTCAAAATTTCTTCCTCCAAGGGGTGAACGTTTCATATTTACTCCCGGTCCCAAAAGGATTTGAACATCATTGGCTTGTGATTCGATTCCTAGAGCTTCACCCATTTTTTGAGCTAAGGCAGGATTCCAAGAAGAGGCAAGTGCAGATGCTGTCGGGAAACAAGTAGACGGAACACTATTGGTAAAATCGAAACCTTCTGCTTTACGTAAACCATGCGGACCATCAGTCATAAAAATAGATGGGATACCAAGTCTTGCGATTGGTTTTGTTGACCAGGCAGTTTCTCCTGAGCACAAAGAAGCTTTTTCTTCAAGGGTCATTTGTGAAACCAATTTCTTGGCTTTTACTCTATAGTCTACTTCTTGGGCAAACGATTGAACGGATGCTGTCAGTCCAATTAGTAGTAAAATAATTTTTTTCATAATCTTTAATTTGGTTGTTTTTTGATAACTAATATTGTAATATATTTGTATGTGTTATTTTGACGCAATGTACATATTTTTTTGATTCACAACGCATTTCACATAAAAATTTACATTTTTTTTTAGAAATGATTTTTTTTTCAGACTTTTTTTGGGAATTATGCTTGCATATAAATTAGATTTGCGTTTGCGACTACAATCATTTTTTTGTTTTAAACCAAATAGCAAATAAGGATGAATTTTGAATTTTTTATATTCCTTTATTTTCTTAAGAAAAATGAACTAAATTGCGACTTTTAAAGAGTATATTAATCACTAGAATTAATCACATGTTAAACTCCGTTTTGAAAGACTCTGAAAAATATCAGCCTGGTTTATCTATAGATTGTGTTATTTTTGGTTTCGGTGATAACCAACTAAAAGTTTTATTGGTTAAAACAGCTTATGGCGAGAAATGGGGATTACCGGGAGGATTTGTTCCCATGGATGAAGACTTAGATCTCGCGGCTAATAGTGTTTTGTACAAGAGAACTGGTTTAAAAGGCATTTTTCTTAGACAGTTTGCAACTTTTGGTGCCGTTAAAAGAAATGAAGGTCATTTTAATGATGCTGTTTTTGATATTTTGGGTACCCCTGTACAGGAAAGGAAATGGTACATGCAGAGGTTTGTGACTGTAGGATATTATGCTTTGGTGGATTTATTAAAAGCCGTTCCTCAGCATAAAAAAGAGAAAGAAATTGTAGAATGGATTGACCATAATGCTGTACAAGATTTAATTTTAGATCATAGGGAAATCTTGGATAAAGCCCTGGAAACCCTTCGTATGGAATTAAATTTAATGCCGGTAGGATATAATTTGCTTCCTGAAAAATTCACAATTCCAGAATTACAAAGACTTTATGAAACCATATTAGGAAGAAAACTGGATCGCAGAAATTTTCTCCGCAAAATAACGGCTATCGGAATACTCACAAAACTGGACGAAAAGAAAAGCAATGTTGCACATAAAGCACCCAACTTGTATAGTTTCGACAAAGACCGATACGAGGAAGTGTTAAAAAGCGGATTGCATCAAGGCTGGTAATTTTCAGGTGCAACTATTGAACAATATCTTATTTTAGAAAAGGATATGGATACAATTGGATTCTTTTTTATTCCCAATAATCTTAGCTACGATTAAAAATATCCAGTTCCCGACATACAAAACATATTAGTGATGAAAGAATCGTATTCATTAAAAGCATTCCGATTTTTAATTGTGTTTTGTTTCTTGACAACTGCCATTGGAAAGAGTCAGGAAATAAATAGTTTTAAGGATTTAAATCAAATCATTAAAAATTCCTCCAAATACGATCAGAAAAAAAGAACAGAGATTGATAGTTTTAGAACTGCTTTAAAAAACACTAAAAAAAGTGACTTATTAGTTCGTTATCATCTGAATGAACAAATGTTTTACCAATTTAAATTCTTTAAAAGGGATTCTGCATTTTACTATGGTATTCAAGCTAAAAATCTGGCACATCAAATAAACGATAAGTCGCTTATAGCCAATGCTAATATGAATTTGGCTGACATTTGTGTTTCTTCGGGGATGTACAAAGAGGCCTTGGACTTTTTAGAGCCATTGAAGATTAATGAAGCTGACAAAACTTATGGAAGTCTTTATTATGGCGTATTAGGGCGTTGCTATGGTGATATGGCAGAATACAGCAATACTCCCTATTTTAATAAAGAGTATGTGAAATTAGCGCGTAAGTACAGAGAAAAAGCACTCTCCTTAACAGAGGATGGTTACTTTTTTCACTACTTTTTGAAAGCGTTTAATAAATCTAAGAATAACCAATTGAGAGAAGCGGTTGACGAGTTTAATATTCTTTTAAAGAAAAAGAATATGCCTCATGACCAAGCCTTAGTTCATTATATGCTGGGGGATTTAAACAAGCAATTGGGAAATATTGATGAGGCTATTATCCACTTCAAAGAAGCCGTGATTTTTGATATTACAACCTCCACAAAAGAATCCCTGGCTATTATAAAACTTTCCGAGCTTTTATTTAAAAAAGGAGATCTTACAAATGCTTCAATTCTGATTCGAAAGGCAAATGAAGATGCTTTCTTTTACGGAGCGCAACAGCGTAAGATACAAGTTGGTGAAATTTTGCCGCTTATTGAGCAAGAGATTCTTCAGATTGTTGAAAAGGAAAAGGAGCGAATTTATTGGCAGTACATCATTGTAAGCGCTTTTTTAGTCCTTGCAGTTTGTTTTGTTATCATCATCTATATACAATTCAGAAAATTAAATAAAGCGAAGAAGATTATTGCTGATGCACATCAAAATCTGGAAAGCATCAACAAGCAATTGCGTAACGTGAATGAAAAAATTAAATCACGAAACATAGAAATAAAACAAGTGAATAAGCAGCTTTTGGAGGCTAATAAAATCAAGGAAGAATACTTAGGATTGTTTTTTACTCAATATGATGGCATTTTTGAGAAGTTTAATTCTTTCATGATGATAATGAAAAAGAGTATTGACGAAGAAAATTATGAAAAAGTAAAGCGCACTATTTCCAGTTATAATTTAAAGCGTGAAAAAGAGAAACTTCTGGAGAATTTTGATACCGCATTCATAAATCTTTTTCCCAATTTCATCTATGAATTTAATTCATTAATGAAAGAGGAGTACAAAATTAAGCTAAGCAAGGATCAATTTTTAACTAAGGAATTAAGAATTTACGCATTAATCAGATTGGGAATTACACATAATGAAATTATAGCGCAAATTTTAGGGTATTCTATTAATTCAATTTATGCGTACAAAACAAAAATCCGCAATAATTCGATTATAAATAAGGATGATTTTGACCAAAAATTACTCAAAAACACCACTTTGAAGCTATAAAAAACACCCTTTTTTCTATATGCTGTTTTTGTTTAAAAAAACAATAAAACAATAATAATCAATACATTATGGTTTATTTTTATTTGAAATAGGCCATGTTTTTCTATATGCTATTTTGGGGGGGTTTTCTCGCTAGGTTATTTATGCATTTTTGTACTGGTTGTGTTCCATATTAACACAATCAAATGCTATTTTAACCTAACCCAAAATTAACGTATTATGAAAATTACTTCATTTGATAGGACAAAATTTGCCCTATTACTCTTAATTTTTCTTGCCACCCCATTCCTTATGACGGCTCAAAATGGAAAAATTAAACTATCCGGTAAAGTGGTGGACGAAACCAATAAGCCACTTCCCGGAGCAACTGTTTTGCTCAAAAATACCAATGTTAGTACTATTACTGATTTCGATGGAGGTTTCAGCCTTTTAGTATCAGACGAAAATCCTGTTTTTATTGTTTCTTACATGGGATATAAATCCTTAGAAGTAAAAGCACAAGGAACAAATTTATCAGAGATTAAATTATTGCCGGAATCAACAACTCTGAATAATGTAGTGGTCATTGGATACGGGCAATTGAAGTCCAAAGACATTACTGGATCCATCGCCACCGTAAAAGTAGCCGATTTGATGAAGCAACCCGTAGCCAATATTGGTGAAGCGATTCAGGGACGAGCTGCGGGTGTTCAGGTAATTTCTTCGGGACAGCCTGGAAATAATCCAACATTTCGAATCAGAGGAACAGGAACTATCGGGAACAATGATCCACTGATTGTGGTGGACGGAATGCCATTGACCGGAGGCTTGAATCAGGTAAATATGAACGATGTGGAGAGCTTGCAAGTGTTAAAAGATGCTTCTTCAACAGCGATTTATGGTGCCAGAGGAGCAAATGGTGTTGTTATTATTACTACCAAAAGAGGAACTGTGGGGAAGTCATCTCTAACTTTAGACGTGTCTACAGGGGTGTCTGAGACTACGGAAATGCTTCAAGTATTAAATGCTTCACAATTTGCGAGCCTTCATAATGAAATACTATCCAATGCGGGTTTGACTCCTAATCCGGATTTTCAAAACCCTGCTTCTTTAGGAGAGGGAACGGATTGGGTAGATGCCTTTTTTAATGCAGGATTTCAAAATAATTATACATTATCCTACATGTCAGGAAATGAACAATCCAAAGTGTATACCTCTTTAAATGTTTTCGACCAGAAAGGGGTGATTCTAAATACAGGCTATAAAAGATACATTTTACAGTTTAATAGTGATACAAAAATCTCGGATAATTTAAAATTTGGAAACAGCATTAAATTAAATCACGATGTCAAAAATCAAGGGGATTTTAATATTCAAAATGCATTACTTTCCCTTCCTACACAGCCAATCTATAGAGAAGACGGAGATTTTTCAGGACCGATAGGGCAACCTATTTATTCTGGGGATATTGAAAATCCAATTGGGAAAGCCACAATAGTGGATAACGACACCAAAGGATATAATGTTCAAGGAAATTTATTTGGCGAACTGACCTTTTTAAAAGATTTGAAATTTAAAACCCTTTTGGGAGCAGAAGCTAATTTTTGGAAAAACAGAACTTGGGCGCCATCTTATCAATGGGATAGTAAAGGAAGTGAAAATGCCTATTTGTATGAATCATCGAATCAATCCATTACTTTGCTATGGGATAATACCTTGACGTATCATAAAAAATTTGATAGCGGAATTAATGTAACGGGAGTAATTGGGACAAGTGCCCAAGAAAATAAATTTGAATACATCAATGGTTCCATTCAAAATTTCCCAAGCGAAAACACACAGACCTTAAATAACGGTATCGACCAAACAACATTGCACGGAAGTGGTTCAGAATGGGCGATATTCTCTTATTTCGCCAGAGGCAATTTTGATTATAAAAGCAAGTATTATGTAACAGCAACAGTAAGAAGAGATGGTTCTTCGAGATTTGGTGAAGGAAATAAATATGGAACATTTCCGTCAGGATCATTAGCCTGGAGAATTTCTAACGAAGGGTTTTTTAAATCGAAAGCTGTTAATGATTTAAAATTAAGATTGGGATATGGAGTGACAGGAAACCAAGAGATCGGGAATTATTCTTTTTCTTCCAACTACAATACCTATCTGTATAATTTTAACGGATCTTATGTCAGTGCAGCTATTCCAACCGTTTTGCCGAATTCGAATGTGAAGTGGGAAGCTCAGGAACAATTTAATTTGGGTATTGATGCCAGTCTTTTTGACAATAGAGTCAACCTGATTTTAGACGCCTATATAAAAAACACCAACGACATGTTAGTACCTCAATCCGTTCCGGTTACTTCTGGTTATTCTGATATTTATGTTCCTTACATCAATGCGGGGAAAATCCAAAATAAGGGGGTTGAGGTGGTTATTAATACCAAAAACATACAGAAAGAAAAGTTTTCATGGACTACCGATTTTGTGTTTTCAGCGAATAAGAATGAAGTAATTGATTTGAACGGTGATGTTCCTTTGATTACCGGAGGCCTTGGATTAAATTATAATGTATCCAGAATTCAGGAAGGATATCCCGTTAATGTATTTTATGGTTTTGTTCAGGATGGGATTTTTCAAACACAAACCGAAATTGATAATCACGCGGTTCAGGTACAAGGAACTTCATCCAGTAACAGTACTTCTCCGGGAGATGTTCGATTCAAAGATTTAAATAACGACGGTCTAATAACGGATGTTGACAGGACTTTTATAGGGGATCCTAATCCCGATTTTTCTGGTTCATTGAATAATACTTTTACCTATGGTGATCTTAGTTTAGGTATTTATTTGCAAGGGGTGTATGGAAACGAAATATTCAATGCCAATAGATTGTATACTGAGGCAATGTCCATTACAACCAACCAATCTACTGCAGTTTTAGACCGATGGACGGCAGCTGGAACCAGCAACAGTATGCCAAGAGCCGTATATGGAGATCCAAATAATAACAATAGGGCTTCATCAAGATACATCGAAGACGGTTCTTATTTGAGAATTAAAAATGTGACGCTTTCTTATAATATACCAATTGATTTGCAAGGGAAGAAAGTTTTTGATTATATAAAAGTATATCTATCGGGACAGAATTTGTTCACATTCACTGATTATACCGGTTTTGATCCAGAGATTTCCACCAACGGAATCGATAACAATGTATATCCATTGACAAGAACAATTTCTCTTGGTTTAAATGTTGGATTTTAATAAATAGAAAACATGAAATTTATAAATAAAATAGTTTTTGTATTAGTAGTTTTTACTTGTACACAGTGTTCCAATGATTTTTTGGATAAAGCACCTTTGGATACCATAAACACTTCAAATTATCCAACCAATGCCGAAGAATTAGTCACATTGATGAACGGAGCGTATCAGCCGATGCAAAGGCCGAAATTATACAATATGAGAATGTGGACCTCAGATATAATGGCGGGAAACAGTATCGTTGGTGCCGGAGGAGGATCAGACGGAATTGAAACCCAGGACATGTCTAACTTTGTGACCACTACTGATAATGCGGGAGTACTGGATATTTGGAGAGGGCCGTGGCCAGGAATATTGATGTCTAATATCGTTTTGAAAGTAGCTCCAGATTTAGCGATAGATCAAAATATAAAAAACCGTAGCATAGGGGAGGCTCATTTTTTGAGAGCGCATTACTATTTTTTATTGGTGCGTTATTTTGGTGACCTGCCTTTAATCACAACTCCTCAAAGTTCGGATGATGATTTATTTCCGGTGCGAGTTTCCAAAGATTTAATCTACCAACAAATTATTTCCGATTTAGAAAAAGCTGCGGATTTACTGCCAAACAAAAGCGAGTATACAGGAAGTGATATCGGAAGAGCCAATAAAGGAGCTGCTTTGGGCGAATTGGCAGAAGTTCATTTAACTTTAGGGAACTGGCAAAAAGTGGTCGATTTAACCACGCAAGTTGAAGGTTTAGGTTTTAATTTAAATCTTAATTATGCGGATAATTTTAATCCGGTTACTGAAAATTCCCGTGAATCCCTTTTTGAAGTCCAATATGAAAGTGATGGGGGTTATAGTTTTTGGAGTGATGAAAATCAAGCATCTTGGACCAGTACTTTTATGGGGCCAAGAGGGAGTAATTTCGTAGGCGGTGCTTACGGCTGGAATCAACCTACTCAGGAGTTTATTGATGCATATGAGGTGAATGATAATAGAAAAAATGTAACAGTATTGTATGAAGGTGCCCCTTTGTTTGATGGAAAAACATACAGCGCTTCTTATTCATTAACGGGCTATAATGTTAGAAAATTTTTAATTCCATTAAGTGTTTCTCCTTCTTATGATAACAGCCCTTTGAATTTTCCAGTAATACGATTTTCTGATATTCTGTTAATGAAAGCTGAGGCATTGAATGAGCTGGGACAGACCGCGCAAGCTGAAGCTCCATTAAACCGAGTACGAAAAAGAGCTGGTTTAGCGGATGTGGCAAAGGGTTTAAGTCAAGCTGATTTTAGAGAAGCTGTTTTGCGTGAACGAAGAATGGAATTTGCCTTTGAAGGACAAAGATGGTTTGATCTTATACGTGTGAATAAAGGCCAATACGGACTTGATTTTCTTCATTCCATTGGAAAAACAAATGCCACTCAAAAACATTTATTGTTTCCAATTCCCCAAATAGAAATTGATAGAAATCCAAAATTAACCCAAAATCCTGGGTACTAAAAAATAGTATTATGAACAGAAATAATTTAATAAGAACACTGTCGATTCTCGGTGCTTTGTTTTTAGCATTGATGAACACATCCTGTGAAGATTTAATGAGTGACCCAGTTCTGAATAACAATGATGAATTGGCATTGACTGTTTCCAGTTCAGAACTGGTTTTAGATGAGCGCAGCCCAAATGACAACCTGACTTTTAATTGGACAACAGGAACCAATTACGGAACCAGCGCTTCCATCAGTTATATATTGCAAATTGATAAAGAAGGGAACAATTTCGCAAGCCCTTTAGAATACGAGATGGGAACTAATAATTTTTCATTTTCCATCAATTCGGCGACTCTAAACTTTATCATGTTGAATACATTTGGCGTTCAGCCGGGCGAGACTCAAAATTTTGAAGCAAGAGTAATCGCCACGGTTGCAAAGTCAACTGCTGCGCCCCAAGTAGCACTAGCCGCTTTTTCAATTAGACCTTATTTACCTGTTTCAAAAGAGTTGTATATCGTGGGTAGCGCAACTTCAGTGAGTTGGGATGTGTCTAGTGCGATAGCGTTAACTCCTTCAACTTCATCGCCCGGAAAATTCATCTTTCAAGGAATCCTAAGTCCGGGATCGTTTAAATTACCTGTTAGCAGAGACGCATGCTGGTGTCAGGATTTCTATACCAAAAGTGCATCAGCCGACAATATGATGGTTCATAATATTGGCGGAAGCGGCGACGATTTGCAATGGCAAATTACTCAAGGAGGTCAGTATAAAATAACCGCTGATTTACTGAGTTTATCAATTACTATTGAAGCAATAACAGGCCCTTCATTTACACAAATCTGGATGGTTGGAGATGCTTCTCCAAGTGGATGGACCGTAGATTCTCCGCAGGCATTTACACAAAGCCAGGATAACCCATTTGTGTTTACCTATGAGACGAACTTCGTGCAAGGAGAATTCAAAATTTTTGCAGGCCCTTTAGGGAATTGGTGTGGCGAATGGTTCAGACCGTTGACAAATGGGCAGGCTTTATCATCAACTAGTGTGGTCCAGAATTCAGGTTGTGATACCGATAATAAATGGAAAATTTCAGCATCTGATGTTGGCAGGTATAAAATAACCTTAGATACACAAGCGAACACGATCAGTATTCAAAAAGTAAATTTATACATCGTAGGAGATGGTGGTCCAAACGGATGGAATATCGGTAGCCCCGCAGCGATGGGGTATAGTAACGGTAATTTTGTATATAACGGACCTTTAGGAGACAGTAACGCTACAGGGGAGTTTAAAATTTCAAAATTCTATGGTGATTGGTGTGATGGAGATTGGATCAATGCAGCTACAGCAAATCAATCTTTATCGAATGGGAATTATATTGTTACTCATGGTTGCAATGGCCCTGATAATAAATGGAAATTACAGACAGGTGATGCCGGTTCGTATCAGATGTCTATCAATCTAGATACGCAATCGATGACTATTACACGTCAATAAAACAATTTCAGACCGGGTTATTGGAGGAATAACCCGGTCTATTTTAAAATAAAACTAAAGATGAAACAAAAAAATGCAAGTATATTAAAGTCACTGTTGTTGGCTTTGCTCTTTATCAATTGCGATAATAATGATAAGAGTTTTGATTATACTCCCGAAGAAATTACTACCACAACACAAGTTGTAATCAAAACCGATAAGGCAAAATATGCGCCCGGTGATGCAATCGCATTTAGTATTGACAAGCTGTCTGACAACAGTATAATCAGATACAAGTACTTAAATAGTGTTCTTTCAGAGCAGCCTTTGACAAGTAAGAATTGGACTTGGACTCCACCATCCGATGATTATAAAGGATACTTGGTAGAGTTGTATAAAACCGTTGATGGAGTTGAGATTATTGTGGGCACAGTTGCCGTCGATGTGTCTTCTGATTGGACCAAATTTCCCAGATATGGTTTCTTATCTGAATTTGGAGCCATGAGCGAAAGCCAAATGGCAGCAACAATTGATAACCTTAAAAATTATCATATTAATGCACTGCAATATTACGATTGGGGACACAAACATCATTCACCTTTAAAAATGAACGGAACCAGTCCAGCGACTAACTGGCTTGACATTGCAGGCAGACAAATGACTTTTAGTACGGTTAAAAATTATATTGATAAAGCACACACGATCAATATGGCATCCATGAGTTATAATTTGCTTTATGGAGCCTGGGACGATTACAATGCTGACGGTGTGTCGAGCCAATGGTTTTTGTTTAATGATAAGAATCATGCTAACATCAATAAACATGATTTACCGGATTCATGGCAAAGTGACATATTGGTAACTAACCCTGAAAATACGGATTGGCAAAATTATATTTTCGAAAAAACAAATGTAATATACCAGCATCTGAATTTTGACGGTTGGCATTTGGATCAGCTCGGAGACAGAGGAAGTGTTTATGATTACAACGGAAATTCAGTATCAGTAAATGAAACGTTTACTCCTTTTTTGCAAAACCTAAAAGCAAAATTTCCAAACAAGAAAAACATGCTCAATGCAGTGGCGCAATACGGCCAATCCAATATTTTAAAAGCACCAGTTGATGTGGCGTACACCGAAGTTTGGGGACCAAGAGACGGTTTCAAGGATTTGGCAGAAATCATTCAGGAAAACAATACTCTTTCAGAGAATAAACTGAATACGGTTTTGGCTGCCTATATGGATTATGACAAAGCAAATGGCACAGGTTTTTTTAATACTCCGGGTGTATTATTGGCAGATGCGGTAATCTTTGCTTTTGGAGGTTCTCATTTGGAATTAGGAGAACACATGCTGGCTAAAGAATATTTTCCTAATAACAATTTACAAATGGATGGGGAGTTGCTAAAAACTCTTCCTAAATATTACGATTTCTTGGTTGGATATCAGAATTTATTGCGTGATGGCGGAACTTTCAACAATCCGGTCTTAATCTCAGGAGACGGAAAAGTGAATCTGAACAGTTGGCCTCCCGTTTCTTCAAGTGTTTCTGTCGTAGGGAAAAAAGTGGGTAACAAACAAATTGTTCACCTGATTAACTTTTCTAATGCAAACAGTTTAAATTGGAGAGATACGAATGGTGAGCAAGCAGTTCCGGCAATAAAAAAGAATCTGACGATGAATCTGCAAAATAGTCAAACCGTTTCTAAAGTATGGTATGCTTCTCCTGATTTAGACGGTGGCGCTTCAAAAGAACTTAGTTTTAGTCAAGTGGGTAGTTATCTGGTATTCAAAGTCCCATCGCTGCAATATTGGGGAATGATAGTAGTTGAGTATCAATAATAGTAATTCTTTGTTCTTTTACTGCCTGTCTTCTTCGGTTAGAGGAATAGAATTCTTTTTAGCATAAACTTCCCCATATTAAAAGTTTAATTGGTTAGTAATTTGTTTGAACAAATTTGTAAGTATGAATTAGTATGTGCTTTCTGGAAATCATCTTTTTCGATACCCGGAAAAAAGGAGATTGGCAGTTATTTTTATCAAACCCAGATCAGTAATAGATTTTTATTGCTGAATCTGGGTTATAAATTGGCGGATGATTTGTTTTTAGATTTATCTTTGTTAACACATGTTTTAATACAAAATAGTTGCCTCTTTCATAAACGATTAAAATTAATATTCTCAATAACTCATCATGAAAATAAAGATTAATTTTCTAGTAATATCTGTAATAGCTGCTGCCGCAATTGCTACTTCATGTAAAAATGAATTATCAGTTTTATATGACTCCAAAAACTTTAGTGTACATACTGATAAAGTGATTCAAGGTAAAAATGTCGCCGAAGTACTTTCGCCCACATCGATTAAATCAAATTATAAGAGTACCGAAAATGAGACTTATTCGAATGTAATCACATTCAAATTTAGTATCAACGAAAAAGATAATGATTTAGGACAAGGAGTAAACCGTCATGTTCTGGTTACCAATCAAAAAGAGTCCGAGGTGTATGTTTTTGGACAACCTCAATCGGATCAAACAGATTCCCCTAAAGGGATTTTACCGGCCGATACCGATTTTACTTTTAAATTGGATATGCGAGCCGTTTTTCAACAATTCAAAGAAAAAGGATTTTATCAATGTCAGGATGGATCCAAAATCGCTCAATCCGATTTCAAAGGAGTCTATATAGCCGGAGGTGCCTTGCCGCTTACCTGGGATTTCGTCAATCTGGAAGAACGGGGACTGAAAATGACTGATGTTGATAATGACGGTATTTTTGAAATTACGGTAAGACTCAATCCATTAATTCCAACCGAGGATAAAACATGGAATCTTACTCAGGATATTTCCGGTAAAGCGACGTATACCTCGCAACAGCCAATTGTAGATGCCTTGTATAATCTTTCGTTGGAAGAAGCAAAATTAGCCATCGAACCGGACAGTACATTTAGAACCGGGGCAAAATGGGCGGGTGTTTGGACCAGAGATATCAGTTACAGTATTCTGTTGTCATTTGCTTATTTAGAACCGGAAGTGGCCAAAATCAGTTTGCTGAAAAAAGTAAAAAGAGACCGTATTATTCAGGATACGGGTTCCGGTGGAGCTTGGCCAGTTTCTTCAGACCGAACCACTTGGGCGTTGGCCGCATGGGAAGTTTACAAAACAACCGGCGACAAAGAATGGTTGCAAAAAGCCTATACGATTATCAAGAATTCGGCAGCCGATGATTATAAAACCATTCGCAATGCACAGACCCAATTGTATTCTGGAGAATCTTCTTTCTTAGATTGGAGAGAGCAAACCTATCCAAAATGGATGTCCAATATGGATATTTATGTATCGCAAAATCTAGGAACCAATGTCGTGCATTACCAAACACATCAAATTTTATCCAAGATGGCAAGGTTGTTAGGAGAACCTCATGAAACCTATGATGTGATCGCTTCGCAAATTAAGAAAGCGATAAACGAACAGTTGTGGATGGAAGACAAAGGTTATTATGCGCAATATTTGTACGGAAAAAATTTCTATGTACCATCCAAACGATATGAAGCTTTGGGAGAAGCTTTGGCTGTTTTATTTGACGTTGCAGATGCCAAACAAAGCAAAATGATTGTGTCCCAAAGCCCGTTAACCGAGTATGGAGCAACATGTATTTATCCACAAATTCCCGGAATTCCTCCGTACCATAACAATGCTATTTGGCCTTTTGTTCAGTCTTATTGGAATTTGGCTGCAGCCAAAGTTGGAAACGAAAAAGCGTTGAATCAAGGTTTGGCAGCGATATACAGAGCTGCAGGTTTGTTTTTAACAAACTATGAAAATATGGTGGCTGATAACGGTGATTTTCAAGGAACCGAAATCAATTCGCACCGCATGCTATGGAGTATGGCTGGGAATTTGTCGATGGTCTACCGCGTTTTCATGGGAATGCATTTTGAAGAAGATCAATTGGTTTTTGCACCTGTAATTCCAAAAAATTATGGAGGAACCAGAAGTCTGAATAACTTTAAGTACCGAAATGCAAATTTGGATATCACGGTAGAAGGATTTGGTAATCAGATTGCGTCCGTGGTCATTGATGGAAAAAGTGCAGATAAAGCAATTATTCCGGCATCATTTACAGGAAAACATACCGTAAATATTAAAATGAAAAACAATGATTTTTCTGGGGATGCGATTAATTTGGTTAAAAACAAATTCACTTTGGCGAATCCTATTGCCTCTCTTAACGGGGATAAAATCAGTTGGAATACAGATGCTAATGCAAGAGAGTATAATGTCTATAAAAATGGAAAACTAATAGAAAATACTACTGTTGCAACCTATCAAATTTCAGATAATAATTATGCCGAATATGCTATAACTGCTGTTGATGGGGCAGGGCAGGAGTCTTTTCTGAGCGAGCCATTAGTGTACAGCAAATCGCAGCCATTGGTTATTGAAGCGGAAGATTTTGTAACCCAATCTGATTTGAATTTTGTCAATTATTCAGGTAAAGGTTTTGTTGAGGTTGCGGCAGACAAGAACACAAAAATAAACCTTCCAATTGTAGTTGAGGAAAGCGGAGAATACTTTATAGACATTAAATATTCAAACGGAAGCGGTCCTTGGAATACCGATAACAAGTGTGCGATTCGTTCGTTGTATGTCAATAAAGATTATGCTGGTGTGATGGTGTTGCCACAGAGAGGTACCAACGAATGGTCTGATTGGGGATTGTCTAATTCTCATAAAATCAAATTGATAAAAGGTAAAAACGAATTAGAGTTGGTTTTCGAAGATTGGAACAATAACATGAATGTGGATGTCAATCGTGCCATGATTGATTTTATTCGGTTGTATAAAGTACAGTAAAAATTGAGAATTTTAAATGAATTAAAGCAGTAGGCTGTACGTAAGGGCAGCCTTTGTTGTTTATGGTGCTAAAATATTTTTTTGTGCTTTTTTGAAGATTATGTTTTGAATCGAATTTTCAGGCATTCATTTTTTTATTATATTTCAATATCTTTTATCTTTGAAAGATGTGTCTGTAGGATTTTAAGATAATTAGTGATAAATAAGTAAATATTTGTAAAAATATGCAACAAGCCGAAAAGTTATCAAAACTGAAAAATTTCTTGGAAGATGTAAAAGTCAATGACAAGGATTTCCATTTACGATTGGGAGCAAATTATTCTATTGTAACTGATTTGTTTCATCAATTATATGCTGACAGTCCCTATAAAACAGAGGCTTTTGAGGCATTGATGCAATCGCTGGTCAAGAATTTTGAAGAACGTTCTGCTTTGCAAAAAAAGCGGGATCTGTCACGAGTGTCTAGTCCCAATTGGTATTCCAGCGAGAAAATCGTTGGGATGATGTTGTATGTGGATTTGTTTAATCTGGATTTTAAGGGATTGAAAGAAAAGATTCCATACTTCAAAGATTTGGGGATTAATACCGTTCATTTGATGCCTTTTTTGGATGTGCCTGAATTTGAAAATGATGGAGGGTATGCGGTTCGAAATTACAGGGAGGTGAACGCTAAGTTCGGTACGATGAAGGATTTTGAAGCTTTGGTAAAAGAGTTTCAAAAAAACGACATGAATCTAATTATGGATTTTGTTCTCAATCACTGTGCAGATCAGCATGAATGGGCTGTTGAGGGAAGCAAAGGACATCCTAAATACAAAGATTTTTTCTACTTTTTTCCAGATAGGACTTTGCCTAATGAATACGAAAAAACAATGGTTGAAATTTTTCCGGATACTTCTCCTGGAAACTTTACTTATTTGCCCGAAAGTTCACAATGGGTAATGACTTTGTTTTATGGTTATCAATGGGATCTGAATTATAAGAATCCATTGGTTTTAGTCGAAATGATAGACGCGATGTTGTTTTGGTCTAATAAAGGAATCGATATTTTCCGTTTGGATGCTGTGGCTTTTATGTGGAAGGAAATTGGGAAGTTTAATCAAAATCTGCCGGAAGTACATACCTTATTGCAATTGTTTAAATTGTGTGGACAGATCGTAGCGCCGGGTGTGGCATATATTGCAGAAGCGATCGTTGCACCTGCTGAAATCATAAGATATTTTGGTGAAGGATTGTCTCAAGGAGATGAATGTGACATTGCGTACAATGCTAATTTTATGGCTTTGAGTTGGGAAGCGTTGGCGACACGCAGTACCAGTTTGCTAAAAAAATCAATGCAAGCGGTACCAACGAAACCAAGAAATACTACCTGGATAAATTATGCCCGTTGTCATGATGATATCGGATTGGGATTTGATGACCGATTAGTGGGGGAACTCGGACTGGACAGTTTGCAACATCGTTTGTATGTTTTAAAATATTATTGTGATGGTTTCAACGGTAGTTTTGCCCTTGGACAACGGTTTATGATTGAGCATGAAACCGGGAATGCCCGTCTTTCGGGATCGATGGGGGCATTATGCGGAATGGAAAGAGCATTGAAAGAGAACAATGGAAGAGAAATTAAACTGGCTATAAAACGAATTAATTTACAACATGCCATTATTTTATCTTTGGGTGGTTTACCGATGATTTATAGTGGTGATGAGGTGGCACTGCCAAACAATTATGAGTATTTAAATGACGAAAGCAAAAAGTATGATAACCGTTGGCTGCATCGTTCCAAAATGGACTGGAGTCTGGTCGAGAAAATTAATACATCTTCATTGGCGCAGGCTCAGGTCTACAGGCAATTAAAGGCTTTAATAAAAATTCGTAAACATACTCCGGCTTTCGCAGATAATAATGATTTACAATTCATTGATTGTGAAAACACCCATTTGTTAGTGTATTCAAAAACAGCTAATGATGGGGAGACTATTTATGTAATTGCGAACTTCTCTGAGTTTGATACTATTTTTGAAAGAAGTTTGTTTGTTGATTTATACGATGATAAATTGTTTAATCTGATAACGGAAAGCGATATCGAAATTCATAAAAAAAACTTCATCAGTGCTTACGATGTATTGTGGCTCAGAAAGTAATGAATTTGTAAAAATCAGTAATTAACCCTTTATGTATTCTCCATTTGGGCATGACCACAGGGGTCGGGCTGTACATTATATCTTTTCTTTTCCTAAAGAAGGAAAAGAAAAGGATGCCATTTCCATCCCTCATGCAATCTCGTTTTCAGAACGATTTTTTGGAAATCCTTAGTTTTTGAACATGAAAGATTTCACAAAAGTGCAAAAAAAACTTCTCAATTTCTTGAGAAGTTTTGTGGGCGATGAGGGGTTCGAACCCCCGACCCCCTCGGTGTAAACGAGGTGCTCTGAACCAGCTGAGCTAATCGCCCTATTTTATTAGGTTGCTATCATTTTGTGATTGCGAGTGCAAATATAGGCTAGTTTTTCGCTTATGCAAAATATTTTGATAAAAAAATCAATATTTTTTTTACCGGTATTGATATCTCTTTGGACTTTAATTTATTAGCATTTGAATGGATTGTCAAATAAATCCAGAATTATGATTGGAACTCTGGATTTATTTGATAATTCAAAGTCTACTTGGATAGGGTAGGCTCGTTTCGATAGATATAATCACCATGAATACCCGTGAAAATTTTGTTCATTTCATCAAAAAAAGCTTTTCTTTCGTCCTCTTTTGGCCAGGCGGCTTTGATTAATTCATCGTCTTTGTCATTCGATTTTTCTAAATCGGATAAAGAGTCAAAGTAATACGCTTCCAGAAAATCCCTGCTGTCAGATCCCCAAGTGTGACGATGAGGATAATATCCTTTTACATAAGGATTTTTCATAGTTACTTTTTCGTTAAATTCTTTCAGTCCCTTGCCTTGGCCGTTCATCGCCATTTGTGATTTGCGTACATATACAATCATAGGCTCTTTGGTAGTTGGTTTAACTTCTTTGGTGGTTAAAACAGAAGTATAGATTTCGTCAGAATGCATGTGGGTATAATAACTATTGTATTTCGCCAAAAAAGCAGTTCTTTCTTTTTCGTCTGGCCAGGCTTTTTTAATCAATTCTTCAGTTAGAGCATTTGCTTTATCGATGTCTTCCCAGGTTTTAAAAGCAGAAACATGCAATATTTCAGAACTGTTGGCGGTATAATAATGGTGGAGAATTTCAGAGCCCAAAATCAAATCATTCTTGCTCGTGACCTTGTCAAAATATTCCTGTTCGGTTTTTCTCCAATCTTTTCCATCAGAATCTAAATTTCGATGCAAAGTGGTAACTGTAATAAATACAGGTTTTGGGTCTTCTTGAGCATTTGCATTAATGCTTAGTAATAATGTTAAAATTAACATTACGAGTACTGAATTGTGTTTCTTTTTCATAATAACTTAAGAATTTGGTGGGTTGATTAATAAAAATGAGTAATAAATTTAACTCATTTAAAATCAACATGTTAAAATAATTAAATATATTTTTAAAAGAAAAAAAGAGGTTTTGTGTTACTTTCCTTTATTTAAAGGCAATTCAGCCACAACAAAAGTGCTTCCACCAATAAAAATGAAATCATCTTTTGTGGCATTATTCTTAGATGAGTCGTAAGCTTCTGATACAGAATTATATACGTATCCGTTTAAGCCATGTTTTTGAGCTTCTTCTTGTAAGGTTTTTGCATCTAAACCGCGAGGAATATTCGGTTTGCAGAAATAATAAATAGCATTGGTGGGGAACAAGGGTAAAACCTCGTCCAGGTCTTTGTCATTTACTACGCCTAAAACGATGTGTAGTTTTTCAAATTTTTCTTTTTTAATTTGATTCATGACAATTTCAAGCCCATTTTTATTGTGTGCCGTATCGCAAACAATTTTTGGCAATTCTCCTAATTGTTGCCATCTGCCTTGAAGACCTGTATTTTTTACGACCTGTAATAAGCCGGACTTGATGTCTTCGTGAAAAATCTTAAATTCTTTTTGGGCATTTAAAACAGCAATAGTTTGCAGGACTGTTTTTTTGTTGTGCAATTGGTAATCACCAATCAGGTCAGAAAAATATGTTTCTGTAATCAAATCGGAAGCAAAATAGATGTCTGAATGGCATTCGTTGGCTTTGGCCAAAAAAGCAGCTTTTGTTTCGGGAGTGTATTCTCCAATAACGACAGGGACACCAGGTTTTATAATTCCGGCTTTTTCAAAAGCGATAGCTTCTAATGTATTTCCAAGAAATTGTGTGTGATCTAATCCGATATTTGTAATTACGGAAACTAATGGTGTAATGATGTTGGTAGCGTCCAATCTCCCGCCCATGCCTACCTCAATAATGGCGATATCAACCTTTTCTTTGGCAAAATAATCAAAAGCCAATCCAACAGTCATTTCGAAAAAACTCATGTCATTGGCTTCAAAAAAGGCTTTGTGTTTATTGACAAAATCACAGACAAAATTTTCAGAAATTTCAAAACCATTGATCTTGATGCGTTCCCTAAAGTCTTTTAAATGGGGGGAAGTGTATAAGCCTACTTTGTATCCCGCTTCCTGCTGTATGGAGGCCAACATATGTGAGGTGGAACCTTTGCCGTTTGTTCCGGCAACATGAATACACTTGAGTTTTTTTTGTGGATTATCAAGATGATCGATCAGTAAATGGGTGTTGGTCAAATCTTTTTTATAAGCCGAAGCACCCTGAAGCTGGTACATCGGGAGTTGATTAAATAACCAGTTGATCGTTTCTTGATAGTTCATTTCTTTAATATAAAAGGGATTGTTTAAAATATTTTTCGTTTTTTTTAGTTTAATATTGGATCGAAAAGTATCTTTATTGCAAAATTGAAATATTTTTTAGAATTAATGAGTAAAAATCAATAATATTATATGTTTAGTTTTATACAATTACAGGCCGACACTATTACCAACGCTGCTTCAAGCGCAGTTATCGAAAAAATTGCCCCTAATACCGAAATCTCTGTTTTGGAATTTATTTTTAAAGGAGGATTCTTTTTAATCCCAATTTCCATACTCTTATTTTATACTTTTTATTTAATTATTGAGCGTTATTTATATATCAATAAAGCTTCGAAAATAGACAGTCATTTGATGATTGATGTAAGGGATAATTTAAATTCCGGCAATCTGGATTTGGCAAGAACCATAGTGGAAAGAAGTAATACGGCTACTGGTAATATCCTGAAAGAAGGAATTCTGGTTATTGGAAGACCGATTGCAGAAATTGAATCCAACATGGACCGTGCGGCTGATATCGAAATTGGTGAAATGGAAAAGCATTTGGGACAATTAGGTCTAATTGCCGGTATTGCACCAACTTTAGGATTTATTGGAACTATTTCTGGAGTAATTAAAATATTCTATAGTATTTCGGTAACAGAAAACATCAGTATCGGAAATATTTCAGGAGGTTTGTATGAAAAAATGATTAGTAGTGGTTCTGGATTAATAGTGGGTATCATAGCATATAGCGCGTATCACTTGTTAAACGGTAAGATTGATAATTTTGCTTTAAAAATTCAGAAACAAATATTAGAGTTTGTGAATATTATTCAAAGATCGTAGTTATGTCTATAAAACGTAAAAGAAGATTTCATGCCGAAGTGGCAACTTCATCATTGAGTGACATCATGTTTTTCTTGTTATTGTTTTTCTTGATTATATCAACTTTGGCGAATCCTAATGTGATCAAAATGACGCTGCCAAAAGCAAAATCAAATGAGAAAACCAATAAACAATACATTAGCTTATCGGTAACTGAAGATAAAAAATTCTACATCGACAAACAGCCGGTTGCTTTTGAGGAACTCGAAGCGACTTTGATGTCGAAAATAAGTACCGAAAAAGACCAAACAGTTATCGTGAGAATTCCGTTTAATCTGCAAGTTCAGGATTTGGTGGATGTGCTCCAGATTGGAGTTAAGAATAATTTGAAGTTTGTGATTGCCACCAGCCCAAAATAATAGTGTATTTAATTTACCGGTTCATTTGGGCGTGACCACAATAGAAAAAGGGGCTGATCAGCATACTACTGATTTTGCCCCTTTTTCTATTGCGGTCGGGCTATTCGCAGTACTTCGGTACTTGCTGCTATCCCTCACGCACACCCCTAAAACACAAAATCAATAGGGGAAACCAAGCAGTATGAAACAGAAAATGCCTCTATAATTTGAGGCATTTTCTGTTTATTTATTTTCTATCGGTCTGCTATTTTAATTCAAGCTGAAGTTATAGACAATCTTTCCGACTTGTTTTTCAGGAGCATCACCACTGGCGTCCCATTTGGTATTCATTGCTGCAATTCGGGCTTGATCTAACAGGCATTTTGCGGTGTTTGTTGTTCCTTTTATTCCAGCCACGGCATTTATCGTTCGTCCGTTTCGGTCTACAGAAACTTCAACAACCACTTTTCCTTCTTCATTGCAGGTGTATTTTGGTGCTGGTTTAGAAAGTGCTTTTCTGTTTCCAAGTGAATAGCCGCTACCACCGCCCGATCCTCCACCTGATCCACCGCCACTACCGGCTCCATAACCGCTTCCGGTTCCTATTCCGTTACCGGTACCATTTCCTCCACCTGTTCCTCCGCCGGAACCTCCAGTTCCATAATAACCGTTAGAGCTCAAACTTCCGTTAGATTTTCCTTTATTACCGGCTTGTTTATCATCACCATCTCCTCCTTTGTTAGAACCTTTCAGGATGCTGGATAAGGCATCGTTTGTATTGTTGGAAACCTTGGGTTTTACAACTGCAGGTTTCGTCTCTTCTTTTACGGTAACAGTAGTTTTTTTGGTCTTTTCCTTTTGCGGAATGACAACACTTTCTTCAGTATTATTTTCTTGTGATAAAATAGCTTCGTCAGGGATCGATTTTGTTGGAATTTGCTTAGTTTGGTTTTTTACTTCTAAAACTTCACTTTTATAATTAGCTCCTGAACCCAAGTCACTGTCTCCAAAATTTACGGTAACACCTCCGCCACCACCTCCGCCATCAGCAAGTGCTACGTTGTTTTCCGGATTATACGGTGGCCAAAATCGGATGAAGAATAAAACTAACAACATTATCGCATACAAAAGAATAGAAAGCGCTATTGATTTCTTTTGATCTGTTGAAATGGTGGAACTCATTTGTGTTTTAAATTTAAAAAAGTATACTATTGAAAAAACGTTGAAAAGTACTAAAAATTGTTAAGAGTAAAAAGTCGTAAACAGAATATAAGTAAAATTGCTTTTCGTTAAAAAAAAAGAGAAAAGGGATTAAACAGATTTTTTAAAATCCCTTTAATCCCTTTTGATAAACGGTAAGAATGCTTTTTATTTTAAGTCAATTGTTTTAATGCAATCTCAAATGCGGTAGCACTAATATTCGTTTTTGATGGATTCAAATCATGCGCTTTTTCAATGGCTTTTTTGATTGTTTCCGAAGTGTCATGAAAGATAGCTTCATCCGTCATTTGAACTTTCTTTTCCATGAAATAAGCAAAAACTCTTGCCATTCCACAGTTTGAAATAAAATCAGGAATCAAACTTACCTTATGATCCACATGTTCCATAATGGAACCAAAGAAGATTTCTTTGTCGGCAAAAGGTACATTAGCTCCACATGAAATGACTTCAAGACCATTGGCGATCAAACTGTCAATTTGGGATTGGGCCACTAGTCTGGATGCTGCGCAAGGCGTAAATATTTCAGCACCAATAGTCCATATTTTTTCATTGATTTCAGCAAAAGGAATCATGTTTTCAGCAACTAGTTTGTTACCGTCTTTGGCTAAAAATAGAGCTTTTATTTCTTCAAAAGTAAAACCTTCTTCGTTAATCAAACCACCGTCTCTGTCAATGATACCGATAATTTTTGCTCCCATATCTGCCAAGTAAAAAGCAGCTGCAGAACCAACATTTCCAAATCCTTGTACAATGGCTTTTTTCCCTTTTATGTCGCCCCCATAAATAGTATAATAATGACGAACTGCTTCTGCAACACCAAAACCGGTAATCATATCGGCTACCGTGTATTTTCTGTTAACGTCAGGAGAAAATTTAGGATTTTCAATTACTTTAACAACACCTTGACGTAATTGACCAATTCTATTGATTTTATCGGCTTCGGTTGGTTTGAAGTGACCATTGAAAACACCTTCTTGCGGATGCCAAACACCACATTCTTCGGTCATCGGAATTACTTCGTGTATTTCATCAACGTTCAAATCGCCTCCGGTTCCATAATAACTTTTTAATAATGGTGAAACGGCTTTGTACCAACGTTGTAAAACTCCTTTTTTTCGAGGATCATTCGGGTCAAAATTGATACCGGATTTGGCGCCGCCAATCGCAGGACCGGAAACCGAAAATTTTACTTCCATGGTTTTTGCCAAAGACAAAACTTCATTCATATCCAACCCTTTTCTCATTCGGGTTCCTCCGCCGGCAGCTCCACCGCGAAGGGAATTGATTACTGTCCAGCCTTCAGCTTCGGTTTCGGCATCTTTCCAATTAAAAACTATTTCAGGAGCCTTATTTTCGAATTTCTTTAATAAATCTTTCATTTATTGCGATATGTTTAATTTTGACAAATATAAAAAATTGAATAATGCGAAATATGTATTTTTAATTTTATTTTGAAGTTTAAATAATTCCCTTTAGATAGCAGGGTTTCCTTGATTTTTGGTCATAAAAAAAGGCCTGTTAAAGGCCTAGCAAACTTTTTTTCAATTCTTCATCTATTGGATTGTCCGAAAGCCAAATTCCAAATAATGCTCTTTTGAATTCAAATCCTTCCACTTTTCCTTTCAGTATTTTATTTTTGAACACAAATACAGAATTGTCATTTGGAGAATAAGTTAATTCAAAAACATCACCATTTTTAATTTCTTCCGCTAAATAGGTTTTGAATAATTCAATTTTAGGTTGTAATGTTTTTAAATGATCTCCGGCTGATTTTTCAAATCCGCTGTTCATTGCGCGGGTCAATTTTCCTGAAGAAACCAAAGCAGATGTAATTTCTATTCTAATGGCCATTTCAGAGTTTCCTTCGATAATTTCTTTAGCATCTTGTGACAATTGCGATAAATACAAAGCTTGAATATACACTTCGACCCACATTTTTGACCGTGATCCTGCTCCATTTAGGGTTAAAGTTGAATTCTGAAACTTAATTGTCCTTGGGATTGTTACACCTTCAAAAACTATTTGTTGTTGCGCTTTTGCATCCGAGAATAATGCTGAAACAACTAGCATGATGGTTAGAAAAAACTTTTTCATTGTTTATTGTAATTTATAATATGAGGGCGCAAATTTAATGCTAATTTCTAAATTTCAGCTACGTTTTATGGGGTTATTATGTGAATAATGTAAGTTTTATGGATTGTATTTGTTTAAAAATTAAGTGTTTGTGAGAAATGTTGACTTAATTTTCGAAAATGAAATACTTTTCCTTAATTATAGAAAATCTCTCCTGAACCATGATCTTTTTTAGCACCTGTCACACTACTTAAAACATTGATTTCTCCTCTTAGTTTTAAAACGCCAAGCAAAGCAAAAATTAAGGCTTCTTTAAATTCCAATATTTTCGCTTCTGGGATAATGATTTTCATTTCCGGTAAATAAGATTGTACACGCTCAATCAGGAAGTCATTATAGGCGCCACCTCCAGTTATAAATAAGCTTCCTTTTTTATTTGGCAAAGCCAAAGCGATTTGCAAAGCCACATGCTCTGTGAAAGTCCTTAATTTATCTTCAATCGAGATTTCAAATTTTTCAATTATTGGTAAAACGGTTTCTTTAACAAATTCAAACCCTAAGGATTTGGGATGTGTCTTTTTATAAAAATCCAAAGCGTTTAATCGGTTTAATAAAAGCTCGTTTGTGTTTCCAGTTCGGGAAATCAGTCCTTTATTGTCGTAGTCTAATTTCAATTGGTTGGCATAGAAATTTAAAACCGTGTTTACAGGCGAAATATCAAAAGCAATCCTTTTATTGTTTTCTTCGAAAGATACATTTGAGAAACCTCCTAAATTCATGCAATAGTCGTATTCAGAAAATAATATTTTGTCACCAATAGGAACCAAAGGTGCGCCCTGACCGCCCATTTGCACATCCTGAACCCTGAAATCACAAACTACTGTTTGATGGATTAAAGAGGCTATTTCGGGTAAATTGCCGATTTGTAATGTAAATCCGTTTTGTGGTTGATGCAAAATTGTGTGTCCATGAGAACAGACGGCATCAAGATTTGAAATCGTATGTTTTTTGATGAAACTGGAAATAATGGAGGCTAAAAGTTGGGTGTAGTCTTGGTTTAATATTTTCAGTTCCTTTTGGGAATAATCCACAGCCTGTTTTAGTTTGTTAATCCAATCAGAACTGTAAGGAATAGTTTCGCTTTCAAGTATTTCGAAAGCCCATTTTTGATCAATTATTTTAAATTGAATATGCGCCAAATCGACTCCATCAAGCGAAGTTCCTGACATTACGCCGATAACGTTATAGTAATCTGATTTCATTCTTTAAATTTCTAAATCGATATTGATAATTTCACAATAATAAAGTATCTTTGGCTGATTTTTTTACACAAAAAGGAATTTAATACGGACAACATAAAACAATCATCAATTTTAAAACAAAAAGCAAAAAAAACAAAATACTTTCTTAAGCTGTAAATTTAAGGATTGTAATTGAGGAATTTTACTTTTATTTGTAGAGTTGAAATTTAAATAAAAAAAACACATACAATTATGGATTTTAATCTAACCGAAGAACAGTTAATGATTCAACAAGCCGCTAGAGATTTTGCTCAAACCGAATTGTTGCCAGGTGTAATCGAAAGAGATGAACACTCAAAATTTCCAACAGAGCAAGTGAAAAAGATGGCTGAGCTTGGTTTTTTGGGTATGATGGTTGATCCAAAATATGGTGGTTCCGGTTTGGATAGTGTGTCTTACGTTTTGGCAATTACGGAAATTGCTAAAGTAGATGCTTCTGCTGCCGTAATTATGTCAGTAAACAATTCTTTGGTTTGTGCCGGATTGGAAAAATATTGCAATGAAGAACAAAAAATAAAATATTTGACACCTTTGGCAAAAGGAGATGTGATAGGTGCCTTTTGTTTATCGGAACCGGAAGCCGGATCTGATGCTACATCGCAAAAAACAACCGCGATTGATAAAGGGGATCATTATTTGTTAAATGGTACCAAAAACTGGATTACCAATGGAGCTTCTGCCTCAACCTATATCGTGATTGCACAAACTGATATCGAAAAAGGACACAAAGGAATCAATGCTTTTATTGTTGAAAAAGGCTGGGCTGGTTTTGATATTGGACCAAAAGAAAAGAAAATGGGTATCCGCGGATCTGATACGCATTCTTTGATGTTTAGCGATGTAAAAGTTCCAAAAGAAAACCGAATAGGAGCTGACGGTTTTGGGTTTAATTTTGCTATGGCAGTGTTAAACGGCGGTAGAATCGGAATTGCTTCCCAAGCTTTAGGAATTGCAACAGGTGCTTATGAATTAGCATTAAAATATTCTCAAGAGCGTAAAGCTTTCGGGAAAGAAATTTTTAAACACCAAGCAATTGCTTTTAAGTTAGCAGATATGGCCACTCAAATTATGGCGGCTAAAATGTTATGTTTAAAAGCTGCTTCAGAAAAAGACGAAGGAAAAGATATTTCTCAATCAGGTGCTATGGCAAAATTATTTGCTTCACAAACTGCAATGGATACTACAATTGAAGCGGTTCAAATTCATGGAGGAAATGGTTATGTAGCAGAGTATCATGTGGAACGTATGATGCGTGATGCCAAGATTACCCAGATTTACGAAGGAACATCAGAGATTCAACGTATTGTAATTTCAAGAACTTTGATCTCATAATTAAAGAGTAATAGTATGGAGAAAGCCCAATCTCATCATTTTGAGATTGGGCTTTTAATTTTGGAACTAATTGCCCTCCTTATGTTGTGCGATTTTAATTTTTTTAAACAGAAATAAAATACCAAATTTGTTAAAATTAAAAATGTAGTATGCTTATACCTTCCATAAATAATAATTTGGACGAATTAATCCATTTGCTTGGTCAATTATCAAATCAGGAGTATTCAAAATCTTGTTCTGAATTGAGTAATGCAAGTATTGGAGAACATACAAGGCATATTATTGAAATGTTTCAATGTCTTGAACGGCAATACGAATCCGGTGTTATAAATTATGATGAAAGAGACCGAAATATCCAAATTCAAACGGATATCAATTATGCTGTTGAACAAATAGTATTGATCAAGGATAATCTAGAAAAAGAGAATAAAAGTATCGAACTCCAACAAATTATTGATGGAGAGGAAATTAGGATTCAAAGTAATTACAATAGAGAATTGTTGTATAATTTAGAACATTGTATTCATCATCAGGCGTTGATTAAAGTAGCCGTTTTAAAATGTGAGAATGTTGTAGTTAATGAAAATTTTGGCGTTGCCCGTTCCACAATCGAATATAGAAAGCAATGTGTACAGTAAGTTTTGTTTGTTCCAATGATAAAATTATTATTACTTCAAATCGGGACGAAAAAGTAATCAGGCCAAGTGCCACACCTCCTAAAAGTTACACGATAAACGGAAAGCAAGTTTTGTTTCCAAAGGATCCCAAAGCAGGAGGGACTTGGTTTGCGGTAGATACGGATGGAACGGTTTTGGTGTTGTTGAATGGTGCCGATGAAAAACATAAAGTGCAACTTCCTTACAGAAAAAGTCGTGGATTGATTGTTTTGGATATTATCTCCAGTGTTTCACCAAAGCTTTTTTGGGACGAACTCGATTTGGATAACATCGAGCCATTTACACTTGTTTTATTTCAGGAAGGCCAGCTTTTTCAATTGCGCTGGAACGGAAATCAGAAAACGACCGTTTCTTTGGATACCCATAAAAATCACATCTGGTCTTCATCAACTTTATATCCAAAGGAAATTAGAGCGAAACGTTCCGATTGGTTTTATACTTTTTTGGATGTAAATCCAGAAATTTCAGAAACCGAAATGCTCCATTTTCATCGCTATACTGAAGAAAAAAATCAAGAAAATGGATTGGTGATTAATAGAAACGAGGAAATGAAAACCTTGAGTATTACCCAGTCAGTGATCGAAAGTCGTAAAGTAACTATATTGCATTGTGATTTAATGACAGAGCAGGATTTTACCACCTCATTTATCACTATCTAAAAACGAATTTTGACCCCGGGTGCAATGAACAGACGCAGCAAACTACTTTTTCATAAGATTACGCATTGGGAATATTGGCCTTTTCAGATTGTCTATATTCCTATTTATTTCCTTTGGGCATTTTATTCGTTGAAAGCAAAATCTATTTTTTTCTTTAATGCCTCGAATCCGTCCATTAAGAATGGCGGTTTTATGATGGAATCAAAAAAAGAAATTTACGATTTAATTCCGCAACACTATTACCCGAAAACAGGTCTTATAAAAGAAAGGACATCTGTTGAATCGGTTCTTCAAAAAATAGAAGTCTTGGGTATACAATATCCTTTTATTGCAAAACCGGACATTGGTTTACGTGGCTCGGGAGTAAAAAAAATAGAAACTTTGGATGACTTAAAAAAATATGTTGGCAAAGCAGATTTTGATTATATTGTTCAGGATTTAATTCCGTACGAAAATGAAGTCGGTATTTTTTATGTTCGTTATCCAAATGAAAAAAAGGGTAGGGTGACCGGAATTGTTTCCAAAGAATTTCTGATTATTACAGGTGACGGAATCGCCACGGTTGAAGAATTAATCAAACAAAATCCGCGATACGAATTACAGTTGACAGCCTTGCAAAAGGAATACGGGCAAAAATTATTGGATATTTTGCCGAAAGGGCAAAAATTAAATTTAGTCCCTTATGGGAATCATGCCAGAGGTGCGAAGTTCATAGACGGAAGCCATTGGATAACACCAAAATTGAATGAAACCATCAACGAAATGTGCTTGCAGATACCAGGCTTTTATTTTGGAAGACTCGATGTGATGTACCGCTCGTTTGAGGAACTAGAAGATGGAATAAACTTTTCAATTGTTGAATTGAATGGAGCTGCAAGTGAACCTACGCATATTTATGATCCCAAGCATTCGTTATGGTTTGCCTGGAATGAACTCGCCCGACACATTACCTATATGTATGAAATTAGCGTGCTGAATCATAAAAATGGGGCTCCGTATTTGCCGCATAAAGTGGGAATGAAAGAATACCGATTGCATCAGAAGCAAAGCAAAAAAATTGTAAATTTTCAGTAAATGAAACCTTTTAAAAATATAGCAGTTGGATTTATTGTAAGCTTTGTGGGATCACTTCCGCTTGGGTATTTGAATATTATTGGGGTTGAGGTTTTTTCTAAATTTGGCATGAATTCCTTAGTTTTCTATTTGTTCGGTGTGATTTCCATTGAAGCAGTAGTGATCTATTTTACAGTGATTTTTGCAAACCAACTGGTGAATAACAAGAAATTAATGAAAAGCATTGATTTCTTTGCTGTTTTTTTTCTTTTATTGTTGGCTTATTTGTTTTATGCCCATTCTAATCAAACACCAGATGAACATAATTATTTGGAGGAATATGTTCAATATTCTCCTTTTTTAATAGGTCTGGTATTATGTGGGCTGAATTTTCTTCAGATACCATTTTGGGTAGGTTGGAATTTGTATTTAGTGAATGCCAATCACATATCATTAGGTCGTAAACTGAGGTTTCATTATATTTTTGGAACTTTGCTTGGAACTTTTTGGGGAATGTTAGCAGCAATTGTTATGTTTGCTTCTTTATCCAAGTTCACACTTTCTTTTTCAAAATACATTATGCCTGTATTTATCCCTCTTTTTTTTGTGGGCTTAGCTATCTTCCAAGCCTTAAAAGTCTATAAAAAATATATTAGGTAGGATCTACAATGCCGATTGATTCATGTCATAGGCCAAAATGAAATAGTTGTTATTGTTGAATTGGAAATCGGCAATAATTGTCCATTGCAGTTTTTTGGTATGTGCTTTTTGAGAAGGCATGTTGGTCTTGTTGATAAAAGTTAAGCTCAACGGGTATTTTTTCAGCATATGAATTCTCATGAATTCAAAGAACACAGTTATTAACCCTTTTCCTCTGTATTTTTTGTCAATGCAAATGGGACCATATTGGAAACTATTGGTTGTGGTAATTTCAAAATCTAGAAAACGAAGATCAGGAAACAGGGCCATCATGTGATTGAAGATAGGCCACTGACTGAAGAAATCCCAGCTTCCGGCAAATATATAAGCAATTATTTCATGATTATCTTTGGCGACAAATAAACCTTCCTGATTAATAATTTCGGTCAGTTGTGCGATAGAAAAAGGGGTAGTAACAAATCCGGACTCTTTTTCTTCTTCTGATAAATTGGAAACAAGATATAATTCCTGTAAAGCAAGGATGCCTTTAATATCATTAAGTTTTGCTATTTCCAATTGTATGTTTTTGATCATTTTTTCCAGATTATGGGGCTGATTTATTTCAGACAAAAATAATCTAATTTATACGATTGTGATATTTTAAAAAGCAAACAATCCTGTGTTTTCGATGCTGTTTTTTTAGGGCTTTTGTTTATTTTTGCTAAATGAAAAATATTATTGTCACAGGAACGAGTAGAGGTATAGGTTTGGAATTGGCATTGCAATTTGCTAAAGCCGGACATCAGGTATTGGCACTGTCCAGAAAAATTCCGCAAGCTTTATTGGGTAACGAAAATATTAGCTGCCTTTCGGTTGATTTATCAAATGAGTCGGAATTACAAAAAGTAGGGGATTTTCTTTCCTCTTCATGGAAACATATCGATGCCGTTGTGCATAATGCCGGAAGTTTGTTGCTGAAGCCATTCGTAGAAACCAGTCAAGAAGATTTTGAAAGTGTTTATAAGGTCAATGTATTTGGAGTGGCCAATTTGACACGAATTTGCATACCTTATTTGCAAAAGGGGAGTCATGTGGTTACGATAAGTTCTATGGGAGGTGTTCAGGGAAGTCTGAAGTTTGCCGGATTGGCTGCATACAGTTCCAGTAAAGGTGCAGTAATTACTTTGTCTGAGTTATTAGCAGAAGAGTACAAGGAACAAGGGATTTCTTTTAATGTTTTGGCACTGGGGGCGGTTCAAACAGAGATGTTGGCAGAAGCATTTCCAGGGTATCAGGCGCCTATTTCGGCTAATGAAATGGCGGAATATATTTTTAATTTTACTTTGACAGGGAATAAATATTTTAACGGGAAAGTATTGCCAGTTTCCTCTACGAATCCTTAAATTTTTTGTTTTGAGCGAAACTTTAGCCAGATATTTACCAGAGCACGCCGTAAAACCAGTTTTCGAACTGATTGTGGTAAACCAAGTGCATCTTAAGATTGTGAACGAGCGTGTAACCCGTCATGGAGATTACCGCAGAGGGCCGAATGGAAAACACGAAATCACGGTCAATTCCAATCTGAATAAATACAAGTTTTTGATTACATTGATTCATGAAATTTCACATTTGGTCGCATTTGAAAAATTCGGACGAAATATCAAACCGCACGGAAATGAATGGAAATATTCTTTTCAACGGTTGATGATTCCTTTTATACGTCCGGAAATTTTCCCGAATCATATTTTACCATTAGTGGCGCGGCATTTTAAAAATCCGACAGCAAGCAGTGATACTGATGCTACTTTATCATTGGCGTTAAAGCAGTTTGATCGACAAAATGATAAAAACTATATTTTCGAAATTCCCTACGGCAGTATTTTCAGAATTCAAAATGGTAAAATTTTCAAGAAGATTGCCGTAAGAACCAAACGTTTTGAATGTCTTGAAATAAGTTCCGGTAAGACGTATCTGTTTAATCCCAATGCAGAGGTTGAATTGCTGAAAACAAATTAATTTTAAGTTAATTTTCTTCCTTCAGATATGCCTCTCTTACTTTTTTGAACAATTCAGAAGAGTAAACAAAGTCCACAACTGCTTCGTTGTCTGTTCTGAAAATTTCTTCTTTGGTTCCTTCCCAGGCTTTTACACCATTTTTAAGAAATAAAATTTTATCACCAATTTCCATTACCGAGTTCATATCGTGTGTGTTGATCACGGTGGTAATGTTGTATTCTTCTGTGATTTCCTGGATAAGATTATCAATCAAAATGGCTGTATTTGGATCTAAACCAGAATTAGGTTCGTCACAAAATAAGTATTTAGGATTGTTTACGATTGCACGTGCTATAGCAACACGTTTTTGCATTCCTCCCGATATTTCAGAAGGCAGTTTTTTATGCGCATTGATCAGATTAACTCTTTTCAGAACAAAATCGACACGTTCCTGAATTTTTTCTTTACTGTCATTGGTAAACATCTGTAAGGGAAAACCAACATTCTCCTCAACGGTCATGGAGTCAAATAAGGCACTACCCTGAAAAACCATTCCGATTTCTGTTCGTAATGCTCGTTTTTCATCTGCTCCAAGATCAGAATAAATTCTTCCGTCAAATGAAATAGTTCCTGAGTCAGGTGCATGTATTCCTAAAAGACTTTTTAGCAATACCGTTTTTCCCGAGCCACTTTGTCCTATAATCAAATTGGTCTTGCCAGCCTCAAAAACAGCAGAAATGCCTTTAAGTACTTTGCTTTCGCCGAATGATTTCTCTACGTTTTTAACTTCTATCATGACAGTAACACTTGTGTTAGTATATAGTTGAAAAGGATTATGGAAACAGAGGTCCAAACAAAGGAAATCGTACTGGCTTTTCCTACTTCAAGAGCACCACCTTTCATGTAATAGCCATGAAAAGAAGGAATTGTAGCTAATAAAAGACCAAATATAAAGGTCTTTATAAAAGCATATGTTATGTGAAACGGATCAAAATCTATTTGAACACCGTCAATAAAATCAGAACTTGCGGTAAATCCTCCGTAAACAGAAGCTAACCAGCCTCCAAAAACACCTAAAAACATACTGATCCCAATTAGAAAAGGATATAATAGCAACGCAATTATTTTTGGGAAAACCAAATAATTTAATGAGTTAACTCCCATTACCTCTAATGCGTCAATTTGTTCTGTAACGCGCATTGTTCCGATACTTGAAGTGATAAAGGACCCCATTTTTCCGGCCATAATTACCGATACAAAAGTAGGGGCGAACTCTAATATTACGGATTGACGTGTGGCAAAACCAATAATATAATGTGGAATTAAGGGGTTGTTTAGATTTAATGCGGTTTGTATGGCTACAACTCCTCCAACAAAGAAAGAAATGAAACAAACAATACCAAGCGAGTCAATAATTAAATCATCAATTTCCTTGAAGATAAGTTTTCTCATTACAGACCATTTGGTTTGCTTGTTGAAAATTTCCTTAAGCATTAAGAAATACTTTCCAATTTGAGAGATATAGCGAATAAGCATCATAGTTTTTTCAAATATGGGCTAAATTAATGATTAGTTTGCAGTTTACCCTTTACCGTTTGCAGTTTTTTTCGAGCGGAAAAATTAAAAAATCTTTTCCTTCATTTTTTGCAGACGATAGTTTCTGATAAATTTTGCTTGTTCTGGACTAACGAGTAAAGGTGTTTTGTTTGATTTAGCTTTCCAGAATCCTTTAATGTAATCAAAGAAAAGAAAAGGTTTCTTTTTCATCATGGCCAGTTTGGCTGAGGAAATAGTGGTGATTAAAAAACCGTAACCCAAGGTGTAAAAGGATTCTCCCTGTTTGTAGCGGGCTGCTTTGTTGTAATTGGCGCCAGTTGGTTTCAAATGTTTCACAATTAGTGAAGCATCGGTAACCACTTTCCATCCGTAGAATTTAGATAATAATTCATCTACAGTATCCCAACCCATAGCTGGTTTTAAATTCCCAATTTGTAAAAAGCATTCTTTTCGGTAAGCTTTAAAAGCACCTCTGATATGATCTTTGTCGGTTAGATTTTCTAAAATCCATTTACCGTCTTTTTCAATATAGGCGAATCCGCCGGCCATTCCAACTTTAGGATCTTTTTTGAAAATATTGAGTATCGTTTCAAAATAATTGTTTGGCAAAATTAAATCGCCGTCGAGTTTTACAATAATATCGTACTGATCGTCTATGGTTTCAAAACCTTTATGGAACGCCTGTATTACCTTGCTTCCCGGTAAATGAACAGCACTGGAAGTTTTATTGACCAAAGTAATAAACGGATTGTCTTTGGCAAAATCCAATACAATTTCAGCCGTTTTATCGGTTGAATTGTCATTTACGACTACCACTTTTTTGGGTAATACGGTTTGAGAAACCAAGGATTGTAATGTTAAAGCAATAAATGCTTCTTCATTGTATGCGGGTATGATAATATAGTAGTTCATTTTATGGAGGACTAAGTTTTTAAGATGCTGAGATGTTAGCGTTTAAATCTTAATTTTCTCTGCATAAACAATGTAGTATCTCGGAGTGAAATATCTTAATAAGGGACGGAAGCCGATTTTCTTTACCGGATGGGTAAATTTCTCTCGGTCGATAATTTTCCAACCTGTTTTTTCTAAAAGCCAGTCCAATTGCCAATCTTCAAATTCGTGGTAATGTCTGTCCCACATGTCTGTTTTACTTCTGTAGGCAGAGGAGAACCATAAACGCAGAGGAATAGAAATAAGAAGTTTGTCTGATTTTATTTCGTTTAATATGGTATAAGGATTCAGTAAATGTTCGAAGATTTCGAAAGCAGTAACAACATCTTGTTGGTCAGACGAAAAGACTGATTGATCCTTGTCCAGATCTTCGCCAGTGGTGTTCTTAACTGAATAACCTTCTGATTTCATGATTTTAGAAAAGGGGTTGTCTACTCCTAAATCCAGAATTGTTTCAGAGGGTGAGATGTGTTTTTTTAGAAAATCTAAAGTATGTTTAAATCTTTTGTTTGGAAACGTTTTTTCGTACATGTTTATTTGGGTTTTGCCGCTAGGGCACGAAGGCACAAATATAGTAATAAAAGTGTTTTTGGCCATTGTTTTTTAGCCCGGATGGGAACGAAAATCCCGAAGCATCAAAATGTAGTTTTTCACGGAGCAAAAAAGCGACTAGAAGAAGCTTTTTTGCGCCATAGAAAAACACATATTGTAGTGAGGAATTGTAGTGTACAGCCGGATTAGCTCCTGATAGCTATTTTCCTCGAAATGATTAATATCTGTAAACAAATGCGTTGATATTCATACCAGCGCCTACGGAAGCAAAGATGACAACATCACCTTTATGTAATTCATGATTTTCTATTTGTCCTTTTGTTAATAGGTCAAAAAGAGTTGGAACGGTAGCCACACTGCTGTTGCCCAGATCGTGTATACTCATTGGCATGATATCTTTAGGAGCTGTTTTTCCGTATAATTTATAAAAACGTTGGATTATGGCTTCATCCATTTTTTCGTTTGCCTGATGGATCAGTATTTTTTTAACGTCATCTATCGAAACTCCGCTTTGATCCAGACAGCTTTTCATAGCGGCAGGAACTTTGCTTAAGGCAAATTCGTAAATTTTACGACCGAACATTTTGATGTAACGGGTGTCCGGATCTAAATCAGGATTGTATGATTTTCCAAAAAATAAATAACCAGCTTCGTCATCGGCATAGGTAGCGCTTTCGTAGGATAGCATACCGGTTTCGTCATCTGAAGCTTCTATGATTGAAGCTCCTGCTCCGTCTGAATAAATCATGGAATCCCTGTCGTGGGCATCGACTACTCTGGAGAGTGTTTCGGCACCAATAACGAGGCAACGTTTAGCCATTCCTGATTTGATAAATGCATTGGCTTGCATAACACCTTCAATCCAGCCTGGACATCCAAAAAGGATATCGTATGCTACACATTTAGGGTTTTTTATCTGCAATTTGTTTTTGACACGGGTAGCTAAACTTGGAAGAATATCGGATTGGATTGTTCCGCATTTTACATCACCGAAGTTGTGTGCAAAAATGATGTAATCAATAGTTTCAGGATCGATCCCCGCATCTTCAATTGCTTTTTTTGATGCAAAATAGGCTAAATCGGATGAAGTGTGTTGGTCTTCGGCATATCGCCTGTTTTCGATTCCGGTGATGCCTTTGAATTTGTTAATTACTACTTCATTTGGGTATGCAAAAGGAGTACCATCTTCGTTTAAAAAGATGTGTTTGTCGAAGTCTGTATTGCTTACTTTGTTCTCAGGAATATAACTTCCTATTCCAGTTATTTTTATTTTCATTAGGGCTGTTTTTCCAAAAAATTCAGGCTAATTTAAGCATTAAAAAATAATTATAGTCATAAAATTTACTATGCGTGCATACTATTGCGAAATAATAAGTTTTGATTAAAAAAAATGATTATTTTTCAATAAATGACAATAATTGCCTCTTTTTTTATTTCTGGATTGTTAATGTGAGCAAATTTTTTAACGCTTGTGTTTTTGGTGTCTGACCGTTTATTTGCGTTGGAATCAGTTAAAAAAAATGCCCCGATTTCTCGAGGCATTTTATAATTATTGGCGTGTGTTATTAGTTTTCCATATACGCTTCGATAGGAGCGCAAGAACAAACTAAATTTCTGTCACCATAAGCATCATCTGCTCTACGAACGGTAGGCCAGAATTTATTTTCAGCAATATACTCCAATGGGAAAGCTGCTTCTTCTCTGGTGTATGGGAAATCCCAAGTGTCAGCAGTTAGCATAGCTAAAGTATGAGGAGAATTTTTCAAAACATTGTTTTTGTCCTCGATAGTTGAAGCTTCGATTTCTTTTCTGATGGAAATCATCGCGTCACAAAAACGGTCTAATTCTTCTAAGTTTTCACTCTCGGTCGGCTCAATCATTAAAGTTCCTGCAACCGGGAAAGAAACTGTTGGTGCGTGGAAGCCGTAATCCATTAAACGTTTTGCGATATCGGTTACTTCGATTCCTTTTTGTTTGAAAGGACGACATTCCAAAATCATTTCGTGAGCAGCACGACCCATTTCTCCAGAATATAAAGTATCGTAATGACCGCTTAATTTTTCTTTGATGTAGTTGGCATTCAAAATAGCATGTTCGGTAGCTGATTGTAAACCTTCAGCCCCTAACATGGAGATGTATCCGTAAGAAATCAAACAAACCAAAGCGGAACCCCATGGTGCAGCAGAAATAGCCGTAATAGCATTTTCTCCTCCAGTTGGAATTACCGGGTTTGATGGTAAAAACGGAACTAATTGAGGTGCTACACAAATTGGTCCAACACCTGGTCCACCACCACCGTGAGGGATAGCAAAAGTTTTGTGTAAGTTTAAGTGACAAACGTCAGCACCAATAGTGGCAGGATTGGTTAATCCTACTTGTGCATTCATGTTGGCGCCATCCATATATACCTGACCACCGTTATCGTGAATCAATTGTGTGATTTCTTTAATAGCACTTTCGAAAACACCGTGAGTTGATGGGTAGGTTACCATTAAACAAGAAAGATTGTCCTTGTGAAGAATTGCTTTTTCACGTAAATCTTCTACGTCAATATTTCCGTTTTCCAAAGTTTTGGTAACGATTACTTTCATTCCGGCCATAGCTGCTGATGCTGGATTTGTTCCGTGAGCAGATGATGGAATTAAAGCGATATTTCTGTGGTGATCGCCTCTTGATTGGTGGTAAGCGCGAATAACCATTAATCCGGCGTATTCTCCTTGAGCACCTGAGTTAGGTTGTAAAGTTGTTCCGGCGAAACCAGTGATAACATTTAATTGTTGTTCTAATTTAGACAACATTTCTTGGTATCCTTGTGCTTGATCCAATGGAGCGAACGGGTGAATGTTATTCCATTGCGGATTACTTAAAGGTAGCATTTCAGATGCTGCATTTAATTTCATTGTACAAGAACCTAATGAAATCATAGAGTGATTCAAAGACAAATCTTTGCGTTCCAACATTTTGATGTAACGCATCATTGCTGATTCCGAATGGTATTTGTTGAAAACATCATGTGTTAAGAATGACGATGTTCTGTTAAGATTTTCAGGGAAATGATTGGTTTCCGTTAACGCTTCAATTGTTGTTGCCTGAGTCCCTTTTGCGGAAGCGAAAACACCAATAATTTTATTTAAATCGGCAATACTTGTTGTTTCGTTTAAAGAAATTGAAACCGTATTTTCGTCGATATAGTAAAAGTTAATTTCGTTTTGTTCTGAGATTTCTTTTACTTTTTTAGCATCTGCTTTTACAACGATAGTATCAAAGAAAGCAGTGTTCGTTTGTTCGAAACCTAATGTATTCAATGCGTTTGCTAAAGTTGCAGCCGAAGCATGTACTTTATCAGCAATATATTGTAATCCTTTTGGACCATGATATACCGCGTACATTCCTGCCATAACAGATAACAAAACTTGTGCGGTACAAATATTTGAAGTCGCTTTATCACGTTTGATATGTTGCTCACGTGTTTGTAAAGCCATACGTAATGCGCGGTTTCCATTAGTGTCTACAGTAACACCGATGATTCTTCCCGGCATGCTTCTTTTGTACTCGTCTTTAGTAGCAAAATAAGCTGCGTGTGGACCTCCATAACCTAACGGAATTCCGAAACGTTGTGTTGTTCCAACTACTACATCGGCACCCATTTCTCCCGGAGGAGTCAGTTTTGCCAAACTCAAAATATCAGCAGCAACAGCTACTTTGATTTCTTTTGCAGCAGCGGCAGCAATAAAGCTTGCATAATCATGAACCTGACCAAATTTTCCTGGATATTGAAGCATAGCTCCAAAAAATTCATTTGAAAAATCGAAAGTTTCGTGATTGCCAACTACTAATTCAACACCTATCGGAGTAGAACGTGTTTGTAAAACCGATAAAGTTTGAGGTAGTATTTCTTCAGAAACGAAGAATTTATTAATATTGTTTTTCTTTTGATCACGTGATCTTACGTCGAATAATAGGGCCATTGCTTCTGCAGCTGCAGTTCCTTCATCCAGTAAAGAAGCATTAGCGATTTCCATTCCGGTCAATTCGATAACCATGGTTTGGAAATTCAAAATCGCTTCTAGTCTACCTTGTGCAATTTCAGCCTGATAAGGTGTGTAAGCGGTATACCATCCCGGGTTTTCAAAAACATTTCTTTGAATTACCGCAGGAACAATCGCTTGATTGTATCCTAAACCTATATACGATTGAAAAACTTTATTTTTATTTCCTAATTGCTGAATATGATTCGCAAATTCATATTCGGTCATTGCAGGATCTAAATTTAGAGGCGCTTTTAAACGAATATCATCCGGAAGTGTTTCATATACGAGTTGTTCAATAGATTCAACTCCAATAGTTTTCAACATGTGTTGAAGGTCATTCTCTCTTGGCCCAATGTGTCTTAAAGCAAAAGCATCTGTTTTCATTTGTAACTGATATGTTTTTTTGTACGTCAAATGGAATAGGCCGGTTTTGTAAAATTTTCGTTTACATTTGAGTATTAGTCAAACGGGGCTATTTCATATAGAAATAAATAGTGTTGTTTTTTGTGGTGCAAAAATAAGTATTATTAATAATTTAATTGGTATTTTATGGTTCATTTTTTATCAATTTTTCAACTAAACGATTGATTTGTTCGTAATTGATTAATTTTGTCTAATGAGAATTTTCAAACAAATATTGAATTTTTATATTAACGGTAGTATTCACGTGGGATTGTCTTGTTATGCTCTGGTGCGAATGACACAACATATGTTTCATATTCCTTTTGACGAGTCGGTAGCTAACTTCGCTTTTTTTGGAACGATTGTCGGTTATAATTTTGTCAAATACGATGCTTTGGCCAGAGCCAAAAAACTGCAAATGCGCGCCGAATTGAAGGTGATTATTGCCTTTAGTTTTTGTGCACTTCTGCTGGTAGGGTATTATTTTTTCCAACTGCAAAAAATAACACAAACAGTTTCAGTTGCTTTTTTGAGTATTACTTTATTGTATACATTGCCTTTTTTTCCAAATAAGAAGAATGCTCGAAATTGGGCGGGCGTTAAAATTTATATTGTGGCTTTATGTTGGGTTGGCGTAACAGTGGTTCTTCCGGTTTTGAATGCTGAAGTAGCCATTACCTCTGATTTTTATCTGAAATGCATCCAACGATTTATACTGATATTTGTGTTAGTGCTTATTTTTGAAATTATTGATTTAAAAAATGATGATCCACATTTACAGACCGTACCGCAACAAATAGGAGTGAAGCGTACGAAACAGTTGGGGTATATTTTATTGCTGATTTTTTGCGGATTGGAATTTTTTAACAGCAATATCAATGGCAATATCAATTTTCAATCGGTGCAAGTGCAATTACTACTGATTTTTGTCATTGCCGTTATAATCGCTTTGGTTTTGCTTTTTGCCAATGAAAAACGGTCTAAATATTATACTTCGTTTTGGGCAGAAAGTATTCCGATAGTTTGGTGGTTGCTTTTAGTTTGCTTTTAAAAAAAAACCGAAGCTCTCACTTCGGTTTATAATTATCTAAATTTATAATAATCCTGCTCTTTTCAAAAGCGCATCCGGTTTTGGTTCTTGTCCTCTGAAGCGTTTGTATAAAATCATCGGATGTTCTGTTCCTCCTTTAGAAAGAACATTTTCCTTAAATTTGGTTGCCACTTCTTTATTAAAGATTCCTTTTTCCTGAAAATATTCAAAAGCATCGGCATCTAGAACTTCGGCCCATTTATAACTGTAATAACCAGAAGAGTATCCACCTTGGAAAATATGGGAAAAGGAAGTGCTCATGGCATTCTCTTTTACGTCAGGATATAATTGTGTGGATGCAAATTGTTCGGTTTCAAAAGCTTTAATGTCTTTGATATTGGATGGGTCCTGTGCGTGCCAACCCATATCTAGGAGTCCAAAACTCAATTGACGCATCGTAGCCATTCCTTCCTGGAAACTAGCACTTTCTTTTATTTTATGGACCAATTCCATCGGAATCATTTCGCCTGTTTGATAATGATATGCAAACAATGCTAAAGCTTCCGGTTCGTAGCACCAGTTTTCTAGAATCTGGCTAGGAAGTTCTACAAAATCCCAGTATACAGAAGTTCCTGATAAACTTGGATAGGTGGTATCTGCTAACATTCCGTGTAATGCATGGCCAAATTCATGAAATAAAGTCGTCACTTCGTTAAAAGTCAGTAATGACGGTTTTGTTTCGGTCGGTTTGGTGAAATTGCACACAATAGAAATATGTGGTCTTTCATTGATTCCTTTTTTTACATATTGTGATTTAAAAGAGGTCATCCAGGCACCGTTACGTTTTCCTTTTCTCGGAAAGAAATCAGCATAAAAAACAGCAACTAATTGGTCGTCTTCATCTTTTACTTCGTATGTTTTTACTTCTTCATGGTATTTGTCCACTTCAAAAGTTTCTTCGAAAGTGATTCCGTATAATTTTTGCGCTACAGCAAAAGCACCGTCCAAGACTTTCTCTAATTGAAAATACGGTTTTAAAATCTCATCATCCAAACTGAATAATTGTTGTTTGAGTTTTTCAGAATAATAGGCGCCGTCCCATTTTTCTAATTGTTCAAGTCCGTGCAATTCTTTTGCGAAAGCGGTTAATTGAGCAAATTCTTTTAAAGCGGCAGGTTTGGCTTTTTCTAATAAATCCATAGAGAATGTTTTTACTTTCTCCGGACTTTCGGCCATTCTTTCTTCAAGAACAAAATGTGCGTGCGTGGCATACCCTAAAATTTGTGCTCTGTCAAAGCGTAATTTGGCAATTTTAAGAACAATTTCTTGATTGTCAAATTCGTTGTTTTGAAAACCTTTGGCACCAAAAGCGATTGCCATTTTCTTGCGTAATTCACGATTGTCGGCATAGGTCACAAAAGGAACATAACTAGGATAGTCTAAAGTGAAAATCCAACCTTCTTTTTCCTGGCTTTTAGCCAATGAATGAGCGGCCTCAACAGTGCCTTCCGGTAATCCGGCGAGATCACTTTCATTCGTTAGGTGTAACTGGAAAGCATGTGTCTCTGCCAAAACATTTTCGCCAAATTGCAAGCTCAATTTAGATAATTCTTTGTCGATTTCTCTTAACTGATTCTTTTTGTCTTCCGGCAAATTAGCTCCGTTTCTGGAAAAACTTTTGTATTTTTTATCTAAAAGTGTGGTTTGCTCCGCATTTAGGTTCAGCTTTTCTCTTTGTTCGTATACCGTTTTTACACGAGCGAATAAATCAGGGTTAAGACGTACGTCATTTCCAAATTCTGATAATAAAGGAGAAACTTCCTGAGCTATTTTTTGAATCTCATCATTGGTTTCGGCTGAATTCAGATTAAAAAAGATACTTGATATCCTGTCTAAAACGTCTCCGCTAAAAGCCAATGCTTCAATGGTATTTTCAAACGTCGGTTTTATAGGATTTCTTACGATAGCGTCAATTTCGCCTTTTGCCAATTCGATCCCTTTCTTAAAAGCAGGAAGGAAATCTTCGTTTCTGATTTTCGAGAAAGGTGCGGTATTGTGTTTTGTATTGAAATGATGTGTTAAGATACTCATTTGATATTTTTTTAAAGGTTTCTCTTAAGTGTTTTTAGGTTAAAGAGTTAAATAATCAGTTTTTAATTACAAACACGATGTTTTTTTTAACAAAAAGCGCAATAAATTTTATAAAACGGTATTTTGTCGATTTTTAATATACTTTTGTCGAAGAAATATATGATTACATTAAATTAGTACGCTTTTAATCAGCCCTTTTTGTCCCAAATCAAAAACAATTTATGTTCATAAATGCTCCGAATTCTAGTTTGAAAAAAATCTGGAATTAGAAACCTATTATTAGAAAAGCTCCAATTTGGAGCTTTTTTTATTTCTTCAAATTTTCTGAAGAGGCATTGACAGCTTCTTTAAGGCCTTCTTTGTATAAGATGATTTTATCTAAAACACATTTATCATGACTTCCTATGATTTGTGCGGCAAGAATTCCTGCATTTTTGGCTCCGTTTAAAGCTACTGTGGCTACAGGAACACCGCCAGGCATTTGTAAAATGGATAAAACACTGTCCCAGCCATCAATAGAATTGCTTGATTTAACCGGAACTCCAATTATAGGTAATGGTGACATAGAAGCGACCATTCCCGGTAAATGTGCTGCACCTCCCGCTCCGGCTATAATAACCGAAATACCACGATGGTGTGCATTTTTACTAAAATCAAAAAGTTTTTCAGGTGTTCTGTGCGCTGATACAATATCAACTTCCACTTCTATATCAAATCCTTTTAGGATGTCTATCGCATCTTGCATTACGGGCATGTCAGATATGCTTCCCATTATTATGGCTACTTTGCTCATTAATTTGTGTATTTAAAGATTACTTCGTCCGTTCGCCTTTTAGGCTAGGGTGAAAAATTTAAAGATTGAAAAAATTTATTACAGAATCTTTCAATCTTTAAATCATTAAATTTTTTAATTATTTGAAATTACTCTAATCGTATTCTTTACATCCTCAGCAATTCTTCTGGCTTCTTTGATGTCTTCATTTACAATAGTGACATGTCCCATTTTTCTGAAAGGTCTTGTTTGTCTCTTTCCGTAAATATGTGGAGTTACGCCGTTCCAGCCTAATATTTTTTCGATATTTTCATAAACTACATCTCCCGAAAAACCTTCTGATCCCACTAAGTTTACCATAATTCCCGCTACTTTACTATCTGTATTACCCAACGGTAAATCAAGAATGGCACGTAAATGGTTTTCAAATTGAGAAGTATAACTGGCTTCAATAGAATAATGTCCGGAATTGTGCGGGCGAGGAGCGACTTCGTTAACGATTATTTCATCCTCTTCGGTTTGAAACATTTCGACGGCCAAAAGTCCCACATGATTAAATTTTTCAGAAACATCCAAGGCGATTGCTCTTGCTTTTTCAGCGACATGGTCATCAATTCGAGCCGGACAAATTACATATTCCACCTGATTCGCTTCAGGATGAAATTCCATCTCTACCACAGGATAGGTTTTTATTTCACCTGATGGAGTACGACAAACGATAACTGCCAGTTCGTTTTTAAAGGGTATCATGGTCTCGGCAATACATTCCACATTTGGAAGATTATCTAAATCAGAGACCTGGCGAATGACCTTTACGCCATTTCCATCGTATCCAAACTCCGTACATTTCCAAACGAAAGGCAATTGTAGTTTAGAATCGACTAAGGCAATTACTAAATCTTTTAAAGAGGCAAATCTCTTAAAATCGGCAGTCGGAATATTATTTTTACTGTAGAAATCTTTCTGAATTCCTTTGTTTTGAATCAGTTTCAATGTTTTTGGCGAAGGATATACTTTTAATCCCTCTTCTTCCAGTTTTACCAAAGCTTCCAGATTAACCAGTTCAATTTCGAAAGTCAAAACGTCTACTTGTTTTCCAAAATTATAAACGGTATCGAAATCCATCAAATCGCCTTTGAAGAATTGGTTGCAGGCAATTTTACAAGGTGCCTCGTCACTTGGATCAAGAACATAAGTTTGAATGTCAAATTTTCGCGTGTCAAACAAGAGCATTTTGCCCAACTGTCCACCGCCGAGAATTCCTAATTTAAAATCGGAAGAAAAATAATTCATTATGATGATGTTTGTTACCCGCAAAGATACTTTATAATGGTCGAATAGGAAAATGCTATTTTATTTTCTTCAAAATTTCCCTTGCTACGGCTTTATAGGCAGCGGAATGGGTTGGGTAGTCTTTTTCTAAAATAATTTTCAATTCAGAATGTATCCAATCAGTTTGTTGTCCTAAAAGGTATAAAGTTCTGATTGAATAACATTTTGAAGCGACTTTGGTGTCAGTAATTAACCAGTCGAAGCAGGTTTCTGTAATTTTTTGAATATGAAAATCATTTAGTTGAATTTCGGTTTTCTTTAGATGTGAAGTAACAAGGAGCTGACACACTTTAGCCATTGGTCGAATGGCGCTCTCGTGTTTCAGTTTTTCAATATTAGAACAGAAGAAATCTAAATGAGGCTGCAGCCATTCTAGTCTTTCATAGGATACGAATTCTAGAATCCAACAGGCCTTAGGGGATGCTTTATCTATGATTTGAAAACAAATTTGGATTAATTCAGGGAGCAAATTGGGGCTGGAAAGGATTTCGTTGGTCATTTTTTGCCTATTTTCTCTGTGAGCGCTTACATATTCAAGTTTATTGTGTAATTCAGAAAGCATTTTTTCAATTTTGATTTAAAAATACAAATAATAGGGGGATTGCAACAGAAAAAAGTAAAAGCCTCCTGCTTTAGTCAATGATCAATTCAAACCTTATCTTCGTACAATTATTTTTTTAGAAAAATTACCGTTGGTTGTTTCAATTTTCAAATTATAAAATCCTGTTGACAGGTTTTCAACATTGATACTAAACTGATTACTGGTTAAAGGATTTCGATATTTGCCAACAAATTTTCCGTCCATTGAGTAAATAGAAACGGTATAGATGTCATTATTGTTTGGTGAATTAATAGAGATGATCTCAGAAGTTGGATTTGGATACACTACAACTTCATAAGAGGTTTGGAACTCGTCAATGGATAATATTTTGTTAGTGTAACAGCTAGAATTAACCACATTCTGAGGCTTTATTAAATTGGCTATTTTGTTGTTTGAAAATCCGGTATTTGTGTTGTTATTGTAAAAAGTCATGTCTAATGTCTCGTTACCGGTTCCAAGCCAATCTTGAAGTATGGTACTAAAAACTCTCCTGTAATCATGCTGAACCGTTTTGATCTGATAGTTATTTGTCGAAACAGCTTCCGATAAATTAACATTTGTTCCAGAGATTCCTGGATTTATAGCGTTCCCAAATACGAACATTGGTGCGATTTCACCATGATCAGTACCTAAATTCGCGTTTTCTCCTGCTTTTCTTCCAAATTCTGAAAAGGTTATTGCCATAACGTCATTCCCAATATTTTGATTATTCAAATCTGTTATGAAGGTGCTTATGGCTTCTGATATTTGAGTTAATAGGGAAGCGTGGTTGCCTAAATGGGTAGTGTCATTTGCTGCTACTTGCTTATCATGAGTGTCAAATCCATTTAGTTTAACCAGATATACTTTGGTTTGAAGTCCCCCTGAAATAAAGCGCGCAACGGTTTTCAACTGATTGGATAAGCTGGTGTTTGGATACGTTAAACTATTAGAACCGGAATTAAACGAATTCGATATGGTTTGCGCATAGGTATTTGTCGAAGTGTCATTATTTATAATGTATTGAATTAAAGAACCATATTCTGAATTTGGAATGTTTGTTGGAGGCGCGCCTCCCAAACCGTTTACAACAGAATAAAATCCCGATAAATCTTGGCCATTTATATTTAAAGACATACCGTGTTCAACTTCTCCATGAAAACCTAGTGAATTGTCGCTACTTCCCAGTTGGATACCCAATGGAAAGGTAGCGTTTAAAAAATTGGCATAATAATTCTCAAGAAAGCGTCCTATCCATCCACTGTCAAAATTATTATTGGCTATGGTTCCATCTCCGCCTGTTAGCCATAAGTCGGTTGATTTAAAATGAGATTTATCTGGCGAAGGGTAACCAACTCCCTGAATAATCCTCATGAAGCCATTTTCATATAGGTTTTTGAATTTTACCAGAGAAGGATGCAGTCCTACCTGATCGTTTAAGGGCAAAGTTGAATCCAAATTAATAATACCATTTGAGATTCCGACATTACTGAGTTTTATATTGGGCCGTAATTTGGCATAAGTATCGTATTGATTGATGGGTACAATGGTGTTTATTCCATCATTCGCTCCAGCCAATTGAATCAAAACTATTTTTTTTGTACTGGAATCTGGACAGGTTATCATACCTACCGATTTGAAAAGAGCAAAAACCTCTGTAGGCAATAATGAAAGTGCACTAGCTGTAGAAGTCAATTTGATAAAATTTCTTCTTCTCATGATTTTTATTGTTTAGTTATTAATTTTCGAAATAATACTAAAACATTTGGGATTCGGGGGCTCTTAATATTTTGGTTATTAATAGTTTTAACCGGGACTCAACAACCGTGTTAGTGTTGGTTCTGATGTAGCTATTCCAGGCGTCTGTCCAATAGGGACTGGTAAAGTCTTGTAAAAGAAAAGAATTCATGAAATAATTAATGCGCTCATTGTCTGTTTCCTGGGCGAATAAAGCATTACATAATTCTGAAGTTAATATAAATGGGTCTGAAGGATTCGATACAATGGTACTGTTTTTTAATACTTCTGAAATGGATATTTTAGCAGCAATGTTAGTATTGCCGTAAATTCTGTTTACGCCATCAAGCAAGGATTCTCCTAGTCGGTATTTTGCAATCAAGGTGGAGGAAGAAATCCAGGCTTTATCAAAATCAGGTGCCTGATAATAGGCAGCGTGTCCGGCAACATTTTCCGGATTAAATAAAACCATATTTGAAAGTCTGCAAAAAATGTTGTTGACAAAGTTCCACCAGAAAACATTGTAAAAATTCAATGGGTCAGAGTTTGGATCTGGGATCGCTGCCTGCAAAAAAGTGCATATTTCGGATAATTGTTGAATAGGTGATTTGATTATTCCTCCTATAGTTTCATCGCCTGAATCACTGTCATCTAAATCATAAAAATGTTGGCTTTCCAGTAATTTTCTAATTATAGGAACAATTTCATAGTTGTTATTGTGAAGGTCTTGTGCTAGAGGAGTTATGATGTCATTTTCTACTTCTGTCGAAATAGTGCTTTTTACAAAATAGGTATATATTTTTCTGCAAATATTTTTAGCCGTTGCCTGTTGGTTAAAAACCATTTCAATGAAATTGTCTAATTCGGTATCCATAGAAGCGGCATCAGAGGCAGAAGTGATTATTTGATTGTTGAAAGCACTACTGAATGTTTTAGGACTGGTATTATGATCTGAAAATTGATTGTATCCTTTTGGGATTCCGGTTTCAGCATCAATTATTGATCTTTCATATTTTCTTTTAAAACCTGTCAAAACTCTGGCTGTTTGAACAATATCTGATTCGGTATAATTGGTATAATTCCCCGCCGCAATTTGTGGTCCTTTACCAATCGTAAATAATTCTAAAAACTCACGGGCATAATTTTCGTTCGGAGAATTTTTTACGTTAGAGCTGTTATTTAAAAAACACAACATAGAATTATTGAGAGTCATCTTTTTGGCTAAGGTTTTATAATTGCCATAAGAATAAAATAAAAGCAGCCTTACGTAATCGTAAAACTCAGTAGCAGATCCTGATACATCTGTATCTCTAATAACTGTAAAACGAGTAGAAAGAAAATGGGAAAGTTTGAATTTTAATGTCGAACTGTTTATGGCATTATACCACCACCAGCCGGCTACATTGGAAGCTTTTCTATTTTGATCCAAAAATGAAGTCGCTAGATTAGTGGATTCAGTCCAGAAACCATCGGGTGAAGTGGTTGGTAATGGATCATATGGTAAATTTAAAGTAAGGGGATTATCGGCTAGTAATAAATTCAAAGCTTGGTTAGCAGTTAGTGTAGCGTATTGAGCGATCAAGGCTTTATTATAAACAAAAGTTGCTCGTCGCAACAAATGTTTGGCATTTTTTGTGCCTAAAACTGTGGTATTTGGATTTAATGAAGCCATAGTTTACGATTTTCAATATCCTATTCTTAAAATTAGGAATAAATAAATTCTTCCCGATTTTTTTTCGACAAACGGATTTTAATAGTCGTTTAACTACTTGTTTTTAGATAAATTGTATAAACATTTAAATTCTGCTATGCTGGAATTGTTTTAAATTTGATTGGAATAATCAGTTCGTTTGATTTGTTACCTACAAATTCACTTTCAATTATCAATTGTCAAATTCGAATTCTGTATCTTTGCACAGTATTTTAAACAGGAAAATGATGATACAACTTCACGATAAACAATTTGTTCCATTTATTTCTGCTAAAGAAATTGATTTTGCCGTTGCGAAAATGGTGAGTCAGATAGAAGCTGATTTTGCTGATGAAACACCAGTATTTGTGGGGGTTTTGAATGGTTCCTTCATGGTTGTTTCAGATTTCATGAAACAATATAAAAAACCTTGCGAACTAAGTTTTATAAAAATGGCATCCTACGAGGGAACTTCCAGTACAGACGAAGTGAAACAATTAATAGGATTAAATCAGGACTTAACAGGGCGTACCGTTATCGTTATTGAGGACATTGTTGATACAGGAAACACTTTGGCAGAACTAAAAGATTTGTTCAAAAAGCAAAATGTAAAACATTTCAAAATAGCTACCTTGTTTTTTAAACCTGAAGCGTATAAAAAAGACCTAAAGATAGATTATGTTGGAATCAGAATTCCAAATAAATTTATTGTAGGCTATGGTTTAGACTATGATGGATTAGGGCGAAATCTTCCGGAAGTATATCAGTTAAAAGAATAAAAACAGCAATTAATATATTCAAAATTGGAATTAGAGATTTAAAAACAGAAAGTCAATTCAGCTTTAAATCTTTGAATCTTTAAATTAAAAAAAATGACTAACATTGTTTTATTTGGGAAACCAGGGGCAGGAAAAGGAACTCAAGCTGAGTTTTTAAAAGAAAAATACAAATTAACACACATTTCAACGGGAGACGTTTTTCGTTATAATTTGAAAAACGATACCGACTTAGGCAAGCAAGCCAGAGTTTTCATGGATGCTGGGGATTTAGTGCCAGACGAATTGACTACGAAAATGCTTATTGATGAGGTGAATAAACACCCGGATACCAATGGGATTCTATTTGACGGATACCCAAGAACCATTTCACAAGCAGAAGCATTAGACGCTTTTTTAGCTTCAATAGGTTCAAAAGTTGCCGGAACAATTGCACTAGAAGCTGATGATGAAATCTTGATTGCAAGATTATTGGAAAGAGGAAAAACCAGCGGAAGAATCGACGATCAAGACGAAGATAAAATCAGAAATCGTTACCAGGAATATAATGAAAAAACAGCTCCGTTAATGGATTATTATAAAGGGCAAGGAAAATTTTATGCGGTGAACGGAATTGGTTCTATCGCAGAAATTACAGAAAGAGTAAGCAACGTAATTGATAATTTGTAGGAGCAATCTCCAGCTGTGCGTTGCATCCCGATAACTATCGGGACGTTAAAAAAACTATTTTCCCAAGCCATAAAAGGAGCTTCCGGCGGTCGCTCTTTTCTGTCAGGGAAAATTAGTTTTTTTAACTCGGGGCTTTCCACTTCCATCTGGGCTAAAAGATTGAACTTTAATAACAAATCGATTCCGCGAATCAACGGTTAAAAGATTAACCGTATAATACAAACGAATAAACTAAAAATTGGAAATAGCAATTATATTTTTTCTAATACTCTTAAATGGGGTTTTCTCAATGTCAGAAATCGCATTGATTTCTGCAAGGAAAAATAGATTGGAAACCGCTGCCAAAAAGGGGAATAAGAATGCTCAAGCTGCATTAGATTTGGCTAATTCACCTAATAAGTTTTTATCCACTGTTCAAATTGGAATTACACTTATCGGAATTCTTACCGGTATCTATAGCGGGGACAAAATAACTTCGGATGTTGAACTGTTTATAAGCGGTTTTGCTGTATTAAGGCCTTATGCCGCAACTATTGCAGTTGGAATAGTAGTAGTGATTTTAACTTTCTTCTCTTTAGTTTTAGGAGAATTACTTCCGAAAAGAATTGGATTGAATCATCCCGAATCCATTGCCAAATCGGTTGCGATACCTATGAAAATTGTGTCAATTATAACAGCTCCTTTTATTTGGTTGCTGACTACTTCGACAGAGTTTTTATTAAATATTATGCAAATAAAGCCAACTGCCGATGGTAAAGTAACAGAAGAGGAAATAAAAGCAATTATCAAAGAAGGAACAGAAGTAGGGGAAGTTCAGGAAATAGAACAAGATATCGTTGAACGAGTTTTTCACATCGGTGACAGAAAAATTAACTCGCTGATGACCCATAGAAAATCAGTTGTTTTTTTACCGGTACATTCCAATAAAGAACAGGTAAAGGAGTTTATGCTCAAAGAATTGCATTCTATTTATCCTGTGTTTGGCAAAAATTATGACGATATTGTAGGGGTTGTTAATTTGAAAAATATTTTTGCCCATTTCGAAAAAGGTAACTTTAATTTGGCAGATATAATGACCGAAGCCCCATTTATGATGGAGCAGACTACTGCCTATAAAGCGTTAGAAGAGTTTAAAAAAACGGGTATACATTATGCCTTTGTTTCAGATGAATATGGGGTTTTCCAAGGTGTGATTACCTTAAACGATATTTTGGAAGCTCTGGTTGGTAATGCATCCGACTTTTATAAAGATGATTTTCAATTAATTGAAAGAGAAGACGGTACTTGGTTAGTAGACGGACATTATTCGTTACATGACTTCTTGACCTATTTCGAATTAGACGAATTGATAAATGATTATGAAGTAACCACAGTAAGTGGATTAATAATGACAGAGCTTTCACATATCCCTAAGCAAGGAGAAAAATTGATTTGGCAAAAGTTTGAACTGGAAGTCATTGATATGGACGGAGTGAAGATTGATAAAGTAATGGTGAAATCATTGCAAAAATAAAAATAGTTTTTAGTCACAGTTTTCAGTCGCAGTTTGCACTGAAAACTGAGACTGCAACTGAATACTTAGAAAAATGACAGAGGGGAATTTTGTAGATTATGTAAAAATTTATGTTTCTTCCGGAAAAGGAGGAAAAGGATCTACGCATTTGCATAGAGAGAAATTTATTGAAAAAGGTGGGCCAGATGGTGGTGATGGAGGTCGTGGAGGACATGTTTATCTAGTAGGAAACAAAGGACTTTGGACATTATTTCATTTGAAATTTGCTCGTCATATCAAAGCAGGTCACGGTGGTGATGGTGGTGGAGACAGAAGCACAGGAGCTGACGGAGAAGATAAATTCATTGAAGTGCCACTAGGAACAGTTGTAAAAGACAAGGAAACTGGCGAAGTTTTATTCGAAATAACGGAGGACGGTGAGAAACGTATACTTTCTCGCGGTGGAAAAGGTGGCTTAGGAAACTGGCATTTTAGAAGTTCAACAAATCAAACACCAAGATACTCTCAGCCGGGATTACCAGGAGTGGAGATGGATGTGATTCTTGAATTGAAAGTATTGGCCGACGTAGGATTAGTAGGTTTTCCAAATGCAGGAAAATCAACCCTGTTGTCTGTACTGACATCTGCTAAACCAAAAATTGCAGATTATCCGTTTACGACATTAAAACCAAATCTTGGGATTGTAGCCTATAGAGATTTTCAATCTTTTGTGATTGCGGATATTCCGGGAATCATCGAAGGAGCAGCGGAAGGGAAAGGTCTTGGACACTATTTCTTGCGTCATATCGAACGAAATTCGACCTTATTGTTTTTGGTTCCTGTGGACTCGCCGGACATAAAAGCAGAATATGACATTTTGGTTAACGAATTGACAAAATACAATCCGGAAATGCTGGATAAAGAGCGCTTGTTAGTGATTTCAAAATGCGATATGCTCGATGATGAACTGAAAGCGGAATTAAAAGTGCAATTAGATAAAGAATTCAAAGACATTCCGTATATGTTTATTTCTTCTGTTGCCCAACAAGGTATTACAGAATTGAAAGACAAATTGTGGAAAATGTTGAATGACTAATAAATTTACGAATTTAACGGGAAAAGGCGTTCTACTAATAGAGCGCCTTTTTTTTGGCTGCGTTGCATAATTCCTAAAATTAAGTTAATAATCAATAACTTATTTTTGATTTTGTGTGAATATCATGTGTTGAATTGCGAAAATACTTTATATTCGCATCACTTAAAACTTATTCAAATATGATGTTGGTATGACTCAAATTCGTAAAGAATAACGAGTATGGACAAGATTATATTTAAAAACAAAAAACAAATAGGTATGAAAAAAATTGTATTATTCTTGACCATGTGTCTGATGGCTTTCCCAGTGAAAGCAGATGAGGGTATGTGGTTCTTAATGTTTATCGAAAGATTGAACCATAGAGATATGGAGAAAATGGGCTTGCAATTGACAGCCGAAGAAATTTACAGTATCAATCACCACAGTTTGAAGGATGCTATCGTACAATTTAACGGTGGTTGTACAGCAGAAATTGTTTCAAAAGAAGGATTAGTATTGACTAATCACCATTGTGGTTATAATGCCATTGCGGAACTTTCTACAGAAGAACAAAATTATTTAAAAAATGGTTTTTGGGCCAAAGACAGAAGCGCCGAAATGAAACCAAAATCTTTGTACGTTCGTTTCTTCGTTCGTATGGATGATGTTTCTAAAAGAATTTTATCTAAAGTAAATGATAAAATGGATGAAACAGAAAGAAATAAAATAATTCAACAAGAAATAGCTTTGATTGAAAAAGAGAATAATGAAGGAGGAAAATATACTGTTTCTGTTCGCCCTTTCTTTCAAGGAAATGAATATTACTATTTTGTTTACCAAGATTATAAAGACGTTCGTTTAGTGGGGACACCACCAGAAAGTGTTGGAAAATTCGGAGGGGACACAGACAACTGGGAATGGCCTCGCCATACAGGAGATTTTTCTATGTTCAGAGTATATGCTGACAAAGACGGGAATCCTGCTGAATATTCAAAAGAAAATGTGCCTTTGCAACCAAAGCACCACTTGCCTATAAGTTTGAAAGGGGTTAAAGAGAATGATTTTGCTATGATTTTGGGATATCCAGGAAGAACTAATCGTTGGATGCCGGCAAGCGGAATCGAGCAAAATGTAAAGTTTGCTTATCCTGCATGGGTTGAAGGAGCAAAAATGGGAATGGATAGAATGAAGGTCTATATGGACAAGGATGCGACGGTTAATTTGCAATATGCTTCAAAATATGCTTCTACGGCCAATTATTGGAAAAACCGTCAAGGTATGATTGATGCTTTGACCAAAGCTGGAACAGCAAAAACAAAAACCGATCAGGAAACTAAATTCAATGTGTGGGCAAATAAAGCCGAAAACAAAGAAAAATACGGTAATGTAATTGCAACTATTAATGATTATTATACGAAAACGAATTTAAAATCTCGTCACGACAATTACCTTGCCCAATTGATGCGTACCACCGCTTATGGTGCTGGTGCTGCTAACTTAGGAAATGCGCTTATTGGATACTACAAAGAAAATGAAGCAAAAAGAGCAGAAATGCTTCCTAAAATAAGTGGCATGATTGAGAATCTTTACGGAGATTTTTACGCTCCTCTAGAGAAAGATGTCTTTACGGCACAATTGAATTTATATGCTTCAAAAGCTTCGGAATATGGTCTTGCGCCAGAAGTTGCAAAACTGAAAGAGGCCAATAAAGGTGATTTTACAACTTTTGTAAATGAGGCTGTTACCAAAAGTATTTTTGCTACTAAAGAAAGTGTATTGGCATTCATGAAAGAGCCAAAAGCAGAAAACATTGTGAATGATCCTTTGTATGTTATTTCAAATGATTTGAGTACAAAATTAAGAGCTAAATCAGAAGAACAATTACAATTAGACAATGATTTTGCCAAATCGTTCCGTGTTATGGTGGAAGGTTTGCGTGAGTCAAAAATGAATGCAATCCAGTATCCTGATGCTAATTCAACTTTAAGATTAACATACGGAAAAGTACGCGCTTTGCCTGCTGATAAACGTAATGACGCTAAAACTAATAATTATACCACTATGACCGGAATGGTTAAAAAGTATAAAGCAGGAGATCAGGAATTTGATTTACCGGTGCGTTTATTAGAACTAAACAATGCAAAAGACTTTGGACAATATGCTGACAAAGCAGGATATATGCCAATAAATTTCTTAACCGATAATGATATTACAGGAGGAAATTCTGGTTCTCCAGTTCTTAATGGAAAAGGAGAGTTAATTGGCGTTGCATTTGACGGTAACATTGAAGCTATGGCAGGTGATGTTATTTTTGATAAAAAATTACAAAGAACAATCAACTTGGATATTCGTTATGTACTTTGGATTATCGATAAATATGCTGGAGCAAAACATATTGTTGACGAAATGACAATTGTAAAAGATCCTCAATCTTTAAAGTAAAATAGCATATCATTATTAAAAACCAAAACCCCGTCTCGTTATTAAATGAGACGGGGTTTCTTTTTAGTGGAGACGCACTGCAGTGCGTCTCTACATATTTAATAGTTAATCATTATAGGTGTCGAATAAAAACTGTAAGGTTTCTGGAATATTATTGGCTTCAATAGTTGGGTATTTTAAATCGGTATTGAGCCAATTTTCTATAATTAGATTAAAATCATCACCAACTTTATAAGCAACTGGAACCCCTAGTTTTTTTAATGCAGCCGCATTGCATTCTTGTTCGTAATGATTGCGTATTGGAATGCTCAGTATTTTTTTTCTAAGATACAAGGCTTCTGCAGGTGTTTCAAATCCGCCACCAGTGATTATCCCTTGACATGAAATTAAACTGGCGTTGAAATATTTTTGATTTACAGGAAAATAGGTAATGTTTCCTATAGTATGCTCGAATTTTACATTGTCTAAAAACCAATGAAACGATACATTTGGGATTTTATTGAACGCTTTTTCTAAACAATCTATTTGAAAAGAAGGAAGATAAACCGTTATGTGCCCCAAGTTTTTTGGGTTTGCTTGTATGATTTTATCTTTGATAATTGGAGGGAGAATAAAGGAATCATATTTTTCAAAATGCAAACCAATATTTTTTGGTGATGGAGCATAATGTTTCAAAATCATCTCTCCCATAAGACTCTTTTTTATAGGTCTCGGTGTTGATTCAGATATGAAACTAGCTTGATGTCCAAATTGAACTGAATGCACTTTTTGTAATTTACAGGATAGTGAAGTAATGGAATCAAAATCATTTATAACAAAATCATAATTTTTTAGTGGTAGGGAATCGGCATCTTTGTAAATCTGACGGGGTTTGATGTTTTTTAAGATATCCCAGTAGTCCAATCCACCACATTTACTGTAATGAAGACTACAACCTTTACTTCTAAATTTAATAGGTAATTTTACATCCAGACTGGCATTGTTTCCACTCAAAAAAAAATCTACAGAACCAAATTTTTTTAGATAAGGGTATAGTTGAATTGCCCTGCTTATGTGACCATTACCAGTGGCTTGAATAGCATAAAATATTTTCATTTATGGGTTTTTAGTTTGAGTCGGGATTAGTTTGTGCTAAAAAAATAATGTCTGACCATCAAATTTTGAGGTGGATGGATTTTCGTTGCTGCGCCTACCAATAATTTTTAGTTTTCTTTCATCATTTGTTTTGCTAAATTAATTCCACAATGTTATGTCAATGTGTTTTTAGTGTCATTTCTTTTAGAAACTTATGGTCAGTAAAGGCCGAAAATTTTTATGTTAAACCTTTTGAAATCTTGCAGAATTACAAATATAAATTTCCCTATTTTTGAAGAATGAAACGACTTGTATATTTTCTTTTGTTATTTCCTTTGTTGATTTGGTCCCAATCCAATTTCGATAAAGCAGAAAAACTATTCAAAGAAGAAAAATACAATGAGGCACTACCCATTTTTGAATCCTTTTTAAAAACCAATCCATCAGATTTAAGAACAATTGAATATTTAGGAGACATAGCTGGCTGGAGTAAAGCCTGGGATAAAGCGATTGTTTATTATAAAAGATTAAAGCTGATGAAACCTTCAGAAGCGGATTTTCATTATAAATATGGTGGAGCATTAGGAATGAAAGCCAAAGAAGTCAATAAATTCAAAGCGCTTGGAATGATTGGTGAAGTGAGGGAAAGTTTTGAAAAAGCAATAGATTTAAATCCTAAACATATTGATGCCCGATGGGCTTTGATAGAGTTAAATTTACAACTGCCGGGTATTGTAGGCGGAAGCGAATCGAAGGCAATCAGATATTCAAATGAATTATTAAAATTATCTCCAATTGATGGTTATTTGTCAAGAGGTCACATTGAGGAATATTTTAAAAGATATAAAACGTCAGAGCAACAATATAGAAAAGCGATAGCTGTGAGTGGTTCGAAAACAAGTTATCAAAAGCTAGCTAATTTGTATAAAAATAAAATGAATGAACCCGAGAAAGCAAAAGCTGTTTTGGAAGAATACAGGAAAAAGGAACTGTCAGTTAGTCGTTAATTCGACTCATTGATTCAACATAATAAACGCATAAACGAAAATGAAAACACATTTCATCGCCATTGGCGGAAGCGCAATGCACAACTTAGCATTGGCATTACACAATAAAGGATATCAGGTAACAGGGAGCGACGATGCTATTTTTGAACCTTCTAAATCACGTTTAGACAAAAAGGGAATTTTACCGGCAGAATTGGGATGGTTTCCTGAAAAGATTACAGCCGATATTGAGGCAGTAATTTTGGGAATGCATGCTAAAGCTGATAATCCTGAATTACTGAAAGCTCAGGAATTAGGGTTGAAAATCTATTCCTATCCAGAGTTTTTGTACGAACAATCCAAGAATAAAACTAGAGTTGTTATTGGTGGTTCACACGGAAAAACAACGATTACTTCGATGATACTTCATGTCATGCATTATCATAATATTGAAGTGGATTATATGGTGGGTGCACAATTGGAAGGTTTCGACACTATGGTGCATCTTACCGAGGAAAATGATTTTATGGTGTTGGAAGGAGACGAGTATTTATCTTCACCTATTGACAGAAGACCAAAATTTCATTTGTACCAACCTAATATTGCCTTGATTTCAGGAATTGCCTGGGATCATATCAATGTTTTTCCAACCTATGAAAATTATGTTGAACAGTTCGAAATTTTTATTGACAAAATAACTAATGGAGGAATTTTGGTTTACAATGAAGATGATTCTGAAGTAAAACGCGTGGCTGAAGCTGCAAGCAATCCAATTCGTAAATTGTCCTATCACACACCAAAATATTCGGTTAGTAATGGAGTAACGCTTTTGGAAACTCCGGAGGGAGCTATGCCGATAGAAGTTTTTGGAGCGCATAATTTGAATAATTTGGCTGGGGCCAAATGGATTTGCCAAAACATGGGTGTAGATGAAGCCGATTTCTATGAAGCAATTGCAAGTTTTAAAGGGGCATCCAAACGTTTGGAAAAGATAGCCGAAAGCAAAACTAAAGTGGCTTACAAAGATTTTGCACATTCACCAAGTAAAGTTGCCGCTACCACAAAAGCAGTAAAAGAACAATATCCTGACCGTACTTTAGTCGCTTGTTTAGAATTGCATACTTATAGTAGTTTGAATGCTGAGTTCCTAAAGGAATATGAAGGGGCGTTGGAATATGCTGATGTTGCCGTTGTTTTTTATTCGCCGGACGCAGTAAAAATCAAACAGCTGGAAGAGGTGACTTATGAGCAAATTGCAAAGGCTTTCAATCGGGAAGATTTGATTATTTATACCAATCCAAAAGATTTTAAAGACTATTTGTTTAATTTAAATCTTGAAAATTCAGCCTTATTGTTGATGAGTTCTGGAAATTATGGCGGATTGAATTTTGATGAAGTTAAGGTATTAATTGGGTAAATTTGGAACAAAATAATTTCCCGATAACGAATTGGTCCGAAGACGATAAGCCCCGCGAGAAGCTTATGCTGAAAGGTAAAAGTGCTTTGAGTGATGCAGAATTGATTGCTATTTTGATTGGTTCAGGAAATCGAAATGAATCGGCAGTGGATTTAAGTAAACGAATTTTGGGAAGCGTTGATAATAATTTAAATGCTTTAGGAAAATTATCTATTTCGCAGTTAATGAATTTTAAGGGAATAGGAGAGGCCAAAGCTATTTCGATTATTGCTGCAATGGAATTAGGAAGGCGCAGAAGAGCGGAAGATGCTGTAGAATTGACAAAAATTACTTCCAGTAAAGTCGTTTTCGAAATCATGCAACCCATTATTGGCGAATTATCACATGAAGAATTTTGGATTCTTTATTTGAATAATTCCAATAAAGTAATTTCGAAATCTCAGCTCAGTAAAGGTGGAATTACAGGTACTTTGGTTGATGTTCGACTGGTTTTTAAAACGGCACTCGAAATGGGAGCAACCAGTTTAATTTTGTGTCACAATCATCCTTCTGGTGCCTTGACGCCGAGTGATGCCGACAAGCAGATTACAAGGAAAGTGAAAATGGCTGGGGAAAGTCTGGAAATAAAAGTGTTGGATCATTTGATTGTGACTGAAAATCATTATTTTAGTTTTGTAGACGAAGGAATATTTTAAAAATAAAATGAAGAATAAGAATATAAAGGATGTCTTTTTTGATTTAGATCATACACTTTGGGATTTTGACAAGAACTCGGAGTTAACATTTGAATCTATTTTCAACAAAAATCATCCGACGATTGAAACTGCAGCATTTATTGAGAAATATGTCCCAATAAATCAGGCCTGCTGGAAATTGTACCAGTATGATAAGATTACTCATGCAGAATTGCGGTACAATCGGTTGAAGCATTCTTTCGATGCCTTAAATTATTCTATTTCTGATGAACAGATAGAAAGTATTGCTCAGGAATACATTCAAGGGTTACCGGAAAATAATCATCTTTTTGATGGGACTTTCGAAATTTTGGAGTATTTAAGCCAGGAGTATAAACTGCATATTATTACCAATGGTTTTGCCGATGTGCAATACAAAAAGATTAAGAATTCCAATATTGGCTCTTATTTTCAAACCATTACCAATTCTGAAATGGCAGGGGTAAAGAAACCTAATCCTTTGATTTTTGAGCACGCATTAGACTTGGCCAAAGCCAAAAAAGAAAACAGTATTATGATTGGAGATTGTTTGGAAGCAGATGTGCAAGGGGCTTTAGATGCCGGTTTAGAGGCTATTTTTTTTAACGTCAACAATGTCGAGGTTTCTCAGAATATTAAGCAAGTCAATCATTTATTAGAACTAAAAAAATATTTATAGATTATGAAAACAAGATTTTTATTATTGCTGCTTTTTATTGTGAGTTATAGCTTCTCTCAATCGGTGAATGATTACAAAGCGGTAATTATTCCTTTAAAATATGATTTTCTAAAAACAGAGAATCAATACCGTCTCAGTACTTTAACTAAATCTAATCTTAAAAAAGCTGGTTTTGAGGCTTTTTACAATAACGAGTCAATTCCTAGTGAATATAATGACAGATGCTCATTATTGTATATTGATGTAGTAAAAGAGAGTACTTTTTTAATGACCAAATTATATGCTGCGCTCAAAGACTGTAATGGTAAAATAATCTTTCAATCGGAAGTAGGGAAGAGCAAAGAAAAAGATTATGAAGTAGCGTACAGTGAAGCATTAAACAATGCTTTTGTGTCCATATATGCCCTAAAGTATAAATATAACGGAAAGAGTTCGGTTAATGCACCGGCTGATGCGAAAGCTATAGTTAATGCTGCGCCCATCCCTGTGGTTGCTGCTCCTGTTGCAGCTTCAGTAAATAATGTAGGCAATACTGTGATTATTGAAAATACAGATTCTGTTTTATTGTATGCTCAGCCAACAGCAACAGGATTTCAGCTAGTGGATAGCACGCCAAAAGTGGTTTTTAAGGTTTTTAAAACGTCTAGTCCGGTTTGTTATATTGCTGCAAAAGGAAGTGTTCAGGGGGTTTTAATCTCAAAAGACAATCAGTGGTATTTTGAATATTATCAAAATGACAAGCTGGTTTCAGAAAAAGTAGCAGTTAAGTTTTAATAATCGGTTAGAAATGCTAAAATTGTTCTTAATAAAAAACGTCCTGTGAATTCAGGACGTTTTTTGTTAATTGTGAATCAGTTATTAATCTAATAACCATATTTATTTTTCCAACGGTTTTTAAGAAATTCTCTGGTGGTATTTTCCCTTGAATTATTTCCGGGGACATATATAGGTGTGTTGGAAAGGGCATCAGGTAAAAATTCCTGTTCAGTAAAATTATTGGCATAATCATGTGCATATTTGTATTCCTCACCGTAACCCAATTCTTTCATTAATTTGGTAGGGGCATTTCTCAAGTGAATAGGGACTGGTAAATCGCCTGTTTGTTTGACTAATTGTTGGGCTGTTCCAATGGCCATATAGGAAGCATTACTTTTTGGGGAGGTCGCTAAATAGATTGCACATTGACTCAGAAGGATTCTGCTTTCCGGATAACCAATTGTAGTAACAGCCTGAAAGGTATTGTTGGCCATAATGAAAGCTGTCGGATTGGCATTCCCAATATCTTCGCTGGAGAGAATCAGCATGCGGCGCGCAATGAATTTTACATCTTCACCACCTTCAATCATTCTGGCAAGCCAATAGACAGCTCCATTTGGGTCACTACCTCGAATTGATTTTATAAAAGCCGAAACAATATCATAATGTTGTTCGCCACTTTTGTCGTACAAAACCGTATTTTGTTGTACCAATTCAAAAACGCGTTCATTAGTGATTAAAATTTCGTCTTCATTAGAGGCGTTTACGACAAGTTCAAAAATATTTAATAGTTTGCGTCCATCGCCTCCGGAAAGTCTCAAGAGAGCCTCTGTTTCTTTTAAAAGTATTTTTTTTTCTCTTAAAATGACATCTTTGTCCATGGCACGAACCAATAAAGATTCTAAATCCTGTTTTGTAAAGGCATTTAAAATATAGACCTGGCATCTCGATAATAAGGCGGGTATAACTTCAAAACTAGGGTTTTCAGTTGTGGCTCCTATAAGAGTAATCCAGCCTTTTTCGACGGCTGCCAAAAGTGAATCTTGCTGCGATTTACTAAAACGGTGAATCTCATCTATAAACAAGATTGGATTTTTGGCTGTAAAAAGTCCGCCGCTTTGTTTTGCTTTATCAATTACATCACGAATGTCTTTTACACCTGAATTGATGGCACTTAATATGTAAAAAGGACGATTGGATTCTTGTGCAATGATTTGTGCCAAAGTGGTTTTTCCTGTTCCTGGAGGTCCCCAAAAGATGAGGGAAGGAATGATTCCTTTTGCAATCTGTTGTGTTAATGAACCGCTAGGTCCAACCAAATGGGACTGACTAATGTAGTCTTCTAGTTTTTGAGGTCGTATGCGTTCTGCCAGTGGTGCTTCCATGTTACAAAATTACTATTTTTTATTTGAAGCTATTCCAGCTCTACACTATATCTTTTTGTTGCTTGAAAAAAGCAAAAAAAAGGATGCCGTTTTGATCTGGGCTAAAAAAAATGGAATTATTATGTGGTTGTCGGAATTCTTTAGGAACTTTACATTTATAAGATGACAAAATAGCATAGTATTGCTTTTGGATAAATTTTTGAGTGTTAATGAATACTCTAAAGTGTTGCTATAAACCAAAAAGATAAAATGGATAACCAATTCAAATTTACTAATTCTGTTGTAGGCCTACCGCTTTTTTTTGTGTTGCTTTTGTGGTTTGTTTTTTGGGTCCAAATCAGGTTTGATTATGATTTTTTTGAAAATGGAATTTTACCTAGAACATTTTCTGGATTGCAAGGAATCGCTTTTAGTCCGTTCATTCATTCGAATATTGAACATTTATATAATAATTCGATTCCATTACTGGTTTTGTTGGCTGCTCTGCAATTTTTTTACAGGAAACAGTCTATAGCGGTAATCGGTTATGGTATTTTTTTCTCAGGACTGATAACATGGATTATCGGGAGAGATAATTACCATATAGGTGCGAGTGGGCTAGTATACGTTTTAGTGAGTTTTATTTTTTTCAAAGGAATAATAACAAAGTACTATAGGCTTGTTGCTCTATCTCTTGCAGTTATTGTGGTTTATGGTGGAATGGTTTGGTATGTTTTTCCAAAAGTAGATGAATCTATTTCATGGGAAGGACATTTGGCTGGTTTAGTAGTTGGTTTTGCATTATCAGTTGTATACAAGTCACCAGAATACAAAAAGATGATTAAATACGATTGGGAACGTCCTGATTATAATACTTTAGAAGATAAATTCATGCAGCGCTTCGATGAGAACGGCAATTTTGTAAATAAGCCTAAAGAAGAAATCGAAGAGGAATTCTCAACTTACTTTTCTTCGAGTTATCCAATTAATTATGAAATTATTGAGCATAAAAAAAATGAATCAAAACCCGAGTCTTGATTCATTTAGAATTGATTATTTGAATTTCCTTTTAACGGAATAGATTTTAACTTCGTTGTCTCACAGCTTCGTATAAAAACGCTCCACAGGCAACCGAAACATTTAAAGAACCAATTGTTCCAAACATTGGTAATTTAGCTTTTTCGTCCACAATTTTAAGGACTGAAGGATTTATTCCTCGGTCTTCAGAACCCATTATGATGGCTACCGGTTCAGTAAGAGTGATATCGTAAATGGTTTGATCTGTTTTTTCTGTTGCTGCTACTGTTTTTATACCAGAACCTTGTAAATAGAAAATAGCATCTTTGATGTGTTCTACTTTGCAAATTGGCACATTAAACACCGCTCCTGCCGATGTTTTTACGGTATCTCCATTAACAGGTGCTGATCCTGCTTTCTGAACTATAATACCATTTACACCTGTACATTCCGCTGTTCTGATGATGGCTCCAAAATTTCGTGCATCAGAGATTTGGTCTAAAATCAGGAATAAAGGTACTTTTCCAGAGGCAATAGTTGCATCTACTAGGTGTTCCAGATCTATAAAGCCGATGGGCGAGATACTCGCTACCGCTCCTTGATGATTGTTTGGTGTTAAACGGTTTAATTTTTCTACCGGAACATAAGAGAAATTTACATTAGCGCGTTTCATGACTTTCATTAAGTCCTTCATCAACTCTCCTGAAATTTCTTTTTGTATAAAGACTTTGTCTACTTCCTTACCTGATTGTATAGCCTCTATAATAGCTCTTATCCCGAATATTAAATGTTCTTTTTCCATGGCGCAAAGCTAAGTAAAATGTACGTAAAAAAAAAACCACCAGCCTAAGCTGATGGTTTTAATTTAAATTCGAAATAAATTAGAATTTATCCCAGAAGACTTTAGTAGATAGTTCATCTCCACCTATAGCTACAATAGCAATATCGTAGTTTGATTTATTTAATGTAGGTTCAGCTAACGGGTAAGTGTATCTGTTAGGAACAGGTAATTTAGATTGATCAGCTACATTCATAGTTGGAGCATCGAATTTTCTGTATATACACCATCCTTCAAAACCTCTATTGTACATTGCTAACCAAAATTGGAAGCCAATTTTTTGTCTCCAAGTTCCAGTAGCTGTTCCATAAGCAACTGATGGTTTAGCTAAGTAAGCTGTGATATCTGTATCAGCAACACCCCAATCCGTCATAGATGCAGTAATACCTTCTGTGTAATGACTGGCAGCAGTTCCACCTACAGAATAACCTCTTTCTACAGCTTCAGCTAATAAGAACTGTACTTCAGAGAAATCTAATAAAACTCCCCTGAATGTAGGATCGTGCATAACATCGCCAATATGAGAGAAATTACCAAAAGTGTTAATTTTTCCATAAGGACCACCTTTGTAAACACCATCACCTAAGTTATCATCAAAATAGATTGCTCTTCTTGGGTCAGCTAAAGTATTCATGTAGTCTACAATAGTGTTTGCTATAACAAAATCACTTCTTCCAGTTTGTACAAGATCTACCCATAATGGATTCGTGTTTGGAGTTGTAGGTAAATAAGCTAGAGTTGCGTTATCTGCATTTGATGCTAATACTCCTGCAGCTACTGCTTGCTGAGCAGCGGTTTGAGCTGTTGCATTATCAGCATCAGCCATTCTCATTGCAAGTTTTAATTTAACAGAGTTAGCAAATTTTTTCCATTTTGTAACATCTCCATTATACATGATATCAGCTCCTGTGTAACCAGCTGTTCCTGAATTTAATTTTGCAGTTGCATCATCTATTCTTTTTAATAAATCAGCATAAATAAGAGCATCATCGTCATAAGCAGGACTTGGTTCAACCGAACCTTGCAGAGCGTCGAAATATGGAATATCACCATATGTATCGACCATTTGTTGCCAAGTATAAACTTCTAGAACAGAAACCATTGCTTTTTGCGTATCTGTTGTCGCTAAACTTTTAGCATTTTGCAAATCGTACAAAACGTCTCTGTACATTTCGCTCCAGTGATTGTCAGCAATTTTTCTTGTATTTAAATCGTAATTACTTTCATCAATATAAGTTGTTTCTGTCCAATATTGTGAAAATAGACGAAATACATTGGTATTTACGTTGGTACTTTCCATTTGGTTAAACAAACTTTTTGTTGCTGAGGTGAAAAGCGCTTCAGAAGATACCTGAGTTGGATTATTAGGATCTCTGTTTAGGTTTTCAAAGCTTTCATCACTAGTACAGCTAGCAATAAAAAGTGAAGAGATTATTAATAAATATTTTTTCATTTTTGTGTTTTTTTAAAATTCAAATTTTAAGCTAGCTCCGATTTCTCTTACTGAAGGATAAGCTCCTGATTGGTATCCTTGAATATTACCAGAACCTAGACCAGCTTCTGGGTCAGAGTAAGGTGTGTTTTTGTCAATAATCCAAAGATTTCTTCCGATTAATGAGAACGATAGATTTTCCATTGAGAATTTACTTACGATGTCTTTAGGGAAAGCATAAGTGAAGTTCACTTCTCTTAGTTTAACGAATGATGCATCATAAACGTGCGCTGCTTGAGGAGTTCTTACATATCCCCATGGGTTAGCATAAGTTGAAGCGTCGGCAACAACAGTATTAGCTGAACCATCAGCTTGAACACCGTCTAAAATTACACCTCCACCATTTGCTTTTGTGTTTCTTACAGGGTTTCCTAAATGGTTTGTTCCAGCAGTGAAGTCGTATAGACCAGTTGCATAACCATAGTAAGTATCTAATGAGAATACATCACCACCTTGTTGGATATCGATAAGGAATCCTAAGCTGTAATTTTTGTATTTGAAATTATTTTTAACTCCACCTGTCCAGTCTGGAGTGATGTTACCAATGACCTCACTAGTCGATGTTGTTCTCAAATAATAACCAGTCGTTCCAACAGTTTTTTGACCATTAGTGTATACAAAATCTCTACCTCTAATTGATCCGAATGATTCGCCTAATGCTCCCCCTAATGTAACACCACCTTGTACACTAGCTAATTGCATAAATTCAATTCCTTCAGCTAAACGAGTGATTTCACTTTCGTTTTGACCGTAGTTAATTTTGATATCCCATGAAAAATCATTTGTTTTGATAGGAGTACCGTTGATGATAAACTCTAATCCTTTGTTTTTCATGTCACCACCATTCAACCATAGGTTAGCGGCACCTGTCGCTGTAGAAACGTCTATTGGTGTAATCAAATCTACAGTTTCTCTTTCATAATAAGAAACATCAAATCCGAATCTGTTTGAAAAGAATTGCATTTCCAAACCAACCTCAAAGTCATTACTTGTTTCAGATTTTAGATTAGCATTATTAAAGGCTGATGGGTTACTTGCTGACGCATTGCCATTATAAGCTGCTCCAATGTCATAAGTATTAAACACTTGGTAAGGTGAAGTATCATTACCTACTTCAGCATAGTTCGCTCTCACTTTACCAAAAGTTAACCAATCTTGTTTAACTAAATTTGAGAAGATTATACTTGAAGATACTGATGGGTACCAGTATGAGTTGTTGTCTACTGGTAAAGAAGATGATCTGTCATTTCTTAAAGTAGCATCTAAATAATAAGTTCCTTTGTATCCAAGACCTATTTTACCAAAAACACCTTCTACTTTTTTAGTGTAATCTGTTTTTGCATAATCAGAAGGAGTTAATGGATTGACAGAGTTTGCTAAAGTGAATAATCCAGGAGTAACTAAACCACCGTTAGCAGAAGCTGCCAATGAATTCAGTTTATTTACTCTTAAGTTATAACCGATAAGACCGTTTAAGTTTAAGTCTTCTGAAATGTCGTAATTGAAGTTACCCATTAAATCATAGTTCATTTCTGAAGCTTTTCTGTTGGTTACAGTGTAGTCAGAAACATCTGACGAACCTATATCAGTTCTTTCTTCTCTAATTTCAGAGTAGCTGTCAAATGCATATTTACCTACGATACTAAACCAGTCTGTAACTTTTTGGTTTAACGCAAAGTTTCCTGTGTAACGATCTCTACTGTCACTTTGGAAATTTTTATACAAATTCCAGTAAACGTTATCAGTATAGATTGGACTTAAATTATCAGCTGAATTAACGTTCCAAGTTATGTTTTGACCTGTGCTAAAGAAGGCATCTTTTTGTTGTTTAAGATCAACGTTTGTTTGCCACCATTGTCTAAATGCCTGCATTGGGTTTCCAGAGCTGTAACCAGTTCCGTTTCTTCCTTTACCATTGTTGTTAGTGTAAGAAAAGTCACCAGAAACAGTTAATGATTCATTCAATTTTTGAGAAGCAGAAAAAGTTAATGTGTTTCTTTTGATAGATCCATTTGGAACAATACCAGTTTGGTTTTTGTTAGTAAAACCAATTCTGAAAGAGGAAGTTTCAGTACTTTTTCCAAAAGATACAGCATTCGTAAGTGTAGTAGCATCTATGAATAGGCTGTTTGGTGTGTTTTTTCCAGCAACCCAAGGAGTAGCTACACCGTAGCCTGGTAATTGTGGAAAAATGGAAGTCCATTGGTAAACATTTAAATTTGGATCAAAGGCAGCTCCATATGAAGCGTCTTCCGTGAAAGGAACAACTTGATCGTTAATACCGTCACCGTTTATATCGAAATTGTTAAAGTATAAATCAGTATCACCGTCGAAATCTTCATAATCAGGGCTATAACCAGCTCCGTATTTGTCTTGGTATTTTGGTAAAGTTGATTTATCAGCGGTTCCAACTGTGAAAGATGAATTTACAGTAACACCAATTCCTTTAGCTTTTTTACCTTTTTTAGTTGTAATGATTAACGCACCATTTGAAGCTCTAGAACCGTAAAGAGCTGTTGCAGCAGCACCTTTAAGTACGTTCAAAGACTCAATGTCATCTGGGTTGATGTCAGATGCGGCATTTCCGTAGTCATAACCACCTCTACCAGTTTTTTGGTCAGTTGAGTTGTTTGTTTCATTAAGTATAGGTGTACCATCGACAACAATCAAAGCTTGGTTACTTCCGAACAAAGATTTGTAACCCCTTACAATGATGTTGGCAGAACCACCCATTGTTCCATAAGATTGGATATCTAAACCGGCTACTTCACCAGACAATGCCTCAGCAAAGTTTGTAACTGGAGTATCGGAAATAGCGTCTCCTTTTAATTCTTGTGTAGCATAACCAAGAGATTTTTTCTCTTTTTTGATACCTAAAGCAGTTACTACAACTCCTTCTAGTTCAACTGAATCATCTTTCAGTTTCACGTTGACAGTTGAAGCACTAGCCGCAATTTCTTGGGTTCTCATCCCAATGTAGCTAAAAATCAAGACTTGGCTTGATGATGCTTTGATAGAATATTTTCCATCAAAATCAGTTTGTGTTCCATTTTTCGTCCCTTTGACTAATACACTCACGCCAGGTAAAGGCAATCCTGCATTATCAGAAACAATTCCTGAAACAGATCTCTCTTGCGCAAAAGTTAGTTGCGCGACAAGTACTAATAATAGTACTAAGAATCCATTGAACTTTAGTTTCATTTTTAAATATTTTGAATTAGTGAGACAAAAATCTTAATAATTTGTTAACTTTCCTAATAAAAGAATCCCTTTTTTCCTTTGCGGTCAAAATTTAACATTATAACATATATTAATCATAGTGTTATAAAACTCTTTTTCTGTGTTTTTTGAGGTGCCATTGGCGATTGCGATTTTTAACAGTCCATTTTTTGTTTGGACTCCTGCTCCTAGGCCAATTCCAATTAGATTTTCATTTGTTTTTTTGTCCTCTGTGGTGAATGGGTCCCTGTAAATGCAGTAGTCTACAATAGAATGTAGGAATAAGTTTGGTGAAATTATGTAGCGATATTCGGTTAGGATTGAAGACATAAATTGTGCTTGTAGGCTGTTTTCTGTAAAGCCACGAACGGAGTTTATTCCTCCAAAACGATATAATTCGTTTGTGATAAAGGTGTCGCTTTGCAGGTAATAATTTTGAGTTCGTAAATTGATGTAATTTTTCTTGTTTAGGTAGAAATTGTACATGACTTGTAGGTTTATTTGTGACTGTTTTGAGGTTCCTACTGTTTCAGGCGAATCGTTCGTGCGTCTTTTTCCAAGACCTATTGTGAATTCAATAGTAGTTTTTTTTGGGAAGAAAGAATTGTTCTGGTCAAATTTTGTATATCTGAAACTACTTGTGATGAATGAATTGTTGTAGTCGCTTATTGTATTGTTGTTTGTGTTTTGGATGTCGCTGGATTCGGTGGATTGGTATCCTATATAAGCACGGGTATTGTGATTGAGGATATACCCTAGATCAATTGCTGTTTTTGTATTTTGGTAAGTGCTGTCTTGTTTGAAAATTTGAATTTGTGCTTTTAGGTTTGCCGGACTTTTGAATAAGTAAGGGAGGTCTAGCGCCGCATTAAATGTTTTTTGGTTGTTTCCATCACTTTTCCAGTAAATTGATAATTCTTCGCCTGACTTCAAAATGTTTTCGAGGACTATATCTAAATATCCATTAAGTGTTATTTTTTTATTTTCGTTATTTGAAAAGCCTAAAAAGCCATCGAAACTATTAGCTTTTCTTTTTTCTAGATAAACATACACTTTAGTGGAGTCTTGGGTGAGTAATATTTCTGGATATTTGATTTGACTTACAAAACGAAAGTTTTCAAAATCAGTGTGAATTTGATCGATTATTTCTTTATTGAAGGTTTTGTTTTTGTATTTACTATTAATTTGGTTTAGTGGTCCGTTTGGAAAGTGTTCTTTGTGTTTGCTTTCTGGGAATTTAATAACAATTGAATTGAGTTGTCTTTGTTTGTTTAGTTCGATATTTAATTCTGCGTATAGATTGTTGTTTTCTTTTTTGATGTTAATCAGTTTTAGTTTCGCTAAGGCATATCCGTTTTGTTCCAGTTCGTTTAATGTTCGGCTTAGGAACGCTTCGATTTCACTATAAGCTATTGTTGCAGTGTCTTTTGTTTTTGATAATAAAATGGAGTTTTTTCCTAATGTATTTATACCTATATATATATGTATGTTTTTAATCTTTTTTCCTAACTTGAATTGAGCTTGAAATGTCGAGTCGCTTGTCTTGTTTTTTTCTTTTATTTCATTATCAATATATCCTATTTTTGAAAGTTTTTCAGACATTAGTAGGGTTTCATTATCGACTGATTTTAGGTCGCTGTGTTTTGAGTTGTAGTGTAAGGAGTCGATTGTTTTGTTTTCTGCAGGTGAATTTCCGCTTAGTTTTAACTGAAAACTTTGAGCATGACAACTTAGGTTAAGGTTGGTGAATAATAGAAAAAGGAGGAGAGTTCTCAAATAGTTGTTTTTAAATAAAAGTAATGCAAATATCAATTGTTTACGATAAAAATCATAGTGTAAAATAATGATGTTGAAAATTAATGGATTAACGTTTGTATACTGAAAAATATTTTATACATTTGCAACCCCGTAAAAAGCGGGAATTTAATATACATAATAAATTTTTAGTATTAATTATGCCAACAATTCAACAATTAGTAAGAACAGGAAGAACTCAGATAACTAAGAAGAGTAAATCGGTTGCTTTAGATTCTTGTCCTCAAAGAAGAGGGGTTTGTACGCGTGTTTACACTACTACACCAAAAAAACCAAACTCTGCAATGCGTAAAGTTGCGCGTGTACGTTTGACAAATGGTAATGAGGTAAATGCTTACATCCCTGGAGAAGGACACAATTTACAAGAGCACTCGATAGTATTAGTTAGGGGTGGAAGGGTAAAAGATTTACCAGGAGTTAGATATCATATCGTTCGTGGTGCACTTGATACATCAGGTGTAGCGGGTAGAACGCAAAGAAGATCTAAGTATGGTGCTAAACGCCCAAAAGAAGCAAAAAAGTAATTTAAAAAGTTATTCTTGTAGAGGCGCGATTCATCGCGACTAGATAAGTATGGCGTTTAATTAAAAAAAAGACATGAGAAAAAGAGCGGCAAAGAAAAGACCACTTTTACCAGATCCAAGGTTTAACGACCAATTGGTAACACGTTTTGTGAATAACTTGATGTGGGATGGTAAGAAATCGACAGCTTTTAAAGTTTTTTATGATGCAATTGACATTATAGAGACTAAAAAGCAAGATGCAGAAAAATCATCATTAGAAATTTGGAAAGATGCTTTAACTAATGTTATGCCTCACGTAGAAGTACGTAGTCGTAGAGTTGGTGGTGCAACATTTCAAATTCCAATGCAAATCAGACCAGACAGAAAAATTTCTATGGCAATGAAGTGGTTGATACTTTATTCTAGAAGAAGAAATGAAAAATCTATGGCTCAAAGACTAGCTTCTGAATGTTTAGCTGCTGCTAAAGAAGAAGGTGCTGCTGTTAAAAAGAGAATGGATACTCATAAAATGGCTGAAGCAAATAAAGCATTCTCTCACTTTAGATTTTAATTCATAAGAAATGGCTAGAGATCTAAAATATACAAGAAATATTGGAATTGCTGCTCACATTGATGCTGGTAAAACAACAACAACGGAGCGTATATTATTCTATACAGGAAAATCACATAAAATAGGTGAGGTGCACGATGGTGCTGCAACTATGGACTGGATGGCGCAAGAGCAAGAAAGAGGTATTACAATTACTTCTGCTGCTACAACTTGTGAGTGGAATTTTCCAACTGAACAAGGTAAAATTTTACCTGAAACATTACCTTACCACTTTAATATTATCGATACCCCGGGACACGTTGACTTTACAGTTGAGGTGAATCGTTCTTTGCGTGTACTTGATGGTTTGGTTTTCTTGTTTAGTGCTGTTGATGGTGTTGAGCCACAATCAGAAACTAACTGGAGACTAGCGGATCAGTATAGAGTGCCACGTATGGGATTCGTAAATAAAATGGATAGACAAGGTTCTAACTTTTTGAATGTATGTCAGCAAGTTAGAGATATGTTGAAATCGAACGCTGTCGCAATCACTTTACCAATTGGTGAAGAGAATGATTTTAGAGGTGTTGTTGATTTGGTTAAAAACCAAGCCATTGTTTGGCATGATGCTACTCAAGGTGCTACTTTTGATATCATCGATATTCCTGCGGATATGGTTGATGAAGTGAAAGAATATAGAGATATCCTTATCGAAGCGGTTGCAGATTATGATGAGAATTTGCTTGATAAATACATGGAAGATCCAGATTCTATCACAGAAGAAGAAATCAACAATGCGTTAAGAGCTGCTACTATGGATATGGCTATCATTCCTATGATTGCAGGTTCATCTTTTAAAAACAAAGGAGTTCAATTCATGTTAGATGCGGTATGTAAATACTTGCCGTCTCCAATGGATAAAGAAGGTATTACTGGAATTCATCCAGATGATGCTGAGTTGCTTGAAGAAGATCAAACTCAAATTTTACGTAAACCAGATGTAAAAGAACCATTCGCAGCTTTGGCATTTAAGATTGCTACTGACCCGTTCGTAGGTCGTTTGGCTTTCTTCCGTGCGTATTCAGGAAGACTTGATGCTGGTTCTTATGTATTGAATACTCGTTCTGGTAACAAAGAAAGAATTTCTCGTATCTACCAAATGCACGCTAACAAGCAAAATCCAATCGAATATATTGAGGCTGGAGATATTGGAGCTGCTGTTGGATTTAAAGATATCAAAACTGGAGATACATTGTGTGATGAGAAACACCCAATTATTCTTGAGTCAATGAAATTTCCTGCGCCGGTAATTGGTATTGCTATTGAGCCTAAAACAAAAGCTGACGTTGATAAAATGGGTATGGCTTTGGCTAAATTAGCTGAAGAAGATCCAACTTTTACAGTTAGAACTGATGAAGCTTCAGGGCAAACTATTATCTCAGGTATGGGTGAGTTACACTTAGATATCTTGGTTGATAGAATGAAACGTGAATTCAAAGTTGAAGTAAACCAAGGTGAGCCTCAAGTTGAATATAAAGAAGCTTTTACAAAATCTGCACAACATAGAGAAACTTACAAAAAACAATCAGGTGGTCGTGGTAAATTCGGTGATATCGTATTCTTACTAGAGCCAGCAGATGAAGTTGACGGTAAAGTTCCTGTAGGATTGCAATTTGTAAATGCGGTAAAAGGAGGTAACGTTCCTAAAGAATATATTCCATCTGTAGAAAAAGGATTTAGAGAAGCTATGAAAACTGGACCTTTAGCAGGTTATCAAGTTGATAGTTTGAAAGTAACTTTATTGGATGGATCTTTCCACCCGGTGGATTCTGATGCGCTATCTTTTGAATTAGCTGCAAGAATGGGTTATAGAGAAGTTGCGAAAGCTGCTGGAGCTGTTATTCTTGAGCCTATCATGAAAATGGAGGTTATTACACCAGAAGAAAACATGGGGGATATCGTAGGTGATATCAACCGTCGTAGAGGTCAGGTGAATGACATGGGTGACAGAGCAGGTGCTAAAACAATTAAGGCAGATGTGCCATTATCTGAAATGTTCGGTTATGTTACAACATTAAGAACATTGTCTTCAGGTCGTGCAACTTCAACTATGGAATTTTCACACTACGCTGAAACGCCTTCTAATATTTCAGAAGCAGTTATCAAAAAAGCAAAAGGAAACGCTTAATCTTTAAGAAAATGAGTCAAAAAATCAGAATAAAACTAAAATCTTACGATCACATGTTGGTAGACAAGTCTGCTGAAAAGATTGTAAAAACGGTTAAGAGTACCGGAGCAGTGGTAACAGGACCAATTCCATTACCAACTCACAAAAAACTTTTCACTGTATTACGTTCTCCACACGTTAACAAAAAAGCGAGAGAACAATTTGAAGTAATGTCATACAAGAGATTAATTGACATTTATTCATCTTCATCAAAAACTATTGATGCCTTGATGAAACTTGAATTGCCTAGTGGAGTTGAAGTAGAGATCAAAGTTTAAGTAGCTTACTAGTAAGAAAAGGACGCTGTTTTTAAGCGAAAAATATTTTTTTGGTTTGTGTGTAAAAAAGTTATACTTTTGCACCACTAAAAAAATAGGATTTGCTTAAAAGCTGCGTTCTATATTTATATTTAATAATTAATAATTAATATTTATGTCTGGGTTAATTGGTAGAAAAATCGGCATGACTAGCATTTTCGACGAAAACGGGAAGAATATTCCTTGTACAGTAATCGAAGCTGGACCATGTGTTGTTACCCAAGTCAGAACCAAAGGTGTTGACGGGTACGAAGCGTTGCAACTTGGTTTCGATGACAAAAACGAGAAACATTCCACAAAAGCGGCTTTAGGTCACTTTAAAAAAGCGGGAACTGTTGCTAAGAAAAAAGTCGTTGAATTCCAAGATTTTGCAACTGAACAAAAATTAGGAGATCTTATTGATGTTTCTATTTTTGAAGAAGGAGAGTTTGTAGATGTACAAGGTGTGTCTAAAGGTAAAGGTTTTCAAGGGGTTGTAAAACGTCACGGTTTTGGTGGTGTTGGTCAAGCAACTCACGGTCAACACAACCGTTTGAGAGCGCCAGGTTCTGTAGGAGCTTCTTCTTATCCATCTAGAGTATTCAAAGGAATGCGTATGGCTGGAAGAATGGGAGGAGAAAATGTAAAAGTTCAAAACCTTAGAGTTTTAAAAGTAGTGGCTGATAAGAACCTACTTGTTATTAAAGGATGTGTTCCTGGTCATAACAACTCTTATGTAATCATTCAGAAGTAATGGAAGCAAAAGTATTAGATTTCAACGGAAAAGATACTGGAAGAAAAGTTCAACTTTCTGATTCAGTATTTGGTATAGAACCAAACAATCACGCAGTATACCTTGATGTAAAGCAATATCTTGCTAATCAAAGACAAGGAACGCACAAAGCAAAAGAAAGAGCTGAAGTAGCGGGAAGTACACGTAAGATTAAAAAACAAAAAGGAACAGGTACTGCTCGTGCGGGTAGTGCAAAAAACCCTTTGTTTAAAGGTGGGGGAACTGTTTTTGGACCAAGACCAAGAAGTTATTCATTTAAATTGAATAAAAGCTTGAAACGTTTGGCTAGAAAATCAGCTTTCTCAATCAAAGCAAAAGAGTCAAATATAATCGTTCTTGAGGACTTTAATTTTGAAACTCCAAACACTAAAAATTTCATTAACGTTTTGAAAGCTTTAGGGTTAGAGAATAAAAAATCTTTATTTGTATTGGGTGATTCAAATAAAAATGTATATTTGTCGTCACGTAATTTAAAGGCTTCTAACGTAGTAAGTAGCTCAGAATTAAGCACTTACGCCATTTTAAACGCTAATAATTTAGTGCTTTTAGAAGGTTCTTTAGAAGTAATTGAAGAAAATTTAAGCAAATAATAGGATATGAGCATCATAATTAAACCTATAGTAACAGAAAAAGTAACCAAAGAAAGTGAAGTTTTGAACCGCTTTGGATTCGTTGTTAACAAAAAAGCAAATAAAGTTGAGATTAAGAAAGCTGTTGAGGCTGCTTATGGAGTAACTGTTGTTAGTGTTAATACAATGAATGTAAGACCAGACAGAACTACAAAATACACTAAAAGTGGTTTAATCAGTGGAAAGACAAATGCTATTAAAAAAGCAATTGTACAAGTACAAGAAGGAGAATCAATTGATTTTTACAACAATATCTAAGATAGAAAAATGTCAGTTAGAAAATTAAAACCTATTACCCCAGGTCAGCGATTTAGAGTTGTGAATGGTTATGACGCCATTACAACTGATAAGCCGGAACGCTCTTTGATAGCGCCGATAAAAAACTCTGGTGGTAGAAATAGTCAAGGAAAGATGACCATGCGTTATACGGGTGGTGGTCACAAGCAGAGATATCGTATTATTGATTTTAAAAGAACTAAAACAGGAATTCCTGCTACAGTGAAATCAATTGAATATGATCCAAATCGTACTGCGTTTATCGCTTTGTTAGCTTATGCTGATGGAGAGAAAACTTATATTATTGCTCAAAACGGATTGAAAGTTGGTCAGAAATTAGTTTCTGGTCCAGAATCTCAACCTGAAATAGGTAATACTTTACCATTAAGCAGAATTCCTTTAGGAACTGTTATTTCTTGTATTGAATTGAGACCGGGTCAGGGAGCTGTAATTGCTCGTTCTGCTGGAACATTTGCTCAATTAATGGCAAGAGATGGAAAATATGCTACAATTAAAATGCCTTCTGGAGAGACAAGATTGATCTTGTTGACTTGTTCGGCTACAATTGGAGCGGTTTCTAATTCAGACCACCAATTAGTTGTATCTGGAAAAGCAGGTAGAACAAGATGGTTAGGAAGAAGACCTAGAACAAGACCTGTTGCAATGAACCCTGTCGATCACCCAATGGGTGGTGGTGAAGGTCGTTCTTCTGGTGGACATCCACGTTCAAGAAATGGAATACCAGCTAAAGGTTATAGAACTCGTTCTAAGAAAAACCCGAGTAACAAGTATATCGTAGAACGTAGAAAGAAATAATAAGATATGGCACGTTCATTAAAAAAAGGACCTTTCGTTCATTATAAGTTAGACAAGAAAGTTCAAGAAAACATTGAGAATGGAAATAAAGGAGTAGTAAAGACTTGGTCTAGAGCTTCTATGATTACTCCAGACTTTGTTGGGCAAACAATCGCAGTTCATAACGGTCGTCAGTTTGTACCAGTTTACGTAACAGAAAACATGGTAGGACATAAATTAGGAGAATTTTCACCAACTAGATCTTTTAGAGGTCATGCTGGAGCAAAAAATAAAGGTAAAAAATAAGAAGCAATGGGAGTTCGTAAAAGAGAAACAGCAGACGCAAGAAAAGAGGCTAATAAGTCTCTAGCTTTTGCAAAGTTAAATAACTGCCCTACTTCACCTAGAAAAATGCGCTTAGTAGCAGATCTAGTAAGAGGTCAGAAGGTAGAAAGAGCACTTAACATATTAAGATTCAGTTCTAAAGAAGCTTCAAGAAAATTAGAAAAATTATTATTATCTGCTATCAATAACTGGGAGCAAAAAAATAGTGAAGCTAGTTTAGAAGAGGCAGGTTTATTTGTTAAGGAGATTAGAGTAGATGGTGGAATGATGTTGAAAAGACTTCGTCCAGCTCCACAAGGTCGCGCACACAGAATAAGAAAACGTTCTAATCACGTAACAATCGTGCTTGGAGCTATCAATAACACACAAAGCAATTCTTAAGCAGCATGGGACAAAAGACAAATCCAATTGGAAATAGACTTGGTATCATCAGAGGATGGGACTCAAACTGGTATGGTGGAAATGATTACGGTGATAAACTTGCCGAAGATCACAAAATCAGAAAGTATATCCACGCTCGTTTATCAAAAGCTAGTGTATCAAAAGTAATCATCGAGAGAACTTTGAAACTTGTAACCGTTACTATCACTACTGCTAGACCTGGTATCATTATCGGAAAAGGTGGACAAGAGGTAGACAAGTTGAAAGAAGAACTTAAGAAAATTACTGACAAAGAGGTTCAAATTAACATCTTTGAAATCAAAAGACCTGAACTTGATGCTTTTTTAGTTGCTACAAGTATCTGTCGTCAAATTGAAAGCAGAATTTCTTACAGACGTGCAATTAAAATGGCTATTGCTGCTTCTATGCGTATGAACGCTGAAGGTATCAAAGTTTTAATTTCTGGTCGTTTGAATGGAGCTGAGATGGCACGTTCAGAAGGTTTCAAAGAAGGTAGAATTCCTCTATCAACTTTCAGAGCCGATATTGACTATGCTTTGGCTGAAGCTCACACTACTTATGGTAGAATGGGTATCAAAGTATGGATCATGAAAGGGGAAGTTTATGGAAAGAGAGATCTTTCTCCACTTGCAGGAATGGATAAAAAACAATCTGGTACTGGTGGTGGTAAAGGTGGAGATGCTCCTCGTGGCAAATCTAACTTTAATAAAGGTGGAAAACCAGACGCTCGTAAAAGAAAGTAAATTTTTAAACTAAAGAAAAATGTTACAGCCTAAAAGAACAAAATACCGTAAGGTACAGAAAGGTAAAATGAAAGGTAACTCTCAAAGAGGGCATGAACTTTCAAATGGAATGTTTGGTATTAAATCTGTACATGAAGATGGAATGTTCTTAACCTCTCGTCAAATCGAAGCTGCGCGTATCGCTGCAACTCGTTACATGAAGAGAGAAGGACAATTATGGATCAAAATATTTCCAGACAAACCAATCACAAAGAAACCTCTTGAAGTACGTATGGGTAAAGGTAAAGGTGCAGTTGAATATTGGGCTGCCGTTGTTAAACCCGGAAGAATTATGTTTGAAGTTGGAGGAGTACCTTTGTCAGTTGCAAAAGAGGCGTTACGTCTTGCAGCTCAAAAGCTTCCAGTAAAAACTAAGTTCGTCGTTGCTAGAGATTTCGAAGCATAATCTATATTATATTATGAAACAATCAGAAATAAAAGATCTTTCTGCAGCGGAGTTGCAAGAAAAACTTAGCCAGACTAAGAAAACATATGCTGACCTAAAAATGGCTCATGCTATTTCTCCAATTGAAAATCCTCTTCAAATTAGAATTGTAAGAAGAACAGTTGCAAGATTAGCTACAGAGCTTACAAAAAGAGAGTTACAATAATTGTATTCTGCTGAAAGATGGAAGAAAAAAGAAATTTAAGAAAAGAGAGAATTGGGGTTGTTACTTCAAACAAAATGGATAAATCCATTGTAGTTGCGCAAGTAACTAAAGTAAAACACCCATTATACGGTAAGTTCGTGTTGAAAACAAAGAAATTTGTTGCACATGACGAAACAAACGACTGTAACATTGGAGATACTGTAAGAATTAGCGAAACGCGTCCTTTGAGTAAATCAAAATGTTGGAGATTAGTTGAAATCCTAGAAAGAGCTAAATAATTATGGTACAACAAGAATCAAGACTAAAAGTAGCAGATAACACAGGAGCTAAAGAAGTTTTAACTATCCGTGTTTTAGGAGGTACCAAAAGAAGGTATGCCTCTGTTGGAGACAAGATTGTAGTATCTATTAAAGACGCAACACCTAACGGAAACGTTAAAAAAGGTGCTGTTTCAACTGCAGTTGTTGTACGTACCAAAAAAGAAGTGAGAAGAGCCGATGGATCATACATCAGATTTGATGACAACGCATGTGTGTTATTGAATGCTGCTGGTGAGATGAGAGGAACTCGTGTTTTTGGTCCGGTAGCAAGAGAACTTCGTGAAAAACAATTCATGAAAATTGTATCATTAGCACCAGAAGTGCTTTAATTCGTTTTAAGATGATAAAGCTAAAAATAAAATCAGGTGACATTGTAAGAGTTATCGCTGGAGACCATAAAGGATCTGAAGGTAAAGTTTTGCGTGTTTACCGTGAGAAAAATAAAGCGATAGTTGAAGGTGTAAACATGGTTTCGAAACATACTAAACCAAGTGCAAAAAGCCCTCAAGGTGGTATCGTTAAAAAAGAAGCTTCTATACAAATTTCTAATATTGCTTTAATTGATCCTAAAACTAAGGAAACAACTAGAGTAGGTATCAGAGTAGAAGGAGATAAGAAAGTAAGATTTTCAAAAAAATCTAATCAAGTACTATAGTGATGGCATATACACCTAGACTAAAAGAGGAATACAAGAACAGAGTGATCTCTGCTCTTAAAGAAGAATTCGGATATATAAACGTAATGCAAGTTCCAAAATTGGAAAAAATCGTTTTGAGCCGTGGAGTTGGTGCAGCTGTATCTGATAAAAAATTAATCGACTATGCAGTTGATGAATTGACAAAGATCACTGGACAAAAAGCAGTATCTACAATTTCAAAGAAAGACGTTGCGTCTTTCAAATTGAGAAAAGGGATGCCTATTGGTGCAAAAGTAACCTTACGTGGTGAAAGAATGTATGAGTTTTTAGATAGACTTATTACTTCTGCTTTACCACGTGTTAGAGATTTCAGCGGTATCAAAGCTACTGGATTTGATGGAAGAGGAAATTACAATCTTGGTATTTTGGAGCAAATCATTTTCCCTGAAATTGATATTGACAAAGTAAACAAAATCTCAGGAATGGATATCTCTTTTGTAACCACTGCCAAAACAGATAAGGAAGCAAAGTCATTATTGGCTGAATTAGGATTACCTTTTAAAAAGAATTAAGATATGGCTAAAGAATCAATGAAAGCCCGCGAGGTGAAAAGAGAAAAAACGGTAGCTAAGTATGCTGAGAAAAGAAAAGCTTTGTTAGAGGCTGGAGATTTCGTAGGTTTGCAAAAATTACCTAAAAACGCTTCACCTGTTCGTTTGCACAACCGTTGTAAATTAACTGGAAGACCAAGAGGATATATTCGTCAATTTGGAATTTCTCGTGTAACATTCCGTGAAATGGCTAACAACGGGTTAATTCCAGGTGTTAAAAAAGCCAGCTGGTAATTATAAATAAGTTTATCAATTGATTAAAGGTTCAGGAAGCGAGTGCTTCCTGAAAACCATAATCGCAATTTAATACATATGTATACAGATCCTATTGCAGATTATTTGACTAGAGTTAGAAACGCTGTGGCTGCAAACCACAAAGTTGTCGAAATTCCGGCTTCTAATCTAAAAAAAGAAATAACAAAGATCTTATTTGATCAAGGTTATATCTTAAGTTACAAATTTGAAGACAACGCTGTTCAGGGTTCAATCAAAATCGCTTTGAAGTATGATAAAGATACTAAAGAGTCAGTAATTAAAGATATCCAAAGAATTAGTAAACCAGGTTTGCGTAAATATGCAGGTGCTTCTAATTTACCTAGAATCCTTAACGGATTAGGAATTGCTATTGTTTCTACATCAAAAGGTTTGATGACTGGAAAACAAGCTAAGCAATTGAATGTAGGTGGTGAAGTAATTTGTTACGTATACTAATATAAAGACTATATAAGATGTCAAGAATAGGTAAAAGCCCAGTAACAATACCAGCTGGAGTGACTGTTTCAGTTGCCGACGGTGTTATTACAGTAAAAGGAAAAAACGGTCAACTTACACAGGAGTTTTCGGACGTAACTGTTACAGTTGAAGGAGATCAGGTTCTAGTAGAAAGATCTTCTGATCATAAAGACCAAAGAGCAAAACACGGTTTATACAGATCTTTAATCAATAACATGATTACAGGTGTAAATGAAGGTTTCACTAAATCATTGGAATTGGTAGGAGTAGGTTATAGAGCTTCAAATCAAGGACAAAAATTAGATTTAGCTCTTGGATATTCTCACAATATTGTTTTAGAAATAGCTCCAGAAGTAACTTTGGAAACTATCTCTGAAAAAGGTAAAAACCCAATTGTGAAATTAACATCATTTGACAAACAACTTTTAGGTCAGGTAGCTGCGAAAATCAGAGGTTTCCGTAAACCAGAACCATACAAAGGAAAAGGTGTTAAATTTGTAGGTGAAGTATTAAGAAGAAAAGCAGGTAAATCAGCTTAAAAAATAAGATTATGTCATTAACAAAATCTGATAGAAGACAGAGAATTAAATTCAGAATTAGAAAAATCGTTAGCGGTACTGCTGCTAAACCAAGACTTTCTGTATTCAGAAGTAACAAAGAAATTTACGCACAACTTATTGATGATGTAAACGGAGTTACTTTATTAGCTGCCTCTTCAAGAGAAAAAGAAATAGGTAAAGGTACAAACGTGGAAATCGCAACTGCAGTTGGAAAACTAGTTGCTGAAAAAGCGTTAAAAGCCGGGATTGATGCAGTAACTTTCGATAGAGGAGGTTATTTATATCACGGTCGTATTAAATCATTAGCAGAAGGCGCAAGAGCGGCTGGACTTAAATTCTAATATAGTATGTCTAATAGTAAATACAAGAATGTAGAGTTAGTAAAACCAAGTGGTCTTGAATTAAAAGATCGTTTGGTGAGTGTTAATCGTGTTACTAAGGTTACAAAAGGTGGTAGAGCTTTCGGTTTTTCTGCTATTGTAGTTGTAGGTGATGAAAATGGTGTTGTTGGTCATGGATTAGGAAAATCTAAAGACGTTTCTGAAGCAATTGCGAAAGCAGTAGAAGATGCAAAGAAAAATCTTGTGAAAATTCCTTTGAATGGACAATCAGTTCCTCACGAACAAAAAGGTAAATTTGGTGGTGCACGTGTATTCTTAATTCCTGCATCTCATGGTACAGGAGTTATTGCTGGTGGAGCTGTTCGTTCAGTTCTTGAATCAGTAGGAATTCATGATGTATTATCTAAATCTCAAGGATCATCAAATCCTCACAACGTAGTGAAAGCAACTTTTGATGCTTTATTACAAATGAGAAGTGCTCATACTGTTGCAAAACAGAGAGGTGTTTCTTTAGAAAAAGTTTTTAAAGGTTAATTCAAGGAAATTATGGCTAAATTATTAGTAAAACAAGTACGAAGCAAAATCAATTGTCCTCTTACTCAAAAAAGAGGTTTGGAAGCTTTAGGTCTACGTAAAATGGGACAAGTTGTGGAGCATGATTCAAATCCTGCTATCCTTGGGATGATAAATAAAGTTAAACACTTAGTTTCTGTTGAGGAAGCTAAATAACAAATACTGTTATGAATTTAAGTAACTTACAACCAGCTGAAGGGTCAACACACAATCAAAATAAAAGATTAGGTAGAGGAGAAGGTTCTGGAAAAGGTGGCACTGCTGCAAGAGGTCACAAAGGGGCAAAATCTCGTTCTGGATATTCTAAAAAGATTGGTTTTGAAGGAGGGCAAATGCCACTTCAAAGACGTGTACCTAAGTTTGGTTTTACAAACATCAATCGTAAAGAGTACGAAGGTGTAAATCTTGATACGCTTCAATTACTAGTTGATAATGGTTTGATTACAGATACTGTTGATATGACAGTTTATGTTTCTAATCGTTTGGCTACCAAAAATGAAATCGTTAAGATTTTAGGAAGAGGTGAATTGAAAGCAAAATTAAAGGTAACCGCTCACAAATTTACTGCTACTGCAAAAGCTGCTATTGAAGCTGCTGGTGGAGAAGCTGTAACGATATAATTTTTCAATTAAGATGAAGAAATTTATTGAATCGATAAGTAATGTTTGGAAAATAGAAGAACTAAAAAATAGAATCTTAATTACATTAGGTTTACTTTTAGTATATCGTTTCGGAGCTCATGTTACGCTTCCAGGTATTGATGCAACTCAACTAACAAGTTTGGCAGGACAAACCAAAGAAGGTATTGGCTCTGTTTTAGACATGTTTACCGGAGGTGCTTTCTCAAAAGCTTCAGTTTTTGCTTTGGGGATCATGCCGTACATTTCTGCATCCATTGTTGTTCAGTTAATGGGGATTGCAATTCCTTATTTGCAGAAACTTCAAAGTGATGGAGAAAGTGGTAGAAAAAAGATTAACCAAATTACTCGTTGGTTAACAATAGGTATTACTTTAGTTCAAGGACCAACTTATATCTATAATCTATACAGAACATTACCTAGTAATGCATTTTTATTAGGATTTAATTCTTTTGAATTCTTATTTTCGTCAGTAGTAATTTTAGTTACAGGGACAATTTTTGCCATGTGGTTAGGAGAAAAAATTACTGATAAGGGAATCGGAAACGGGATATCACTGTTAATTATGGTTGGTATTTTGGCTAGATTGCCTCAGGCTTTCATTCAAGAGTTTACTACAAGAGTTACCAATAATAATGGTGGACCAATGTTATTGGTTATCGAAATCATCGTTTGGTTATTGGTTATTATTTCTTGTGTATTGTTAGTGATGGCAGTACGTAAAATTCCTGTGCAGTATGCTCGTCGTACTTCTTCAGGTGATTATGAGCAAGATGTTATGGGGGGTAATAGACAATGGATTCCTTTAAAGCTTAATGCTTCTGGAGTTATGCCAATTATTTTTGCTCAAGCAATTATGTTCATACCTGCTGCAGTAGCAGGATTGTCAAAATCAGATGCTTCACAATCAATTGTTGGTGCTTTTAGTAATATGTTCGGTTTTTGGTATAATTTTGTTTTTGCGACTTTAATTGTTGTATTTACTTTCTTTTACACTGCAATCACTGTTCCTACTAATAAAATGTCTGACGATTTGAAAAGAAGCGGTGGTTTTATTCCTGGTGTTAGACCGGGAGTTGAAACTTCAGATTTTCTTGATAAAGTGATGTCTTTAATAACGTTTCCAGGTTCTTTATTTCTTGCTTTGATAGCTGTGTTCCCAGCAATTGTTGTAAGTGTTATGGATGTTCAACAATCTTGGGCAATGTTTTTTGGAGGGACCTCATTGATTATTATGGTTGGTGTTGCCATTGACACGATGCAGCAAATCAATTCATATTTGTTGAATAAACATTATGATGGTTTAATGAAGACTGGTAAAAATAGAAAAGCAGTAGCTTAACTTATGGCAAAACAATCAGCAATAGAGCAAGACGGATCGATCATTGAAGCATTGTCAAATGCGATGTTTCGTGTAGAGTTAGAAAATGGACATATTGTAATCGCTCATATATCCGGTAAAATGCGTATGCATTATATCAAGTTATTACCTGGTGATAAAGTGAAACTGGAAATGAGTCCTTACGATTTGTCAAAAGCAAGAATTACTTATAGATATTAAAGATATTCACAATGAAAGTAAGAGCATCAGTAAAAAAGAGAAGTGCCGAGTGCAAGATTGTACGAAGAAAAGGCAGATTATACGTAATCAACAAAAAGAATCCTAGATTTAAACAAAGACAAGGATAATTATGGCAAGAATAGCAGGGGTAGATATCCCAAAAAACAAGAGAGGTGTTATTGCACTTACCTACATCTTCGGATTAGGAAAAAGTAGAGCTATTGAGATTTTAGAGAAAGCTCAAGTTAGCCAAGATAAAAAAGTTCAAGATTGGAATGATGACGAAATCGGAGCAATTCGTGAAGCCGTATCAGCATTTAAAATTGAAGGTGAATTGCGTTCTGAAGTTTCTTTGAACATCAAACGTTTAATGGATATTGGTTGTTACAGAGGTATCCGTCATAGATCTGGTCTTCCTTTAAGAGGGCAAAGAACTAAAAACAACTCTAGAACAAGAAAAGGTAAAAGAAAAACTGTTGCTAACAAGAAAAAAGCAACTAAATAATAAGTAATATGGCTAAAGCAACTGCAAAAAAACGTAAAGTTATCGTTGAATCAACGGGAGAAGCTCATATTTCTGCTACTTTTAACAACATCATCATTTCTTTGACTAACAAAAAAGGTGAAGTTATTTCTTGGTCATCAGCTGGTAAAATGGGTTTCAGAGGTTCTAAAAAGAACACTCCGTACGCGGCTCAAATGGCAGCAGAAGATTGTAGTAAAGTAGCTCTTGAGGCAGGACTTAAAAAAGTAAAAGTGTATGTTAAAGGACCAGGAAACGGACGTGAGTCTGCTATCCGTTCTTTGCATAATGGTGGTATTGAAGTGACTGAGATTATCGATGTTACTCCTATGCCTCACAACGGATGTCGTCCTCCAAAAAGACGTAGAGTTTAATACTCAAAATATTTATAGTATAACCTAGATAGAACGTAGATTATCGAAGGATAAGACCTGAATTCATAATCTCTATCTTAAAAATTTTAAAATGGCAAGATATACTGGTCCAAGTACAAGAATCGCTCGTAAATTCGGCGAGGCAATTTTCGGAGACGATAAAGCTTTCGAAAAAAGAAATTACCCACCTGGTCAACACGGGATGGCTAAAAAAAGAGGAAAAAAGTCTGAATATGCTGTTCAGTTAATGGAAAAGCAAAAAGCTAAATATTCTTATGGAATTTTAGAAAAACAATTCAGAAACTTATTCGAAAAAGCATCAGCTACTAAAGGTGTTACTGGTGAAGTTTTATTACAATTGTGTGAAGCAAGATTAGATAACGTTGTTTTCAGAATGGGTATTGCTCCTTCTAGAAGAGGTGCTCGTCAAATCGTATCTCACAGACACGTTACCGTAAACGGTGAAGTGGTTAATATTCCTTCTTACCACCTTAAACCTGGTGATAAAGTTGCTGTTCGTGAAAAATCTAAATCATTAGAAGCTATCGAACGTTCTTTATCTAATTCAAGTCATGTTTATGAATGGATTACTTGGAATAACGATCTTAAAGAAGGAACTTTTGTTTCTGTACCTGCAAGACTTCAAATTCCAGAAAACATTAAAGAACAATTAATCGTAGAGTTGTACAACAAATAATAATTGACTTAGTCGAAATTTATGGCAATATTTAATTTTCAGAAGCCCGATAAAGTTATCATGATCGATTCAACCGATTTTGAAGGTAAATTTGAATTTAGACCTTTAGAACCTGGATACGGATTGACTGTTGGTAATGCACTTAGAAGAGTTTTGCTTTCAGCATTAGAAGGTTATGCAATTACATCTGTTCGTATAGAAGGTGTAGATCATGAGTTTTCTACTATTTCAGGAGTTGTTGAAGACGTTACCGAAATCATTCTTAATCTTAAACAAGTACGTTTCAAACGTCAGATTGAAGATATAGATAATGAATCAGTTACTATTTCTGTTTCAGGTAAAGATCAGTTAACAGCTGGAGATTTTCAAAAATTCATTTCAGGTTTCCAAGTTTTGAACCCAGAACTTGTTATCTGTAATTTAGATAGCAAAATCAAACTGAATTTCGATTTAACTATCGAAAAAGGTAGAGGTTATGTTCCTGCTGAAGAGAACAAAAAACAGAATGCTGCAATTGGAACTATTTTTACAGATTCTATTTTTACTCCGGTAAAGAATGTAAAATATGCTATTGAAAACTTCCGTGTAGAGCAAAAAACAGATTACGAAAAATTAGTTTTTGAGATAAAAACTGATGGATCTATTAATCCGAAGGATGCACTTACTGAAGCTGCTAAAGTTTTAATTCACCATTTCATGTTATTTTCTGACGAAAGAATTACACTTGAGGCTGACGAAATTGCACAAACAGAATCCTATGATGAAGAGTCATTGCATATGAGACAATTGCTTAAAACTAAGCTTGTTGATATGGATCTTTCTGTAAGAGCATTAAATTGCTTGAAAGCGGCTGAAGTTGATACACTTGGTGATTTAGTATCGTTCAATAAAAATGACCTAATGAAATTCCGTAATTTTGGTAAAAAATCTTTAACTGAACTTGATGAACTTGTTGCAGTTAAAAATTTGAACTTCGGTATGGATTTAGCAAAATACAAACTAGATAAAGAATAATCTAATCCGCTTTGGCGGATTAAATTTCATAAAGCAATGAGACACGGAAAAAAATTCAATCACTTAAGCAGACAGACTGCACATAGAAGATCTATGTTGGCTAATATGGCTTGTTCTCTTATTGAGCACAAACGTATTAACACTACTGTTGCTAAAGCAAAAGCGCTTAAACAATTCGTTGAGCCGCTTATAACAAAATCTAAAGCTGATACTACTCACAATCGTCGTATCGTTTTTTCATACTTACGTAGCAAATATGCTGTTACTGACTTGTTCAGAGATGTAGCTGCTAAAGTTGGTGACCGTCCAGGTGGATACACTCGTATCATTAAAGTTGGAAATCGTTTAGGAGATAATGCTGATATGGCAATGATCGAATTAGTAGATTTCAATGAACTTTACAATGGTGGTAAAAAAGAAGTTAAGAAAGCAAAAAGCCGTCGTGGTGGAAAAGCTAAGAAAGCTGATGAAGCTACTGAAGCTCCAGTTGCTGAAACTGAAACAACTACTGACGCTGCTGAATAATTATGAAGATAAGCTTTCAATAAAAATCAAGGATAGACTAATTTTAGTTTATCCTTTTTTTTTGATTTTTTTTAATTTTTGGAGTGAGGAAGTTCTGTTTTTTTTGTCAAAAGCATTTATGATAGCTGACCAAATTTATAACAGCTTTCCATTAATTAGTTCGGAATTTTCGGGATGAAAATATAAACTTTAAAAAACATTGCATCCATTGTTTTAAAAAATTAAATTTGCAAAATATTTAACTACAATTGAATCCCGCTTTGCGAGTTTCAAACGCCGATTAAAAATAATAGAAATAAACTAATGAAATATACAACACGACAAAAAGCAATTCTTCTATTAAGTGATGGAACTATTTTCCATGGAAAATCTATCGGAATCAGTGGTACCACTTTTGGAGAGGTTTGTTTTAATACCGGAATGACGGGATACCAGGAAATTTTTACAGATCCTTCCTATTTTGGTCAGATTATGGTGGCTACTAATACTCATATCGGTAATTACGGTGTGAATGATGAGGAAGTGGAATCAAAAAGCATTAAAATAGCCGGATTAGTTTGTAAAAATTTTAGTTTTAATTATTCTCGTGAAAATGCTGTAGGAAGTTTAGAGGATTATTTTGTCAAACAAAATCTTATCTGTATTTCGGATGTTGATACCAGAGCATTGGTAAGCTATATTAGAGACAATGGAGCTATGAATTCTGTTATATGTACAGATGGTACACCAATTGAAGAACTTAAGGCTGCATTAGCTAAGGTTCCAGATATGAAAGGTTTGGAGTTAGCTTCAAAAGTATCCACAAAAGAACCTTACTTTTTTGGTGAAGAAACGGCAAAGTATAAAATTGCCGCTTTGGATTTGGGTATCAAAACTAATATACTTCGCAATTTTGCGAAAAGAGATTGTTATATTAAAGTTTTTCCTTTCGATGCAACTTATGCTGATTTAGCTTCATTTAATCCAGATGGCTATTTCTTATCGAATGGTCCTGGTGATCCGGAACCTCTTTCTGGTGCTATTCAGGTGGCAAAAGAAATTCTTGAAAATAATAAGCCTTTATTTGGTATTTGTCTTGGTCATCAGGTAATTGGTTTGGCTAACGGAATATCTACTTATAAAATGTTTAATGGTCATAGAGGGATCAACCATCCTGTGAAGAATATAATTACGGGAAAAGGGGAAATTACTTCGCAGAATCATGGTTTTGCTGTAAATAAAGAAGAATTGGATAATCATCCTGATTTAGAGATTACTCATTTGCATCTAAATGATGGAACTGTAGCAGGAATGCGTCTGAAAAATAAAAATTGTTTTTCAGTTCAGTACCACCCGGAAGCGAGCCCAGGGCCACATGATTCTTCTTATTTGTTCGATCAGTTTATTGAAAACATGAAAGGATAAGTTTGATAGCAAAGTAAAACTTATATTCTAATAAATTAAGGGTTCCATTTTTGATAAAATGGAACCCTTTTTAGTTGTTTTTGGTATAGGTATTGTTTTGCTGATGCTTTCGCGAAGATTACATTCCAAATGGGTAGGTGTCAGGTATTTCCGTTCCGTCAGGTTGGAAATGGATTGGATGTAATGCGGTTGTTTCGTCTAAAAAAATGAAGGCATCATATCTTTTGGGTAAAATTGTCGGTACATAGTTTCCGAATCGCTCGTGCTCCGGATTGTAAACCACACCGATGGCACGGTGGCCTATGTAAGAATCAAAAATTTTTTTGTCTTTTAATTTGTTCATTAATAGTAATCTGTCTTTTCCTTTGCTTGCCAAATGAAATAAATGTTCCCAGCTTCCTTCAGTTGCTTCAGGGACTTTTATTTTTCTCATTGTGTCACCCCAACTTCTTCCTGCGACAACGCTTCCTTTATAGGAACCGAATCCCACAGCCATAACGCCGTCGTCTAAAAATTGTTCCCTCAGTAATTGTCCCACATTAATCATTCCTTCCATTGCCATGTCTGTGGCTCGGGCATCTCCAATATGGGTGTTGTGTTCCCAAATAATTACTTTAGCCTCTTTTCCATAAAATTTCATTAGACGTTCCACTGTAGAAACCATGTGTTCATCACGGATATTCCAGGAAGCTCCGCCTCTTCGTATCATTGCCCGATAATATTTTTCTGCGTTTCTTGCGACAAAGGCATTCTGTTCTGTACTCATTACATTTTCGGCATCGGAATTATATTTTTCGGCATTGCTTCTTATGTCTTTCAGCATTTGAAGCACTTCCTTTTCGCATAACTCGGGTACAAGGGCAGAAGCTCTGGCATAGGATTGTCCTTCATCTTGGCCGAAGGGTTCAAAGCATTCCATTGCTTTTTTGGCAGACTTGAGTGCTTCGGGATCATTTTTTTTTAGATATTCAATAATAGCATGCATAGATTCCCTGAAGCTGTAGACATCCAGTCCGTAAAAGCCAATTCTCTTTTCTGCAGATAAATTTTCGTTATGGGATTTTAGCCAATCTATAAAGGCTGCAATTTCCCAATTTCCCCACATCCATGTTGGCCATCGATTGAATTCATTTAGGAGTTCGTAAAGGTCTGTTCCGGAATTCAAATAGCCCTTTGCAAACCGATTTAAGCGATAGCAATCTGGCCAGTCTCCTTCAACGCCTATAAATGAGAAACCTTTTTCCTGAATAAGACGTTGGGTTATTTTTGCTCTCCAGGTATAGTATTCATGGGTTCCGTGTGAAGCTTCACCGAGTAGGACATACTTTGCATTTCCTATGTAATCCATTAAGGGATCTAGATCTTGTGAATTTTCCAAAGGAGAAGAGAGATTTCCCAATAGCTCTATAATTTCTTTTGAATTATTGGGAGAGTTTATGTTTTTTCGCGCATCCATTATAGCTTTCTATTAAAAATTACCAACTAAAAATTAAAATCGGTTAAAGTTTGGTTTTGTGTCAAAAAAGGATATCACAAAATTACGTCAATTACCTGATAATGAGTGTTTTTAAATTGTTTTTATTTGCTTGAGTCCGCGAAATTGATTGTCTGATTTCTACTTTTTTGAATAGTACGAAGTGAACCTCTTTTTCATGCTTATTTTGATGATGGAAGAGAAATATTTAACAAATTGGATAGGAATTATTATAAAAAGAACTGACCGTTTTTTCTTTGAAAAATTACATCGTTTTCGTTAATAAGATTCATAAATTTTTGGGTTTTCATTAGAAAAGATGTAATATATTTGTAATTACAAAATAAATAGTTCAACATTTTAAATAAATTGATATGAGTATTATTGTTAAAATTCACGCAAGACAAATTTTTGATTCTAGAGGAAATCCTACGATAGAGGTTGATGTAATTACTGAAAACGGTATTTTAGGAAGAGCAGCTGTTCCTTCTGGAGCTTCAACTGGAGAACATGAAGCAGTTGAATTACGTGATGGTGGTAAAGCTTTTCTAGGAAAAGGTGTTTTGAATGCTGTGAAAAATGTTAATACTCTTATCGCTGATGAGTTGGTAGGTACATCTGTTTTCGAACAAAATGTGATTGATCAAATGATGATTGATTTAGACGGTACGTCTAATAAATCAAGTTTAGGAGCTAATGCAATTCTTGGTGTTTCTCTTGCTGTTGCAAAAGCGGCTGCTAATGAATTAGGATTGCCTTTATACAGATATGTGGGTGGTGTTTCTGCAAATACGTTGCCAGTTCCGATGATGAACATTATCAACGGTGGTTCTCACTCTGATGCGCCTATTGCATTTCAAGAATTTATGATTTTCCCTGTGAAAGCAACTTCTTTTTCTCATGCAATGCAAATGGGAACAGAGATTTTTCATAGCTTGAAAAAAGTATTACATGACAGAGGGCTTTCAACTGCAGTTGGTGATGAAGGTGGTTTTGCACCAAACTTGGCTGGAGGAACTGAAGATGCTTTGGATACTATTAAAAAAGCGGTTGAAAAAGCAGGTTATACTTTTGGAGACGAAATTATGATTGCTCTTGACTGTGCTGCTTCAGAGTTTTATGTTGATGGTAAATACGATTACTCTAAATTTGAAGGTGAAACTGGTAAAATCAGAACTTCAGCTGAGCAAGTAGAGTATTTGTCTGAATTAGCAGCTAAATATCCAATTATTTCTATTGAAGACGGAATGTATGAAAATGACTGGGATGGTTGGAAATTACTTACTGAGAAAATTGGTGATAAAGTACAATTAGTTGGGGATGATTTGTTCGTTACTAATGTAGAGCGTTTGTCAACAGGAATTGAAAAAGGAATCGCTAACTCAATCCTTGTTAAAGTGAACCAAATTGGTACTTTGACTGAGACTATCGCAGCAGTTAATATGGCTAAAAATGCAGGATATACTTCTGTGATGTCACACCGTTCAGGTGAAACTGAAGATAATACTATCGCTGACTTAGCTGTAGCGTTAAATTGTGGTCAAATTAAGACTGGTTCAGCTTCTCGTTCTGATCGTATGGCTAAATACAATCAATTGATAAGAATTGAGGAAGAGCTAGGAAACACAGCTTATTTTCCAGGTAAAAATGCATTTAAAATAAAATAATTTTACCAGACGGTATATTTTGAAGACCATTCACGTTTTGTGAATGGTCTTTTTTTATTTTTAACAATTTCATTTCTATATTAACTTTTTAATTAGTGCGGAATTCCTTAGATTTGGTAATTATTATTTAATAAGTTTATTTCCAATTATATTATGTCAAAAATAGCAACATTAGAAATAGACGGCAATAAATTTGACCTTCCTGTTATTGTGGGAAGTGAAAATGAAGCTGCTGTCGATATTAGTAAATTACGTGACGTCTCGGGTGTAATTACACTTGATCCAGGTTACAAAAATTCAGGTTCTTGCAAAAGTGAAATTACTTTCCTTGATGGAGAGTTAGGTATTTTACGTTACAGAGGGTATTCAATAGAAGAATTAGCTGAGAAATCTCATTTTCTTGAGGTGTCTTATTTGGTGATTTTCGGAGACCTGCCTTCTTCTAAAACGCTTGAACAATTTGAAACAGATATTAGAAAGTATACTTTAGTAAACGAAGAGATGAAGACCATTATTGATGGTTTTCCAAAAACAGCTCACCCAATGGGGGTTTTGTCAGCTTTGACCAGTGCTTTAACAGCATTTAATCCAAAGTCTGTAAATGTTGAAAATGAAAAGGAGATGTATGATGCAGTTTGTAAAACCATGGGGAAATTCTTGGTGATTGCTACCTGGACTTACAGAAAGAGTATGGGGTATCCTTTAAATTATTATGATAACACTAAAGGATATGTAGAAAACTTCATGCGTTTGATGTTTGAGTTGCCTACAGGTCCTTATACACCAGATCCGGTTATTATTAATGCATTAGATAAATTGTTTATTCTTCATGCTGATCACGAACAAAACTGTTCTACATCTACGGTTAGAATGGTAGGTTCTTCTCATGCGGGATTATTTGCTTCTATATCTGCAGGGGTTTCTGCGCTTTGGGGACCATTACACGGTGGAGCTAATCAGGCAGTTCTTGAAATGCTGGAAGAAATCCACAGAACAGGTGGTGATGCCGATAAATATTTGGCTAAAGCCAAAGATAAAAACGATCCTTTCCGATTAATGGGATTTGGTCATAGAGTTTATAAAAATTTCGATCCTAGAGCAAAAATTATTAAAAAAGCAGCAGACGAAGTTTTAGGGACGTTAGGAGTGGATGATCCAATTTTGGGAATCGCTAAAAAACTGGAAGAATCTGCTTTGGAAGACGAATATTTCAAATCAAGAAATTTATATCCAAATGTGGATTTCTATTCTGGAATTATTTACAGAGCTTTAGGAATTCCTACCGATATGTTTACGGTTATGTTTGCTATTGGAAGATTACCGGGGTGGATCGCACAATGGAAAGAAATGCGTGAAAACAAAGAGCCAATAGGTAGACCAAGACAGATATATGTTGGGTATCCTTTGAGAGATTTCAAAAGATCTTAATAAAAAATAATTAAACTTAAAAAGCTTCACTAATCAGTGAAGCTTTTTTTATTTTTTTATCTTTGACAAAATTCAATACACAAATGCTGAGATTAAATATAAAGAATGAAACTTCGCGTCTGCGTGCCGTAGTTTTAGGGTCTGCAATAAGCAACGGACCAACACCTAAAGCGGAAGAAGCGTATGATCCTAAATCATTAGAACATATTTTGGCAGGGACTTATCCAAAAGAATCGGATATGGTGGCTGAAATGGAAGCATTTAAAAAAGTTCTTGAAAAATATAATGTTACCGTTTTTCGACCTGAATTAATTGAAAATTACAATCAGATTTTTACCAGAGATATTGGTTTTGTGATTGATGATGTTTTTATTAAATCGAATATTTTACCGGAAAGAGAGCGTGAGTTAGACGCCATTCAGTATGTGATTGATCAAATCGATCCTGCGAAAGTGGTTCGGCCACCGGAAGAAGTTCATATAGAAGGAGGTGACGTGATGCTGTGGGGGAACTATATTTTTATTGGAACGTATAAAGGCAGTGACTATAAAGATTACATTACCGCGAGAACGAATTGGCAAGGTGTTGAATATATCAGACAATTATTCCCGAATAAAATTGTCAAAGAATTTGATTTGGTGAAATCAAAAATAGAAGCCCGTGACAATGCTTTGCATTTGGATTGTTGTTTTCAGCCGGTTGGGGAAGACAAAGGGATTATTTATAAAAGAGGTTTTCGCGAAGAAGCAGACTACTTGTTTCTGGTAAATCTTTTTGGGAAAGAAAATTTATTTCATATCACAAGAGATGAGATGTATAATATGAATTCTAATGTTTTTTCCATAGCTCCTAATGTTGTGGTTTCTGAAAGAAATTTTACCAGACTGAATAATTGGTTGCGTGCCAATGGGTTTACAGTAGAGGAAATTCCGTATGCAGAAATTGCCAAACAGGAAGGGCTGTTGCGATGTTCCACTTTGCCTTTAATTAGAGATTAATTTCCAGACATATATTTTAGAGACGCACAGTAGTGCTTCTCTACGATAAAAACAACTAAAAACAAACGAATAACCAAATAGTATGAAACAGACTACCAATTCAATATTGATGATTCGCCCGGTTGCATTTCGAATGAATGAGCAAACCGCCGTAAATAATTATTATCAAAAAGTGCTTGATGGTCTTTTCCCGTCAACCGTAAATGCTAAGGCGCAACAGGAGTTTGATGCTTTTGTAGCAAAACTACAATCCGTCGGCGTTGATGTTACTGTTGTTGATGATGTGCTAAATCCAGATACACCGGATAGTATTTTTCCAAATAACTGGATTTCTTTTCACGAGAATGGCGATGTGGCTTTGTATCCTATGTTTGCAGAAAATCGTCGTCTGGAGCGTCGCGAAGATATCTTGGATATTCTGGAAGAGAAAGGATTTGTGATCAATAATATTATGGATTACACTTCTGCTGAGGAGGATGGTTTTTTTCTGGAAGGAACAGGAAGTTTGGTTTTAGACCGAGAAAATGGAAAGGCGTATTGTGCTTTGTCTCCGAGAGCAGATGAAGAATTGTTCATAGAGTTTTGCGAGGATTTTGAATTTACGCCTGTCATATTTGAAGCCTTTCAAACGGTTAATAATGAAAGAAAATTAATTTACCATACCAATGTAATGATGTGCTTGGGGGAAACTTTCGCAGTAATTTGTGCGGATTGTATCGATGATAAAAAAGAGCGCAAAATGGTGTTAGAAAGTCTTAGAGGTGATGAAAAAGAAATAATTCTGATTACCGAAGACCAAGTCAATAATTTTGCAGGGAACATGTTGGAAGTAAAAGGGGCGGATGACAGAAGGTATCTGGTCATGAGTACTTCGGCCCATCAAAGTTTAACCAAAAAGCAAATTGCCCAACTCGAAGAGCATGTCACTATTTTGAGTTCCAGTTTGGATACGATCGAGGCTTGTGGAGGTGGAAGTGCCAGATGTATGATGGCAGAAATTTTCTTGCCAAGAGAATAAATTAGTTTATGATGATAAACGTGAGACTCGTGTAACATCCTTCCTTTGTCACATCGAGTGCGTCATTTCGAGCGAAGTCGAGAAACGAGATGCTCTTCTATCGATCCCCGTACCAGGTAAACATGAGTCTCGACTTCGCTTGACTTGACAAAATCGTCATAGCATAACCAATCTATCACATAGAGAGGAGTCGATGGTAGTGATTTTCGTTAGAAATTTGTTTCGAAAAAATGTATATAAAACAACATTGAGAGTTGTAAATCAATTGTAGAGCCCAAAAGAATTTAAAATTCTTTTGGGCTTTTATTTTTTGAACTAAAAATTTCCTTTAATAATATTGATCATGGCACTTACGATGTATTGGATACCGATAGCGATTACAATGAACCCAACAATTCTTGAAATCGCAACAATACCGGAGGCACCTAGCATTTTTGCAAGATAATGGGCGCTTCTGAGGATTGCAAAAATGGCTATTGCTATAGCTAAAATAGCCAGGGAGGAAATGATGATTTCTGTAGTGGAATGATGTTCCTGATAGAAAGCAATCAGTAAAGATATGGAACCAGGACCGGCAAGCATAGGAATTGCTAAAGGAGTCAGGGCAACATCGTTTCTTTTTTGTGCATCGGTTTCAATCTTTTTGTTAATCCCTCTTTTTTTATTAAATTTTCCGGAAAGCAAAGAAAATCCGGAACTTACGATGACGATTCCACCTGCAATTCGGAGGGCGTCAATGCTGATTCCAAAGAAAGTCAGGACATACTGGCCTATGAAAAAAGAAATGATAAGAATAAGAAAAACATTTACCGCTGTCCATAAAGAAATTCTGGAACGCTCTTTTTCGCTGTCGTTATGGGTTAGCCCAACAAAAATTGGAACAGTTCCAATCGGGTTCAATACAGAAAATAAAGCAGCAAATAAATAGATGAAAAGATCCATGTTGTTTGGTTTTTAGAATGTAAAAGTAATATTTTTTTAAATTTTTAATGTTAGGATATTGTTTTATTGCTTTTGCAACTTAACCTGATAATTGCTAAACTCATGAACCTTTTTGATTACTTTTGTAAAATATAATTACAAAAAATGATAAAAAATAAAAAAACCTTAGTTCTCGGAGCTTCGACAAAGCCATCAAGATATGCTTTTATGGCAATCGAAAAGTTGGTTGAAAAAGGTCATTCGGTTTTGGCTATAGGTCATAATTTAGGTGAAGTGGCAGGAGTGAAAATTCGCACCAAGGCGATTCCATTAAAAAATATCGATACAGTAACGCTTTATCTTAACCCTTCACACCAACGTGACTACTATAATTACATAGTGGAGGCCAAACCCAAACGTGTGATTTTTAACCCAGGAACGGAGAATCCTGAATTCTATCAATTGTTGCAACTAAATAACATCAAAGTAGAAGTGGCCTGTACCTTGGTAATGTTGGCAACCAATCAGTATTAAATTTCAATTTTTTTTAAGGAGCATTTTCTCCCGAAGCTTCAGGATCCGCTATATCTTTTCTTGCCTTCTTTAGGCAAGAAAAGGATGCCGCTCCCTCCCGATTTCGAGATGGGCTAGAATCTGGTTTCTCCTATGGCTGGTTTGCTGATCAACAAAAGTCCTGCAAAAGTTATTAGCCCGTTGATGATGATGAGTTCATTGTCAAAAACATATCCAAAGAAAAGGACTTTTGAATTTTCACTTATAAAGTACGTGATGGCAGGAGACAGTAAACAGATTATCGGAACCAATTTGTCTTTTACCGTTTTCGACTTTAGAAACAAACCAAAACAATACAATCCCAAAAGAGGTCCGTACGTATAGGAGGCTACTCTGAAAATCATTCCAACTACTGAACTGTCGTTAATCGAATTAAAAAAGACGATAACCAAAAACATCAAAAACGAAAAACCGATATGAATAAAATGTCTGGTTCGAACGATGTTTGGCTTGTTGCTGTTTTCGACTTTGTCCATACCTAAAAAGTCAACACAAAACGAAGTGGTCAGTGCTGTCAAGGCCGAATCAGTAGTGGCAAAGGTAGCGGCTGTTAATCCCAATAAAAAAACCACCGAAGGAATTAAGGCCAAATGATGAAAGGCTATTTCAGGAAAAAGCAAATCGGTTCTTGGTTTTCCGGTTACCAAATCAAGAGGTACAGCTACGCCATTTTTATCGGCATAAATGTAAAGCAAGGCACCTACACTCAGAAAAAAGATGTTAATCAGAACAAATATCCCGGTAAAGGTGAACATGTTTTTTTGGGCCTCGCCTATGGTTGCGCAGCTCAGGTTTTTTTGCATTAAATCCTGATCGAGTCCGACCATGGCAATGGTGACAAAGATTCCTCCAAGAATCTGTTTGATAAAATGAAACTTGCTGGAGACAAAGTCTTCAAAGAAAAATACTTTAGAGTAGTTGCTGTTTTTTACTTCTTCAAAAGCTTCGAAAACATTGAGTTGCAAACTATCGCAAATAAAATAGATGGTAAGGAAAACTGAGGAAACTAAGAAAAACGTTTGTAAAGTATCCGTGATAATTATAGTTTTCAATCCGCCGCGGTAGGTGTAGGCAAATATCAAACCCAGTGAAATCAATACTGTAACGGCAAAGGGAACCTTATAAAAGTCAAAAACAAAACGTTGTAAAACAATCACTACCAGATACAGTCTGAAAGAGGAACCAATAGTTCTGCTGATTAAGAAAATGCTGGCTGCGGTTTTATAAGAGTAGGTTCCTAATCGCTGTTCGATATAGCCGTAGATCGAAGTCAAATTCATGCGATAATACAAAGGCAGTAGTATTTTGGCGATGATGATAAAACCAATGGCATTTCCCAATACAAACTGAAAATACTTGAATTGTTCCCCAGATGGGGCACCCACTTCTCCCGGAACCGAAATAAAAGTCACTCCCGAAAGTGCTGTACCAATCATCCCGAAAGCGACTAAATACCATTTGGAGTTTTTATTGGCTCTAAAAAAAGCTTCATTTCCACTGTCTTTCTTACTTACAAAATGGGAGATATAAAATAGAATTCCGAAATAGACGATGATGAGGAGTAGGATAGTGCTTGGGCTCATTGTTGTTTTTTATTGGAGCCAAAATACAAAAAAATGTTTATCAGGAAACCTATGGGGTGTAATTATTCCAATCGCCAGGTTGGGTCGAGTCGAGATGTCTTTCGATTCAAACTAATCATCGTGATAACCAAACCAACTCTAGAAATGTACTTTGTCACATCGAGCGAAGTCGAACCCCAAACGTACGACCAAACCTCGGTCAGTTTGAACGCTATTTACATGCAATTAAATTGAATTAAAAGATAATTTGCCTCTTTTTGTTAACCCTTATTGAATTTTATTACGCTGTTTTTGAAAGTAATACCCTGTAATTTCTTATGTTTTGTTTTTAAAATGATTTATTTTTCTGATTTATAATTCTTTAATGATTTTTTTTTGAGAGACAGCTATAGTTTTTAAAAAGTTTTAATATTGATTCTTAAGGGGTTATGTTTTGTTTTCAAATAGCAGGACTTTTTTTTAAAAAAATGTAAGAATTTGTTAAAGTATACTTAGGATAATGTACTTATATTTGCGGTCCCAAATCTGCTTTTTTCGACTTACATTTTGTGAGTGTGAACGGCGAAGCCATTTTTGTAATTCAATAATGCGATCAGTTTTTTAATTATAAGTCGGGAATAATGAGTTATTTGATAGCATTCGAATAAATAGCGAATTAGTACTAATAAATAAAAACTGAAATACCACTCATCGCATTCGATTTATTTGTTTAAGATCATTTATAGCGGAAAAAGTGAATGGCCATCCAATTAGCAAATAGCTAATTTAAAGTCTAAAATCATTTTTTTTTATCTTAAAAAAATAATCGTACTCCATCAATAGTAAATCACTATTGATCCAAATCAAAAGATTGAAGCGCTTTAATGATGAAGTCTGGGACAAGGAAAGGCTTTATGTTATTAAAAAACAAGTGCAAAGATTAATTAAGTGTTTTAAAAAGCTTAAAGTTTCTAATTGTTGGTAATAAAAACGACAGATTGAGGAAAACCGTAAGGAGCTGCAGTTGGGAAACTATACTTTCGCGGACGGAATATAAATACTATCGGTATCTTTTTTTGCTTCCTCAAATTGGGGAATTAAAAAAAACAAAAAAGAGAAACTCTTGCGACTGAACGTTATTCATGAATTACTTTTTTGAAGTAAATTTTACAATTTAATAACTGTAAAGCAGGGAGGAACCTCAAAATATACGGAGGTATTGTAGGTATATTTGCTGCCAGAAAAATCTGATTTCAACTCATTGCTGTGAGTATGAATCGCGAAGCGGTAGCCAAAACAGTGCAATAGGATCCTTTAATAAAATATAAAAAACGGAAGTAATAAGTTTGGGCTTGCGGTTTAGCATTTTAGCCAGTATTGACAAGTCAGCCAGACTCACTTCGATTTAAAATAATGAACAATGAAAATTGGAATAACATTTAGCGCATTTGATTTGCTGCATGCAGGACACATTAAGATGTTGGAAGAAGCCAGAAGACAATGTGATTATTTAATCGCAGCTTTACAAACGGATCCCACAATTGACCGTCCTGAAAAAAACAGGCCGACACAATCGGTAGTGGAACGGTACATCCAACTTAAGGGCTGTCGCTTTGTGGATGAAATTGTACCTTATGCAACGGAACAGGATTTAGAGGATATTTTAAGGTCGTTCAAACTGGATGTCCGCATTATTGGGGATGAATACAAAGACAAAAATTTTACAGGCAGAACCTACTGTGAAGAAAAGGGAATAGCACTTTATTTTAATGTGCGCGACCATCGTTTCTCCAGCAGCAGCTTGCGTAAAGAAGTAATGGAAAAAGAGATAAAAAAAGAGTTGCAAAAATAGAATTTGGCACGTAACACACCCATCTTGTCACTTCGAGTGTTTTTAGCTTGAAGGATTTAAAATAAAGGACGGGGCTTGTTAGCTAAAATGGATCGAGAAGTTTGGTTTCCCTAAGTGTTCTCGATACGATTGTATAAAACCGCTGTCGCTATTTCATACCATCACTCGAACTGACGGAACCGAAACCTACAACCCAACACTTAATGTATCGAGAACCGTTTGGAGTAATTACACCCAGAATTTAAAATGAATCAGATGAACAAGAATACTAAAATATATATCGCCGGACACAACGGAATGGTTGGAAGTGCTATTTGGAGAACTTTATCTGCTAAAGGATACACAAATTTAATTGGAGTTTCCAGCGGTGAATTGGATTTGAGAAACCAACAGGCTGTAAAAGATTTTATGGGCAAAGAAAACCCAGAAGTGATCATTGATGCGGCTGCCAGAGTGGGAGGAATATTGGCCAACAATAATTATCCGTATCAATTTATTATGGAGAACATGCAGATCCAGAATAACTTGATTGATTCGGCATTACAAGCCAGTGTGGAGAAATTTATTTTTTTGGGAAGTTCTTGTATCTATCCAAAATTAGCACCACAACCTTTAAAAGAAGAATACCTGCTAACCGGAACTTTGGAACCTACTAACGAATGGTATGCTATTGCAAAAATTACTGGAGTAAAAGCCTGTGAGGCGATTAGAAAGCAATTTGGAAAAGATTTTGTTAGTCTGATGCCTACCAATTTATACGGTACTCATGATAATTTCGATTTGAATACCTCACATGTTTTACCGGCCATGATGAGAAAATTTCATGAAGCCAAAGAAAACAACCATGCTCCTGTTACGCTCTGGGGTAGCGGAACTCCTATGAGAGAATTTTTATTTGTGGAAGATATGGCCCAAGCAGTGGTTTTTGCTTTAGAAAACAGGCTTCCGGACTATTTATATAACATAGGAACCGGCGAGGATTTGACAATTAAACAGTTAGCTGAAACGATTCAGCAGATTACAGGTCATAAAGGCGAAATTATCTGGGATGCCACAAAACCTGATGGTACACCAAGAAAATTAATGGATGTATCTAAAATGCATGCATTAGGATGGAAACACCAAGTGAACTTAGAGGAAGGCATTCAAAAAACCTATGATTGGTTTTTGGAAAACATCGATGCATTTAAGCAAGTGAAGATGTAGATTTTTGCGATTAACCGTTTAACTGGTTAGAAAAAGGGTTAACTGTTTATAAAAGATTTAACCAATTATCAGTTACACGATTAACCAATTCACCGATTAACAAGCGAAAAACGAAAAAGAACAAAATGAAAGTAGCATTAGTAACAGGGGTAACAGGACAAGACGGCGCATATTTAGCAGAATTATTATTAGAAAAAGGATATATGGTTCATGGAATCAAACGCAGATCGTCCTCTTTCAATACCAGTCGTATTGATCATTTGTACCAAGACCCTCATGAAAAGAACCAACGATTCAAACTGCATTATGGTGATTTAACCGATTCAATGAACCTGACGCGAATCATCCAGGAAACACAACCGGATGAAATTTATAATCTGGCGGCAATGAGTCATGTGAAAGTGAGTTTTGATATTCCCGAATATACAGCTAACGCAGATGGGATAGGGACTTTACGTATTTTGGAAGCAGTTCGTTTGTTAGGATTGGAGAAGAAAACAAAAGTGTACCAAGCCAGTACTTCTGAGTTATATGGTTTGGTTCAGGCGGTTCCACAATCAGAGACGACTCCTTTTTATCCAAGGTCTCCGTATGCAGTTGCTAAAATTTATGCCTATTGGATTACGGTAAATTACCGTGAAGCCTACAATATGTTTGCCTGTAACGGGATTTTGTTTAATCATGAATCCCCATTACGAGGAGAAACTTTTGTTACCCGTAAAATTACGCGTGGCGTAGCCAAAATTGCTTTAGGGATGCAAGACGCCATTTATATGGGGAATCTGGATGCCAAAAGGGACTGGGGACACGCCAAGGATTATGTAGAAGCCATGTGGCGTATTTTGCAGCAAGACCAACCGAGTGATTATGTAATTGCTACGGGTGTTACGACCAAAGTACGTGATTTTATTAGATTGGCTTTTGCAGAAGTAGGGTTCAACCTGCGTTTTGAAGGAGAAGGAGTGGAGGAAATTGGAATTTTAGACAGTTTTGATGAAGCATTGGTGAATGATGCTTTAGAAGGTTTGGAAATTAAAACCAAAATAGGAGATGTATTGGTGCGCATAGACCCAAGATATTTCCGTCCTACTGAGGTGGATTTATTAATTGGGGATCCGACTAAAGCCCAAACGCAATTGGGATGGACACCGAAATACGATTTAGCCGGTCTGGTGGAAGAAATGGTGGCCGCTGATGTAGCTTTGTTCAAAAAGGATTTGCATTTGATGAATGGGGGACATACTGTATATATACAGAAGGAATAGGTAATAATTGCTTATTTAATTTTTTTACAAATAGGAATAATTGAGATAACTTTTACATGATTTCAATGTTTCCCCAAGTTAATAAATAACAAAAATTGAAACAAATAATTCATAAAGGTTACAATAAATTGGGAATTAAAAGTAATCGCTCTAAGAACATCACAAAACATGTTCTTTTGTCGTTTATTTATAAAGGAGGAAGCATGGTATCTAGTTTTCTAGTTGTACCATTAACCATTAATTATTTAGACAGCGAAAATTATGGAATATGGCTTACTTTGAGTTCTTTCATTGCATGGTTTTCCTTCTTTGATATTGGACTAGGTAATGGATTGCGTAATAAATTTGCTGAAGCTAAGGCTAAAGGAGATTTAACCCTTGCCAGAGCCTATGTTAGTTCTGCTTATTTTACTATTGGTAGTGTTTGCATGCTGCTGATGGTAATTTTTTTATTTTTTAATTTTTTTATAGATTGGACGCGCGTATTTAATACTAAACCTGCTTTGCAAAAAGAACTTGGAATACTCATGCCAATTGTATTTTCTTTTTTTTGCTTACAATTAGTGGTAAAACTGATAACTACCATTTATACGGCAGACCAACATCATTCCATGCAAGGGAAAATTAATTTTTTTACATCCGTCGGATCTTTGTTGACCATATGGTTGATGATACAAACAGGAGAGAGTTCACTTTTATTTTTTGGTACTATTTTCTCTGCCTTACCTATGTTACTTTTACTGGGATTGAATCTATTTGCATTTTCAAAAACATACAAGCAGTATAAACCTAGTCTTTCGCTATGGAAAAAAAAATACTTAAAAGATATTTTTGGATTAGGATTCCTGTTTTTTATAGTTCAAATTTCAGGGATAGTTTTATATTCTACAGATAATATGATTATTTCTAATTTATTTTCTCCAGCTAAAGTTGTACCCTTTAACATTTCATATAAATATTTTAGTATTGCTACAATGCTTTTCAATATTATAGCAAACCCTTATTGGTCTAGTATAACGGAGGCTTATATAAAAAATGATTTTGAATGGATTAGAAAATCTATGAAAAACTTTAACAGAATGGCTTTTGCTTTTATTTTTTGTGTTTTGATTATGATGTTTCTGTCCAATATTTTTTATTATTTTTGGGTTGGTTCCAAAGTCTATGTTCCAGAATCTTTAACCATTTTAATGGGGGTTTTTATAATGTCATCAATATTTGTGACACCATATACCTTTTTTATTAATGGTACAGGAAAAGTAAAAATTCAAGCTTTACAAAGCGTATTTTGTTCTTTAATCAATATTCCACTATCAATTTATTTTGCAAGTAACTTAAAAATGGGAGTTGCTGGGGTCATTTTTGCAACAATAATTTGTTTTATTCCGAGTATGATTTTAGCCCCAATGCAATATTATAAGGTTATCAATAATACCGCTAAAGGCATATGGAATAAATAATTCTGATTAATAATTTTAAATTTTTTATAAAAGATCTTAATGCAATTCTCTAAAGCCAATTATCGAGTTTTTTCAATTATCTTATTCGGATTTCTTCTTTTTGGATTAAAAGAATTTGCAGAACTATTATATCATCCATTACAAAGTACTATTGCATTTATCGGCTTGCTATTTATTTTTGTATCTCCATTTTTTTTTAGATATAAGAGAGATAATCCATTGAAAGGAAAAATAAGAATCGTATTTAATGCTTATTTATTGTGGACCTTTTTAATAATTACTCGTCCTTTTCTTTTAGGTCAAGATTTTAGTGAAGATAGCTTACATCCATATAAAATTTATGGTTTAACGTCATATTTACTACCGCTTATCATTTTGTTAGGTACAAGAATCATTTCATTGCCAAAATTATTTAAAATGATTTTTGTATTCTCTATAATTGGTTATGTGTTTTTTGTGTTAAACTTCAGTACAATGCAAATCGTGGTGCTTAGGGGGGAAGTAATGAGTACAGATGGAGAAATGGGGTTAGCAAGCTTAGCTGACCAATACAACTTTTGGTTCACTATTTCTTGTTTTTCAATGTTATGTTACGAGTTTGTTCCAAAGAAATACAAATGGTTTGCCATTTTTACTTCTTTATTTATTTTGTTTTTATTTGCTTTTCTTGCTAGAAGAGGTGGAGTTGTTATAATTGCTTTATATTTTTTTGGGATGTTTTATTTATACCTACAACAATCAAAAAGTAGGAATGTATTTTTAAAATTTGTATTTATTGGTGTAATCATTTCAATAATTTTTGTAACAGTAAATACGTATTCAAATTCTACTTTTTCTTTGCTTTTCAATAGAATTAACGAAGATACAAGGTCCGATGTAGATGAGACGTTAATTAAATATTTAACTACAGAAAATGCTTGGCTTTTTGGTGAAGGGATTGAAGGAGCTTATAAACATCCCGCATTCGATGTGCCTAGGTATACACATGAAACCGGCTATCTTTATTTAATTCTAAAAGGCGGAATAATATACTTGATATTTTATGTTTTCCTTTTGTTACATGCTTTCTATGTTGGGTTTTTTAAAACAAGAAATAGGCTTACTAAAGCTCTGGCATTATATGTTTTTTTTCATGTTGTTTTTTTAATACCATATGGATTACCCAGCTTTGGTCTAGAATATCTTTTTGTATGGATAGCATTTGCTCTTTGCGAATCATTAAGTTGGCGTTCAATGACTAATGAGCAAGTTAAATATTATCTTGCCAAAATTTAATATAATTTAAAATGAAAGTACTTTGGTATTCGCATGTTTCGATGAAGCAAGATGTGAACGGAAAATTCTTTTATCCTGGGGGTAATTGGATTAGTTCCCTTAAAAAATTATTTCTTCATGATGAAAATATTGAACTTGCTATAGTATTTTGGGGGGATAACGATCTTGTTTTTAAAGATGATAGTGGAACTACTTATTATCAATTGCACAAAAATAATAATTCAAAACTTATAAAATACTTCAATAATTGGCGACATGAAATAGGTAGCAAGCAACAATTAGAAAAACTTGTATTCCCCATTAAAGATTTCAGTCCTGACATTATACATGTTTTTGGGACAGAGACAATGTTTGGTAAAATTACTAAGTACACAAAAGTACCAGTGGTTATTCATTTACAAGGGATAATAAATCCTTATTTAAATGCTTGGTTTTTCCCTGGTTTCAAAGGAATTTCTTTATTTAAGAGTTTAAATCCGGTTTTTCTTGCTAAGGGTGTTGGTCTTTTTCATGATTATTATCGTTTTGAGAAAATGGCTCTACGTGAATTGGAAATTTTCAAAGCCTGTTCTAACTTTATTGGACGTACTCATTGGGATAAGGCTATTACAAAACTATATGCTCCTCATGCTAATTATTATCATTGTGATGAAATAATTAGAAATGGTTTTTATAAAGCAAAATGGGAAATGCCCAAAAATACCAAATTCATTCTTACATCAACTATAAATGAAAACATTTATAAAGGACTCGATTTAATTCTAAAAACAGCTGTCCTTTTGAAACAGAATGCAAATTTCGACTTTGAATGGAATATTTATGGGATTAGGCCGAATTCAGAATATGCGAAATTTATTGAACATTTAATTGGGGAAAAATTTTATGATAATAATGTGATATTGAAGGGCATTACTCTGGAAGAAGAACTGTTACAAGCATTATTAAATTCAAATATTTTTGTTCATGCTTCCTATATAGACAATAGTCCTAACAGCATTTGTGAAGCACAATTAATTGGTCTGCCTGTAATTTCTACAAATGTTGGCGGTATTTCAACACTTATACAGGATGGAATTGATGGTTTTTTGGTGCCAAGCAATGAGCCTCATATTTTAGCTAGTAAAGTCATAGAATTAATTAATGTTCCAAAAAATTTAATGATAATAAGTTCAAATGCTATTTCTGTTGCAGAAAAAAGACATAATAAAAGCATTGTAAAAGATAATTTATTATCTATTTATAAAATTGCAATTAGTAAATGTATCGAAAGTAAATAATTATTGTTTAACAAAGAGTTAAGAGTCTCATAACTAATAACTGAATACGGTTATTCAGTATTCATAATGTGGTCGTTCAAAAACATTCATAATAAATTCCGCTCATAACTCATGATCGGGTGGAGAAAATTTAGTTGGCATTTTTGTATCTGTTACTAATCAAAATAAGATTTTACAATTAAATTGATATTTTTATACGCATACAATAATAGAGTTATATTTTAAATATAGTAGTAATAAATACAAACAATAGAAATACTTAAAAATTTATGAAGCCAATTCTTTCAATAATTACCATTAATAGAAATAATTCACAAGGATTAAAGAAAACAATTGAGAGCGTGGTAAATCAAATCTTTGATGATTATGAGTATATTGTAATAGATGGAGCTTCAACGGACAATAGTATTGAAATCATTAGCGAGAATGAAGCTAGTATAAATTATTGGGTATCGGAACCAGATAATGGTATTTATAACGCGATGAATAAAGGTATTAAACGTGCAAAAGGTGAATATGTTTATTTTTTAAATTCTGGAGATATATTTTACAAAAATAATGTGATTGCTGAAATCTTTAACATCAAACAAACTGCTGACTTTCTTTATGGTGGAATATGTATCAAATTTAGAATGATGGAATTTAAGATGCTGCCTCCAAAAAAAATATCACTCTATTACTTCATTTATAACGGGTTATATCATCAGTCAACGTTTACAAAGAGAGAGTTGTTCAGCGAATTAGGATTATATGATGATTCTTTAAAAATTGCTGCTGATTACAAGTTTATTTTTACTGCTTACAATGTGTTTTTTAAACAGATTAAAGTACTTCCAGAAGTTATCGCAATTTATGATCCTTACGGAATAAGCAGCAACAAAGAGTATGCTGAGATTCACAAACATGAAAAGGAAGCAGTTTTTAAATCACAATTTATAACAATGGCTGAGGACTATGAAGAATTAAATAAATTTAAAAGAAACACTGTAGAAGGTCTTCGGATTCGAATTAAACATAAAATCATTAAATTTATTAAGCTTTTTTAAAATTAATTATTAAAATGAAGAAGACTATTGTTGATTTATTTAAGAGGTTGCCGATTTTGATGAATGTAGCTGCAATGATTTACAGTTTTCCATCATATTGTTTTATAAAAGGAAAACGCAGCAACAGAATAATTTTGAAGGGAGCTTTTTTAAACGATGTAAAAATAAGAATAAATGGAAGGGACAGTTTGATTAAAATATCCCCCGAAGCTCGTTTGAGACACTGTTTGTTATACGTAAAGGGAAGCAATTGTAAAATTGAAATAGGGAAGTATTGTAATTTAAGAGATTTGGAACTTTGGATAGAAGATGATAGGGGGCAAATAAAAATTGGTTATCGTACGACAATTGAAGGTGGTCATTTTGCAGCAACTGAGGGAGAAGTTATTATTATAGGAGAAGATTGTATGTTCTCAAATGAAATCCAAATTAGAAATGGTGATAGCCATTCAATTTTTGATGCAGAAACCTCTGTCAGAATCAATAATGCTCAACCGGTTCATATTGGTAATCATGTTTGGTTAGGATATGGAGTATCGGTTTTAAAAGGTTCTAAAATTGGAAATAATTCTATTGTTGCAACAGGAACAATTGTTACGAAAGAGATTTTAGAAAATTCTATATACGCAGGAATACCTTCAAAACTTGTGAAGAAAAATGTCAATTGGTCAAGAGAACGACTATAATTATGAAATATAGATGATTTGTCAAGCGCAAACGCAGATGAGTTTTTAGAGAAATGGTTTTCCTCATCATCGCTTTATGCCGAAAAGGGTTAGGGTAAACAATATAAGAGAATGAAAAGCTTGTTGGAAAGTTGAATTATTAAGTAAAAAAGAATAAACAGTTGGATTATCTATTTATGTGTAAATCTAACGTATTGTAGGTCTTAAATTTAATCTACTATTTAATAATTTGTAAATTATAGAAACAAGATGAAAAAAAAAATATACATATTCCCTATAAAAGCTAATAAATCTATTCTAAATCCTTATGTAAATCACTTAGTTGAAAGTTTAGGTTTAAATAATGAAATCTCAAATAATTGTGGTCGTAATTACGGAATTTTTGATTTAATTCTGTATTTAAGATGTGATGTTTTTATTTTTAATTGGACCGAAAATCTACCAAAGTTAAAATTTGGATTTTTACAGACTCTAAATTATGTAATTATAACATTAATAATTAAAACTTTTAAATCAAAGCAAATAATATGGATATTACACAATAAGCGAATTCATAATAAGAAAAATTATCTTTCAGGTGCAATTATGAACTATAATTCTCGAATTGCCAATTTTGTAATAACACATGCTAAAGATGGTTTGGCTTTTTATCGTGATACTTATAAAAAAGATAACATTGTATATACTCCTCATCCAATTTATGAAAATGTAAAACCGATATTAAATATACCTCTTATTTATGATTTTATTCTTTGGGGGAATATCGAGCCTTATAAAAATATTACTGAATTTCTCATATTTATAAAAAACAAAAATTACTATACTGATAAAAAAATTCTTATATGTGGTAAATGTAACGATGAAAACTACTTGAGAGAGATAAATAATCATATTACACCAAATATTATTTTCATAGATGAATATATTGATGATAATAAATTATCCAAATTCATATCAGAATCAAAAGTTGTGCTTTTTTGCCATTCTTCAACTTCTATACTATCTTCCGGTGCATTAATTTACAGTCTTTCATTTTTAAAACCAATTATAGGCCCTAATATAGGGGCATTTAAAGAATACAAGGATTTAGATATTATTCAGACATACAATGAATTTGATGAGATTGAGTCACTAGTTGAACAATTTAAGCACAATGATGCGCGAATTTCAGAGCATTTAATTCAAAATACTTGGTATAATTTTAAGGGTTTTATTGAAAATCTTTTAGAAAAATAATTTTTTTCTTTTATTAAAATAAAAAAAGCATGAAAAATAAGCTTAAGATACTTTTTTTTTGTCACAATGGGAAACCTTATGGTGCCAATAAGTCATTATTTACCTTAATTAAGTATCTCAACACAAATTATGATGTTTTATTAATGGTTCCGTTTGCAAATTCGTTGAATGAAGATTATAAAGCAAATGAGATAAGTCAAATATCATTACCGTTTTTTCCAATTATTTTTTTCTTTCGAAAAAAAATAAGGTATCTGTTATTCCCTTTATTGCAAATATTAAATTTTTTTATGTTTCCTGTATTGTTATATCGAGTTTGGAAATTCAAACCGGATATTATTTATTCAAATAGCTCAATAGAAAATATGGGTTGGATAGTTTCGAAATTTCTTAAGGTAAAACACATTACTCATGTACGAGAATTTGGAGATTTAGATTATAGTTTTATTCCACTATATGGGAAAAGGTTTAAGATTTGGTCATTAAATGAAAGTGCAGGTTTAATTTTTAATTCAAATGTTGTGCAAGAACATGTTTTGCCAATTCATCTTCAAAAAACCATATGTAGAACTATTTATAATGGTATTGAGTCAATAGATTCAAATAATAAAGATAGAGATAACAATTCCATTAACATTGGTATTGTCGGATATATTCATAAAGAAAAGTGTCAGCTAGAAGCTGTTCATTTCATGAAAGATCTCCTTATGAAATATAATTCAGTTTTTTTAAGTATATATGGGGATGGTGAAAAAAAATACATTGAATCTATAAAAAAATATGCCTTAGAGAATAATATTGAAAAAAAAATATTTTTTATGGGGTATATATCAGATACTAATAATATTTATAAATCAATTGATATTTTATTAAACTTTTCCAAAAATGAAGCTTTTGGTAGAGTAACAATTGAAGCAATGAGAGATGGTATTCCTGTTTTAGGATATAATAATGCAGGTACAGCTGAACTTATAGTAGATAATGTTGATGGTTTTTTATTTGATGATAAAAATGACTTTACATCAAAATTTGAAAAACTTATTAGTGACAAAAAAACTTATGATTTAATCAGCAATAATTCAAGAAACAAAGTCAAAGAGTTGTTTTCAGATGAAAAATACACTAAAGACATTGAGAAATTTATAATTGAAATTCAAAATAATTAATTTTTTTTACACTTTTTATATTAATTGTTTAAAATTTTAAACTGTAGAATATTGAATTTTCTTAATACAAAGTAAACTTAATGAAAGCAAAAAAACTTGTGTCAAAATTAGCAATAGTAGGAATCAGAGGATTGCCTAATAATTATGGGGGATTTGAAACCCTTGCGGAGTATTTGGTGGAACATCTTTCAAAAGAAATGGATATAACCGTTTATTGTTCATCAAAAGACATTGATACTAAACTTTCTGAATACAAAGGAGCGAAGTTGAAGTATATTCCGATTACTTCGCATGGAGGATTAGGAATAATTTATGATAGTCTTTCATTAATTCAAGCTGTATTTCGAAATGACAAAATATTGTTTTTAGGGTTTGGAGCTGGATTTGTCATGCCATTTCTCAAGCTTTTTCGTTCAAAAATTATACTAAATATAGGAGGACTGGATTGGAAAAGAAATAAATGGTCCCCAACTGCCAGGAAGGTTATAAAAAAGGCAGAAGCATTGTTAGTCAAGAATTGTGGACATATTATTTCGGATAACATTGGAATCCAAAACTATATTCAAAACGAATATGGTTTGTCAAGCACCCTTATTGCTTATGGAGGCGATCAAGCCATGAAAAAACCTATTACAGAAGAGGCTATTAAAAAATATTCTTTCCTGAAGCAAAAATATGCCTTTAGTGTCATTCGCATTCAAAAGGATAATAATATAGATATGATGCTTGATGCTTTTGTGAATCAGAATCAATTGCCTTTTGTTATGGTAGGTAACTGGAATAATTCTCCCTATGGAATAGAAACTAAAAACAACTATTTGAATAAGAACAACCTGGTTTTACTTGATGCCATTTATGATCGGGAAATTTTGGATATTTTAAGAAGTAATTGTACTATTTATATACACGGACATTCAGCCGGCGGAACCAATCCTTCTTTTGCAGAGGCAATGTATTTAGGTCTGCCTACTTTTGCCTATGCTTCCGGTTATAATGAGCATACCTCTCATAACAAAGCATTATATTTCAATTCAACAGAAGAACTAACTAATTTGTTGAATCAATATCAAACTTTTGACTTACAAAAAATAGGAGAAGATTTGCAGGAAGTGGCAAAAAAAAATTATCGTTGGGAAATAATTAGTAATCAGTATAAGAACGTAATTAATAGCAAATAATAAAATTATGATTAAAGCAGCCATCATCGGATTGGGAAAAATGGGATTGTCTCATTGTTCGATTCTTAATGCTCATCCAGATGTAGATTTAGTAGCCATATGCGACTCATCAACCTTTTTGCTGGAAGCCTTCAACAAATATTCCAAGCAAAAGACATATACCGACTACAAGAAAATGATTCTTGAGACTCAACCCGATTGCATTATAGTGGCTACACCTACCAAATTTCACGCTGATATGGTTTTGTATGCACTCGAAAGAGGCATTCACGTATTTTGTGAAAAACCATTTGCGCTGACAGTAGAAGAGGGTATCAAAATGGTAACTGTTGCTGAATTAAAAGATGTAATTAATCAGGTAGGATACCACAACCGCTTTATCGGGACATTCCGAGAAATGAAGCGATTGGCTGAATCGGGTCTGATAGGTGATTTGTATCATTTTAATGGTTCGGCATACGGACCTGTGGTATTGAAAGAGAAAGGAAGTACATGGCGTTCAGCACGTTCTGAAGGCGGGGGTTGCTTGTTCGATTATGCATCACACGTCCTCAATTTGATTCACTTCGTGTTGGGTAAACCAGTAGACGCCAAAGGAACATTACTCAAAAGTATATATTCAAACGAGGTAGAAGATGCTGTTTACTCGTCTCTGTTCCTAGAAAATGGATTGAGCGGTCAATTGGCGGTCAATTGGAGTGATGAAACACATCGAAAAATGTGTACCTCCATTGAAATAGAAGGTAAAAAAGGTAAACTGATAGCCGATGCCACGGAACTGAAAATCTACCTGAAAGAGGAAAACAAAGCTGAAAATTTGGAAAAAGGATGGAATATCAAATATATTACCGATTTAACACCACTTGTTAACTTCAACCTCCGAGGCGAAGAATATTCTGCACAGATAGATTACTTTATCGACTGTATCAAACATAAGAAAAAAGAAAACATCAGTTCTTTTGCAGAAGCTTTGGTTACGGATAAGATTATAGATATATTGATTAATGACACTTTGAAATAAACATAAAAAATGGATAAAATTTTATTTGGGGACAACCAATTTTTTGCAGTCAACCACATATCTGATGAAAAATCACGCGCACAAGCTATCCGCTTCAAGGAGAACAAAGCCATCATTGATGTGTTAAACTCTGCCAGAGAAGTGGGTATTAATACTTTTATGTGTACAACCCACGACCGTATTGCTGAAATATGTGACTACATGCGTGAAAATCAAAAGGAATACAAAGATTTTAATATCTTTCCTTGTATGCCTTATGCACATAAGTATGCTAATGCCGTAACTGACTTAGGTATTCTGGGAGCAATGAAAGCCTATATGCCTGGAAACATGCTTTCGGTAGCCACAAAAGGTGGGTTAGCATTCATCCAAAAAGACTACATGGCAATGATGGAGTTACTTATAGATGCTGAGATGAAGATGTTTAAAGGAATCAATACCCCTGTAATCTTTTTGCAAAATGTAGTAGTCGATTTAATTCTTGGATTAGGAATGTATGATTTCTTTACGGCATTTGCTAAGCATATAAAAAAGAAATATAAGGCGGAACCTGGATTTATCACTATGAATATGTGTAAAATGGTAGATATATGTGAGCAGATTGGAATCGACAACCCTATTATCTGTTCCTCAATCAACAAAATAGGATTTCGTGTATCTGGTAGCCTTGAGGCGTATGAAAATTATTTGACCGATCCTAACAAGAAGTTTCGCCCTATTGCAATGCAAGTGATGGCTGCAGGTGCCTTAAAACCTAAAGAAGCGATTGAATATTTGAGTAAATTTCCTAAGATCGAATCCGTATTATTTGGTGCTTCTTCTAAAAATCATATACAGGAAAATATGAATTTGATAGAAGCGAATTTATAAAATTCACCTTTATAGCTTAGGATGTTATGTTGTTATTAAAGTTGGATCTAAGTATTAGTAGAGGGTAAATTCAAAGTCAATTTATCGGAGGAATATATAATATGGGTATTTTGAATAATTTAAGGTATCAGTCCAATATTTGTGCTAATTATATTTTTTTAATCGGTATATTTTGGGAACAGATGCCATTTATTTTCAGGATGCAAATGAAGTAGCCAATCATATGTTGAATACAATATATGATCAGGAGCAATACCAATAGATGTTACATGAAAATAGAAAAAAAATTACCAATATTTATGATTGGGAATTAATCACGGATCAATATGCAAATCACTTTCTTGAAATTGAAGGAGTAATACATAGATAGAAAATACAATTCGTTTTTATCCAGATTTACTCTTTGTGAAATCCAATCTACACTAATAATAGAAAATTAAACCTGCTAATTTTTATATGTCACTATTACAAAACCTGGCCGCTTATCGCTTTTCACGCTATTTTAAACTGTGTTTTCTTTTATGGGATATTCTTTTGTTGAATGTAGCGATCTTTCTTTCTTTTACAATTCAGTATGAAAGTATGGATCGAATGAATTTGAAAGAAGTGCAAACGATTTCCTTGTTGTCTAATCTCATCTGGATTATTTTATTGTTGTACAAGGATGCGTATCGCATGGTTCGTATTGAAGGATTTGAACCCATTTTAAAACGGACACTCAGAAAATTATTGATTCATATTGCCATTATCGTTTTCTTCGTGGATGCTTTAAAGTACCATGAGGTTTCTCGTTTGCGCTTGTTGTATTTCTATTTAATTTTCTTTGCGCTGCTTTTTGCATTCCGTATATTTTTCATGAAGATTTTGAAATATGTGCGTGCCCAGGGATATAATTTCAGGAATGTGGTTATTGTAGGAGCCAATGATGCGGGACAACGAATTTGCAAGGTGTTGTCTTCTGACCTTACCTATGGGTATCGGGTATTGGGCTTTTTTGACGAAAAAGTAGACCCTTATGCTTTCATCTCTTCGCCCATATTAGGCGGATTTGATGATATAGAGGACTATATTATCAAAGAAAATGTTGACGAAATGTATATTGCCTTGCATATTGATAGTATTAAAATAATCAACGAACTGACCACGCTTTGCGAACGCTATATGGTGCGTATTAAATTCATTCCTGATTTTCAATTATACACCAAGTCCCGTAAGGTAGAGATTAGTTTTTACGGCCATACTCCTGTGCTGATGCTGCGTAAGGAACCCTTGGAGTTGACATTCAATCTTTTGGTCAAAAAAGCATTCGATCTTTGTTTTTCGCTATTGGTTATCGTATTCATTTTTCCTTGGCTGTTTCCTATTATTATAATTTTGATTAAGATAGATTCTCCCGGCCCCGTTTTCTTTAAGCAAGAACGCTCCGGCCGAGACAATCAGGCCTTTGCCTGTCTGAAATTCAGAACCATGCAGGTCAATAGTTTATCAGATCAGCTGCAGGCAACGCAGGGAGATAGTCGTGTGACCCGTTTTGGAGCCTTCATGCGTAAAACGAATATTGATGAATTGCCGCAATTTTTTAATGTATTGTGGGGGAATATGTCTGTTGTGGGACCACGTCCCCACATGTTGATGCATACGGAGCAATACTCTGAGTTAATCAACAATTACCTCGTTCGTCATTATGCAAAACCGGGAATAACCGGTTGGGCACAGGTGAATGGTTACAGAGGAGAAACCAGGGAACTTATCGATATGAAAAATCGGGTAGAGTATGATATTTGGTTCATCGAAAACTGGAGTTTGTTACTGGATATAAAAATTATTTACCGCACTGTGTTAAATGTATTTAAAGGAGAAAAGAATGCCTATTAGTTTTTTCCAACTCATAAAAAAACAATTTTTAATAGATTTTGTCCAGCGATTTACGATGAAACGAATAAAATTATTCTTTGGTCATTTGTTGTAGAGTGAAAATCTTTTTTGAATCCCAATAAAAGTTTAATGCCTATATTTGCCCCCTTTAAAAATAAAGTTTTATGAAATATTTCTTTGCTATAAAAAAAGTAACCCCATTTTTTTTGGCCTTGCTGTTCTTTTCCTGTGCTTCCAGAAAGGATGTCGTTTACTATCAGAATATTGATGGTGCTGTCTCTTCAGAGAAGACCAATTCATACGAGATTAAAATTCAACCGGATGATTTATTAATGATTATAGTCTCTGCCGATGATCCTGAAATTGCAATTCCGTTTAATTTGACAACAGTTTCGACCCCTAGTCTTGCAAATCCAAGTGTGATATCCGGGCAACAGACAATACAGTCCTATCTAGTGGATGCCAGCGGTATGATTGATTTTCCGGTCTTGGGAAAATTGAAAGTAAGCGGGTTAACCCGTACAGAAGTGCTTAAAATGTTGAATGACAAAATATCGGACTTTATAAAAAATCCTATCATCAACCTGCGTATCATGAATTTTAAAATTTCTGTTCAGGGAGAGGTGACGGTACCGGGAACCTATACTGTGGCTTCCGAGCGAATTACCTTGATTGAAGCCCTAAGTATGGCCAAGGATTTGACGATTTACGGGAAAAGAGATAATATTTTGATTATCAGGGAAATTGATGGTATTAAATCATACAATAGAGTCGATCTGACCAAAGCAGATTTTATCAATTCGCCTTTTTATTACCTCTCGCAAAATGATGTGGTCTACGTAGAGCCGAATAAAAACAAAATAAATGGCGCCGCTGTCGGCCCAAATACATCAGTACTGATTTCGATTACTTCTTTAATGATTACTATAATTACCCTAATTGTTACTAGCTCAAATTAAATTATTGCATGGAAAATAATATGTTGGATGAAGATTTTGAAAATGATTTTCAATTAAAAGAAGTTTTAGATAAATATTTGTTCCATTGGAAATGGTTTTTACTGGCTGCTTGTATTGCTTTATTTGCAGCATTTGTCTATTTACGATACTCAATACCGCAATATCAGGCGACGACAACTATTTTGGTGAAAGATGATAAAAAAGGCGGTATGCTTTCTGAATTGTCTGCTTTTGCTGATTTGGGAATGGGTGGAGGCTTAAAAGATAATGTGGATAATGAAATTGAAATTCTAAAATCAAGAACATTAGTCGAAAGTACCGTGAAAAAGTTAAATCTGAATACTTTTTTACTGGTCGAAGGAAAGGTGGTTGATCGGGAGGTGTATGAGAAAACGCCTATTGAGGTTTATTTTGTCGATAAAACCAATCAATTTTATGACAGTAAAATCAATTTAAAGTTTAATAAGCTAACAACCAATACTTTTACGTTAGAAAATGAAATTGCTGAGGATACCTTAAAGCTTATCTTAAATAATAAGAAAGAATTTCGATACGGAGAAATCATTCCAACTCAATACGGTCGTTTGATTATCAGTAAGTCAAAAGTATATGGGGAAAGTCATTTTAAAGACAATCTTAAACCAATCCGAATAGTCATCAGCCCTCTTGATGATGTGGTCGAAAATTTCAGAAAACAGCTAAATGTGACCCCTATCAGTAAAACGAGTAGTGTGGTGGAACTTTCTGTAAAGGATGCTGTGAAAAAGAAATCGGAGGATTTCTTAGATAATCTGATTCAAATTTACAATGATGATGCCGCTGCCGATAAGAATTTTATTTCTGAGAACACTTCTAAATTCATTGCAGATCGATTAACCTTAATCACTCAGGAATTGGAAGGGGTTGAGCAAGATGTTGAAGTCTTTAAAAAAGCCAATAAGTTAACCGATATCGAATCGGAAGCGAAACTGTTTATCGAAGGATCCAGTGAATACGATAAAAAAGGAGTGGAGACCGAAATCCAGTTGAACATGGTTTCCTCCATGCTTGATTTTATGAAAAAAAGCACCAATTCTGATTTGTTACCAACTAATATCATCGCTGGTGAAGGAGGTCCTACAGGATTGATTAATTCCTATAATAAATTGGTTTTAGACCGAAACAGGATTTTGAAATCAGCTACTGTTACCAATCCATCTGTGGTTAAAATGGATCAGCAGATTGCATCCTTAAAAGCGAATGTGACCGCGAGTCTCTTACGACTGCAATCCACTTTAGCGATTCAGAAAAGAGATTTAAAGAGCAACGAAGGGCTGTTGAATAGTAAAATTGGTAAAATACCAGTCCAGGAACGTCAATTCAGGGTTATTGCCAGGCAACAAAAAGTGAAAGAAGAACTTTATTTGTATTTATTGCAAAAAAGAGAAGAAACGGCCATCTCTTTATCAGCAACGGAACCCAATGCAAGAGTGATTGATTCGGCCAGAGCTTCTAAAATCCCAGTTTCTCCTAAGAAAAGTATCATTTATTTAGCTGCTTTATTATTAGGGTTGTTGATTCCTTTCGGGATTATTTATCTGATGGATTTATTGGATACCAAAGTGAAATCTCGTTTTGATATTACAGATAAATGGGCGGTTCCATTTTTGGGAGATATTCCAAAGTCTATAACCCCTAATCAAATTATAAGCGCAGACAGTCGTTCGGCTTCAGCCGAAGCCCTTCGAATTGTCCGAACCAATTTAGACTTTATGTTGAATAAAGTGCCGGAAGGGGTGGCAAAAACAATCTTAATGACTTCAACTATTCCGGGAGAAGGGAAAACATTTTTGGCGGTTAATTTAGCTAGGGTAATCGCTCTCTCCGGAAAAAAGGTACTCTTGATCGGAATGGATATCAGAAGTCCAAAGCTAAGTGAATACATTGACTTGCCTAATGGTAAAGGCTTGACCAATTACTTGTTGTCGCACAAAGATGAAATTGATAATTATATTGTAAACCCAAAAGGGCTAGACAATTTTTATGTGTTGCAGTCAGGAATCATTCCTCCAAATCCTACTGAATTATTAATGAATAGTAAAGTAGATCAGCTTTTTGAACGATTAAAAAAAGAATACGATTATATTATCGTCGATACGGCTCCGGTAAGTTTAGTAACAGATACTTTAATTGTGGCAAAATATGCAGATACCTTTGTATATGTGGTGCGCGCACACTATCTAGACAAACGTTTGCTTCATGTTCCGCAAACTTTGTACAAAGAAAATAAACTTACTAATATGAGTATCGTTCTTAACGGTACGCAATCAGAAAAAGGATATGGTTACGGTTATGGCTATGGTTACGGCTATGGCTACGGAGTCAAAGAGGAGAAAAAACCTTGGTATAAAAAGTTTTTATAATAGATTAAAAAAAAGGCGAAAGCCTTTTTTTTGTTTATATAAGCGCTGTTGGTTCGATGTGGCAGAGATTGTTGTTGTAAAGGTTTTGTCAGGTCGAGCGGAGTCGAGACCCAAACGCATAATCGTCCCGTTCACGTCACTTCGAGTGTTTTTTAGCTTGAAGGAATTGGAATATAAGTAGGGACTCATTAAGCTAAAAATGTAGCGAGAAGTATTTGCCAGATCGATTAAACGATTAAACAAATTACTACATTTGCATCCATGGAATTTTCATCGAAATTAATAGAAAAAGCAGTCAACGAAATGTCTCAGTTGCCAGGAATTGGTAAACGGACGGCTTTGCGATTGGTCCTGCATTTACTGAAACAGCCCAAAGAACAAACGGGTTTTCTCTCGCAAGCATTATTGAATATGCGTGAAGATATTAAGTATTGCGAAAGTTGTCACAATATTTCAGACAGTAATCTCTGTGAAATTTGTGCCAATAACAGCAGGAATCATCAGATCATTTGTGTTGTGGAAGATATTCGGGATGTTATGGCCATTGAAAACACGGGACAGTTCAGAGGAATTTATCATGTGTTAGGTGGGAAAATTTCCCCGATTGATGGAATAGGTCCCAGTCAGTTGAATATAACTACCTTAGTGGGGAAAGTAAAATCGGGAAGTGTAAACGAAATTATTTTTGCTTTAAGTTCTACTATGGAAGGCGATACCACTAATTTTTATATTTATAAACAAATTGCGGATTGTGAAGTGGTCATCTCGACAATTGCCCGAGGAATAGCAGTAGGAGATGAGTTGGAATATGCCGATGAAGTCACCTTAGGGCGCAGTATATTGCAAAGGGTGCCTTTTGAAAAGTCTATTAAAAACAATTAAATCGTTTAAAGAATAACTATACTTTTTAAATCATAAATGAAAAGCTATATTTGTTGTTAAAAATATTATAATGAGCAAATCCGGACTCTATTTATTACTTGCTATTAGTGTGTTATTTTCCTCTTGCATTCCCACGAAAGATTTGACCTATCTTCAGAAAAAAGAGGGTGCCGAAACAGGTGCTGTCATTGCTGAAGTGGAATCAAAACCCTACAGAATACAAACTAATGATGTTTTGAGCATCACACTAAAAGCGATAGATCCTAAGTTGGTTGCTATTTTTAATCCTACCAATGATTCTCAAGCTGCCGGCAAATCGGAATCGGAATTGTATTTTGACGGTTTTACGGTTGATGATCATGGGAACATAAGAGTCCCGATTTTGGGAGAAATAAATGTAATTGGTTATACGACTGAAGAAGTACGTATTAAACTTGAAAAACAGTTATTAGACGAGTACTTTAAAACGGAAGCCAATATTTTTGTTACTGTAAAACTAGCCGGATTTAGATATACCATAAATGGAGAAATTACTGCTCCGGGAACCAAGACTTTATTTCAGGATCATGTAACTATCATGGAAGCAATTGCTAATTCAGGAGATATTACCATGACCGGAAACCGAAAAGCGGTAACAGTCATCAGAAAATCTCCAACCGGGGTTCAGATGCATGATCTAGATCTTACCGATATCAATGTGATACAGTCTCCTTATTATTATTTACAACCCAATGATTATGTCTATGTGAAACCGCTTAAACAAAAATCTTGGGGAACGGGTAAAACTGGTTTAGAGTCTTTGACCACTATTATAACGTTGCTGTCTTTGGTCACAACTACTTTTATTTTATTAAAAAATTAAAACCTATTTCAAAAAATGTTGGATATAAAAGATTTTTCGATTTTTGAAAACCAAAGCAGTTTTGACTTTAAAGGTTTTTTGATTAAAATCGGAAGTTATTGGAAGTGGTTTTTGCTCAGTCTCTTAATTACTTTCACCATTGCTTATCAAGTAAACATCCGTAAAGAGAAAATTTATGGAATGGAAACCGTCATCGTTGTAAAGGAAGAAAGCAACCCTCTTTTTACCTCAAATACCAGTTTGGTTTTCAATTGGGGAGGTACGTCTGATCAGGTTCAGACTATTTCGACCACCTTGGAGTCCAGATCTCATAATGAGTTAGTGGTCGATAAATTACAATACTATATAGATTATTTGGTTCAGGGCGAATACAATCTGGTTGATGCTTATGGCGCAGTACCTTTTTATGTTACTATTGATAAATCGAAAGGACAACTGGTCGGAAATCAAATTGGAATTAAATTTTTAAACGAATCTGAGTACGAAATTAGGATTCCATTCGAAAACAATTCCGTTTCCTTGCTGACTTATGCCACTAATTCGTATAGTAATACAGCGGTTGAGGTAGGGGATTTTGTGAAAAAATATAAAGTAGGAGAACTGGTTTCGCTGCCTTTTTTAAATTGGAAATTACAAATAAAGGACAATCCTGGTTTTTATAAAGGAAATGAATATTTTGTCCAGTTTAATGATTTTGATGCCACGGTATCTGCTTATAAGGGAATCAATGTCAAAACAGATGACAAAGGAAGTTCGATTATTACTTTGGGAATGCAGGGGACAAACAAAGCCCGAATGGTTGAGTATTTGAATGCAACCGTGAAAATGCTTATCAAAAGACAGTTGGACGGGAAAAATAAATTTGCCACCAATACCATTGCTTTTATAGATAGTACCTTAGTTGCAATGGAATCACAATTGAAGGAAACAGGAGATGAGTTAAAATCTTTCAGAAAAGATAAAAATATATTTGACGTTGAAGAGGGTGGAGCTAAATTTTCAGATAAAATACTTGAATTTGATGTCGCAAGAGATGAGGTAACCCGTAAAATAACGTATTACAATTCATTAAAATCCTATTTGAATAGCAGTGTGGATTATTCTAAACTGCCTGCGCCTTCAGTAGCAGGAATTGAAGATCCTAATATTGTGGTCAATGTTTCAAAATTAATTGCGCTTTCTACGCAAAGATCAGAAATGGCCTATGCTGTAAAAAGTGATAAAATATTTAAGGATTTTGACAATCAGATGGTGGCTGTTAAAAATGTATTACTGGAAAATATTTCGGCAGCCAAAGCTTCTTTGCAATATGATTTAGCAAAAGTAAACAGTAAAATTAATGAAACCGAAAGTACCATTAAGCAACTTCCCGAAGACCAGCAGGAGTTAATTAAAATCAAACGAAAATATGATCTAAGCGACAATATTTATAGCACCTTTCTTCAAAAAAGAAGCGAAGCAGATATTGTTAAGGCTGCCAATTTGCCGGACATTCATTTTATAGATCCGGCTAAAGATGTTGGCGGCGGATTAATTGGTCCCAAAACATCCGTCAATTATGTGCTGGCCTTATTTCTTGGAATACTGATTCCGTTACTTTTGGTTTTTGGAATTTTCTTCATTAATAATTCTATTCAGAATGCAGAAGACGTGAGTAAGTTAACCCAAATTCCAATGATTGGGGTAGTAGGGGTTAACAATGATCATAATGATCTGGCTGTTTTTGACAAACCCAAATCAGCATTATCAGAGTCCTTTAGAGCGATTCGATCTTCACTGCAATTTTTGTATAAAAAGCAATTGGTAAGCGGAGCCAAAACCCTGATGATCACTTCATCGATCAGTGGGGAAGGAAAAACATTCTGTTCTATAAACATTGCTACGGTATTTGCGTTAAGCGAGAAAAAAACAGTAATTGTTGGTTTGGATTTAAGAAAACCAAAATTGTTTGGAGAGTTTAATTTGACTAATAATGTGGGGGTTGTGAATTATTTAATCAAACAGAAAACCGTTGATGAAATTGTAAACCATACCCAGATTCCTTTTTTGGATGTCATTCTTTCAGGTCCTATTCCGCCGAATCCTTCAGAGATGATTTTGAGTGATGGTATGAAGGAATTAATTGATGAATTAAAACAGAAATACGATTATATTATTTTGGATACGCCTCCTGTTGGCCTGGTGTCTGATGCCTTGGAATTAGCGCAATATTGTGACGTAACATTATATATTGTGAGACAAAATTTTACCAAAAAGGAAATGATCACTTTGTTGAATAACAGGGTAAAGCGAGATGAGCTTAACAATACCAGTATTATTTTAAACGGTTTTGAAAACAAGGCCAAGTACGGAGGAGGTTATGGGTACGGATATGGTTACGGAAATTATACCAACGGCTACCATGAAGAAGAAGTGAAAAGAAATTGGTTTGACAAATTCATTCCTAGATGGCGTAAAAAATAATTTAGGCCAGGGGTTATTTTTAAATTAAAAAGAGATGAAAGAAAATACAAATACTACCCTATTGATTACAGGAGGTGCTGAACACGGTTTACAATAGGGTTTTCAATGCGGCTTTTGGGGACAGAACCACTTTAAATGGTTTGATAAGTATTTTAAGGAATACTTATCAAAATACGATCCCAGAATTGTCTCTGTCGAGGTGTTTTATGGGCTAATAGGGCTGGAGATATGCCATATTCGTTGGTTAGTATTGAAAGCTAAAGTGCTATTAGGGTATCAGCCTCAATATTTCATGCAGGAAGGGTTAAAAGAGGTGGTGCGCTAGTATTGGAGTGATCTTAAATAAAAACAGATGCTTGTTTGTCTTTAAAAACAAGGAGAGTTAAATAAAGTATATTTGTAAATTAAAATTCGTATTAATGAAAATCACAAAAATTTGTTGCATCGGAGCTGGATATGTTGGAGGACCTACAATGGCTGTTATTGCACAAAAATGTCCCCATATCAAAGTTACAGTAGTAGATTTGAATGAAGAAAGAATTGCGGCCTGGAACGATGAGAATGTCGATAATATTCCGATTTATGAGCCTGGTTTAGATAAAATTGTGGCTGAAGCAAGAGGAAGAAACTTGTTTTTTTCAACAGAAGTTGATAAGGCTATTGATGAAGCTCAGATCATTTTTATATCGGTTAATACGCCTACAAAAACTTATGGCAAAGGCAAAGGGATGGCAGCTGATTTGAAATATATTGAATTATGCTCCAGACAAATTGCAAAAGTCGCTAAAGACAATAAAATTGTAGTTGAAAAATCTACACTTCCGGTTAGGACTGCTGAAGCAATCAAAAGCATTCTTGATAATACAGGTAATGGTGTTCAGTTTCAAATTTTGTCTAATCCTGAGTTTCTTGCTGAAGGAACAGCAGTTACTGATTTGTTAAATCCGGACAGGATACTAATAGGAGGCGATACCACTGAAGAAGGTCAAAAGGCTATTCAGGCGCTTGTTGATGTTTATTCCAATTGGGTGCCAACAGATAAAATTTTAACTACCAATGTTTGGTCATCGGAATTATCGAAATTAACAGCCAATGCTTTTTTGGCACAAAGAATATCTTCTATAAACGCCCTTTCTGAGCTTTGTGAAAAGACAGGTGCCGATGTAAACGAGGTGGCAAAAGCCATTGGTATGGATAGCAGAATAGGACCAAAATTTCTTAAAGCCTCTGTAGGTTTTGGTGGATCTTGTTTTCAGAAAGATATTTTAAATTTGGTCTATATTGCCAAATCCTATGGTCTGACTGAAGTAGCAGATTACTGGGAACAAGTGATTATAATGAATGATCATCAAAAAAGACGTTTTTCCAATAAAATTGTCCAAACACTTTACAATACTGTTGCTGACAAGAAAATTGCATTTCTGGGTTGGGCTTTTAAGAAAGATACCAATGACACCCGAGAATCCGCGGCTATTTATGTGGCCGATGAGTTAATAAATGAACAGGCAAAAATTGCAGTGTACGACCCTAAAGTGTCCGGAAGAAAAGTTTTGGCCGATTTAGATTATTTAGATACAAGAACCACAGAAAAGAATGTAAATAGCATTACTTCATTTGATAGTGCCTATGAGGCTTGTGCCGGTGCACATGCCATTGCAGTACTTACCGAATGGGATGAGTTCATAAGTTTTGACTGGCAAAAAATTTATGATTCTATGCAAAAACCCGCTTTTATCTTTGATGGACGGAACTTGCTTAATGCTTCTGAATTAAAGACTATAGGATTTGTATATCAAGCTATCGGTTCTTAGTTTGAAAGAGATAATTGTCTTGAATCTAAAATAGAGTGCATTAATTTTTTAAAATTTAAAAAGGAAGTTTCGAATCAAATAAAAAAGAATAAACAGCTTTTTTATTTTAATACAATGTGAATGATGAATTGGTATGTAGTGTATACAAAACCGAAATGGGAGAAAAAAGTATCGGAACAATTAACTAAATTAGGAATAGAGTGTTATTGTCCGTTGATTACTGAGGTAAGACAATGGTCGGACAGGAAAAAAAAAATTGAAGTACCCCTTTTTAATTCCTATGTTTTTGTCCAATTGGAAGAAGCTGATAGGAATACAGTCTTTCAATCCCCTGGGGTAGTCCGGTATTTGTTTTGGTTAGGAAAACCGGCGATTGTTCGAGACGAAGAAATTAATTGTATCAAAGACTGGCTTTATACTCCAGATACGTATGATATTTCTGTTGATTATTTTCAAATAGGGGAGACTGTAGAATTGGATTCCGGTCCTTTCTCTGCACAAAAGGCGGTTGTTCAAGAGGTTACTAATACGCATTATGTATTGGTTTTAGAATCAATGGGATGTGTATTGAAAATGAAACACAAATAGAAGATAAAAGCGAGTTCACTGTAGACAAAATTATTGCTCAAAGGGTCTCGTTTTTTTGCGTTTTTTTACCTCACTAAATTTAGTGATTTTTTTAAAAAGCAGGATGGGCAATTTTCTTCCTTTTTGTTGGTTGTTAATTGATTACTTGTTTTTTTATTTTTGGAGCTGGTATTTCTGAGCTTCTATATCATTTAAAGTTTAAAAAAACAGTTTATTGTAGCTATATTTGCCGAAAATATGTATGATTTTTCCATCCCGATTTTGGGAGTATGGAATGCGAAGCGGTGGATTGAAATTAGCAAAGGCGATTTGTATTAAGTAAAAAATGATTTCAGATTTAAAAATATCAGTAGTTGGTTTAGGATATGTGGGTTTGCCATTGGCAAGACTATTTACAAAAAAAACATGTTGTTGTTGGATTTGATATTAATAAACCCAGAATTACTTCCCTGCAAGCAGGGACTGCGCTACACTAGAGGTAGATGATATTATTTTGCAAAGAGTACTTCTAGACGAAGCAGGTAATTCTAATGGCCTGTATGAATGATTATGAAGGTGATTTCTGTTAATGGTGTGGCTGTGCTGTTGGAATCAATTTTAAAGAAAACTGCCTGATGTGCGGAGTATAAAAAAGGTAGTTGTTATTGCTGTTTTGAAGGAGAATGGAATTACCGTTACGATATATAACCCTTTAGGTAATTCTCAAGTAGTGAAACGAATGCAGTTGTTCCTGAGCAAAACTACGATGCAGTAATACTGGGGTAGAACATACTACATTTTTAGGTATGGATTTGTTTCAATTGCAAAATCAAAACGGTTTACTGTACAATGTGAAAGGAGTTTTGAGAGCCATTACTGATGGAAGGTTGTAAAATAAAGTTATTAGATTTTTAAAAATAAATATGGAAAAAAAGCATTCGGTAACACATGTTATTTTAACAGGAGGGGTTGGTAGCAGATTATGGCCACTATCACGTAAAAGTCAACCCAAGCAGTATCTTGATTTGTTTGATGGTAAGTCTTTATTTGAAATGACGGTTGAGCGTAATCGGGAGTTAGTAGATCAGGTTATGGTAGTTGGAAATGTGGATAATTGCCATTTAAGCAGGGGAATCATGGAGAAATTGAATACCCCCTATACTGATGTAATCGAATCAACTCCCAGAAATACAGCCGCTGCTATTGCTTTTGCTGCACTCGCATCCCATCCTGATGCAATATTAATAGTGACGCCATCGGATCATATTATTGATGGAACAGAGCAATATGCTCAAGCGATTAATGAAGCAATTGATAAAGCTTCGAAAGGATTTATTGTTACGTTTGGAATTATTCCGACGAAACCTGAAACTGGGTACGGTTATATTGAGCGTAAAGACGATGATGTTGTTTCTTTTCGTGAAAAACCAAATAAAACCACTGCTGCCGATTTTATTGCCAAAGGAAATTTTCTTTGGAATAGTGGTATGTTTTGTTTTAAAGCGAGTGTTTTATTGGCTGAATTGAAAACATTTAATCCTGAAGTCTATGAGAAATCAAAAGTGGCATGGGATACGAATGTGAATGGTTATTTAGATCTGGATCGTTCACTCGAAATTCCATCCATAAGTATCGATTATGCTGTTATGGAAAGAAGTAAAAAAATAAAAGTGGTTCCATCTACTTTTCTGTGGTCTGATTTGGGTTCCTTTGAATCCGTTTACGATTATTTGGTTTCCAAAGGACATGATGTTGATAAAAACGGAAATATGGTAATTGGGACGGATATTTTTACCACTTTTATCGGACTTAAAAATACTATTTTTGTTGCTACAGACAATGCCAATTTGATTCTTCAAAAAGAACATTCTCAAGAAGTAAAAAATATATACAATGCACTTGAAAAACAAAATTCTGACTTACTGAATTAAAATTGGTTTTCTTTTAATTTTTTATCCTAATTTTTATTGATGATTTATTTTTATTGATTCCTGCCAGTAGAAATTAACGTCTTAAAAAGTAATCATGACGTTTTTTTTAATGAAATAAATGTCTGTTTATTAAATAAAAAATAAATAACAAAAGAATTACATGTTAATTAATTGTTTTTTAATGTGTTGTGCTGATCGGTTGGATGGCTGATTTTAGTGTTTGTTAAATTGCTGATTAATCCTTTTAATCTAAATTTGCAGTAAAATTAAATTTGTTGATTTTTGCCGGAACTGGTTTAAATGAAACTGTAAGATAGTATCTTCTTAAATGAGTTTTTAAATAAAACATAAAAGGGGGTTCATAATTAAGAATAATAAAAATTCAAAATATAAAAATGTATATACCAAATTGTAAATTATTTATGAAAAAAATAATTTTTGCTTTGCTACTTTTATTTATTTTTTTTCAATCTACAAATGCAGTCGCGCAAGATTTGTTGAAAAGCAATGATTTGAGTACTTTGAAAGTAGATTATTTGTCGGATAATGATATTGCAAAGATAAAGGCACAATTGCAGAGTAATAATATTACTATAGAACAAGCTGAACCGATGGCTCTAGGGAAAGGAATGCAAGCAAGCGAGTTTGCTAAATTGAAGGAGCGTTTAGCTATGCCTGCAGTCAAATCTGAAGTAATAAAAAAGGATAACAAAGAGGATGAGGATGGAAATGGAAAAGAGGATGGTTTTGGAAGGAAACAGGAAAAAATTGTTAATACTAAAGTTAAGGATTCGTTGAATGCACTGGTATTTGGATCGGAGCTCTTTGATAATCCCACTCTAAATTTTGAACCCAATTTGAAGCTGGCTACTCCTATTAACTATATTTTGGGGCCTGGAGATGAATTGCAGGTGAGTGTTTATGGTATTCAGGAATTTAGTGCCACTGTTCCTGTCAGTTTAGAAGGGAAAGTTACGATTCAGTATGTAGGTCAAATTTCGGTTTCAGGAATGACCATAGAAGCTGCTACTCAAAAAATAAAAAGTGCCATTTCAGGGGTATACAGTACGGTGCGATCAGGGCAATCCCAAGTAGGGGTGAGTTTAAGTCGTATCAGAACAATTAAGGTGACTATTATTGGCAGTAAGCAGCCGGGAAACTATTCTGTTTCTTCTTTAGCCACAGTTTACAATGCCTTATTTTTAGGTGGAGGACCAGCTAAAAATGGAACTTATAGAAATATTGAACTGATAAGAAACAATAAAGTATATAAAAACATTGATATTTACCGATTTTTGGTAAATGGAAATCAATCGGATAATGTAGGTTTAAAAGACAATGATGTCATCAGGATTCCTTCTTACACGCACCGGGTAACTCTAGAAGGAGAAGTGAAAAGACCTGGTATTTTTGAAATGAAATTAGGGGAAACTTTTACTAATTTATTGTCTTATGCTTCAGGATTTAACGAGTTCGCTTACACAGCATCAGTGAGTGTGATACAAAAAACGGATAAGGAATTTAAAGTTAAGGATATAAAGTCTTCTGAATTTGGTACTTATAACCCTTTGGCGGGAGATGTTTTTAAAGTGTCTAAAATTCTGAACCGATTCGAAAACCGTATTAAAATAGAAGGTGCTGTTTTTAGACCTGATATCTATTCTTTTTATGAGGGAATGCGGATTTCTGATCTGATTGCACAAGCTGGAGGTTTGAAAGAAGATGCTTATTACAACAGGGCTACCATCGTAAGAATGAAGACCGATTTAACAACTGAAGCAGTTAATGTGAACCTTACTAGAGCTTTAGCTGGTGACTTAGGGTCGAATATTATTTTGAATAAAGAAGATTTGGTAACTGTGTATTCGATTTTAGACTTCATAGAAGAATTTAAAATTACTATAGACGGAGAAATAAAAAAACCGGGAACATATGATTATCATGAGAATCTTACTTTAAATGATTTGTTGGTTCAAGCAGGAGGGTTAACTGGTTCAGCTTCCAAAAGAGTAGAAGTGGCCAGGATGATGAAAGCAGAAGAAATTGATCCTAATAATCCAAACAAAGCGGAATTATTTAATATCGAAATTACTCCAAACAACAATGAACAGGCTCAAAATTTTGTTTTAGCTCCTTATGATGTGGTGAATATTCGTAGAATGGCTGTTTATGAAAAACCGGAAATGGTAACGGTAAGTGGAGCGGTTAATTATATCGGGAAATATGTACTGGTTAATAAAAAAGAAAAAGTATATGATATTATCCAAAGGGCTGGTGGATTGACTCCCGAAGCGGATTTGGATGGGGTAAAAATAAAACGTCCTATAAAAGCCAAACAAATTGAGGCAATAGAGAACATAGATTTAAATTTAGGAAAAAATGACAGTATTCAAGATAATCTTGAAAAAAAATTAAAAGAGGAACTGAAATTTGCCACTATACCGGTAGATTGGAAGTCGATTGTTAAAAGTCCTGACAGTAATACCAATGTAACATTATTCCCAGGAGATGAGATTGAAGTGGCTTCTTTCAACGAAAGTGTAAAAATAACTGGTAATGTGCTCTTGACATCTGAAATTCCGTTTAGAAAAGGGAAAAATTTTAAGTATTATTTAGGGGCTGTTGGAGGGATTGATGCCAAAGGTTGGAAGAAAAATGCCTACATTATTTATCCTAATGGAGAAGCAGCGGTGTCCAATTCTTTCTTATTCATACGATCGTATCCCAAGGTAACTCCAGGGTCTCAAATAGTGGTGCCGGAAAAACCGGAAACTAAAAAGATGACAACAGGGGAATGGGTAAGTATTGGAAGTGTTATCACTAGTTTAGCTTTATTGATTGTAACCGCTTTCAACTAATAAGATTGTATATAGTAAACCATTAAAAAATTAAGGATGTTTAAGAGCTTATTCTTAATAAAATTTAATTTCTGGTTGGATTGAAAAGCTTTTATTTTTTTCTGGATCGATAAAATATTAAAACCAAAACCATATACATTAACAGATTAAAAACAGATTAATAATCATATGAAGGAAGAAATATCCAGGGACGAAATTTCATTAAAAGAATTATTAGAAAAAATGGCAACATGGTGTGCTTATTTGCTGTCCCAATGGAAGATTATTCTATTGGCCGGGCTCATTGGTTCAGCAGCTGGATTGACTTATTCTTTTGTTAAAAAACCGATTTATACTGCTACTTTGTCTTTTGCTTTAGAAGATGAAAAAGCTGGCGCCGGCTTAGGAAGTGCTTTAGGATTGGCTAGTTCCCTTGGCTTTGATCTCGGTGGTAGTGGAGGTAGCATTTTTTCGGGATCTAATTTAACGGAATTATTCAAATCGCGAACTATGGTTGAAAAAACCTTATTAACTCAGGTAGTTTACAAGGAAAAAGTCATTACTCTGGCAGAAATGTATATCCAAAATAATGAATGGAGAGATAAATGGGTTAATAAACCTAAAATTAAACATATTCAATTTTTGCCAAACGTAAAAAGAAAATACTATACTCGGGCACACGATAGTATCTTAGGACTTATATATAAGGATTTATCTGAAAGGGGACTGATCGTAGCCCAAAAAGATAAAAAAATTTCTATTATCAGTATGGACGTAATGTCTACTAATGAACTGTTTGCGAAATATTTTTGTGAGTCACTTGCCCGACAGGTAGGACAATTTTACGTTTCGACAAAAAGTAAAAAAGCACGCATGAATATGGCTATTTTGCAGCGTCAAACTGATTCAATACGCGGAGAACTCAATGGAGCAATTACAGGAGTAGCATCGGCTAATGATGATACCTTTAATTTGAACCCTGCACTTAATATACGCCGTGCGCCTTCTGCGCGCCGGCAAGTAGATGTACAGGCAAATACGGCTATCTTAACAGAGTTGGTAAAGCAAACTGAATTGGCAAAAGTGACCCTGCGTAAAGAAACTCCTTTAATTCAAGTAATCGACAGACCTATTTTGCCTTTACATCAAGAAAAGTTGGGTAAAGTTAAAGGACTTTTGATAGGTGGTTTTCTTTTAACTTTCCTAACGGTCCTAATACTGGTTTTTAGGAGGGTATTTAGAATAATCAACCTAAGCTAAAATTTTTTATTCCATAAGAATGAAATAATATGATTCATAAAAGAATCAAGTTTAGATAAATGCATAAAAATTAACAATAGAGATTATGTCAAAAGGTTTCAATTCATTTATAAATAAAGAGAAAATTATTTCTGTTACAGGGCTAGGTTATGTTGGTTTACCTCTTGCTTTAGAATTTGCTAAATATTTTAAAGTTATTGGTTTTGATATTAATTCAGAGCGTATTGAATTAATGAAAAAAGGAATTGATCCATCTAAAGAATTAGATTCTATGGCTTTTGATGGATGTGATATTAGTTTTACTTCAAATGTGGAGGATTTAAAAAAAGCTCATTTTCATATCATAGGAGTACCAACGGACATAGATGAAAATAAAGTGCCAAATTTAAATCCATTATTGGGAGCAACAAAAAGTGTAGCTTCAGCATTAAAAAAAGATGATTATGTAGTTTATGAGTCTACTGTTTATCCAGGTTGTACAGAGGAGGATTGTGTACCGATTTTAGAGAAAATTTCCGGATTGAAAGGAGGAACAGATTTTAAGTTTGGTTATAGTCCTGAACGGATTGTGCCAGGGGACAAGATAAAAACTTTGACTAATATATTGAAGATAGTTTCTGGTAACGATGATGAAGCTTTAGAAATGATTTCAGAAGTATATGGCACTATAATTAAAGCAGGATTACATAAGGCAGAATCAATAAAGGTTGCTGAAGCAGCAAAAGTTATTGAAAACACCCAACGGGATATTAATATTTCGCTTATGAATGAGTTGGCGATTATATTCGATAAGATGGGTATTGATACCAAGGCGGTAATTGAGGCGGCAGGAACAAAATGGAATTTTCACAAATATCAACCTGGTTTGGTTGGGGGTCACTGTATTAGTGTTGATCCATTTTATTTAATGCATAAAGCGAAGCAACTAGGTATAGATCCTCAGGTTATAGCAGCAGGAAGAAGAGTAAATGATTTTATTCCTAGTTTTATTGCTAAAAGGATTGTACAGGCTTTGATTGAACAGGATAAAAATCCAGGAAAGTCTAAGGTTCTGGTATTGGGGGTTACCTTTAAGGAAGATGTGGCTGATATCCGAAATTCAAAAGTAGTTGATTTAGTAAGGGAATTAATGGATTTTTCGATACATGTTCATGTCGTCGATCCACATGGATGTCCAAATGAATTAGCACATGAATATGGAATAACATTAATTGAAGAGCCGCTGGGATTATATGATATTATTATATTGGCAGTAGGTCACGAAAATTATATAAAAATGACAACAGATGATTTTCAAAAACTCTCAAAAGATGAAATTTTTTTGTTTGATATAAAAGGGGTAATGAACCCTGCTGATTTTAAAAATTATTGGAGGTTATAACTTAAAGTAAGGGAATTGAAAAAAGATTTCATCATTATAGGAGGTGGTATAGTTGGACTTTCAACAGCATATCATCTAAAAAAGAAAAACCCAAGATTAAAAGTTCTTGTTTTAGAAAAAGAATCTGGAATTGCGGAGCATCAAACTGGTCATAATAGTGGTGTGATTCATTCTGGAATTTACTATAAACCTGGGAGTTTAAAAGCTATTAATTGTAAAAAGGGATATGAGCAGTTGATTCAATTTTGTAATCAAAATGAAATTAAATATGACCTTTGTGGAAAAATAATTGTAGCAACTGATAAAGAAGAATTGCCAATTATGGCTAATATTTATAATAGGGGTGTTGCTAATGGGCTTAGAGGTATTAAAGAAATTAGTACTGAAGAGATTAGGGAAATTGAGCCTCACTGCGTTGGAATAAAAGGTATTTGGGTGCCCCAGACAGGTATTATCAATTATAAAGAAGTTTCAGGAAAATATGCTGATTTATTTGTGGCCTTGGGAGGAGAAATCCTATTTGGACAAAAAGTCGAAGATATTAATTCTGCTGAAAATGGCTCTGAAGTGCAAACGCTGAATAATTGTTTTGAAACGAAGTGCATAATTAATTGTGCAGGTCTGTATTCTGATAAGGTGGCTAAAATGATTAATAGAGGGATTGATGTTCAGATTTTACCTTTTAGAGGAGAATATTTTAATATAAAAAAGGAGAAGGAGTATTTAGTCAAAAATTTAATTTATCCGGTACCTAACCCAAATTTTCCTTTTCTAGGTGTTCACTTTACTAGAATGGTACATGGAGGTGTTGAAGCAGGGCCAAATGCTGTATTGGCTTTTGCACGTGAAGGATATTCCAATAAAGTAATCAATTATAAAGAATTTTTTGAAACTTTGGGACATTCTGGTTTTCAAAAAGTAGCTTTGAAGTATTGGAAGGATGGGATGTATGAAATGTATCGTTCTTATTCTAAAGTGGCATTTACCAAAGCATTGCAAAGATTAATTCCTGAAATACAGAAAGAAGATTTAGTGGCGGGTGGCGCAGGAGTTCGAGCACAGGCCTGTGATAGTAAAGGCAATCTTTCTGATGATTTTTTAATTTTCGAACACAATAACGTTATTAATGTCTGTAATGCTCCATCACCAGCGGCAACATCATCTTTAGCAATTGGGGAAAGCATCGCTTCTCTTGCATTAAATAAATATAATTAATTTTATGAAGCAACCTATTCAAATGGTGGATTTAAAAACACAATACCATCATATAAAAAAAGAAATTGACCAAGCTGTAATCGATTGTATTGAAAATTCAACTTTTATTAATGGCCCGGCAGTTAAAGAATTTCAGTCTGCATTAGAAAAATATTTATCCGTAAAGCATGTTATACCTTGTGCTAATGGTACTGATTCTTTGCAGATAGCAATGATGGCCTTAGATCTTAAAAGAGGAGATGAGGTAATTTGTCCTTCCTTTACTTATGTCGCTACAGCCGAAGTTATTGGGCTACTTGGTTTGATACCTGTAATGGTTGAAGTTGATGAAAATACTTTTAATGTAACGGCTGAAATTATTGAGAAAGCAATTACCTCTAGAACTAAGGCGATTGTGCCGGTTCATTTGTATGGACAATCTTGCGATATGGAACCGATTATGATATTGGCTGAAAAATATAAGCTGTATGTAATTGAGGATAATGCACAAGCGATTGGAGCTTCTTATACATTTTCAGATGGGCGCACTGCTAAAACGGGTACTATTGGACATATTGGAAGTACATCGTTTTTTCCATCAAAAAATTTAGGGTGTTATGGAGATGGTGGAGCACTAATGACTAATGATGATGAATTGGCTCGAAAGATGAGAATGATTGCTAATCACGGGCAAGAGAAAAAGTATTATCATAAAGTTTTAGGGTGTAATTCTAGATTAGATACAATGCAAGCGGCTATACTTAATATAAAACTGAAACATTTAGACGCTTATAGTCAGGCTCGTAATCAAATGGCATCGTATTATGATGAATCTTTTGCTAATATAGAAGAAATTCAAATTCCAAAAAGACAATTAAACAGTACCCATGTTTTTCATCAATATACTATGAAAGTAAAAAATGGAAAACGTGATGCCTTGCAAAAATTTCTTTCTGAAAAAGAAATTCCCAGTATGATATATTATCCCCTTCCTTTATATAAACAGGAAGCATTTCAACAATTTGTTGATTCAAATTTTAAATTGATTGTTACGGAATCTTTATGTGATGAAGTAATTTCGTTACCCATTCATACTGAAATGGAATCGCAGTCAATAGAGTATGTTTGTAACCAGGTTAAATTATTTTTTAATGATTAATATGAAAAATTTTTTTGTTCATGAGACAGCCATAGTCGATGTAGGCTGTATTATTGGTGATGATACTAAAATATGGCATTTTTCACACATTATGTCTAATTGTACTGTGGGTGAAAGATGTAATATTGGACAAAATGTAGTAGTTTCACCGGGAGTCAAATTAGGTAATAATGTAAAAGTTCAAAATAATGTTTCTATCTATACAGGGGTGACCTGTGATGATGATGTTTTTTTAGGACCTTCTATGGTTTTTACTAATGTTATCAATCCTCGTAGTGCAATAATTAGAAGAGAACAATATGTTAGAACTCATGTTGGAAAAGGAGCTAGTATAGGTGCAAATGCGACTATAGTTTGCGGTCATGATATTGGTGAATACGCTTTTATTGGAGCTGGTGCGGTTGTGACTAAGAATGTGCCTTCATTTGCTCTAGTGGTTGGAAATCCAGCCAAACAAATTGGATGGGTTGGTGAATATGGTCATCGTTTAAATTTTAATGAAATAGGGATTGCTGTTTGCCATGAAAGTAAACAGGAATATAAGTTAGAAAATAATACAGTAACTAAGATAAGTTAATAGAGTATGAATAAAATTAAGTTTGCCGTTATAGGTTGCGGATATATTGGTAAAAGACACGCAAGTATGATTCTTGGAAATGCAGATTTTGAATTAGTAGCCTTATGTGATATTAAAAAAAGAGAGGAATTAAGTTTAGAGGAATATCCAGAGGCCAGGTTTTTCAGTTCTTTAGATACTTTGTTTCAATCGGGCATTAAAGTTGATGCAATTGCAATCGCGACTCCTAATGGGAATCATGAACAACAAGCTTTACAAGCTTTGGAGAACAATTGTCATGTAGTAATTGAAAAACCGATGGCATTGACTAAAGCTGGTTGTGAGCAGATTATATTTAAGGCTCTACAGAAACACAAACAAGTGTTTTGTGTCATGCAAAACAGGTATTCACCTCCTTCGGTTTGGTTGAAAGAGATATTGGAGTCGGGTATTTTAGGAAAGATTTTCATGGTTCAAACCAATTGTTATTGGAATCGTGATGATCGTTATTATAAGCCGGACAGTAAAACGGGGAAACCCACTTGTTGGCATGGCACAAAAGACTTAGATGGAGGTACTTTATTTACGCAATTTTCTCATTTTATTGATTTGATGTATTGGTATTTTGGAGACGTGACAAATATTAATGCAAGATTGAACGATTTTATGCATAAAAATAGTACGGAGTTTGAAGATTCTGGTTTCATAACGTACGATTTTGTAGACGGTGGTATAGGAAGTTTGAATTATTCTACGGCTGTTTGGGATAAAAATTTGGAAAGCTCAATAACTATAGTAGCAGAAAATGGATCTGTTAAAGTGGGAGGGCAGTATATGAATGAAGTTGTGCATTGTCATATTAAAGATTATATAATGCCAGTTCTTGCCGAGAGTAATCCCCCTAATGATTACGGACCATACAAGGGATCTGCCGCAAATCATCATTATGTATATGAAAACATTTCCAATGTGATAGGAGGTAAAGACAGTATAACAACTAATGCTTTAGAGGGTATGAAAGTTGTAGATATAATTGAGCGAATTTACAAAGCAAATAATTATGCTTAGGAATTATATAGTATTTGTTGTTATGGCGCAAGATATTTGTAAGGGCAATTTATTAAAATATTTTATATGATTTCATCATTTTTAAGTAAAATTAAAAATGATGAAATTAAAATAGTTGTTAAGAATTTTATTTCACTTTCATCATTAAACTTATTAAGTTTTATTTTTCCGCTTATATTAATTCCATTTTTAACTAATCATATTGGTGTGGAATTATACGGACAATATGTTTTTTCGTTTTCTATTTTCCAATATTGCTTGATACTTGTTAATTTTGGTTTTGATTATTCAGCAACTAAATTAATTTCAATACATCGAGATGATAAAGTTAAGGTTTCAGATATTCTTACAAATATTACTTTAATACGATTAGTATTTGCTTTATTAGTAAGTTTGGTATTGGGGTTAACTTTTTTTGTTTTCCCCAGTATATCAAGTAATAATTTATTGTATTTATTGGGGTTTGGTATACTTTGGGGACAAGCGGTTACACCTTTATGGCTTTTTCAAGGGTTGGAGAAAATGGGGTACATTACAATTATTAACCTTTTAACAAGAATTATTTCAACCGGTTTAATATTTTTATTCATTGAAAAGCCATTAGATTTTTATTTAATCAATCTTTTTCATTCCATTGGTTTTTTGATAAGCGGTGCTGCTAGTTTATTGTTAATTCATTCATATTTAAAAATAAAATTTTCAAAACCGTCATTTAGCAAAATTAAAATTTATTTAGAAGATTCTTGGCATATTTTTTTATCAACATTATCAATGAGCTTTTATAGAGAAGCAAATATTATTATATTGGGGTTAACTACAAATTATGTAATAGTTGGTCAATATGCCGCTATAGAAAAGGTAATTAAAGCAATGCAATCGCTAATGGAGCCCCTGTCAAAAGCATTATTTCCTTTTTTTGGAAGAAAGCTTAATTCTGCAGGAATTGATTCTGGTTTTGGGAAATTTGGGAAGATCTATGGCTTGCTACTGTTACTGCTTACAATAATATTATACATTATTGGTCCTTACCTTTTAATTTGGTATTTAGGTAAATCATTTATGTCAGCTATAGTGATTTTTCAAATTCTATTGCCCGTTATATTCCTTGGAGGACTTAATTATTATCTAGGTATAATAGGGTTAATTAATTTAGGAATGAATAAGTACTTTTTAAAAATAGTTTTTATATCAGGGATATTTAGTGTATCAATGTGTTATTTTCTTTCCGGTTTTTTAGGCTCAATAGGTGCCGCAATTGCAATGACTTTAAGTGAATTAATGTTATTATTATTAATTTTAATTAGAATTTATCCATGGATCAAAAAACAGATAAAATAAAAAGTACTATACCTGTTATTATTTTGAATTGGAATGGTGAAAAGGATACATTTGCTTGCTTGAAATCTTTTAAAGATAGTCAGAATGAAAGGTTTTTACCAATAGTAGTTGATAATGGGTCAAAATTAGACTCACTAAATATTTTAAAGGAGGATTGCTCTAGACTTTTCAAAAAAATTATTTATTTAAATGAAAATGAAATAGATTATTGCGAGGATGTTATAGTTGAGTCCATATATAATAATCCAATTAATGATTTACTTATTTTTATTCAAAATTTTGAAAATTATGGTTTTGCCAAAGGAAATAATATTGGCGTAAAAATAGGACAGATTATAGACTCTGACTGGGTAATGTTGTTAAATAATGATACAGAAATAGTAAAGAATACTTTAACAGTTCTAGATGATTTTATTGTAAAAAATAATGATATAGTTGCAGTAACACCTCAAATTCGATTGTTTGATCCTAAGAATAAAATTTGGAATTGTGGAGGTCAACTAACTTATTTTGGAAGTCGAAAATATTTGTATGCGGATCAAAATATCAATGTAGTTCCTAAACGTGGTTTTTCATTGATAACATTTATTACTGGTTGTGCTTTGCTTTTTCAACATAAAAAAACTGGATTGTTAACTGAAGATTTCTTTTTTGGTGAAGAGGATTACGAGTTTTCTTTAAGACTTAAAAACAATAAATTCAAAATGGCATGTGTTTTTGAATCTATAATTTATCATAAAGTAGGAGCAACAATCAAGAAAAACAATAATGCAATTAATAATATTTATTTGTATTATATTAATAGATTAATTAATACGCGCAATTATTATTCAAGAACGAGGTGGGAGGTTACTAGGTTATTAGCCTATTTATATTTACCTGTTTTATTAATAAGGAATAAAATAAATCTGCGAAAAAGTATAAAGCTGATAAAATGTGTAAATTCTTATATATATAGAAATAATAAAGTTGATTCTATTGAATTTTTGAGGGTTATTAATAATCAATTATGATATTTTTATTTTTTATTTCTTTTATAACATTAGTTGTTTTATTAACCTATTTGGATAAGAAATTATGGGGTACAATATACACCCCCGCTGTTGTATTGGTGTGGCCCTTTCTGATTCTGCTAATTATTGATTCTTTTTATTTAAATTCAAATTTCACCTATTTTAGATTAAATCAAAATGTGATCTTAATTTGGTTTATTGGAATACTTGCTTTTTGGATGGGTGGTCTTATGGTTAAATTATCTTTTAGAAGTATTAGAGTAAATGAGGTACAGTTGGAATTTTTTGGTAGTAATGTTGTTACATCGAAGTCCAATCTACACCTTTTATTTTATATTTCTTATCCTATAATTTTTATATGTATTTGTAAGATTTATCTTATATCTTCCAGTTACGGTTTTAATTTTGGAGATGATGATTTTCAGAGTAATCTAGGTAAAGGATTTGTTGCGCATTCAATTTTATTACTGACTTTAATATCTATATTTTTAATTATTTTTTTTAATAAAAGTTACTATAAAGTACAACAAATTTTCATCATTGTCATTACATTAATATTTTCTGTTCTTTATGGGGTAAAATCATGGATTATAATTCCTCTTGTATCTTCCTTTATCGGTAGGTTATTATTGCAAAAGACAAAACTTAAAATTAAACATTTATTTTTTTTAATTAGCCCTTTTTTTATTTTTTGGTTGATTTATAAAATTTCTCTTGGTTTTGAATCATCAAATGATGAATTTATTTTTCAACATATGATTGATTATCTATTGTCAGGTCCGATTGCTTTCTCAGAACACCTTAATCAAAATTTGCCAATAGGGACAGAACCTGGTTATGCTTTTACACCGTTAATCAATATTTTTCGATTTTTAATAGGAGAAGACCCTTTGAGTCCAATTTCTAATTATTATGTTACTATAGCTACAGGTTTTGAACCTAATGTTAAAACTTTTTTCGGGACACTGTATATATATGGAGGACTCTCTTATGTGTTAACTTCTTTTATATTTGGAATAATATTCTATTGTTATTTGCTATTCTTTTCTTATTCCATAAAATCTCAAAATGCGCCCTTAGTTACATCCTTATATGTCTTTATGCTTGGCTTATTATTTATGGGATGGTTTGAAATTTATGTTATTCATTTAACTTTCTACGAAATTCCATTTTGGGTATTTTTGTTGATTTTTTTGTTTAAACTGAAAAAATAATTTTTTACTTATTCAAAAAAAATATGTGTTAGCATTTAAAATTAAAAAGTGAGTTTTTTGAATCATTTTGATTGTATTATTTTAGAGTATAATCAAACAGTTATTAATTGAATACTATGAATATTTTATATATTACGAATACTAAAACAACTTGGACTAATAATGATTATGAGATTTTAGCTAAGCATTTTAATGTCAGTAACAATTTTATTGGTTCATTTGAATCTATTTTAAAATCATTAAATCCATTTTTTATTTTAAAGCATGATGTTGTAATATTTTGGTTTGCAAGTTTGTCTTTTTCTCCTATTTTATTTCTTTCATGGATATTGAGAAAAAAAATAATTATTATAGCAGGTGGGTATGATGTAGTTAAAGTCTCAGATACTAAATATGGTGCGTTTTGTGATTCTTGGCCAAAGAGAATGATCAGAAAATTAATGTTTATTGCTGCAGATAAAGTTGTCAGTATCTCATTTTCAAATCAAAGGGAAGCTTTAGAGAATGCAAACGTGCCGATTTCAAGAAGTGTAATGATTTATCATGGATTTGTGGATCCAAAGATTTCTGTTCAAACCTTTGAAGAAAGAAAAAAACAAGTTGTGACTGTTGGAATTATTAATGATGAGACCTATATTAGAAAAGGGTATAAGTATTTTTTTGAGCTTGCTCAAATTATGCCTGATTGGGATTTTATTCATATAGGAAAAGTAACTGAGGACTTTCAGCATATGGTTGATTTTCACAAATGTAAAAACCTTTCAATGATGGGTTTTTTGCCTACGAAAAGGTTCAATGAAGTACTTAATGAATCTAAGTTTTATTTACAACTTTCAAATCATGAAGGGTTTGGATGTTCTATTGTTGATGCTGCATTAATGGGATGTTATCCAATCGTATTTGACAGATATGCGATGCGAGAGGTAGTGCAGGGCTGCGGTGAAATAATAGAATTTCCAAATATCGAGTTAGTTCAATGTAAAATTAGGGAGCTGGAAAATGCTAATTTAAATGTAGAAGATATACGGTTGCATTATCTTAAAAAATTCCCAAATGAATCAAGAGAAGAAAGACTTGTAAATGTTATCTCATCATTATTCTAGAGTTTTTTTATGGTACGCATGAAAAAACGCGCATAGGGATTAAAATTCTGTTATATTTAACAGTTTTAGAAATTGGAAGAGTATTCTTGTTACATAGTGTCAATAAGCCTGAAAGCAAGGATTGTAATTATAAAAACTAAATCATGAAAACAAAATTTAATAATGTTTTAATATTAGCACCACATACAGATGATGGTGAATTAGGAGCAGGTGGTTTTATTTCAAAATTAATTGAGGAAGGAGCAAATGTATATTATGCTGCATTTTCGACAGCTGCAGAATCGATTCCTGTCGGTTTTCCAAAAGATATTTTAACAATTGAGGTTAAGGCTGCGACAAAAGAGCTTGGGATATTACCAGAAAACTTATTTATTTTTAATTATACAGTTAGAAAATTAAATTATGTTAGGCAAGAAATACTTGAAGAATTAATTAAACTGAAGAGAAAAGTTGATTTTGATTTGATATTGATGCCGAGTTTGAATGATATTCATCAGGACCACTCGACAATTGCAAATGAAGGATTAAGAGCATTCAAAACTAAATCAATCATGAGTTATGAATTAATTTGGAATAATTTAACTTTTAATACTCAAGCTTATGTTGAGTTAGAAGAGCGACATGTTAATAGAAAGATACAAGCCCTAAAGCAGTATGCTTCGCAAGGCTTTAGGGATTATTTGAGTGAAGAGTTTATTCATTCATTAGCAGTTGTAAGAGGAGTGCAATTTGGTGTAAAATATGCAGAGTCATTTGAAGTTATTAGATACGCAATTAAATAATTATGCTATGATAAGTATTCAAGATATAATAACTTTCTTAAAACCAATTGAGGTAATTGGTAGCAAGGAATCATTTGTTAGCAATGCAATACAGCTCGATGTTTCAAATGAAAGAAGAGATGTAGTTATGTGGGCATCGTCTAAAAATAAACTTAAAATGCTTGAAGTAAAAGTAGGGTTGATTTTATGTTCTGAAATCAATAGAAGTGAAGCTAACCCAAACTGTACTTATATATTATGTGATAATCCTAGATTAAATTTTCAGAAAGTTTTAGCACGTTTCTTTATGCCGAAACGTCAAGTAGGCATTTCTTCAACAGCTATTGTAGATGAGTCTTCAATTATTGGAAGTAATATTTTTATAGGGCATAATGTTGTAATTGAAGAGAATTGTCATTTGGGTGATAATACTATAATCAATCATAATACTGTTGTAAAAAAAGACACAATAATAGGTAATGATGTAGTAATCGGTTCTAACTGTGTAATCGGTGGAGTCGGTTTTGGTTATGAAAAAGATGAATTTGGGGTATATGTATTTATGCCACATATAGGGAATGTTATAATTCATGATAATGTAGACATTGGAAATAATACATGTATCGATAGAGCTGTAATGGGTAGTACTATTTTGGGGAGAAATGTTAAAGTTGATAATTTAGTTCATATAGCCCATGGTGTAGTTATAGGCGAAAATAGTTTAATTATTGCAAACGCTATGATAGCAGGAAGTGTAACTATTGGTGAAAATTGTTGGATTGCACCTTCTGCTTCAATTTTAAATAAGAAAAAGATTGGAAATAATGTCACGGTTGGAATGTCATCTTTGGTCCTTAAGGATGTAGGTGATAATTTAATAGTAACGGGAAATCCAGCGGAAGATTTAAAAGAAGTAATTAGGAAAAAAAAATTATTAGAAGATAAAGTTTACAAAGATAACTAGGAATGAAAACTTGTTTGTACAAAAGAATAATATAAAGCTTTTTTAAAACTTAAAATTCATAAATGGGATCAATTATAAAGAACATTGAGTATGTTTATCCTAAATTAAAAATCAGTAATGATGATCTGGCAAAGCAATTTCCAGATTATGATTTTGCTAATTTTCAGGAAAAAGTAGGTATTACTAATAGATATTGGGTTGGCGAAGGTGAAACAGCGTTAAGTTTGGCAATTGAGGCTTGCGAAAAGATATTCGAGAAGGTTGATTGTCAGGAAATTGATTATATATTATATTGTACCCAAAGTCCCGAATATTTTTTGCCAACAACAGCCTGTATTCTGCAAGATCGTCTGGGATTAAGAAAGGATGTTGGTGCACTCGATTTTAATCTCGGATGCTCAGGATTTGCTTATGGTGTCAGTTTAGCGAAAGGATTGATAAATTCGGGTCAAGCAAAGAACGTTTTACTTGTAACTGCTGAAACATATTCTAAGTATTTGCATCCTAAAGATCGTTCAAATAGAGCTATTTTTGGAGATGCGGCTACGGCAACTGTGATTTCATTTTCTGATAAGGAATACATTGGTGATTTTCTTTTTGGTACAGATGGATCAGGTTCTGATAAATTAATTGTTAAGAACGGTGCTAGTAAGTCACCTTATGATGCCTTATCAAAAGAAATTGTATATGGTACAAACAATGTTTTTACGGATAATCATTTGTATATGAATGGACCTGAGGTTTTTAATTTTACTAACAAAGTAATACCAAATTTCACCCAGGAGGTTTTGATTAAAAATAATCTGGAGATTAAAGAGGTGCAACAATTTGTTTTTCATCAAGCCAATGCTTTTATGTTGGATTTTATGCGAAAAAGGTTGAAAGTCACAAAGGATAGATTTTTTATTGATTTAGCGGATGGCGGTAATACAGTCTCTTGTACTATTCCTATTGCTTTAAAAAAATATAGTCAGCAAATTAGTGATACTGAGAATATTATCATTGTTGGTTTTGGAGTCGGACTTTCATGGTCAGGTGGTGTGATAAAAATTGATTGTAAATTATAAATATAAAAAATTATGACCAAGCAAGAATTTATTTTGGGATTGCAAGAAGAATTAGAATTAGGAACCGTCCTGTCTGGGAATACAAACATTAAAGATTTAGATGAATGGGACTCAATAGCAGTCATAGTTTTAATTGGTTATGTTTCAAATGAGTTTGATGTGATTCTTAATTTAGAGGATATTGAAGAAATGAGCTCAATTGACTCACTTATTCAAAAAATTGGATTGGATAAATTTAGTAAATAGCTATTTAATGAATATTCTTTTAACAGGTGCGACATCTGGAATTGGTTTTGAAACGCTCAAGCAATTAATTAAGAATGGTGATACTGTTTTTGCAATTGGGCGAGATTTTTCAAAAATAAATTTTTTTATTTCGGAGAATAAAAATAAAATCAAAGCTTTTGTATATGATTTTAGAAACGTTCAAGATATTGAAAAATTATTTTTAAAGTTTGAAATGGATAATGAAAAATTTGATGCCTTAATTCATTGTGCTGGAATTGAGGAAACGGTGCCTTTGACCCTTTATAGCCCTAATAGAATAAAAGATATATATGATATTAATGTTTTTTCAGGAATCGAATTATTGAGGCTTTTTACAAAAAAGAAATACAGTAATGATGGAGGTAGCGTTGTTTTTTTGTCATCAGTAATGGGGATTTTAGGGCAACCAGGAAAAGTAGGATATTGTTCTTCAAAAGCTGCTGTTTTAGGAATTGTCAAGGCAAGTGCTTTAGAGTTTGCTAAAAGAAAAATTAGGATTAATGCTGTTTTGCCAGGTGTTGTGAACACACCAATGACCCAGAATTTATTTAATCAAACATCAACAGATAATAACAATAGAATCATGAATATGCATCCTCTAGGTATTGGCGATGTGGGTGATATTGTGCCTACAATTTTGTTTTTAATTTCTAATGGCTCAAGATGGATTACGGGTCAGAATATTGTTATTGATGGAGGTTATTCCATCCAATAGATTGTTTTTAAGAAACTTTTTTAACTAATTTAATTTGATGTTAGGAAAAATTTGAACAAATATATTTTAAAGTTTTATTCTTAGAAATATTTATAAGACCGTTGATTAAAAGGAGAATTATGGTTTGTTTAAAGAATAAGATAAAAGAAGCTGCCGAAAATAGATAAGAGATTTATTTACGAAGAAAATTCATTAAAAAGAGATGATGTATTTCTTTCTTAAACTTTCATAATTATTAGATCTTCTAAATTTTGTAGTCAAAATTTCAGAGGTTAATTGTACAGATGAATAAACTACAATGTATATAAAAAGTCAATTTTTAATAAACTTGGGCTATAATAACATAGAAAAATTAATAATGTAATAATAAAAAATTTTAAGTTGGATAATAGTTTAAAAAAGAAACCTTTAGTTTCAATAACAATACCTTGCCGGAATGAAGTTAACCACATTAGTGGCTTACTAGAATCTATTTTAAGAAGTGACTACAATAAAGATTTAATTGAAATTTTTATTGTAGATGGAATGAGCGATGATGGTACAATAGAACTATTAAATGAAAAGTATTTATCAAAGTATGGTAATATTAAGATTATAGAAAATACTAAGCAAAAAACTCCTTATGCTTTTAATTTAGGAATAAAAGAATCTTTGGGAGAAATTGTGGTTGTTTTAGGCGCTAGACATATTATTTCATCTAATTATATTACAGAAGTTGTAGAGGTCTTAACAAAAAAAAAAGAAATAGGTTGTGTAGGTGGAATCGTAAATAATGTTTATGAGAATAGGACAAGTGAAATAATTAGTAAATCAATGGCTTCTCCCTTTGGCATAGGGTTTAATAATTTTAGAGCCATTAGTAAAGATACATATGTTGATACAATTGGTTCGCCAGCATTTCGTAAATTTATTTTTGATGAATTAGGGTATTTTGATGAAGACTTAACTAGAAATCAAGATGATGATTTTAGTTTTAGATTAAATAAAGCAGGCTATAAAATTTTATTAAAGGCAAATATTTCAATTCAGTATTCTGTCCGATCAAGTTTTAGCAAGTTGTTTAAGCAATATAAACAGTATGGTTATTGGAAAGTTTTTGTGAATAAAAAGCATAAAACAGTAACTACATTAAGGCAATTATTCCCTTTGTTGTTTTTATTGTCATTTCCTTTATTTACCATATTTATTTTAATAAATATTAAATTTATTTATGTTTTCTTACTAGAAATTTTTAGTTATTTATTATTAAATTTTATCTTTGCCCTTAAGGCAAACGGGTTCAATCTCAATTGCATTTTTAAACAAATGTATACTTGTTTTATACTTCATTTCAGTTATGGGTTAGGTTATCTGGAAGGAATACTTGATTTCCTAATATTAAATAAAAAACCTAACAAAAAAAACGAAACTCTCTCAAGATAAATAAAATATGAAAATTCCCTTTTCTCCTCCATTTGTTGACAATGATGTTATTGTTGAGGTAATGGATTCGTTAAACTCAGGCTGGATAACTTCTGGTCCTAAAGTAATAGCCCTAGAACACGAGGTTTCTAAGTTAACTAATGTTGAACGCTCCATCTGCGTGAACTCATGGACTTCGGGTGCAATATTAACATTAAAGTGGTTTGGAATAAAAGAAGGCGATGAAGTAATTATCCCTGCTTATACCTATAGTGCTACTGCTTTGGCCGTATTGCATTGTGGTGGAAAACCAATCATGGTTGATGTCAACGAAGATTTTACTATAGATGCCTCAAAAATAGAACAGGCAATCACCAAGCACACTAAAGTAATTATGCCTGTGGACATTGCTGGCTGGCCTTGTGACTATGATGAAATCAATAAGATTGTCAATAAGGAATCTATTAAACATTTGTTTAGACCAGAATCTAAAAAGCAAAGTCAATTAGGTAGAATACTGGTGATTTCTGACGCTGCTCATTCGATTGGAGCTCAATATAAAGGAGTGCAAGTTGGTAAATTATCTGATATTACAATTTTTTCATTTCATGCGGTTAAGAATATCACAACAGCCGAAGGGGGCGCAATTTGTTTAAATCTTCCGGAATCTTTTAGTAACAAGGCCGAGTATAAATTAATGAAATTATATTCTTTGAATGGTCAGAATAAAGATGCATTTGCTAAGTCGCAAGCCGGAGGTTGGAAATACGATATATTATTTGCAGGTCTTAAGGTGAATTTGCCAGATATATGTGCGGCAGTTGGTTTAGCGCAAATCAGAAAATATAATGATGTTTTGTTAGTGGAAAGAGAGCGGATAGCTAGAAGATATCATGATTTTTTTGCTCAACATGATTTTTTTCAGCTGCCAACTTTGTTGGACGAATGTCGTAAATCTTGTTTTCATTTATATGCTTTAAGAATAAAAGATATTTCGGAACTGCAAAGAGATTTAATTATTGAATCGGTTACCTCTCAAGGGGTTTCTGTGAATGTCCATTTTATTCCAATGCCTATGTTGACAGTATTTAAGGATTTGGGGTATAAAATAGAAGATTATCCTGTAGCTTATGATAATTATTCTCGTGAGATTTCCCTGCCAATTTATCCGCAATTAAATAATGAGCAAATCGACTATATTTGTAATGCAATTTTATCGGCATATAATTCAATTGTAGGTAATGATTAGGTTTTTTGATGTTTTATTTTCATTGATTGGTATAGTATTTTTGTTGCCAATTTTGATAGTAATTAGTGTTTTGATAAAATTAACCTCTAGCGGTCCTGTTTTTTATAAACAACAACGTGTTGGAATTAACAATAACGATTTTAATGTGTTCAAGTTTCGTACAATGGCAGTTGATTCTGATAAAAAAGGGTTGTTAACTGTTGGTGGAAAGGATTCAAGAATTACCAAAGTTGGATATTATTTGCGTAAATCTAAATTAGATGAATTGCCTCAATTGATTAATGTTTTTTTTGGTGAAATGAGTTTAGTGGGTCCTCGTCCAGAAGTAAGAAAATATGTTAATCTATATGATGATAATCAGAAGAAAATTTTGGCAATTCGTCCAGGTATATCTGATTGGGCTTCTATAATTTATAGAGATGAAAATGTGATTTTAGAAAAATCCCAGAACCCGGAACTGGATTATGTAAAGAAAATTATGCCGGATAAGATTCGATTTAATTTTATATATCTTAACAATTATGGGATTTCAGAGTATTTTAAAATAATATATTTTACAGTTGTAAAAATAATTTTCTCAAGTTATAATGTCGAGAAATATTTATAATTTCAAGATATAATTTTTTTTATAATATTATTTTCAAATTCGACATCTTATAATTTTAATATAACATTAGAATTGTTTTATTGTTAATCGATATAGTTTTAATTTGATTTTGATGAATTCGAGAATATGGCTTTCTTCGCCCCATATGAGCGGTTTTGAGCGAAATTTTGTTCAGAAATCGCTTGAAACTAATTGGTTAGATCTTATTGGTGACGATGTCAATGGTTTTGAAAATGATTTAGCAAATTATTTTGGAAATAAATTTCATGTAAGCGCGTTAAATTCAGGGACAGCGGCGATTCATCTAGGACTTATACTGCTGGGTGTGCAAGCAGGGGATGAAGTGATTTGTCAGAGTATGACTTTTTCTGCATCTGCCAATCCTATTTTGTATCAAGGAGCCACCCCTGTTTTTGTAGATAGTGAACTTGATACATGGAATTTGTGTCCCATTGCTCTAGATGAAGCTATTGTAGACAGAATTAGTAAAGGTAAAATGCCTAAAGCTATAATTGCAGTTCATTTATATGGAGTGCCTTATAAAATTGATGAAGTGCGTGCTGTTGCAAATAAATACGGAATTCCAATTTTAGAAGATGGTGCTGAAGCATTGGGCAGTAGTTATAAAGGGCAAAAGTGTGGCACTTTTGGAGATTTAGGAATTTTGTCTTTTAATAGCAATAAAGTGATAACAACTTCCGGAGGAGGTGCAATTATTTCAGCTACGAAAGAATTAAAAAAAAGAGCGTTTTTTTTGGCGACTCAATCGAAAGATGACGCGCCTCATTACCAGCATAGTGAAATAGGTTATAATTATAGAATGAGTAATTTTTGTGCAGGAATAGGTCGGGGGCAAATGAAAGTATTAGATAGTTATGTTGCATTGCGCAGAAAGATGAATTCTTTTTATATTGACTTATTTAATGATATAGAAGGCCTAACCGTTTTCACAGTGCCAAACGATGATTATTTTGCTAATTATTGGTTGAGCGCAATTATAATCCAACCTAATCAAGAGAAAGGGATTGATCGAGAGGGCTTACGTTTGGCTTTTGAATCAGCCAATATTGAATCACGTCCTTTATGGAAGCCTATGCATTTACAACCTATTTTTTCAGTCTACCCGTATTATGGAGGAACGATAAGCGAATTCTTATTTGAGAATGGTTTGTGTTTGCCTTCAGGATCTAACCTTACTGATGTGGAAAGAGAGAGAATTAAACGAGTAGTCAATAATTTTTTTCAAAAACATTAACATAATTATTGTAAATAAAATATAAATAATTTTATGGTGGGTTTCCACTATTATTTTTCACCCAAATGACGATATATAAAACTGCTATTAATGATTTAGTAATTGTAACCCCTAACGTTTTTGAAGACTCACGCGGGTATTTTTTTGAAGCTTATAATCAAGCTAAATTCCATGAAAATGAGATCGAGTATCAATTTATACAAGATAATCAATCTTTCTCTAAAAGAGGGGTGATTCGTGGCTTGCATTTGCAAATTAATCCTTTTGCGCAAGCGAAATTGGTAAGAGTCTTGGAAGGAGAAATTCTTGATGTAGCAGTAGATTTACGTAAAAATTCTGCTACCTATGGGCAGCATGTGAGTGTGATTTTGAGTGCAGCCAATAAAAAACAATTGATGGTACCCCACGGTTTTGCTCACGGTTTTTCTGTTTTGAGTGAAACAGCCTCTGTGATGTACAAAGTAGATCAATTGTATCACAAGGAAAGTGAGCGAGGAATTCGTTTTGATGATCCAACCCTTGCTATTGATTGGCAGTTACGTCCGGATGAAATTATTGTTTCCGATAAGGATTTGGTGTTGCCTGGTTTTAAAGACATTGATTGGGAGTTTTAAAAAAAGAGTTTAAAGTATAAGGTTTAAAGTTGTCGGTTAGATTGAGAGTTGGTTTTGACTACAAAGTTTGAGAGTCAGACTGATGAAGTAAGGCCATTAAAATCTTTTACTGAAAAGTAGAATTAGTTTCTGAAGTAAGACTGTCAATATAGTAGAGAAAGATATCGGTACCATAATGCCTTAGCGGTAAAAAAAATAGAAATGGAAAAAATATTAATAACAGGGGGTAACGGACAGTTAGGATCTGAATTACAAGTTTTATCAAAAGTATATACACAATTCGAATGGGTTTTTACCGATTGGGAGGAGTTGGATTTGTGTGATTTGGAGCACTTAGAAGCCGAATTAACCAAAATTGACCCTCAAATTATTATCAATTGTGCGGCACATACTGCCGTTGACCGTGCGGAGTCTGAGTTTGAATTATCGGATGTGTTAAATCATCAGTCGGTTGCTGTATTAGCTAAATGGTGCAATGCCAACACATCTAGACTGATACATATTTCTACTGATTATGTTTTTGACGGAACCGCTTCAACAGCCTTAACAGAAACAGCTTTGCCTAATCCGATTAATGTTTATGGTGTTACCAAATTGACAGGTGAAAAAGCGTGTTTGCGAGAGAATCCCAATTCAATCATAATCAGAACGTCTTGGGTATATTCCAGTTTTGGAAACAATTTCGTAAAAACGATGTCGCGACTGATGCAGGAAAGAGACAGTTTAAATGTAGTGAATGATCAAATAGGAAGTCCTACCTATGCTGCTGATTTAGCAGAAGCGATTATGACGATAATTACGCACAAGAACTGGCAGGCCGGAATTTATAATTTTTCTAATGAAGGGGAAATAAGTTGGTATGAATTTGCTTTAGCCATTAAGGAGATTGGAGGATTTTCCTGCGAGGTAAATGGAATTCCATCATCGGCTTATCCAACTCCGGCGAAACGTCCGCAGTATTCTTTGTTGGATAAAACGAAAATTAAAAATACTTTTGGCGTTATTGTTCCCGATTACAAAGAAAGTGTGAAAAAGTGTATGGAGATGTTGAAAGTGAAGAGTAAATAAAAGAGAGGTATAAGTTCACAAACTTTGACTGCTGAAAATAAGTAGAGAATAGTGAAAGAAGACGGGTTTTGTCAATTCCGTTTTAAAAGAATCTATTCAAATTGATGTGTAAATTGAAATAGAATTAAAAAAACAGAAATGAAAAAAATAGTCATCACCGGTGGAGCTGGTTTTATAGGGTCCCATGTAGTCAGACGTTTTGTAAAGAAATATCCTCAGTACCAAATTTTTAATCTGGATGCACTGACTTATGCCGGTAATCTTGAAAATATTGCGGATATTGAAAATGAGCCTAATTATACTTTTATCAAAGGCGATATTGTAGATACGGCATTTATAGATCAATTATTTGCAGAACATCAATTTGATGGGGTTTTGCATTTAGCTGCTGAATCGCACGTAGATCGTTCCATAACAGATCCATTATCCTTTGTGAAAACAAATGTTATTGGAACCGTGAATTTATTAAATGCGGCTAAGGCTATTTGGCAAGGGAATTATGAAGGGAAACGTTTTTACCACATCAGTACCGATGAGGTTTATGGAAGTTTGGGAGCCGAAGGATTATTTACAGAGACAACTGCCTATAATCCAAATTCTCCTTATTCTGCTTCTAAAGCCAGTTCCGACCATTTTGTCAGAGCCTATGGTGAAACCTATGGTCTGCCTTTTGTTTTAACTAATTGTTCCAATAATTACGGGCCTTTTCATTTTCCGGAAAAGTTGATTCCGTTGTTTATCAATAATATTATCCAGAGCAAATCTTTGCCGGTTTATGGTGATGGGAAATACACCCGAGACTGGTTGTTTGTTGAAGATCATGCTGTGGCTATCGATTTGGTATTTCACGAAGGGGTTAATCATGATACTTACAATATTGGTGGTTTTAATGAATGGCAGAATATTGATTTGGTAAAATTATTATGCAAAATAATGGATGAAAAATTAGGAAGAACAGTTGGTACTTCTGAACAATTGATTTCCTATGTAAAAGACCGTCCCGGACATGATTTGCGATATGCGATTGATGCGACTAAGATCAACAGAGAATTGGGATGGAAACCGTCAGTTACTTTTGAGCAAGGATTGGAAAGAACTGTAAATTGGTATTTGGAAAACCAGACCTGGTTGGATAATGTTACTTCTGGGGCGTACGCGTCGTATTACGAGAAGCAATATAATTAGTCGAAAGCCAAAAGTAAAAAAGTAAAAAAATATGAAAGGAATTATATTGGCCGGTGGATCTGGCACCCGTTTACACCCGTTAACATTAGCTATGAGTAAACAAATGATGCCGGTCTATGATAAACCTATGATTTATTATCCGTTGTCTACTTTGATGATGGCGGGCATCAATGAAATATTAATTATTTCCACTCCACATGATTTGCCTAATTTTAAAAAGTTATTGGGTGACGGATCGAACATAGGTTGTAAATTCAGTTATGCGGAGCAAGCAGTTCCCAATGGCTTGGCGCAAGCTTTTGTTATTGGAGAAGAGTTCATAGGGAAAGATAGTGTAGCATTGGTATTGGGAGACAATATTTTCTTTGGAGCCAATATGGAAGAACTATTACAATCGAATACACATCCCAATGGAGGTGTTGTTTTTGCTTACCATGTTTCTGATCCAGAACGTTATGGTGTAGTAGAATTTGACGCAAGTTATAAAGCACTTTCAATCGAAGAAAAACCATTGGAGCCGAAATCCAATTATGCTGTTCCCGGTTTGTATTTTTATGATAATTCAGTAGTGGGAATTGCTAAAAATATCCAGCCGAGTGCCAGAGGAGAGTATGAAATCACTGATGTAAACAAAGCTTATCTTGAAAAAGGAAATCTGAAAGTTGGGATTTTGGGCAGAGGCACGGCCTGGCTAGATACTGGAACTTTTAACAGTTTGATGCAAGCTGGACAATTTGTTCAGGTTATTGAAGAGCGTCAGGGATTGAAAGTGGGTTGTATTGAAGAGGTGGCTTGGAGACAAGGATTTATTTCGGATCAACAATTGAAAGAACTGGCAGAACCTTTAAAAAAATCAGGTTATGGAGAATATCTTTTGGGATTAATAAAGAACAAACTCTAAATGGTAATAATAATATTTATAGAAAGCTTTTGAAAAAAATAGTGCTTCAGCTAAATGTTTTATAATTTTATTAGTAAGTTATGATAATTTAAATTTTATTTTTTCGACTTTCTCTTTAAAAAACCAACTTGTTTTTTCTTGAAAAATGTTTTATTTCTTATTTTTGACCTACCTTTGCACGTGACACTAGACCAATTTAAAACCAACCAATTTTGAGCACCGATACAACCGACGCGGACAGAACCTCTCTACATAAATATTTTTCCAGAGCGAATCTCAGATTAAATATTCATAATTTGAGTTATTTGCCAAGATGGATAATTGTTTTAATGGATGTAATGGTTCTTATTTTATCCTTTCTTTTTACTTTTCTGATTTTTAGAGGAACCGGTTTGGATTACATTATCACTCCTCATGAATTAGCATTGGTAGGTTCTCTTTTTGGTGTGAATGTTTTCTTTTTTTGGTTGTTCAGGACTTATTCCGGAATCATCAGACACTCCTCTTATATTGATGCTGTGAAGCTTTTGTTTTCACAAATGTCTGTGCTGGTTTTATTTCTGTTTTTTAATTTTACTTACGAAGTCTTTTTTAAAGAAAAAGCATTTTTAAATACTGCTTTTTTCATAAATATGGTACTCTCTTTTTGCGGTTTGTTTTTGTACCGTGTCGTGGTAAAGCAAACATTTGAGCTTTATTTTACGGAAAAAGGGAGCAATAAATTAATAAGAACGGTAATTTATGGAACAGACGCTAATGCTATTTCAGTAGCCAATGCGCTAAAATTTGAAACACCTTCCCGTTTTAAAATTGTTGGGTTTGTCGATAAAAACAATCAGAATGCATCCAAACGAATGTTGGATTTACCGATATTGGTTAAAAGAAAAAAACTACCAACCTTGATGCGTACAGTGAATGCTGATGGAATTATTATAGCAGATAAAAGTTTATCAAAAGAAGAACAGTTAGTTATTGTTGATCAATGTTTGGAATACAATTACAGGGTCTATACGGTTCCTTTGATTTCTGACTGGGAAAATCAAAAAGAGATTTCCCAAAAAGTAAAAAACATACAAATTGAGGATTTATTGGAAAGACAACCTATTGTTTTGGATAATAAATCGATTTCAAAACAGTTGAAAGATAAAACTATTTTAATCACGGGAGCCGCCGGTTCTATAGGGAGTGAAATTGTCAGACAAGTATTGTGTTTCAATCCGAAGAAAGTGATTATTTTGGATCAGGCAGAAACACCTTTGCATCATTTGAGCTTAGAGACGTTAAGTATAAGTTCTGATTCCGAAATACACTCTGTAATCGCAGATATTAGAAATAAGGAAGCGATGAACAAGATTTTTAAATTGTACGAACCACAGGTGGTTTATCATGCAGCGGCCTACAAACATGTTCCCTTAATGGAGGAAAATCCGTCCCAAGCGATTCTCACTAACATCGAAGGCACTAAGAATCTTGCGGATTTGTCCTGTCAGTACAATGTTAAGAAGTTTGTAATGGTGTCTACTGATAAAGCGGTAAATCCCAGTAATGTTATGGGGGCCAGTAAAAGAATTGCTGAGAAGTATGTACAATCCCTACAATTAAAAAGCTTAAAAGAGAAAGGGTCCCATGGTACCAAATTTATAACTACCCGTTTTGGAAATGTTTTAGGCTCTAATGGTTCGGTTGTGCCATTGTTTACCAAACAAATTGCCGATGGAGGACCTGTTACCATCACCCATAAAGATATTATCCGATATTTCATGACGATTCCGGAGGCTTGCCAATTGGTACTTGAAGCCGGTGCAATGGGAAATGGAGGCGAAATCTATATTTTTGATATGGGAAAACCCGTTAAAATTATTGATTTGGCCCGAAAAATGATCAAACTGGCTGGTTTTATACCGGATAAAGATATAAAAATTGCGATAGTAGGATTAAGACCTGGAGAGAAATTATATGAGGAATTATTGAATGACACCTCCAAAACGATACCGACACATAATGATAAAATTATGATTGCAGAGGAAATTCAGGAAGAATTTGAAACCTTGCATATTGATATCGATGAATTGATTGGCATTGCTAATTTTTTCGATAATGAAGATATTGTTTCTAAAATGAAAAAAATCGTACCGGAATTTATCAGTATGAATTCTACTTTTCAAACTTTAGATAAATAAGGTTACCGTTTGGTTTTCTTAGATGGTTATTTGATTTCAAGAAGTTAAAAAATAAGATGTAAAAAAGAGTTGTGTAAGCAACTCTTTTTTTATGGATGAAAATAGAGGGATAGTAGTCATGTCTGTTTAAGTCTTGGCTAGTCAAAGCTGAAAAACTGATTATTAGCAATGACTTCTTTTAAAGCTGTTGTGTCTTTTAGTTTTACTTTTTCGTTAAAAGCATTTATATGCTTATTATGATGCACATCCGTACCGACATAGGTATACATTCCTTTCTGAAGCAATTGTTCCGCAATTTTAGCGATAGCACCACCGTAGTACCCCACTACCGATAATAGATTCAGTTGAAACAAACAGCCGGCTTTTTTAAGTTTTAGGTAGTTATCAAAATTACTATGATAAAATAAATAACGTTCCGGATGCGCCAAAACCGGGATATAACCTGCCACCTGCAAGTCAAAAAGAATCGAATACAATTGCATCGGGGCGTTGATATAGGACATTTCTACTAAAACATAATTGTCCTTGAGCGTTAATAATTTCTCGGATTTAAATCGTTGAACAAAGGCATCATCCATCAAATATTCTGCAGCAGTACGCAGGGGAGCCGTAAAATGATGCTTCTCCAGTTCTAAGGCTGTTTCGTTTTTCTTATCCAGAATCTGTTCGTGCGTATTATCCCAAACATGTTGAATAATGTGTGGAGTTGTTATAAACCGTGAAATCCCAAAATTGTTAAGAGCCTGAATAAGTCTCAAACTGTCTTCAAAAGTTTTTGCGCCATCATCAATACCTGGTAAGAGATGGGAGTGGATATCAATATGATTATCTGGAATTAGATCTTTTAATGCGGGTTTTGGCTGAAAGAATTTTAACATGGGACAAAGGTAGAAAAAAGTGCGCAGTTTTCAGTAGTCCGTTTTTAGTGTTCGGGGATTGATTTAGGGATTAACGAGCATGCAAGCCAATAATAGTTACTGTATTGTTTTTACGGTGTAACATTTTGTATTTTTTCGTTCTTGTCTGGCAAAACCAATAAATAAATAAATAAGTCAAATGGAGCTGGTTTCCAATCGGTTTGTCAGTTGCTTGCGTCAGGGTTTGTTTTTCCTTTTATCCGGGCATAATTATCACCATCTGCAGTTGCCACAAAGTTGATATCATCTAAAATTCCTTTGATTATAAAAGGCGCTATTACTTTTACCATAGTAGGTAATTTTTAATTAAATCTGTTTTTAAGTTTTAAATATAATTAATTTCTTGCATATTCGAAATTTAAAATTTTATTCCCATTGCTATTTTCGATGATGAATAAGTAATCTTGTTTTATTGTAATGTGGTCTCGACTCCGCTCGACCTGAGAAAACCATAAAAGAGAACTGATTTTTAAATGAATTCGACGCAGCGATGTCATACCAAAGGTCAAATTATTATATTTGTGCGACATAATGCCTTTTACCTAAACAAAAATGAGTGCTTTAGAAGATACAAATACCACTTGGCTGTTTGAAATAAGATTTAGAAATGCCAGGCTATTAGCTATTTTTAACGGTTTGTTTCTTTTGTGCATTAGATCAATTAATTCGTCTTTTATATGAATCATAGTCCAAATCAAGACACTAATTGGGATCAGGTTATAACTGCCAAAACATCCCTTTTCGATCTTCGTTTAAAAGAAGTTTGGGATTACAGGGATTTGCTAGTTCTTTTTGTACGTCGTGATTTTGTTACGGTTTATAAACAAACTATTTTGGGACCGTTATGGTTTTTTATCCAACCGATTCTGACTACGATTACTTTTACTATTATTTTTGGGACTATTGCACAATTGTCCACCGATGGTGCTCCCAAAGTAGTTTTTTATATGGCTGGAGTTACCTTGTGGAATTATTTTTCAAGCTGTCTGACCAGTGTTTCAGGTGTGTTTAATGCCAATGCAGGAATTTTCGGGAAGGTTTATTTCCCCAGACTGATTATGCCACTGACTATTGTTATTTCGAATTTGATGAAATTTGGAGTGCAATTTTTACTGTTTATCTGTTTTGTGGTTTACTTTGTCATCCTGGGTCAAATTCATCCGAATGCCTGGATATTGCTGACGCCTTATATTATTGTTTTGATGGCTATAATCGCAATGGGTATTGGTTTGATTCTCTCGGCCATGACTACCAAATACAAAGATTTGAACCAACTGATTTCTTTTGGAATTCAGTTGTTCATGTATGCGACACCAGTCATCTATCCCAGTTCTTCTGTTCCTGCGAACTACGCCTGGGTAGTGGATTTTAACCCTTTGGTAGGGTTGTTTGATTATATGCGTTACGCTTATTTAGGGATTGGACAATTTTCGTTTGTCTCCCTGTTGTATCCCAGTTTATTTGCGATACTCATACTAGCCGTTGGAGTGGTGATTTTTAATAAAACGCAAAAGACGTTTATGGATACGGTTTAGGATCAATTATGAATTATGAATTTCATGGTTCTTAATTCAACTTGATCCATTTTGTAACGCACAAACTTGGGGAAACCTTTAGGTTCAGCGGAGCTAATAGAATGAAAACGGTTAAAGAAAATAAAATGAAAAGAATCGGTTATTTGATTTTTGAATTGCCTATCTGTCAGTCAAAATTTAAAATTTAAAATAAAAAAGTCCTTTGAGTAAAGTAGTTATAAAAGCAGAAGATATTTCCAAGCAATACCGATTGGGTCTTGTAGGTACTGGTACCGTAAAAGACGATCTGAAACGTTGGTGGTACAATGTGCGCGGCAAGGAAGATCCTTTTTTGAAAATTGGGGAAACGAATGATCGTGCTACCAAAGGCGAGAGTGATTATGTGTGGTCGTTGAGGGATATTAATTTTGAGATTAACCAAGGAGACTCTGTAGGGATTATTGGTCGTAATGGTGCTGGAAAGAGTACACTTCTAAAAATATTGAGCCAGGTGACCCAGCCTACAACGGGTAAGATCTATACCAAAGGACGGATTGCTTCCTTATTGGAAGTTGGTACCGGTTTTCATCCTGAAATGACGGGTAGAGAAAATATTTACCTGAATGGTGCTATCTTGGGCATGCGCAAGCAGGAGATAACCCGAAAGTTAGATGAGATTATTGCTTTTTCTGGTGTGGAGCGCTATATTGATACGCCAGTGAAACGCTATTCTTCAGGAATGTATGTACGTTTGGCTTTTGCTGTTGCAGCACACTTAGAATCTGAGATTTTGATTGTTGATGAGGTTTTGGCGGTAGGCGATGCCGAGTTTCAAAAGAAGTGTTTGGGGAAGATGAACGATGTAAGCAAGGGAGAAGGAAGAACCGTGTTGTTTGTGAGTCATAATATGGCGGCGGTGAAGAGTTTGTGCAGTAGAGGAATTGTCTTGGAGAATGGGAATTTATCTTTTTCTGGAAAATCTGAAGAAAGTGTTAGCTACTATTTAAAAGAGGGAAGTGGAGAAATTAGTCCTAATGTTTTTACTTTTGATGATAGATATGATAAAGAAGTTTTTAGATTAAATTCGATAGCAATCAGAAATAATAATAGTAGTTTTAATAAGCCTATTTTGGAAAATAGTTCTATTGAAATCATTACTGATATTGATATTAAAAACACAAATTATTCATATTCAATTACATATCATCTATATAATGAATTAGGAGAGACAATGTTTTCGTTTTACGATAAATATAGGACAATAAAAATAGAATTAGGTAATAATAAAATAGTTTGTACAATTCCTGCCCATTTTTTTCAGTCTGGGAACTATTCACTTTCATTATTTGTTGTTGAAGAAAACAGAGTCTCTATTTTTTCAGAAAAGGATATATTCCGATTTACTATAGTGGATGGAAGTAGGGATTTAGGGGTGTTTATGGGCAGAGAACCGGGTTACATTAAGCCACAATTTGAGTGGACTTTAATATAAAAGTTTGATTTTTTAGTTAAGATTTGGTTATGAAAGAGAGTTTTTTATAGTTAGTGAACGTGTTTTAAATATTTTATTCTTAAAAATAAGCTGATTAAAAAAATAATTTAAATTGTTGTAAATCATGTTTCAAACTGGAAAATTTTGAAAGCAATTTAAATTCGACTTGATTTACAAGAAAAGAGAAAAATATAAGGCTAAATAGATGAAGAAAATACCATTACTGTTTTTAGCATATTTTGATTTGGATGTAATTAAAAGATCTTTAGAATCTTTTTATAGTATTTCTGATTCTGTAGAAATTATTGTTATTGAAAACCAAAGTGTTAATTCTATTGATATAAGGAATTACTTAAGAGATGAGCTTAAAAAAGGAAATATTAATTCGCTTTATTTTTTTTATAGAAACTTATCTAATAATTCAATAGAAATAATCATCTCAAGAGAATTAAAGAAGTTGATGGCCAATGAATATTTTTTTATTTCTGACGGCGATTTAATTTTGGATGGTCAAAGTTCTTGTAATGAAATTAAAAGCATAATGGATTCTAATCAAAATTTATTTGCTTGCGGTATAACCTTGGATAATAAAAACTTACCTTTAAATAATTTTCCTGAATCAATAAATTGGATTCCTAAAGACATTTCTGAAGAAAATGATCATTTCGAATCAAAAACGGGAGCACATTTATTGATGTTAAGAACCTCCTATTTTTCTAAATATTGGGAGTTCAGAGAAGCAAATAGAATATCTTTAACCGATTCATCAATGGCCAATTATTGTTACCGTTTTCTTAAAAAAAAATGGGCTAGAACTAAAAATTCTAAAGCACTACATTTAACTTGGGATAGTTATAATGATATGAGCCATCCTTATACCATTGAAAAGCTAAAAAAAACTTTTTATAGAACTTGGAATCATAAAGATTATTTTAGTTTGGTGGAGTTTAATTCAGATCTAGGTGAGAAATTTTTTTTTATCGATGTTAGGAGAACAGTTGAAGGTTTGTTTTTTCAAATGAAAAGGAATATAAAAGAATTATTAAATATATCAAAAAATTAAAATTGGTTTTAAGACATATTAATATTATAAAAATGAAAAAATTGTTAAAAAAAATATTAAATAAACTTGGTTATACTATTCACAAGGTAAATCAAAAGAAATCAACTACTAATAGGATTAACAAAGATTATTTATTGTTTAACTTTTATGATATTTTAAAACAAATGTCTTTTTATCCAAAACATATTATAGATGTAGGAGCTAATCACGGTACATGGACAAGAGCAGCAATGCGTCATTTTCCGGATGCTTATTATACTTTATTAGAGCCTCAAGAATGGTTAAAACCTTCGTTGCAAGATCTATTAGATGTTAATCCCAAAGTGACTTTTAATGCTGTTGGGGCGGGGGAACAATCGGGTTGTTTTTTGTTTACAATTGTAGGTAGAGATGACAGTTGTTCATTTCGTTATACCGAAGCGCAAGCTAAAGCGGGAGGATATAAACAAGTAGAAATTCCTATTATTACCTTAAATGAAATTGTGAGTAAAAATAGTTCTTTACCTTTTCCCGATTTAGTTAAAATTGATGCTGAGGGACTGGATATTGAAGTGTTAAAAGGAGCCAGTGCTTTATTTGGTAAAACTGAAGTTTTTATGGTAGAAGCTGGAGTTGTAAATAAAGTATTTGATAATAGTTTTTTCAATATTATCAGCTTTATGGACGAGAACGGGTATAGATTATTCGATATAACCGATTTGAATCGCCCGTTTCAACCCAAAGTGTTATGGCTAGTAGAACTTGCGTTTATTAAAAAAGGGGGAATTATAGATAGTTTTAAAATTGATTTTGATTTATGATAAATGTAACCAGAACTTTTCTTCCCCCGTTAGAGGAGTATCAGCAACAACTGCAACGAGCTTGGGATAACCAATGGATAACCAATCGCGGAGAGTTGGCTTTGGAACTGGAAGAAAAATTAAAGAAATATCTCGGGGTTAATCATATCATTATTACCAATAATGGTACTATTCCTTTGCAAATTGCTTTAAAATTATTGGGAAACGGTGGTGAAATTATCACCACACCTTTCAGTTATGTCGCTACCACAGCAGTTATTGTTTGGGAAAACTGCACGCCAGTTTTTGTAGACATTCATCCGCAATACCTAACTATTGATGAAACCCAGATTGAAGCGGCTATTACCGACAAAACTACAGCTATTTTAGCAACTCATGTGTTTGGCAATCCTTGCCATGTAGAAGTTATTGAAGCTATTGCGAGAAAGCACCATCTGAAAGTGATTTATGATGCTGCACATGCCTTTGGGGTTAATCATAATGGAAAAGCATTATTTGATTATGGTGATGTAAGTACATGTAGTTTTCATGCTACAAAACTTTTTCATACGGGAGAAGGCGGGGCAATGTTTGCTAACAATACAGATTTACAAAAGCAATTGTTTTACAGTCATAATTTTGGACATAATGGTCCTTTGGCTTTTCATGGTTTAGGCATTAATGCTAAAATTTCTGAATTGCAGTGCGCCATGGGATTAGCGGTTTTACCTTATATGACGCACATACTTGAGGAGCGTAAACGGGCAGTGGATTTTTATAATTCACAGTTGGATTTTTCTAAACTTCAAAAGTTGAAAATAAGAGAAAATACTTCTTGGAATTACAGTTATTATCCAGTTGTTTTTGAAACCGAAGCATTGCTATTGAAAGTACAAAAAGAACTTAATGATAACCACATTTTTCCAAGACGTTATTTTTACCCTTCCTTGAATACTATTGAATATACTAAAGGCAAAAAAATGCCTGTTTCAGAAAGTGTAGCTTCAAGGATTATGTGTTTGCCCTTATATTCCGGATTAGCATTTCCGCAGTTGGAAAAAATTGTTGCGTTAATAAATATGAATTTATGTTAATAGTTGGAGCTAAGGGATTTGCTAAAGAAGTTTTAGAAGTTGTACATCAGTTGAATCAATTGGATCATTTGGTTTTTTATGATGATGTGAATGATGATACGCCTGAAAATTTATTTGGACAGTTTCCGGTTTTAAAAACGTTGGAAGCTGCTTCCGATTATTTCAAAAGAACCGATAATCGTTTTACCATAGGTATCGGAAATCCTGTTTTGAGGAAAAAGATGTATGATGTCTTTTCAGCTTTGGGAGGAGATTTTGTTTCAATTATAAGTCCTGATGTCCAAATAGGGAGTTATGATGTTGAAATAAGTTTAGGGAGTACGATTTTACCAGGTGTAATCTTTTCTAATAGTGTAAAATTAGGTAAAGGATGTTTGATTTATTATAATTCAATTGTTACACATGATTGTGTTGTGGGTGATTTTGTTGAAATCTCTCCTAGTGTTACTGTTTTGGGTAGATGTGAAATAGGTTCTTATACACAATTAGGGGCTAATTGTACGGTATTACCGGATATAAAAATAGGAAAAAATGTAATTGTAGGAGCCGGGACAGTAGTCACTAAAAATATTCCGGACAATTGTGTAGTCGTTGGTGTTCCAGGAGAAATTATTAAAGAATTAGCACCGTTGGATTTTTAATGGAAACAAAACCTACTGTCAGCGTCTGTATGATTACCTATGCTCACGAGAATTTTATTCGTGAAGCTATAGCAGGAGTCTTGATACAGGAATGTGATTTTGAAGTGGAGTTGATTTTGGTGAATGATTGTTCACCAGATCAAACAGATACTGTGGTTCAGGGTATAATGCAAAATCACCCGAGGGCCTCTTGGATCAACTATGTTAAACATACAACAAATCTTGGGATGATGCCCAATTTTATTTTTGCATTGCAACAGTGTAAAGGGAAATATATAGCTCTTTGTGAAGGTGACGATTATTGGACAGATCCTTTAAAATTGCAAAAACAAGTTTGTTTTTTAGAGGCTAATAGTGATTATGTTCTATGCTTTCATAAAGTTGCCATTTTAAAAACCAATGGAGATTTAGTGGATGATTTTATCACTAAGGTGCCAGAAAATTATGAAAAACTAGAAACATTAGCTCGATTAGGCAACTATATTCACACACCTTCTGTAGTATTTAGAAATATAATTAAAAAATTTCCTTTTGAGTTTTCATTAACGCCTATAGGTGATTATTTCTTATACCTATTATTAGCGGAGCATGGTAAATTGAAATTTATAGATGAAAAAATGGCTGTTTATCGATATGGTGTAGGGGTACATTCGACTAATACAGTTATAAAGATGCGAAAAAGTAATTTTAAGTTGTTTACGCTTTTATTGTCCGCTACTAACGATGAGACATTAAAAAAAATATTTTTGGAGCGACAACTAAATAGTCTTGATGCTTTTGAGAAAGTAATCCGTAAAGAGTATGCAGAGTATTTTGTATCCAACCATCTTTTTTTTAGAACATTAAAGTATTTGAAACAGCCAAAGCAGTTGCTATGGAAGATTAAGAAAAAAGTTTTAAAAAAATCTTAGTATGCTAGCTATCATAATTCCATTCTATAAACTCACTTTTTTTGAAGCTACCTTACAATCCTTAGCCAGTCAAACGGATAAACGATTTAAAGTCTATATAGGCGATGATGCCAGTCCGGAAAATCCCTCCGATTTATTAGAAAAGTATCGGGGTCGATTTGATTTTATTTACCATCGTTTTGAAAGTAACTTGGGAGGCAATTCATTAACCCAACAATGGGAGCGTTGCGTTGCTCTTTCTGGAGATGAAGATTGGTTGATGATTTTAGGTGACGATGATGTGTTGGGAGAAAGTGTGGTAGAGATGTTCTATTTTAATTTTAGACTATTTGAAAAGAAGTCAAATGTTGTTCGTTTTGCTAATGCTGTGATTAATGAAAAAATAGGTGGAAATTCTAATGTATATCAGCATCCGATTTGGGAGAAGGTTTCAGATTCATTTTACAGAAAAATTGAAGGGAAAAATCGAAGTTCACTATCGGAATATATTTTTTCAAAAAAAAGTTATCTTGAACATGGTTTTTATAACAATCCAATTGGTTGGTGTAGTGACGATAGAGCTTGGTTTGAATTTACTGATGATTTACCTATTTTTTCTATCAACGATGCACTTGTAATGATTAGAATTTCTAATTTAAATATTTCAGGAAAAAAAGATAATATTGATATAAAAAATCAAGCTGTTTATTCTTTTTTTAGATTTTTAATAAAAGAAAAACTGCATTTATTCAAAAAGGTTCAGATTATTAGAATTCTTAGAGAGTATGAAAATGCGATTAAAAAGGTGAGAAGAATAAATATTAAGGATAGAATCGAATTATTGTTATTTTATATAATGTATTTTGAAAAAAAGACTTTTATTGAGTTTACTAAAAGATTTATAAAGACAGTTTTTCATAAATAAATTTTGTAAGTGACGTTTCAAAATCTCAAATAAATTAGATAATTAAATGAATCAAATCAAGTATAATCATACCGAAAAAACACATAATACAAGAGCTGCTTTTGAAATTCTTCCCTTTGTATTTAATCTAATTAACCCTAAAAGTATAATTGATATTGGCTGTGGTAATGGGAGCTGGTTAAAAGCTGCAACTGAATTAGGAGTAGCGGGTATTCAAGGGGTAGATGGGGTTAAAGTTGATGGAAACCAATTGAATATCCCTGAAAGTAATTTTTTGCAACACGATTTAACAAAACAATTGTGGCTTAATAAGAAATTTGATTTAGCAATCAGTTTAGAAGTTGCCGAACATTTGCCAGAATCAGCAGCGAGCAATATTATTGATGCTTTAACAACTCATAGTGATTGTATTTTGTTTTCTGCTGCAGTACCAGGACAAGGGGGACAGTATCATGTAAACGAGCAATGGCCAGAGTATTGGCATCAAAAGTTTAAATCAAAAGGTTATCTTGCTTATGATGTTCTTAGAAATTCATTTTGGAATAATGAAAATATTTTTTGGTGGTATAGGCAAAATATTATTCTTTATGCTAAAAAAGGTGTTTTTAATGATAACGAATTGCAATCTTCCGAAATTGTTAATGCTATTGTTCATCCAGAATTGTATAGAAAAAAGATAACGCATCCAAAATACATTACTAATAAAAAAGAGCTATTTAAATTGGCCTTTCAATGTTTAAAATTAGTTTTAAAAAGATAAACCATAGTAAATGAAAATTGCATTTGTTGTTCCTTATTTTGGAAAATGGCCAGTCTGGTTTCCTGCATTTCTTAAATCCTGTAAGGAGAATCCGGCTGTGCAATGGATTTTTTTTACGGATTGTGAAATACCTAATGATAAACCCAAGAATGTAGATTTTCATAAATCAAATTTAAAAGAAATACAGCAATTGGCTTCTGATAAAATGGGATTTGAGGTGGTTTTGGATAATCCCAGAAAATTATGTGATTTAAAACCTACTTATGGAGATTTGTTCGGTGAATATCTTACTGAATATGATTTTTGGGGTTTTTGTGATATTGATATAATTTGGGGAAATATAAGGGGATTTATTACAGATAATTTATTGAATGAATATGATGTTATTACTTCTTTAAAAGGAACAATATCTGGACATTTTACAATCATTCGAAATAATGAAAGTAATATTCTGTTATATAAACATAATGGAATCTATAAAGATGTTTTTGAGCAACAGAGCTATAAATGGTTTGATGAAAATGCTTTCGCTTTAATAATAGGTGAGCTAAAATTAAAAAACACAATCTCTGTTTATTGGGAAGATGAGCTTTTGGATAAAGGAATAGAATCTGTAGCCCATCAAGAATATGTATTAGATAAATGGCTTTATAAAAAAGGTAAAGTGTATGAGTTAACCGAAAGCTCTGTTAAAGAATACATGTATCTCCACTTTATCAACTGGAAAAAAACCATGAAAAATTGCGAAGTTAAATTTGCCGATTCAACAGATAGTTTTTATATTTCTTATTCTGCCATACATTATCATTCACATTCCAATTTTGAAAAAGGGTTTAACATTTTTAATAATTTATTTGATGGATATTTTGTCAGAGAAAAAAAAAGGATTTTTTTTAAAAGATTAAAAAAGAAGTTTAAAAGATTGTACAAGCTGAATCTATAAAAAATGTTGATTAAAATATAAATGAAAATAACGATAGTGCATCCGTTTACACCCAAGGCCGCGGGAGTGGTAGAAAAAAGTGTACCCACCTATCACAGTCAACCACATATAAAAGCAATGGCAGCTTTAGCTAAACAAACGGGTTATGATTGTGTCATGGAATATTTTACTCCCAAATTATTCCGTTATGCGATTAGTGATGCACTTTTAAAATGGATTTTTTATCCTGTGAATCTGACCCGAAATGGCGACCATAGAAAATGGAAAAAGCAGTTTTCCAGATCTTGTTTGAAGCAATACGAAAAAGATACTCCCGATGTAACAATCATTAATATGTCAGGTCATTCTAGCCCTTTTTCCTATGAATTATCTAAGCTTATATTAAAAAAAGGAAAGAAATATATAGCCATGCTTGGCGGTCAACATTATACTGATATTGCTTGGGCGAGAGAGTATTACAAAAAGGCACATCATATCTTGGTACATACCAATATGCAAAAAATGGCTATGGAAGATATGGAAATGTTTAAAAACTTAGACATTCGAGTTTTTCCATTAGGCGTGGATTGCGATGTTTTTAAACCTAAACATCAACAAGATATAACATTAGATAGTCCTAAATTATTATATGTTGGCAGAATAGTGGAATGGAAAAGATTGCATCTCGCCATTGAAGCTTTGAATACGTTGGTTAAAAATGGTTTCCCTAATGCGATTTTAAAAATTATAGGTCCCACAAGTTCAGAAAATTACTGGTCAGTACTAAAAGATTTAGTAAAAAAATACCAGCTTTCAGAAAATGTTTTTTTTCTTGGACATAAAGAGCATAATGAATTGCCCCAGTATTTCCAAGAAGCTGATTTGTTTGTGTTACCTAGTGATAAAGAGACATTTGGTATGGTGATGATTGAGAGTATGGCTTGCGGAACACCGGTTGCAGGAATTGATTGCCCGGGAGGTCCGACGGATGTTATTAGTAATAGTGAAGATGGATTATTATCTTCTCCAGAAAACTACTCTGAAGCTATTCTTCACTTATTTAAGCATAAGGAGTTGTTGCAGGAGATGAAACTGAATGCCAGAAAAAAAGTGGTAGAAAAATATAGCATTGAAGAAACGATCAGAGTATTAATGGATTCAGTAAATTCGGCATTACATTCATTATGAGTCCCATTCTAGTCAAAATATTTACTCCCCAGGAACTGAATCATTCCTCTTATATTCAGACAGGATTGTTTGAGTTGGAAGGGGAGTCGAGTCTAAAAACCAATGTTGTTCTTTCCTTTGCCAAACGATTAGGGACTATCCGAGTGACAGATTCAAGTATTGAAGAAACCAATCAGCCTCATCCCAAAACTTCTTTTTATCAGTTGATTGATACAAAATCTGGAAGAACAATAAATTTTGCGACTGATTTGTATGATGCTTCCTATTCCTTTTCAAAATATGCTTTAGAACATTGTGATTATGTTTTCAAACGAAATTTTGAAACTCATTATGTAAGTAAACTACCGAAGGAGTTTCAACAAAAAATATATCCATTGGGATTAACTTTCAAAGTAAATTCTTCTTTTAAAAAGAATGGTTATAAATTCTGTACTGCAATTTTTATCACCAATGTATTGATTAGTATAAAATGGGACAATTATTTTTTTAGTAGGTTGAACAGAATAATTAAAAACCAAATTCAACATTGGAAACAAGTCAAATATATCAATAATTTAACAGTTTTTGAAAATCAAACAAATTCTTCTGAAAATTCGATATTGTTTCAAACTAGGTGTTTTTCTAATGAAAATGCAATAGATGTTCAGCAAATTCATCAACAACGTTACCATCTAATCAAAGTACTTAAGGAAAAATTCAAAAAAAAATTCAAAGGAGGATTCGTCCCTTCTGAAATAGCAAATGAGAAATATCAAGAAGCGCTTACAAATTTGCCTACAGATTCCCTATCGTATCTGAATTTAGTAAGAAAAGCTAAGATCGTTGTTTATACCAGAGGATTGGTCAATTCACCAGCTTGGAAAATGGCGGAGTATTTATCACAAGCAAAAATTATTGTTGCAGAGCAATTAAGCACAGAACTTCCTTTTCCTTTGACGCACAGAAAAGAAGTATTGTTTTTTGAGGATGAACAGGAAATGATTTCGCTTATCGAAGAAGCTTTACAAGATGATTTACTGTGTGAAAAGTTATCCTATAACAGCAAGAACTATTTTGATAACCATGTAAATCCTAAAGCAAATGTAAAGAGAATCATTAACTTTATGCTCAGTCAAAAAAGCTAATGGAAAAAATCATCATACATCATCGTTCTGCTCATCATGCTCAAAATTCGGGATATGGAATACTAGCAGACTATTTAAAAGGGAGGACTCTTCCTTACCTTGATTCGAAGTTCCCCTATGCATTGGCTAAACAAATGGCAAAGCTATTTGATCAAAAAGCAGGAAATTATGATACAATCAGTTTTATTAAAGAGTATGAACTTTTAAAACAATTAATTGCTTTCCAAAAGAAGAATGGAATCGTTCATTACTTAAACGGTGAAAGAGACATTAGACTCAGTATCGCTTTAAATTCGTATCTTAAAAAATATAAATTCATAGCTACGTTTCATAAGCCTCCCGAAATTTTACGCGAAATTATTCCTCATACTAAGTATTTAAAAAAATTAAATGGAGCCATTGCAGTGGGTAAGAATCAAGTTGATTTTTTAAAAAATTGGCTCGATTTAGAAAATGTCAAATTCATTCCCCATGGTGTCGATACCGTTTTTTTTAAACCAGATGCGAGTAAAAGAAAAGAAAATACAGTGTTGTTTGTTGGTCAGCATCTTAGAGATTTTGATGCATTAAACTATGCCATACCCAGATTAAAAGCTCAAAATCCCAAAGTAAAGATTAATGCGGTTTTACGAAAGGATTTTGCCAATAAAATAGTGCCAAATGATGCTGTAACTGTTTTTTCGGAGCTGGATGACGATAGTTTGAGAACATTGTATCAGGAAGCAACGCTTTTGTTTTTACCTTTAAAGAATGCGACAGCCTGTAATTCTATTTTAGAAGCAATGGCTTGTGGTTTGCCAATAATCTCAACAGATGTAAGTAGTAATGCAGATTACGTGAAAAATGAAGCAGGAGTATTAGTACCTCACAATGATTACAAAGCTTTGGTTGATGAAACAGTTTCGTTACTTAAAGATATAGATAAACAATTGGATATGAGTAAAAAAGCAAAAGCCACTTCGTTGGACTTTGAATGGGGGAAAGTAGCGCTAGAGATTGAATCTTTTTATAAAGAAATAATGTAATTTTTATGGATATAAAAGTATCAGTAATTCTTCCAATTTACAATGGCGAAAAGACTCTAGCTAGGACGCTTGAAAGTTTGGTCAGTCAAAGCTTTCACGATTTTGAATTGGTGGCCTGTATTGATGGGTCAAAGGATAGCTCCTTGCAGATACTAAATGATTTTAAAGACAAATTTAAAAAAGTTTCTGTTTTAATTAATGATGAAAATTTGGGATTAGGTTCCACCATGAATCGTTTAGTATCTCATGCTAATGGTGATTATATTGCGGTAGCTGAACAAGATGATTTTTATTATGAAAACAGGCTAACTTTACAAGTTGGTGTTCTTGATTCTAAATCGAATGTTGGTTTAGTATCCGGTATAGCTGATTTTTGGGATGGAGATAAAATTACTTTTCAATTTCCGGGTATTTTAGTCAATGGGGAACAGTATCCTAGGGGGAAAGAAATGTTTTTGTTAAATTATTTACATCAAACAAAAGTTGTGAATAGTTGTATGATGTTTAGAAAGAAAGTACATATTGATAATGGACTGTATTTTTCAAAACATTATCCGAACGTACCAATCGATTGGGCTTATTTTTTGCGGTTTTGTATGGTTTCCGATATTTATGGAATTAATCAATCTTTGGTTTTGTTGGATAGAAGAAATGACAGAAATTCTGTAACTTCTAATAAACAAAAGCAGTTTGCAGCAGCAAGGGAGCTCTTACGATCTTTTTATTATGAATATCCACATTTGATAAGCAAGAAAGATTATAAGTATGCCTTGACTACTCAACATTTAATGGAACTATCAAGTTTTGCCTTATACCAATTTTTACCGTCGTTCATTCTTTTTTTTATTCAAAATCCTTCAGATAAAAGATGGTTGAAGTATGTTGCCAAAAGGATAAATAGGTTCCTCCAAAAATAAGATCGTTAAACAATTTTGAAATTTAAAATTAATTAAAAGCGATAATTGCCTTGATGAAAAAAATAAAAATCCTCTTCACCATCCCCAATTTTGATACTGCCGGAAGCGGTAAAGTGTTGTATGATTTAGCGAAGGGATTGGATGGAGAAAAATTTGAAGTTGAAATTGCCTGTAAAAATTCCAAAGGAGCCTTTTTTAAAGAAGTAGAGCAATTAGGATTCCCTATTCATATTATAGAAACAACGGTTCCATTGCGACCGTATTTTAGTTTATTGTTTCGTATAAAACCTTTTCAAACCTTTGTGAAACAGTATCAATTAGACATCGTTCATTCCTGGAATTGGAGCAGTGATTGGTCCGAAGTTTTGGCCAGTCGTTTGGGAGGAGCTCAATTTGTCTATACTAAAAAAGCCATGAGTTGGGGCAATGTGCATTGGAAAATAAAGAGTTATTTAAGCCACTTTATTATTACCATCAATGAAGAGATGCGGAATTATTTTCCTGATAAAAAACAGCAACAACTCATTCCATTGGGACTGGATACAGACTATTATAGCCCCAATTTATATCCTAAAAAAGATCAAGCTGCCATTTTTAGAATAATTACCGTTGCTAATTTGGTTCCTGTTAAGGGAATTGAGGTTTTGATACAAGCGATTCAACTTCTAGGAAATACCAACATTCATTTAGAAGTTTTTGGTGATGACAGGGATTCTTACGGGAATGAATTAAAACAATTGGTGAAAGAGGTCCAGTTAGAAAACCAGATCTTTTTTTTAGGTAAACATACGGATGTGCGTCCGTTTTTGGTTCAAGCTGATTTGTATGTTATTCCAACTTTAAATGAGGGAAGAAAAGAAGGGATGCCTATGGCACTTGTTGAGGCAATGACGATGGGAATACCAGTTTTAGGGTCGAATATATCCGGGATTAATTTTGTATTAAAGGATTTTCCAGAATTGTTGTTTGAAGCTTCGAATGCAGCAGATTTGAGCGAGAAAATAGCTTTGTTTTATCAAAAATCAGGAGAGGAAAGACATGCAATGGGCCAGAAACTTCGGAAGTATTGTATTGAACATTTTTCAATGGAGCGGTTTATCAAAGCTCATGAGGAATTGTATACGGCACTTGTAGAAAGAAAACGGTAATTGGAAAAGTATCTCGTTTCTCGACTCCGCTCATTTCTCGACTCCGCTCGCATCTCGACTCCGCTCGATGTGACAGAGTGCGTTGCGAGGGTAGTTGTGTTTATTATGGGTAAAAAAGCGCATCTCGTTTCTCGACTTCGCTCGAAATGACGAGCTCGATGTGACAAAGTAGATCATCTCGACTTCTTTTGATTTGAGCCTTCAATAAAAATTCAGGGTGGGATGATAAATTCTTTATGCAGATTTTGTAAAATTGGTGCCTATTTTATCCCGTATTTCCGCTTTTAGTTTATCAAAAAAAAATTATCTTGGCGTGACGCAATTGTAATAAAATAATGAGTATTAAAAATCCAATAATTCCTCATAAACCTTCGTTCGTTGGTGCCCCCAAAACATTGGACTATCAAGCTATTTGTGTTTTTGCAGCGACCGGTTTTTTTCTGGATCAGGATACTTATTATCTGGAACAGAAAGTATTGCAGCCTGCTCAGGAATACCAGATTGATGCGAACCAAATCGTCTCGCAACAATCTTATTTTCGATGGCATTATACACCAAAGGAACGACCACTATCTCAAATTGTACAAGAATTTGCCGTTTTATTTGAGACTATAATTTTGGAACAAGTAGGCAGTCAAAAAGTGATTCTGCCTTTGTCTGGGGGATTAGACAGTCGTACTCAGGCTGCTGCTTTGCATTATTTGGGTAAAGAAGTTCAGGCCTATAGCTATGCATTTGAGGGTGGTCATGACGAGACAAAATACAGCAGGAAAATAGCGCAGGTTTGTGGCTTCCCATTTCGCGACTGGAAAGTGCCTCAGGGGTATTTGTGGGATACAATAGAGTCATTAGCCCAAATTAACGGTTGTTATTCGGAGTTTACCCATCCAAGGCAAATGGCTTTTGTCGATCAATATGCCAGCTTGGGAGAAATTTTCTCCTTAGGCCATTGGGGTGATGTATTGTTTGATGGCATGGGTGTGCCCGATGATTTGTCTTTTGAGGAAAAGGTGAGGGTATTAGTAAAAAAAATAGTCAAAAAGGGCGGAATTGAATTGGCAGAGTCTTTATGGAAGTCTTGGGCATTAGAAGGGGATTTTGAGAGCTATTTAGAAGAACGAATACGTGTATTGGTATCGAAAATTAATATTCCCCAGAATGCGAATGCACAAATACGTGCCTTCAAAAGTTTGTATTGGGCGCCCCGCTGGACCAGTACCAATCTTTCGGTTTTTGAATCGGTTCGACCTGTTTCAGTTCCTTATTATGATAATCGTATGTGTGCCTTTATTTGTTCGGTACCCGAAAAATATTTGGCTGGACGCCAGATTCAAATTGAATACCTGAAAATGCGCCTGCCTGCTTTGGCCAAAATCACTTGGCAGGACCATCGTCCTTTCAATTTGTATCAGTACCATTGGGATCATCGACCTTGGAATCTTCCCTATAAAATAACGGATAAAATCAAACGAAGTTTGGTGTCTACTCCCCTGATTCAACGCAATTGGGAATTACAGTTTTTAGGGGTAGAGAATGATAAACAATTGAAACAATGGCTTTTTGAGAATCCTGCCTTTACAAAATTTATAGATCCGGCGGTTGTTTCTGAATTTTATACTAAGTTTACCCAAGAAGAAGCGGTTTATTATTCGCATTCGGTCAGTATGTTGTTAACGCTATCCTTGTTCAGTAAACAAAAATTATAATGGTTCCAATAAAAATTGCCATCTATTCCGGGGAAATTCCTTCTACGACCTTTATTGACAGGTTGGTGGCAGGTATGGCGCAGACCGGTTATCGCATTTATCTTTTTGGAACTTTAAAAAAGAAAAAGAAATACGGAAAAAATGTACTAATAGTAGGCTATGCCAATCGTTTCCAAAAGTTAGTCCAGTATTTGTATTTTGCTGTTTTATTGTTGCTGTTTCAAAATAAAGACAAAAAAAAATTAGACCGCCTACTTCTCCAACACGGGAATGATTCCTTTAGGTATAAAGTGAAATACTATCCTGTTTTGTACTATCGTCCGGACATTTTTCATTTACAATGGGCCAAAGGCGTTGGAGATTGGATGTGGGTGCAGGAATTTGGTATGAAATTTATTGTCAGTCTTAGAGGTGCTCACATTAATTATTCTCCAATTGCTGATGAGCAATTACGAAAAAGATATGCGCACTGTTTTCCGCAAGTGGACGGTTTTCATGCTGTATCTAAAGCCATTGCTTTTGAAGCTGAAAAGTATAATGCTTCTTTAGCTAAAATTAAAGTTGTTTATAGTGGATTATCGATGAGTAATTTGGATTTTGAAAATCATTCTATAATTAATAATCCATTAAAAGTAGTTTCGATTGGTCGTTCTCATTGGAAAAAAGGCTATTCCTATGCTTTAGATGGGTTGAAGATTTTGCAAAGCCAATCATTTAATTTTGACTATTCGATTATTGGTATTGGTACCGATGAAGAATTGCTGCTACAACGTTCGCAATTGGGTCTGGAAGAAAAAGTACGTTTTGTTGCTCCAATGCCTTTTGAGGCGGTTCTGGCTGCGCTTCGGGAAGCAGATGTATTACTCTTACCCAGTGTGGAAGAAGGGATTGCCAATGTGGTTCTGGAAGCGATGGCTTTGGGAACTGTAGTGATTGCAACAGATTGCGGTGGTATGAAAGAAGTGCTTACTGATGGTGCGAACGGATTTTTGGTTCCTGTCCGAAACCCCTTGGCTTTAGCCGAAGCATTACAAAAAGTCACTGCTCTAACGGTAACTGACTATCAAAAATTAAGTTATGCTGCCAGAAAAACGATTGAGCAGCAACATTCGCATGCCCAAATGATTGCCGGGATGAAAACTTTGTACGAATCTGTTTTAAATGAACGATCATGAGGATAGGATTAGTTTTAGCTGCTGTTCCAGGGTATTCTGAGACCTTTTTTGTCAACAAAATAAAAGGGCTGCAATCACATGGGCATGAAGTGATTCTTTTTGTCAATTCAGGCAACAAACAAAAAACTTTTGAAAAAGTAACTGTCGTTGCGGCACCACAGTTGTCAGGAAATCCGGTATTTGTTTTTTTACACCTTGGCTATTCCTTTTTGGTATTGTTGCTGTTTCATTTTGGAACGGTATTACAATTGTATCGTTTGGAACGAAAGGATGGCAGTGCTCATTTTTCTATAGTAAAGAAGATAGTAACTAACCGTCATCTGCTTGTTGCAAGATTGGACTGGCTTCATTTCGGATTTGGCACCATGGTTTTGGAAAGGGAAAATTTGGCTCAGGCTATAGGGGCTAAAATGGCGGTGAGTTTCAGGGGATTTGACTATTATGTGTATCCGATGAAGCATCCGCATTGTTATGCGAAACTCTTTTCTAAAGACGTCAGGTACCATGTCCTTTCTGACAGCATGAAAAAGGGACTTGTACAGCAAGGTGTTCCAGCAGCTGCTATCTTTAAAATCACTCCTGCGATTGCTACAGATCAATTCACAGGGACTGCTGATTTGTTGTTTCCAAGAGAATTGAAGATGGTTACTGTTGCGCGTTTGCATTGGATTAAAGGCTTGGAATATATCTTAGAAGCTTTGGCTTTACTTCAGCAGCAAGGAATTATGTTTCAGTATACAATTATCGGTGACGGACCCGAAAAAGAACGTTTGCTATTTGCGGCCCATCAATTGGGCTTGGCTAATCAGGTTACTTTTGCAGGGAAATTGCCTCCTTCGGAAGTTAAAAAAGCGTTGGAACAATCCGATGTGTATCTGCAATACAGTATTCAGGAAGGGTTTTGTAATGCTGTTTTGGAGGCACAAGCCATGGGGAAAATTTGTATTGTGAGTGATGCAGAAGGATTGTCTGAAAATATTATTGATAAAGAAACCGGTTTTGTAGTTCCAAAAAGAAATCCAGTATCTTTATGCGAGAAAATTGTGGAAGTGGTTAAAATGTCTGAAAGTGAAAAGAAGACAATGATGGGAAGGGCAATAACAAGGACTGCTGCTGAATTTAAATTATCTAGACAAATTAAAAAGTTTACAGCGTTTTATGAGAGTGATTAAGAGAAATAAAAAAAAGATTAAATTATGGTTTGTGAAATATAAATTTTTTCTTAACTATTTTTATAAGATTTCGTTCTTTCACAAATCAGATAGAAAGCAAATAATAGTCGTTTTTGATGGAAATTTTCAACATGGAGGTTTAGTAGACAGATTGAAAGGAATTGTTTCTTTTTATCAGATTGCTAAAAAGGTGAATGCTGATTTTAAAATATATTTTAAGCATCCATTTGAGATAAATCTTTTTTTAGAGTCCAATTTATACAATTGGAATTCAAATGCAGCTGACTTACAATGGAATCCTGCTAGTACAGAAATTCTCTACTTGATGGATGATTTTAATACCAATCCAAAAGAACTAATTATTAGTAGTAATAAAAAAAAGTTTATTGTTTACTCCAATATTGACTATTCCATTACTATTAATGAAGGATTTAATTTAGATGAGCAAAATGCTGCATGGAGAAGATCATTTCATGAATTATTTAAAAAAAGTGATTATTTAAATTCAAAAATAGTATCACTTTTCTTGGAAAATAAAAGAATTGCAATTCATACGAGATTTACTTCTATATTAGGGGATTTTAAAGACTCCAGCCACAAGGTGGTTTCTAATGAAAGAAAAGAAGAGATAAGAGAAACAATAAAAAATACTGTTATGGAAATTTCGAAAGCAAACCAAGGGGATGTAATTTATGTATTTTCCGACAGTATTAATTTTTTAAATTATATCAAACGACAGACTTCTTGCAAAGTAATTGAAGGAGATCCAAAGCATATTGATTATACTAAACATTCAAAAGTTAGTATCGAAAATCATTTAAAAACGTTTGCTGATTTCTTTGTTATTGCAGAAAGCGAAACGGTTTTTTTATTAAAAACGGAAGAAATGCATAATAGTGCTTTTGCTAAATACGCTGCGATTGTTGGAGATAAAGAGTTTAAAACAATTAATATTTAGTTTTATAATATGTTAAGTAAAAAAAATATAAAGAATATTTTGATAAAATTAAAGTTATGGGATCTTCTAAAGAAAATTGCTAAAAAAGATATCGGACAACCTTTAAATAAAAATTTGTTTGATGAGGGAATCCAATTTTATAGTCAGTTTATTGAAAAAGATGATTTAGTATTTGATGTTGGAGCAAATTTCGGAAATAGAGTAGAGATTTTTTTAGGGCTTGGAGCAAAAGTAATTGCCATTGAACCTCAAGAAAAATGCGTAAAATATTTAACAAAAAAATATAGGAATAAGATAATAATAGAAAATATTGGATTGGGTTCAAAAAATGAAATAAAGCAATTTTTTGAAGCAGATAATAGTGTTTTATCTACTTTTTCAGATTCTTATATTAACAAAGTAAAAGATACAAGACACAAAACATCGATTTGGAAAAAATCTAAATTAATTCAAGTCAAAACGATGGTAGAATTAGTGAATTTATACGGAGAACCAAAATTTATTAAAATTGATGTAGAAGGTTTTGAATTAGAGGTATTTAGTGGTTTTGGTCAAAAATCTGGAATTATTTCATTCGAGTACAATGTTCCTGAATTGCATAATGAGCTTGTTGCTTGTGTCAAAAAATTAAAAGATTTAGGATATGATTCGTTCACTTATTCAATAGGTGAGTCTATGAAAATGGAAAGCAAATGGTTAGATTCAAACCAGTTACTTGAGATTATTTCTAGTAATTCATTTCTAAAGTCAGGCTTTGGGGATATTTATGCTAAATGAAATATAGTGCAAAAGCAATAAAATAATTCTATTTTGATGAAAAAAAAATTAAGACAAAAAGTCACAAAATTTCTAGGTTACATTGGTATAACACCTTATATATATTATGCATATAAATTCAATGATCCATTTCTTGTAAAAAAGAAATTATTTCGGAATAAACCAATAGTTATTTTTGATGTTGGAGCTCATGATGGAAGAAGTATTACACTATATAAAAAACATTTTACAGCTAGTACTATATTCTCTTTTGAACCTACACCAAAAACGTATCTCCAATTAGAAAAAACTGCCAAAAAATACAGTAATTCGTTTGTCTTCAATATTGCGTTAACCTCATTTATAGGTCAAACAGAATTTTATTTGAATAACTCTTCTTTAACTAATTCATTATTAAAGTCTTCTGATGTTGAAAATGCTCTATCTAAAGTAATAGAGACAAAAGAAAAAATAATAGTGAACACTAATACAATAGATCAATTTTGTATTGAAAATAAAATCGAAAGAATTAATATATTAAAGATTGATGTACAAGGAGCCGATTTGAATGTTTTAATAGGTGCTACAAATATGCTGAAGGAGCAAAAAATTGATTTGATTTTTGTTGAAGTTGAATTTATAGAAATGTATGAAAATCAACCCCTTTTTCATGATGTTAGTTTGTTTTTAAGATCTTTAAATTACGATTTGTTTTCTTTTTATAATATGAGTATTGATAAAATGGGTCAGATAATTTATGGGGATGCAATATTTTTACCCAAATTCAATAAAATGTGAAAATCTACATACCACATACTCATTTTTCTATTTCGGATAAGCGCCATTTATTCATTTTAACCCGTCCTTTTTTTCATGAAAAAGGATGGGGTAATGGTTTTGTTTTTCAGGATAGAGTATATACTTGTTTTGATAGAGTCAATGAAATAGAAGAAGCTGATGTTATTTTACTGCCGTTTCCTGTAAATTATTATGCAAGTCAAGGGAAAGTAAATGATTTACTACTTATTAATCAAAAGTGTCAAAAAAAATCTAAAAGAGCATTTACTTATATACAAGGTGATTTCGGAATCGCATATCCCGAATTTTCCAATATTACTTATTTTCGAATGGGAGGTTTTCGATCGCAATTATCCGAAAACAATAAGGGGTTTCCTGTGGGGTTATCCGATCATTTTCAGGGGATTTATAAGCAAGAAAGCATCAGTCCACTTGCCAAACGGGAGTTGGCTGTTGTAGGGTTTTGCGGTCATGCGACGACATCAGTATCAAAGCGGTTGAAAGAATTGGCTAAATGTATGAAAGAAAATGGGAGACGCTTGTTTCAAAATCCATTTCGAAAGGATTGGGAGCCTTTGTTCGCATCGGCTTATGAGCGAGCCAAATTGCTGGGGTATTTGGAAGATTCATCTTTGCTAAAAACCAATTTCATCTATCGCAATCAGTATAGGGCTGGAGCTCAATCGGAAGCTGAAAGAAACCGAACCACATTAGCCTATTTCGACAATATTTCCGCTTCGGATTATGTCTTGTGCGTTCGTGGTGCCGGTAATTTTTCGGTACGTTTTTATGAAACCCTGATGATGGGTAAAATACCCGTTTTTGTGAATACCGATTGTTTGTTGCCTTTTGAAGATCAAGTCAATTGGAAGGATCATGTCGTTTGGGTGGAATGGAAAGATAGAAAAAAAATTGCCCAAATCGTGAGCGATTTTCATCGAAACTTATCTAATGAAGCTTTTATACAGTTGCAATTGAATAACCGAAAATTATGGAAAGAAACGCTTTCTGTGAGAGGGATGCTGGAAATGATGGAAAAGCATCTTGTTTCTCGCATCTCGACTCCGCTCGATGTGACACGCTCGATGTGACACGCTCGAAATGACGCGCTCGATGTGACAGAGGTATTGCTAGGGTAGTTGTGATTATTACGAAGATTAGTGTTAGGTAAAAATAGCATCTCATTTCTCGATTTCGCTCGATATGACACGCTCGATGTGGCCGCAAGGTGGTGTTAAGACGATTTTCAGGTCGAGCGGAGTCGAGACCCTTGTTTAGCTGATACAGTCATCGATTGAAATGCATCTCGTTTCTCGACTTCGCTCGAAATGACAGGCTCGATGTGACAGTGTGCTTGCTAGGGTAGTTGTGATTATCATGAGGATTGGTGTTAGGTAAAAATAGCATCTCGTTTCTCGACTTCGCTCGCATCTCGACTCTGCTCGATATGATGCGCTCGATGTGACAGAGTGTATTGCTAGGGTAGTTGTGTTTATCATGAAGATTGTTGAGAGGTAAAGATAGCATCTCGACCCCGCCTGTATCTCGACTCCGCTCGATATGACAAGGAGGTGTTGTTAAAATCTTTGTTGTGATTAGGAAGTGCATCTCGTTTCTCGACTTTGCTCGAAATGACGGGCTGGATCTGACAGAGTGGATTGTTATGAGAGTTGTGTTTAATATGGTTTGAAAAAAAACAAAATGATATTTAATTTTTTACAATACTTAAAACCCATATGGTACTTTAATCTAAGACCGCAGACGGATTTTGGTTATTTTCCAACAGAGAGACAACTCAAAGAAGTTGGTTGTGCTATTGCCAAAGATGTTCGATACCAAAGTGAAGCGGCCAGAGACCGGGATTTTGGTTGGACGGCTTTTCAGCAGGGTTTTATTAGTGCGAAAGGGGAAACAGGATTTGATGTGTGGGAGCCAGTGATCCTGCCGGTTTTTGACGAATATATTTTTTTGCGTAAAAATTTTCATCAGGCCTGGGTTTGGTATGTATTGCTGTTGCGACTGATGAGTTTTAAAAATCCTTTTGTAGAATGGAAAGGATTTCTTGGGAGCCGAAAAGTAAAGCGAGTTGATTATTCCAAAGACGCTTTTGAATATCAGGAGTATGATTCTTTTCAGAGTCCACTTGTGGCTTCAAGGCCTTTGGTTTCGGTTGTGATTCCCACGCTTAACCGATATATATATCTAAAAGATGTTTTACGTGATTTGGAAAAGCAAACCTATAAAAATTTCGAAGTCATTGTGGTTGATCAAACCGATGCTTTTCGGGCTGAATTTTACCAAGGATGGCAATTGGATTTAAAGCACCGGTTTCAGGAAGAAAAAGCGCTTTGGCGTGCCCGGAATGAAGCGATACAATCCGCCAAAGGAGATTATATTTTGTTGTATGATGACGATTCTTTGGTTGATGAATATTGGATAGAAGCACATTTAAAAGGGCTGGATTATTTTCAAGCCGATTTGTCTTCGGGAGTGTCCATCAGTACAGTTGGGGCCGAAGTACCGAAGCATTACAGCTATTTCAGATGGAGTGATCAACTGGATACTGGCAATGTATTGTTGAAAAAGTCTGTTTTCAACGAAATTGGATTCTTTGACCGCCAATTCGAAAAACAGCGCATGGGTGATGGGGAATTTGGATTGCGAGCCTATTTAGCCGGTTATAAAAATATTTCCAATTACAAGGCTAAACGCATACATTTGAAAGTAAGTGAAGGTGGTTTACGTCAGATGGGGAGTTGGGACGGCTGGCGCCCAAAAAAATTATTGGGATCCCGACCTGTTCCGAGTGTGTTGTATTTGTCCCGAAAGTATTTTGGTAATTCATTGTCGCGATGGTACGTTTTGCATGCTATTTTACCGTCCCTAGTGCCTTATCAGTTTAAAAGCAATCGAGCTTTGAAAATACTTTCGTTTGTTTTGATTCCGTTTTTGTTGCCTTTGGTTTGTTTTCAGGTATCGAAATCGTGGCGATTGTCATCATTTAAATTGAAAAAAGGATTTATTTCATGACAAAAAAAATAATTATATTAACTTCTGAATTCCCACCGCTTCCAGGAGGCATTGGCAATCACGCCTATCATCTGGCGGATCAATTGGCTGAAAACGGTTATGAAATTAAGGTTTGCACGAATCAGCGTTCTTTGGTTTTAGCAGATGATTTGAAATTTGATCAAAAGTTGCGGTTTGAGGTTTGCCGAATTCTGCGCTATTCTTTTTCATTTTTGACTTATTTTCAGAGGATTTGGTTGGGATTTCAATTGGTTCTTTCCAATAAACCGAATGTCATCATCGCTTCGGGGAAATTTTCATTGTGGCAAGTGGCTTTTTTGAAGTTGTTTTTTTCTAAAAAACAGTTTGTTGCAGTTATGCATGGTTCCGAATTGTTTGCAGGAAATGGTATCAGCCAAAGGATGACCCAATGGAGTTTGAAACGGTTTGATGCGTTAGTTGCGGTTTCTCATTTTACCAAAAATATGGCTTTGGCGATCAACCCCAAATTAAAAATAAGTGTGATTAACAATGGTTTTTCGGTTCCAAAAGTTGCTCCAGATGTGACTACAATTCGGTTAAAAGGTTATCCTCGATTGGTTACCGTAGGCAATGTAAGCTACCGCAAAGGACAGCAAAATTTGATTGCCGCGCTTCCGAAAATAAAGGAAAAGTTTCCGGAGGTTCATTACCATGTCATAGGATTGTCAGCTGAGCAAGAAGATTTTAAAAGACGGGCCGAAGCCTTGGGGGTTTTGGATGCGGTGAGTTTTCATGGAGTTCTGTCTGATGAAGATTTATTTTCTATAGTAGCTGTTTGTGATGTTTTTGTAATGTTGAGTGAGCGTTTAGATAATGGTGATGTTGAGGGGTTTGGGATTGCTGTTTTGGAAGCCAATGCGTTAGGATTACCTGCCATCGGTTCTTCGGACAGCGGTATTGTTGATGCGATATCCGAGAATTATTCCGGAAAGTTAGTGTTGCCTCACGCTATTGAATCTGTTAGTGCTGCTTTGGAAACCATTATGAAAGATTATGATTCTTATTCTGCTAATGCTAAAGCCTGGTCGAAACGATTCGAATGGCCTATTGTAATTAAAGACTATCTAAAACTGATTGAAAAATGAAACGGAAAAAGTTAGTCATTATATCGCATACCGAGCATTATGCAGATGCGGATGGAATTGTAAAAGGTTGGGGATCCACAGTCAATGAAATTAATTTTCTGGCGGATAGTTGGGAAACGATTTATCATGTAGGTTGCTTGTATTCTGCCGACGCACCAGCAAGTTCCCTGGCTTATACTAAAGATAATATTCACTTTGTGCCAATTCCTCCTTACGGAGGGAAACGACTTTGGGATAAGTTTTTAATCCTAGTTAAACTGCCTAAAATTATATTTCAGGTAGTCAGAACCGTCCGAGGAGCTTCGGAAGTGCAATTGCGGTTGCCTACCAGTATGGGGTTGTTTTTATTACCCTTATTTTCTTTTTTCATTCCTAGAACTTTTACTTTTTGGTTAAAATATGCCGGCAATTGGGCTCAAGTGGATCCTCCGATTGGTTATGCCATCCAACGATGGTGGTTGCAAAAAAACATTGCGCGATGCCCTGTTACAATTAATGGATTTTGGAGGGACCAACCAACCCACTGCTTGTCATTTGAAAATCCGTGTTTAACTAATGAAGACATAGAGGAAGGAAAGTTAATCGGTAGCGATAAAACTTTTACAGGGCCTTTCGAATTTGTATTTGTTGGTAGATTAGAAAAGGAAAAAGGAGTTGATAGAATCATTGAAGCTTTATCTCAAATTGAAATTTCCCAAATCAAAAAAATGCACTTTATTGGAGATGGTATTTCTAAAGAAAAGTACAAAAGAGAAACCAAATTTTTAGGAGATAAAGTTCAATTTTATGGATTTTTAAATAGTGGTGATGTCCATCAGTTGCTTAAAAGAGCCCATTTTGTATTATTACCGAGTACAGCATCAGAGGGTTTTCCAAAAGTAATTGCCGAAGCCGCTTGTTATGGAGTTATTCCAATAGTATCCAATGTGGGAAGTATTGGTCACTATATTGATAATACAAATGGTTTTGTCTGGGATGTTACATCAGATATTTCCTATAATGAGGTTCTTTTAAATACCGTGAATAGTAATGCCTCTCTATTAAAAGAAATGTCTGGTGTTGTTTTAGAATTGGCAGAAAAGTTTACATTTACCAATTATATTTCAAAACTTAAATTGTCTGTTTTACAATCCATACGATGAATCAATTCTCCTATTTTTTTCAGGATATTTCTCGAATAATTGGGAAAAAAAAGTATCGACTGTTAGTTGTTGTTTTTACAAGGACTTTTTGGGGACTGCTGCTATACAGGATGGAACGGGCTGGGTATTTGGTTTTTGGAAGGTTCTATGGGGTCCTGCGTTTGCCATTTATTCCTTTTTTTACGATTGTACAAAGCTTTTCGAACATTGATATTCATTATAAATCTTCTATAAAAGGGGGGATATTAATCCTGCACCCCTCAGTAGGAGCGGTGGTATCGGCCAGAGCTACTGTAGGTAAAAATTTGACTTTGACCGGAGGAAATATTATTGGTTTTAATGGGAATCGAAAAAATGATGTTTTTGTCATTGGAGATGACTGTATTCTTGGCGCTAATGCCACTGTTATTGGTCCATTGATTTTGGGGAATAGTATTACCATAGGGGCTTCCTCCTGTGTGGTAAAGAGTTTTATGACGGATCATTTAATTTTAGCTGGCGTTCCTGCGATACCACTTCATAAAGAGCATGCAAAATAGAGACACTACAGATAGCCATTATATCCAATTTATACTGTTGCATTTTATGCTAGGGATTGTCGTTTTTCTATTTCGGCCCCTATCAATGGGGTATGCTGCGTTGATCCTTATTAGCGGTTGTTATTTTATTATTAAAAACCGGAATGCCAATAATGAGGTTTTGTTTTGGTCGGCCTATATCGTTGCGGCTGAAGTCTTTTTGCGAATGACCAAGGGGAATATCGGGAATGAATATGCCAAATATGGTGTTATGATTTTCATGTTATTGGGAATTTATTATAGTGGAATCTCCAAAAGAACGCTGCCTTATTGGATGTATCTCCTGTTTTTGATACCTGGAATACTTGTTGGTGTTGTGAATCTTAGTTTTGATGCGGATATTCGAAAGGCGATTGTTTTTAATGTGTCAGGCCCAATCTGTTTGGCTATTTCCTGTATTTACACAGTCAATCGAAGGGTTTCTTTTTCGGATATTGAAAAAATGACCCGATGGATGACGTATCCCATAGCGGCTATGCTTATTTATTTGTTTTTATTTAATCCCAGTGTTCGGGATGTAGTCACGGGAACTGATTCTAATTCGGCAACCTCGGGTGGATTTGGGCCCAATCAGGTGTCCACCATTTTGGGTTTGGGGATGTTTGTGGTCTTTGTACGTTTATTGTTTTTTTCGAAGAGTCTTGTACTACTTGCTTTCAATAGTTTTTTTTTGTTGGCGTTGGGTTATCGAGGGCTGATCACTTTTTCAAGAGGAGGAGTGTATACCGGGATAGCCATGATTATAGTATTGTTGATGGCTACTTATCCTGTTGTTTCCCTAAAGGGAAAGTTTAAGGTGAATGTGGTTTCTATTTTGTTAGTGGTATCAGGAATTGCGGTTTTTGGGTATAGTATTGCCCAAACAGGGGGACTTATTTTGAACCGTTATAAAGGAGAAGATGCTTTGGGTAGAGAGAAAGTTAGTAAATTTTCTGGTCGAGAAGTGTTGGTGGAAACAGAACTAGCCATGTTTTATGACAATCCTATTACCGGTATCGGTGTGGGAAAAAATAAAGAATACCGGAAAGAATTAACGGGGATAAATTTGGCTACTCATAACGAAATAACCCGAATGCTAGCCGAACATGGATTTTTAGGGATTGTTAATTTGCTGATTTTGCTAATTACTCCCTTTGTTTTTTATCTGGATAACCGGCAGCATATTTTCTTATTGTCGTTTTTTGTTTTTTGGTTTTTGACCATCAATCATGCCGCCATGCGTATAGCCGCACCTGCTTTTATTTATTCCCTTACTTTATTACAGGTAATACTCGTTGAAAAACCGGTTTCAGTCAGGAAATAGAGGATTGAAAAATCGGTTCGTTTGTGCTATTGTGAGGATATTCTTTCTGTATCAAATGGTTAAATTCTTTTTAGGAAAAGTACGGTATTGTATTCTAAACTAAATTACTAAATTGCAGCACCAAACATAAAATAGCCAAATGTCTGTTGCCAACAAAATACATTTTGAAATATCAGAAAGAAAACTTATTCTGCGTTTTTTTGACGGTGTTTTTGTTCTGACTGCTTTGTACTTGTTAGGCTGTTTTTCAGGATTTACTTATTTTTCTTTTTCAGTTACCAATTATTATTGGATCTTGGTATTGGCAGTGTATCTGAATGCGTTTGGGACTATTTTTGAAATGTATGATCTCCAAGTGGCCAGCAATCAGTTTCAGGCGGTAAAGAGTGTTCTGCTCACGGCTTCCACGACGGTATTGGTGTATTTGTTAACCCCTTTTTATTCTCCTGTGTTGCCCTCTAACAGACTGCAATTAGTCTACTTTTATTTAGCGGTATTTTTGGCACTGCTTTTATGGAGGATGGTCTATGTAATGTTTTTGGCATCCAATCGGTTTTTACAAAGCGCAGTGTTGATTTGTGATAAAGAACAGGTAGAGGAACTTATTTTAGGGTTGGAAAACATTGACCCCCATTATAGAATTGTAGCCTATGTGAACTCGGATTCTAATGGTGCAGGAGATTCGGAATACCATTATGTGCAGCATATTAAAAGGGATGATCTGATTTCTTTTGTGAAAGAAAACAGTATTGCTGAAATTGTTGTTGCTTCCCAGAAAACTGAAGGAATAACGGTGGATTTGTACCATCAATTACTTTATTTGTTAGAATCGGGAAACATTATTCGGGAATACACACAGGTCTATGAAAGCAAAACCCAGCGAATTCCGGTGCAGTACATAGCCCGTGATTTTTATCGTTTTTTTCCATTTAGCAGAAGCAATAACAATAAGCTGTATTTATTGACCGTAAGATTGTTAGAAATTGGTGCTTCATTACTAGGGCTGTCTCTTGGAATTGTCAGTCTTCCTTTTCTGCTGATTGGTAATGCGATAGGAAACAGAGGAAGTTTGTTCTATACTCAGGAACGGGTGGGAAAAGACGGAGTGGTTTTTGAAATTTTGAAATTAAGGACTATGATCATCAATGCAGAAACTAATGGAGCTGTTTTCACTACACATAATGATTCCAGAGTTACCGCATTTGGCAAGTTTCTGAGGAAAACCAGAATTGATGAATTTCCGCAATTTGTAAACGTATTAAAGGGAGAAATGGCTATTATTGGTCCACGTCCCGAAAGGCCTGTTTTTGTTGATGAAATTGCGAAAATAATGCCTTTTTACGAAACCCGACACGTTATTAAACCGGGACTTACCGGCTGGGCACAGGTCAATTATTCGTATGGGGGAACCATCGATGACAGCCTTATAAAACTGCAATACGACCTGTATTACATCAAACATCGAAGCATTTATCTGGATTTAAACATTATGTTTAAAACAATTACCACTGTTTTGTTTTATAGAGGGCAGTAAGTCATTTTCTTTTTCTGACAGCAGAGAGATTTTTTCATAACTTTTAGGACTGTACTGGAACTTGTCGATGCTTCATTAGTATTTTTGTCAAAACGACACCGCTAGTTACCACCATAGGCAGTACCACTAACAAATGGGCTTTATTGATTAAAATAATCAGGTAAACGAATATAGAGGCCAGATTAAATAGCGTCAGATTGTTCATCCATTTTTTGTTTTTTGTAAAATGAAAATAGAGTAAAGCCAGTAAAGTAGGATTGAATAACAAAATATTATAATTGTATGCCAGTTCTTTATGGAACGAGTAAAAACCAGTGAAGATAAAAAACAAACCTAAAAGGGATAGTGTTCCAAGATAGAACACATCAATGCTTCTTTTATTGATGACAAGGATGCCCCCAAGAAGAAGGATATAGGTATACCAATTGTTCCACCAGGAAACAGGGATTTCTTTCTCGAATTCAATAATGGTTTTGTTTTCTTTGACCAGCGGATGATTCTGAAAAGAAACAGTTTTTAAGCTTTTCTGCAATTCGAATGGTAAAAAGATCTGCGTGCCCAAACCATCGACTTTTGTTCCAAAAATGATGCTGGTTCCTAGCTTTTCATAAAAATGATTGTCAAAATAAGGATACAGAATGGTGCGATAGGTGATTTCGGTATCAGTGTTTTTTACTATGGCAACCGTATCCAATGTTTTGTTAATGACATCAACGACCATTGAAGTACAGTTTTTATCTATAAATTTATAGGTGTAATAGCGATTTTCCAATTGTAAGGCTTTGTTCAGATTCTCAAACAATTTCTGCTTGAGTGTGTCCGGAATTTGCAGTTCCTGTTCGTACACCGATCTTCTGTCGTAGGTGTAATCATTTATAAAATCGGCATAAGAATGCGCTACGGCAAAATACTGTAAGTCTCCTTTTATAAACTTCAACACAAAATTAGGGGTACCAAAATCAAAGGCACCATAATTGTAAACTATATCTATGTAATTAGCCGGATCGTTTACCCGAACAGCTGTATGTCCGAACAGGGAATAGGATTCATTTCCGGTGCCGCAGGTTATCACACTGATACGGGCATTTTTTGATAATTGGATATTTTGAATGTCTTGGCCGAAACTGTGTTGTATCGTTGAAAACAGAATTATAAAAAAGAAAATTTTTTTTGCTAAAGAAGTGCTCATTCGTTTGCTGTTAAAAATATAAAGAGTGTCATTTTTTGAAATCCATTATCATTATAAAATGAAATTTTTGTTTTCAAGTACTCTTTGTCGATATTGTTTTGCAAAGATACTCAAAGTGAACAAAGAGTCTTTCAAAGTTTTTTGATACCAATAAAAAAATTCACGATAAATAAAAAAGATTCGTGATTGTTACATTAATTTCTAAACTGTCCCAAATCTACTTTTACCGAAAAAATATTCGAATATAAGGCTGTACTTTGGTTTCCCAAATCAGTCAGGGCATAATCAATCTGAATGCCTTTGTATTTAAAACCCAATCCGATATTGGGTTGGAATGAAACTTTGCCTACGATGTCGAGATCAAACCCTTCAATTTGTCGAATATCCTGGAAATTACCAACCCCTGCTCGGACGAAAACCAAATCGGTATAACCGAATTCCAGTCCTAAGGCGGGATCGATACTCACAAAATCGGTCGAGATAAGATCATTAGTTTCAGCGAACCGCATGTTCATATTGGCTGCAGCCAAAAGACTGTAATCATAATGAATGATAAATTTTTTAGCTATTCCCAGTTGTGCTTTTGGAGCGGTAATCTCAATGCTCTCCGGTAATTCCTGATTTTCTCCGGGAATGGTATTGGCGATTTTTTGGTATTCTTCTTCATCGATACTCCAAACATTATAGGTGGTGGTTATATCCCGGAGCATTATCCCAAATTGCCAATCGTTTCTTTCGAATTGTAATCCGACGTCAAAACCAAATCCCCAAGAATTGGCAAAGTCTCCAATAATACGTCGAATCACTTTGGCATTGACACCATACTGAAATCCAGGAACAGGTAATTTTCGGGCATAGGAAAAAGTAAAACCATAATCGGCAGTTGAAAAAAGACTGATTCGGTTGTAATCGATATTCCCTTCGCTGTCAATTAATTCGGTCGTATTTAAAATATCATCTACACCAAAACGGATCAGCGAGATTCCCCAAGCGCTTTGGTCGTCTATGGGGCTGGCGTAGGCTAAATAATCGTATTGGGCAATATTGGCAAAATAGTTGGCGTGCATTAAAGCGACCTGATGATCTTCGAGCTGTGTCAGTCCCGCGGGATTCCAATAACCCGAATTGACATCCATTGTTGAAGCAACAACCGTATTGGCCATACCCAATGCAGCGGCATCCACACCAATATTCATAAACTCATTCGAGTATTTTCTGACGGTCTGGCCATAAAAAAGGGTGCCGGTCAAAAGGAATAAGAAAAAGAAAGTTTTTTTCAAAAGGATTATTTTGCAAACCAAAAGGGGCTTATTTTTTACCAAAAATATAATTTTTTACCGAGCTTATTTCTTACTTAGGGTAAATAATGTAAAAGTAGCAGTGTTGGTGAAAAATCTCTATTGAAAACGCAGTTCTCTTGAACTTATTATAGTAAATTTGCCCACCATGACCTCTAAATTCAAATTAACATGAATATAAAAAAACACATTCCGAATATCATTACTTTATTGAATCTTTTTTGTGGTTGTATCGCAGTGGTTTTTGTGGTGAAGATGAATTTTGAAATGGCCTTCTATTTTGTCAGTCTCGGTATTTTTTTAGATTTCTTTGATGGTTTTTTTGCAAGATTGTTTAAAGTATCCAGTCCTCTGGGTTTGCAATTGGATTCATTGGCTGATATGGTTACCAGCGGCGTGGTGCCGGGATTAGGGATGTTTTATTTAATGTCAAATAGTCAAATCAGTGAATCTTCCAAAGAAATTTTACCTTATCTGGGTTTTCTGATTACTTTGGGTTCCTGCTATCGTTTGGCGAATTTTAATATCGATACCCGTCAGACCGATTCGTTTATAGGTTTGCCAACGCCTGCGAATGCACTTTTTATTTTGAGTTTGCCTTTGGTTTTGGAATATTCGGATTCATTAATTGTTCTTGAAATCCTGACTAATTATGGAGTTTTATTGGTAATCTCTTTACTGAGTGCTTATATTCTGAATGCTGAGATTCCGCTATTTTCACTAAAAATCAAGAAATTTAATTTCAAGGACAATGCTCTTCAGATTGTCTTTCTCACGCTATCTGTTTTGTTTTTGGTTTTCTTTCAATATTTGGGAATTCCAATGGTTATTATTTTTTATGTCTTACTTTCAGTGGTAAACAATACCTTTTTGAAAAAGTAGTTTTTGTTGAATGAAAAGAAAAAGTACCCGACCTAGAACGACTTATGCCCGTAAGTCCAAAACGAAATCTTCTTTTTTTACAGGGAAATTGCTTCGTTATCTGAGTGTTATTTTTTTTGTTCTCCTTTTTTTTGGATTGCTTTACCATTATCGTGAAGGTTTAGCATATTATTTTAGTTTTAAATCGGATAAGGTATTGAGTGATGCGGCCGAATCCAAACGTTTTTCGGATATTCGGAATTTTCAGGTTTTAGAAAAGCATGAGGGTAAATCAATTGGCTTGGATGTTTCTGAATACCAGGAAAAAATCAGCTGGTCTTATGTCGATACTTTGGAACAAAAATACCCCTTGGATTTTGTATTCATTCGCGCGACAGTGGGGAAAGATAGAGTTGATCATCGATTTAAAAGGAACTGGCTTGGCGCCAAAGACAATAAGATGATACGAGGAGCGTATCATTATTACCGTCCTAATGAAAATTCCATCGAGCAAGCGGAACTATTTATTCAAACAGTACGACTTCAGAAAGGCGATTTACCTCCAGTTTTAGATATTGAAAAACTTCCGAGAAATCAATCTATAGACAGTCTTAAAGTAGGATTGAAACGCTGGCTCAACAAAGTGGAAGCGCATTATAAAGTAAAGCCTATAATCTATACCGGTGAGAAATATTATGATGATTTTCTAAAAGAAGAATTTAGTGATTACCTTTTTTGGATCGCTAATTATAATTTTTACAGGGAAGAAATTGACGGGGATTGGCTGTTTTGGCAATTTACCGAAAAAGCGAAGGTGCCGGGAATAACAACCAAGGTAGATATTAATATTTATAATGGGGATTTGGAGCAGTTGCGTTTTATTACTGTGGAGTAAGTTTTCAGTCTCAGTCGCAGTTTTTAGTGGTAGTTTTCAGTCTCAGTAATCAGTGTTAGATAGCTAAACAAAACATGAGATTTCAAGATTTAAACCTTTTAATCTCTTTGGAAATACTGTTTTAAAAAGTGTCTATTATGGTTTTGAATGAATTTCTTTTGGCTTTAGCCAAAGGTGTTTTGAAGGAATAATTTATTGGCTTTAGCCGAAATCAGACTGTTTTTGTAAACTGACTATTTTTTCAGAATGAAGGTTATTATAGCCAAAAAAAGAGTAAGGAAAACAAAAAACAAGACAGAGTTTCTATTGGCAAAGTTTACTGTCCATCCCATCCAAGGCGTTCTTTTTGGAGGTAGAATCCGCTTGTCTTCAGGGTTGTAATAAAAAAAGCCATACACCCAATTGTTTGGATCCTTACGCCATCTCTCTAATGTTTCCGGGCTTGGTTTCTGGTGTTCCATTTTAAACTTTTAGAGGTTTAAAACTCTAATTTTTTCTTTCTCAATTCGAAGTTTTGTCCCAAGTAAACGCGACGTACCATTTCATCTTCTACCAATTCTTCGGGAATTCCAGCTTTTAGAATTCCTCCTTCAAACATCAGGTAGGTTTTATCGGTAATCGCTAAGGTTTCTTGTACATTGTGGTCGGTAATAAGAATTCCGATATTTTTATTTTTTAATTGCGCCACAATGCGTTGAATATCCTCAACGGCAACAGGGTCAACACCTGCAAATGGTTCGTCCAGAAGAATAAATTTTGGGTCGGTAGCCAGACAGCGTGCAATTTCGGTACGACGACGTTCTCCTCCCGACAGCAAATCGCCACGGTTGGTGCGAATGTGCTGTAAACTGAATTCATCAATCAGACTTTCCATTTTCGCTTCTTGTTCGGCTTTGGATAGTTTGGTTAATTGAAGAACACTCAGGATGTTGTCTTCTATGCTAAGTTTTCTGAAAACAGAGGCTTCTTGTGCCAAATAGCCAATACCATGTTGGGCTCTTTTGTACATTGGGTAATCGGTAATGTCCAAATCATCCAGATAAATATTACCTGCGTTGGGTTTTACCAATCCAACAATCATATAAAAAGAAGTGGTTTTTCCGGCACCGTTGGGACCCAAAAGTCCTACGATTTCTCCTTGGTTCACTTCTACCGAAATGCCTTTTACAACGCTTCGTCCTTTATAGGTTTTTATAAGATTATCGGCTCTTAATTTCATTTTTTGTAATTTATCGTTGATTGTTTAACCGTTTAAAGGTGGAATCGTTTAACTGTTTAATCGCGGCAAATAAACGAATAAACAGTTAAACGATTCCACTTCTTAACAATTATTTAGTTTCTGCGTTTTCTTCCAGTGCTTCCCAGAATTCATAGGCTCTGCGCAAATGAGGGACAACAATTGTACCTCCCACAAGCGTTGCAATTCCCATTGCTTCCATCATTTCTTCTTTGGTCACGCCTTCTTTGTGACTGGTTTCCAGATGGTATTTTACGCAATCATCACAGCGTAAAACGGCAGATGCTACCAAGCCCAAGAGTTCTTTGGTTTTCACGTCAAGTGCTCCCGCAGCATATGCATTGGTGTCTAAGTTGAAAATTCGCTTTACAATTTTATTATTGTCTGCCAATAATTTTTCGTTCATTTTAGAACGGTATTCATTGAATTCTTGAATGATATCAGCCATTTACTTTCTTTTGGTTTTTTACGACAAGTACCGAAATAAAGATACTTGCTTCGTAGATTAATAACATAGGTAAGGCAACAATTATCTGGCTCACTACGTCAGGAGGTGTGACAATAGCGGCTACAATAAGGATGATAATTACAGCATATTTCCAATATTTTCTTAAAAAGGTTGGTGTAACCAAACCTAATTTCGTCAAGAAATAAATAATAATGGGTAATTCGAAAAACAATCCACAAGCGATTACACTTGTTTTTACCATTCCGATGTAAGAATCAATACTGAATTGGTTCTTGACAACATCACTTACTTTGAAAGTGGCAAAAAAGTTAACCGACATGGGTACGATTACAAAATAACCGAATAAAACGCCAAAAAAGAATAATAGTGAGGATACAAAAATAAAAAGTTTGGCATGTTTTCTTTCTTTTTCATACAAAGCCGGACTGATGAATTTCCATACTTCCCATAATATAATGGGAAAACCGAGTATGAAGCCTGCGGTTATACAGGTCCAGATTAAGATGTTCACCTGTCCTTCCATATCCGTATTTTGGATAATAAAAGGCATTTCGGTTACGCAAATACTGTCAGCAAAACCCAATTGATGTGACAAATCACAAAAATAGCGGTAGGTAATAAAATCAGCTTTGGTAGGTCCAAAGATGATTACGTCAAATATGTAATCACTTATAAAAAAAGTAACTGTAGCCATGATTAAAATAGCAATCGTGCTACGGACCAATAACCATCTTAATTCTTCAAGATGATCTAAAAAAGACATTTCGTTTAAGTTTTTCTTAGCCATTATACAATTCCTTCTTTTAGAATGTCATGTAAATGTAGCACGCCTTTGTATTCCATCTCGTCTACAACAACTAATTGTGTGATGGAGAAATCCTCCATAATATTAAATGCATCTACTACCATAGCGTTGGATGATGTCATTTTTGGGTTTTTAGTCATAATGTCTTTAGCGGTTAAATCAGCAAAAGTATCTCTGTCGTTGAGCATTCGTCGAATGTCACCGTCAGTAATAATTCCAACTACTTTGTTATCTTCTACAACAGCTGTAACTCCCAATCGTTTTTCGGAAATTTCAAAAATTACTTTTTTGATTGGAGCATCCGGAGCAACCATTGGTTTCAAGGAATGTTCCAACATGTCTTTGACACGAAGTAATAATTTTTTACCTAAAGCACCTCCCGGGTGATATACAGCAAAATCCTCTGCTTTAAAATCGCGCATTTCCATCAGGCAAACAGCAAGGGCATCGCCCATAACTAATTGAGCTGTAGTACTGTTTGTTGGGGCAAGGTTATTTGGACAGGCTTCTGCTTCTACAGTAGTATTCAAAACAAAATCAGATCCTTTGGCCAAAAATGAGGTCATGTTTCCTGTGATACCGATTAATGTATTTCCAAAACGTTTCAAAAGAGGAACCAAAACTTTTATTTCGGGACTGTTACCGCTTTTTGAAATACAAATAATTACATCTTCGTTTTGAATCATTCCCAGGTCACCATGAATGGCTTCAGAAGCATGAAGAAACAGAGAAGGTGTTCCGGTTGAATTAAAAGAGGCGACCATTTTTTGTGCAATGATGGCGCTTTTTCCTATTCCGGTAACCACTAATCTGCCTTTTGAATTGTAGATTGCCTGTGTTGCTTCTATGAAATTTTCATCCAGAAAATCTGTGAGTTTAGCAATAGCATTGCTTTCGGATAAAATAGTTTTTTTGGCGCTGGCCAATATATTTTCTTTAGTTATCAAAACAGAATGGTTAAAATTTGTAAGTGTAAAAGAAAGTTGTATCTTTATGTGATGCAAATTTATACAAAATACCATATAATAAAGAATGAATTCAAACGAAATTGATATACACAAAGAATTAAAGAAGTATTTTGGTTTCAGCCAATTTAAGGGTTTACAGGAAGAAGTAATTAAAAGTATCCTTAGCAAACAAAATACGTTTGTGATTATGCCGACAGGAGGCGGTAAATCCCTTTGTTACCAATTACCCGCTTTAGTACAGGAAGGAACTGCAATTGTTGTTTCTCCTTTGATAGCCCTGATGAAAAATCAAGTTGATGCTATTCGAAGTCTTTCTTCTGAAAATGGCATAGCCCACGTTTTAAACTCATCCCTTACCAAAACAGAGATTGCCCAAGTGAAGAAGGATATTACTTCCGGCTTGACTAAATTGCTTTATGTTGCTCCGGAATCGTTAACCAAAGAAGAATATGTTGCTTTTCTGCAGTCAGTACCCATTTCTTTTGTGGCTATTGATGAGGCGCATTGTATCTCCGAATGGGGGCATGATTTCAGACCGGAATACAGAAACTTAAGACACATCATTAAACAGTTGGGGAGCGTTCCCATTATAGGATTAACCGCTACAGCGACTCCAAAAGTGCAGGAAGATATCCTGAAAAACTTGGATATGTCTGATGCTAAAACTTTTAAAGCTTCTTTTAACAGGCCGAATCTGTATTATGAAGTACGTACTAAAACCAAGAATATCGAATCGGATATTATCCGTTTTATAAAACAGCACAAAGGTAAATCAGGAATCATCTATTGCCTGAGCCGTAAAAAGGTGGAGGCTATCGCCGAAGTTTTACAGGTCAATGGAATCAGTGCCGTTCCTTATCATGCAGGATTAGATGCTAAAACGCGTGCCAAACATCAGGATATGTTTCTTATGGAAGATGTGGATGTAGTGGTGGCTACCATTGCTTTTGGAATGGGAATCGATAAGCCGGATGTTCGTTTTGTAATTCATCACGATATTCCTAAGTCATTGGAAAGCTATTATCAGGAGACTGGTCGTGCTGGACGTGATGGAGGAGAAGGACATTGTTTGGCCTATTATTCGTATAAAGATGTGGAAAAACTGGAGAAATTCATGTCTGGCAAACCAGTAGCCGAGCAGGAAATTGGATTTGCCTTATTGCAGGAGGTTGTGGCGTATGCCGAAACTTCTATGTCGAGGAGAAAGTTTTTACTGCATTATTTCGGTGAAGAATTTGATGAGGTGAATGGCGAGGGCGCTGATATGGATGATAATGTTCGTAATCCAAAAACGAAAGTGGAAGCCAAAGATGAAGTGGTAAAACTATTGCAAGTGGTTAGAGATACGAAGCATTTGTACAAATCAAAAGAGATTGTTTTTACCTTGATTGGTCGAGTTAATGCAGTCATAAAAGCGCATAGAACAGATACACAGTCCTTTTTTGGATGTGGTGCTGAGCATGATGAAAAATATTGGATGGCTTTGCTTCGTCAAGTATTGGTAGCGGGCTTTTTATCGAAAGATATTGAAACCTATGGTATTGTTAAAGTCACTAAAAAAGGATTGGATTTTATCAAAAAACCAACTTCTTTTATGATGTCAGAAGATCATGAGTATAATGAAAGTGAAGATGAAGCAATTGTAACAGCATCGAAATCATCCGGGACTGCTGATGAAGTTTTGATGGGAATGTTGCGAGAATTGCGTAAAAAAGTAGCCAAGAAATTGGGAGTTCCTCCTTTTGTGGTTTTTCAGGATCCTTCGCTTGAGGATATGGCTCTGAAATATCCAGTGTCTCAAGAAGAATTGATTAATATCCATGGTGTTGGAGAAGGTAAAGCCAAAAAATACGGAAAAGAATTCTTAGAGTTAATCGGTCGTTATGTGACTGATAACGATATTATTCGTCCGGATGATTTGGTCGTAAAATCCACTGGAGTGAATTCGGCCAATAAGTTATATATCATTCAAAATATAGACAGAAAATTATCACTCGAGGATATCGCTTCCGCAAAAGGGATGAAGATGGATGATTTGATCAAAGAAATGGAACAAATCGTTTATTCCGGAACGAAGTTAAATATCAAATATTGGGTAGACGAACTTTTGGATGATGAACAGCAAGAAGAGATTCATGATTATTTTATGGAATCAGAATCGGATAAAATTGAAGACGCCCTTAAGGAATTTGATGGTGAATATGATATCGACGAATTGCGTTTGATGCGTATCAAATTCATTAGCGAAGTAGCTAATTAAAAAATAAGTCTTAAAGTCATAAAGTCGAAAGTCATAAAGTAAAAATGTTACGTAATTGACTTTCGACTTTATGATTTTTAAACTTTCGACTCAAATAACTCCCCTCGATGCGGTTTCAAAGCATCACGTACCTGAATCATATTTTCGTCAGTTACCACCATGTAAGCAATCGCGTACATTTCGTCAAAAACTTCAAATCCGGTAATGGTTATCGAAAGTTTCTCAATTGTAATATATTCTTTCAAATGAATTTCGTGGTGTTCTGCTGTCTTAGCAGAGGCCGGTCCACGGAAATCCCAAATCAATTTTATTTTTCTGGACATTTTTTTATGTGGTTTAACTGTTTAGCCGGTTAATTCTTTAATCGGATAAATCGATAATTGTTGAACTGTTTTGAAGCGACAAAGGTACAAAGTCTGATTTGAAAATAAGTTCCTTTGCTAATTTGAAAATGGATTTACTATTCCATATGATGTATTCATTACAAAATACTACTTTTGTAGCCAGATTATTTTTGTGAATTTCAAAAAATAAAATGATCTAAAAAATCGAACAATCTAAAAAATGCCAAAAGAACTCCTATTACAAGTATCTCCGGAAGTAGCTGCTAAAGAGCAATTACTGAAAGAATATTTGGCCAAACAAATTAAGGTTTCCGTAAAAGAAATTCAGCATGTTTCTATTTTGAAGCGGTCGATTGATGCGCGTCAAAAAGCCATAAAAATCAATTTGAAAGTGATGATTTATTTGGTTGGAGAGCCTTTTCAAGAGCGTAAAATTCAGCTTCCGGATTATAAAAATGTATCCTCTGCTCAAGAAGTAATTGTTGTAGGGGCGGGTCCAGCCGGACTTTTTGCAGCTTTGCAATTGATTGAGCTGGGTTTGAAACCTATCGTTATTGAGCGCGGGAAGGACGTTCGTGGAAGAAGGAGAGATTTGAAAGCAATCAATCTCGATCATATTGTTAATGAAGATTCAAATTATTGTTTTGGTGAAGGCGGTGCCGGAACTTATTCTGACGGGAAGTTGTATACGCGTTCCAAAAAACGTGGTGATGTCACCCGTATTTTAGAGTTATTTGTTGCTTTCGGTGCTTCTGAGGATATTTTAGTTGAAGCACATCCGCATATCGGGACCAATAAGTTGCCTCAGATTATTCAGGATATTAGAGAGAAAATAATTGAATTCGGTGGTCAGGTTTTATTTGAAACCCGATTAACTGATATTCTCATAAAAAATAATGAAGTGCAGGGAGTTGTTACCCAAAAAGGAGATACAATTCATGCCAACAACATCATCTTGGCGACTGGACATTCTGCCCGTGATATTTTTGAATTATTGGACAGGAAAAAAGTTCTTATCGAAGCCAAATCATTTGCGTTGGGCGTAAGAGCCGAACACCCGCAATCTTTAATTGACAGTATTCAGTACAGTTGTGATTATCGTGGAGAGTTTTTACCACCAGCTCCTTATTCTATTGTGAAGCAAGTGGGAGGTAGAGGTATGTATTCATTTTGTATGTGTCCCGGAGGTGTAATTGCACCGTGCGCCACCAGCCCCGGAGAAGTGGTTACCAATGGTTGGTCACCCTCAAAAAGGGATCAGGCAACGGCTAATTCAGGAATTGTAATCGAATTGAAACTGGAAGATTTTAAACCTTTTGCTAAGTTTGGTGCTTTGGCCGGAATGGAATTCCAAAAAAGTATCGAGCAAAAAGCATGGCATTTGGCTGGAAGGACCCAAAAAGTGCCCGCGCAAAGGATGATTGATTTTACCCAAAATAAAGTGTCCTCCGAAATTCCCAAAACATCTTATGTGCCCGGTACGACTTCGGTTGAAATGGGGCAGGTTTTTCCTGGATTTTTAACTCAAATATTACGTGAAGGCTTTTCTGAATTCGGTAAATCGATGAAAGGGTATCTGACCAACGAAGCGATACTTCATGCACCCGAATCAAGAACTTCTTCACCGGTACGTATTCCCAGAGACAGTGAAACTTTGGAACACCTTCAAATAAAAGGTTTGTATCCTTGTGGGGAAGGGGCGGGTTATGCAGGAGGTATTATTTCTGCTGCCATTGATGGAGAGAAATGTGCTTTGAAAATTGGTGAGCGCTTAAGGAAGTAATTTGCCTTTTTACTATTTAACAACGAAGCAGCCCATTAGGCTGCTTTGTTCTTTTTGCACTTGGCTTTCGACTGCAGGATGCAAAATCACTTTTTTTGTTCCGGTTTTATTTCGGTTACTACCAATTTTACAGTAGTGGTCCCGATATTTTTCCCCGTATGAGTTACCGGAGGAAAATAAAGTACGTCTCCCGCTTTGAGATCGGCAATGGATGGAGCTTTTCCTTTTTCGGTAATTTGTAATTTTCCACCAGTTAAAACATATATGGTGTGATGGGGGTGGCTATGCATTGGCATTACGACTCCTGGTGCAAATTCAACCGACATAACTCTTACTTTCTCATTGTTTAAAAGAACTTTTTTATAAACTTTTGGTCCAACTTTCATGGGATCCTGGGCATACGTACTCGGGCTCAGTAGCAGGAATAATCCAATGAGTGTTAGCATTGAAATCATTTTGATTGTTTTCATGGCATTTTATTTTATAAATTAAACATAAGGTTTGCAGTCTTAACAGGATTCACTTTTAAATAGAATGTTGATGCGTTTGTGTTTAAAATGGGGTTGAAAAACTTAGAATTAAGAATTTTTGAAGCTTTTTTAGCAGTTGCCAGTTTACAAAATAGTATTTCCAGATTTTATCCGGTATAGCCAATAAGTGTTAGTCTTCTTGACAATCCGTTTTCGTTGGTCGTTTGCATTATTCTTTAAATGCTTGTCGGAACATCAACTGTAGCGGGCTAATCTGATGGCTTCATTAGGGAAGGGCTAAATTACGAAAAAAAAGCTTTCAATTGTCTAAATTGAAAACTTTTTGTTGTGTAAAATACTGTAATTCAGTTATTTGTAATAAAATAATTGTGAATGCTTTGTAAAAAGAATTTGGGTTTAAGGAATCAATATAATCTTTCCGGTACTTTTTCGGCTTTCTAAATAATCATGTGCTTTTTTACCTTCTGATAATTTAAAAATTGTTGGGCTTGCGATTGTGATAGCGCCATTATTGATCCAATCGAACAATTGATGGGCTCTTTTGATGCGTTCTTCTTTAGAAGTCAGATAGCTCCATAAATCACCTCCGGTTAATGTTTTGGAAGTGTCCATCAGCATTCTTGGATTTACAAAATCGGGATCTCCGCCCGCCATGCCAAAAAAGACCACTTGTCCACACATTTTGGTTACTTCAAAACTATCATTCAAAGTGCTGCCAATACTATCGTAAACCACATCCACTCCATTTGGACAAAAGGATAAAACTTTTGATTTCCAATCCTCTGAATACAAGAAAACAGCATCGGCTCCATTTTGCATGGAAACCTCTGCTTTTTCTGCAGAAGACGTCAAACCAATAACTCTGGCACCCAAAAGTTTACTGATTTGTGTTAGAAATTGCCCTACACCACCAGCCGAAGCATGGACAAGCACCGTTTCTCCTTTTGTTGTTTTGTGACTGTCGGTTGCCAAATAGTGTGCTGTCAATCCTTGCAAAAGAATTGTTGCAGCAGTTTCAAAACTGATATTTTCAGGCAGCGGAATAGCATTTGAAATTGGTACAGCTACCAATTCTGCATTGGAAAATGGGACATCGGCAAATGCAATTCGGTCACCAATTTTAAAATTGGGATTGTTGTTTGTCTCTACGACTACTCCAGCACCTTCATAGCCTGCGATGAAAGGAGGATTTCCTTTGAGATGATAATTTCCTTTTCGGCGGTAGACATCGGCAAAGTTTAGTCCGATGGCTTTCATTTCGACCAATAGTTCACCTTCTTTTATTATTGGAGTAGGAATGTCTCTATATTCAAGGACGTCTGAATTGCCAAAGGCTGAAAAAGTCAGTGCTTTCATGATTTTATTTTTGGAATGCAAAGAAAGAAAATAAATGAACTAAAAAAACGGTTTTCATGAGGTAAAAATAAAAACAAAACGAGTGTGTCAATTTAATGATCGTAACTTATCACTCTGGAAATTTTCCATTGATTGTCTTTTTTCTTCCAAATCATTAAAAATTTGAATGTCCCAATTTCTTCTTTGCCATTTTCCATATGTCGGAATTCGTGTACACCAATTTCAATAGCTCCATAATCTTTTATCGGATGGACTTCCAGACTTCCTTTAACCAATTTTCGAGTGAGTTTGTTTTCGTTTTTAAACATGTTTTCGAAATTGGTAAAAACAGTTTCGTAAGAGAGTAAGCCGCCATTATCCTGAAACCATTCCAGATCTTCCGTAAATAAAGATTTGAATTTTGCAAAATCTTGATTGTTGAAAGCTTCAAACATAATGTAATCCATGTGCTCTATTTCATTATGTAGTTCGGCAGAGGTTGGTGCTATTTTCTTTTCTTGGGCGGTTCCTATATTAAAAAAAATAAGAACGATAATTAGATTTACAAAATACGGTAATTTAGATGGTTGGTGTTTCATGTAGCATTTATTTTAATAACGGGAGTTCGATAATTAAAGTGTTGGTTTTTATAGGTGTGTATCATCTTACATGGTTTCCAAAACCTGACAGCTATGACTTTTTAGATTTAAATACCTGCAAGGTAAAAAAAACCTTGCAGGAAAATCATTTGATTGATGATTAAAAAATAATCGAACTCAGGTTAATACTATTTAAGGATATGAAGTCTAAACGATGTATTTAATCGTTTGTAGATTCCTTAATTTTCATCAAGAAATTTCTTCTTTTCTTCATATTCCTCTTTTGTAATTTCTCCTTTGGCAAATCTTTTTTTAAGAATATCCAATGGACTGTCTTCTTTTCTACGTTGACCCGGAATATCATAGGGTGTTACAAATATCCATATTATCATGATAATCCAAAATAGCCACCATAGCAAATGCATTCCCCAATAATGATATCCGTGATGCATGATTATTGTGTTTAAAAATTAAAATTAAAATAAATGTAAAGTTGTGAATTTCAATTAGTTAAATCAGTAGAATGTAATTATATTATTTTGAAATACACAAAAAAACCGCTTATTTCAACAAGCGGTTTTTTCGGAATTAATAATTATTTTTTCTTTTTTAGTCTGTCTTTAAAAAGCTTTTCAAATTTCTCTATTTTAGGTTGAATGACCATTTGACAATAGGGTTGGTTTTTATTGTTTTCGTAGTAATTCTGATGGTAGGTTTCGGCTTTATAAAATTGAGTCAACGGTTCTAATGTGGTTACTATGGGACTGTCATAAATTTTTGCTTTTCTCATTGCATTGATAATAGCTTGAGCTGCTTTTTTTTGTTCTTCATTTTTATAGAATATTGCTGATCGGTATTGTGTTCCTACATCAGCCCCTTGACGATTCAGAGTGGTGGGATCGTGAACGGTAAAGAAAACCTTGAAAATCTCATCCAGATTCGTCACCGTTTTATCATAGGTTATTTGTACCGCTTCGGCATAGCCGGTTGCTCCAGAAGAAACCTCTTCATAAGTTGGGTTAGGTTTTTTACCTCCTGCATAACCGGATACTGCTGATTTTACTCCCATTAGATTTTCATAAACAGCTTCTACACACCAATAGCACCCGCCAGCAAGAGTAATAGTTTCCAGATTGGGTTGTTTTGTGGTTTTAGTGCTGGTGTTGTTCTGTGCAGACATACTCAATGTTGTCAATAAACCGATTAAAAATAGTTTCTTCATGTTATTTGGCATCAGGGATAAAGTCAAGTGCGATAGAATTCATGCAATATCTTTTTCCGGTTGGTTGCGGGCCATCGTCAAAAAGGTGTCCTAAATGACCTCCACATCTGCCACAAAGGGCCTCGATTCTTTCCATTCCAAAGGAATTGTCATTTTTGTATACAACACTGTTTTTATTGTCTTGTTCAAAAAAACTGGGCCAACCGCAGTTACTGGCAAATTTAGCTCCGGAACGGAATAACTTATTGCCACAGGCGGCACAATAATAAGTCCCCTTTTCATCCGTATTCCAATATTTTCCGGTAAAAGGTCTTTCGGTATCAGCATGTCTGGATACTTCATACAGGTCTTCGGGCAATACTTTTTTCCATTCGGCATCCGTTAGATTAAGCTTGGTGGTGTCGGTATTGGAATAGTATGGGTTTTCGGGTTTGCTAATGATATTTTTCATGACAGCAGGTTTTTTAGTGTTGTTTTGTGTACTGGTCGTTTGGCCACAGGCTGTAAAAACAAATAGGGGCAACAGCAGCAATACGCTCAATAATTGTTTTTTTGTTTTCATGTTTTTTATTTTATTCTACAAATTTACATCCATTCAAAAGTGTAAAATGTCGTGTAGTTTACAAATGAATAATTATTTAATTTTATTTTATCATACTTCCATTTACGACAAAATACCTCTTTTGGTTTTTGAAATTTTAAATAATAAATGAATGGTTATCAATTAGTCTGTACGGATATATAAAGTTATAACATTCCTAAATTCAACGCTCGTTAAACTTTTCACAAATTCAAAAAGGGTATTAATACCAGTTCTTTTTTCGTATTTTTGACGAGTAATACACTGCTATGTTAGAAGAAAATGTAATATTAGTTAATCAAAATGATGAGCAAATAGGTTTGATGCCGAAGCTCGAAGCACATGAAAAAGCGGTTTTGCATCGTGCCTTTTCTGTTTTTGTTTTAAACGAAAAAAACGAAATCATGCTGCAACAACGAGCTCATCATAAATACCATTCTCCTTTATTATGGACCAACACCTGTTGCAGTCACCAGAGAGAAGGGGAGTCAAACATTCAAGCGGGAAGCAGAAGATTATTTGAAGAAATGGGTTTTGAAACGGAGCTTAAAGAGCTTTTTCATTTTATCTACAAAGCTCCTTTTGATAATGGTTTGACGGAACACGAACTCGATCATGTGATGATAGGGTATTATGAAGAGAATCCAATAATCAATACAGAAGAAGTTGAAGCTTGGAAATGGATGCGAATTGAAGATGTGAAAAGTGATATGGAAATTCATCCAGAAATCTACACGGTCTGGTTTAAGATTATATTTGATGAATTTTATCACTATCTTGAAGATCATACGATTTAGAAATCCATATTTCAGAATAATTCAGTAATCAAGAAACGTTAATCAACAATCAAAAATCTTATGAAAGTAACCATATCCAGAAAAGCCCATTTTAATGCTGCTCATCGTTTGTATCGAAAGGATTGGTCTTTTGAAAAAAATGATGCTATTTTCGGTAAATGTAATAATCCGAATTTTCACGGTCACAATTATGAATTGATTGTAAGTGTAACCGGTGAAATTGATCCGGAAACTGGTTATGTTATGGATGTAAAGTTCCTGACGGATATTATAAAGGAAGAGGTGGAAAATGAATTTGACCATAAAAACCTCAATTTGGATGTGCCGGAATTTCAGGACTTGAATCCAACGGCGGAAAATATTGTTGTTGTGATTTGGAATAAAATCAGAAAAAGAGTGAAACCTGAATTCGAGTTGGAAGTCGTTCTTTATGAAACTCCTCGTAATTTTGTAACCTATAAAGGAGCGTAATGGCCTTGCGTGTAGGGGATAAAATTCCTGATTTTAAAGCCAAAGATGCCAACGGGAACGATTTTGACAGCAGAGATGTTGCGGGTATAAAACCGCTTGTTATTTATTTTTATCCCAAAGACAATACACCAGGATGCACAACAGAAGCCTGTAGTTTTCGAGATCAATATGAAGATTTTAAGGATCTGGGCGCAGAGGTTATAGGCATTAGCAGTGATAGTGTTTCGTCGCATCATAATTTCGCCAAACAATACCATTTACCTTTTATCCTTTTGTCTGATGGGGATAAAAAAATCAGAAAATTATTTGGTGTTCCTTCTGATATGCTTGGACTTCTTCCAGGAAGAGTTACTTATGTAATCGACAAAGAAGGAATTGTTCAAATGGTCTTTGACAGTATGTCGGCTACAAAACATATTTCGAAGGCAATTGATGCTATTAAAAGATTAGTATCGTAGATTAACAAAATAGTATCAGAATGAAGCTTTGTTTTGTTTTTAATTTGCAAAAGGGCTTCTCATGCAAGTCTTACTTAAAGACCAACTTATAATTCAAAAATTAGTATAAAGAAATGAAATTTTATCCGTTACAATTTGACCCGATACTTAAAGAAAGAATATGGGGAGGTGAAAAACTAAAAACGATTCTCAATAAGCCAATAACCTCAAAGATTACCGGTGAGAGTTGGGAATTGTCAACTGTGGAAGGCGATGTGAGTGTTATTGCCAACGGGGAGCTAAAAGGACAATCACTGACGGCACTCATTAATGAATATCCAAATGAAATTTTGGGAACTGCTGTTTATGCCCGATTTGGGAAACAGTTTCCGTTACTTTTTAAATATTTAGATGCCCGAGATGATTTATCTATTCAAGTACATCCGAATGATGAATTAGCGAAGAAACGTCACAATTCTTTTGGGAAAACGGAAATGTGGTATGTTATGCAAGCGGATGCTGATGCAAGAATAATTGTTGGTTTTAAAGAAAAATCGAATCCGGAAGCTTATTTAGAAAATTTAAAGAATAAGAGTTTACTTTCTATTCTAGATAGTATAAAAGTAAAAGAAGGTGATGTTTTCTTTCTCGAAACAGGAACGGTACATGCCATTGGAGCTGGACTGGTTATCGCCGAGATTCAGCAAACTTCTGATATAACTTATCGCCTGTATGATTTTGACCGTGTCGATGCTCAGGGAAATACAAGAGAATTACACATTGACTTGGCTTTGGAAGCAATTAATTACAATAAGGTTGATACCTATAAAAAATACGATAAAGTATCCAATCAATCGAATGTTGTTGTGGACTGTCCTTATTTTACCACTAACTTTCTTCCGTTAGAAGGAGAACTTGTGGTAAATAAAACCGGAAATACATTTACAGTTTATATGTGTGTGGAAGGAGCTTTTGAATTGGAATACAATGATTCAAAATTGCAATACAAAAAAGGGGATACTGTTTTGATTCCTGCCGCTATGAATACCTTCATTCTCAACGGAAAAGCTTCAATTTTAGAAATTTACATTTCATAGTCGGTAATAGAAAGATTATGTGTACTTTTGCAGACGCAATTAAAATTAAAATTTTAAAAAAATAAAAATGGCAAACGTTAAGAATTTAAAAAAAGACATCAACTACGTTTTAGGAGATATTATTGAAGCAGTTTACTTGTTCGAAATTTCTACATCAGGAAAACCAACAACAGAAACTAATGCTTTAATTGACGAGGCTATCGCTGCTTTTGATTCTTTGATCACAAAAGTAAACGCAAAAAAGGTAGAAGATAAAAAAGCTCATTTCAAACAAATCAATGTTGAATTGGAACAAACTGCTAATCAATTGATTGCTAAAATCAACGAATTGTAGTCAAAAAAAAAGCAAAAAAAGTTTAATTTTTTTTTGGAAAATTAAAAATCAGGCTTATATTTGCACCCGTAATGAGTCGCCAGCGTAGCTCAGTTGGCTAGAGCAGCTGATTTGTAATCAGCAGGTCGTGGGTTCGAGTCCCTCCGCCGGCTCTTTAATAAAACCACCTAATTTATTAGGTGGTTTTTTGTTTGAAAAATATCCAATTCTGAAATAGGATCAATTTCAAAAGGGATCAATTTCAAAATCACAACTAAAATAATCTGCCAAGTGCTATTATCGGCCTTTTAATAAAAAACCATCTAAATTCTTTTAGGTGGTTTTTATTGTTAAAAAAGGAAAAGTAAATAAATGGACATTACTTATATTTGTTAAACTAAAATAATGAATAGCGTGAAGTCAAATAGTATTTGTTACTTTTTTATCCTTTTATTTCTCGTTAGTTGTAATCAGTCCAAAGACGGCGATTATATCTCTTTTGAGGGGATTAATGCCGGTTCAGAACATGCACGCTTTGTAGGGAATAAAACCTGCGTTAATTGCCACAAAGCCGAATACAATGACTGGAAAAATTCACATCACGCCAAAGCCATGATGGTGGCCAATTCTAAATCTGTAGTGGGAGATTTTAATAATAAAGAATTGCACAGAAATGGCCAGACCCATAGAATGTACAAAAAGGGAAACGCTTTTTTTGTGTCTACAGATGGGGAAGACGGGGAAATGAAAGAATATCAAATAAAATATACTTTTGGATTTACTCCAATTCAGCAGTATTTAGTTTCTATCGGTAAGGGGAAACTCCAAACATTGGCACTCACATGGGACGACATCAAAAAAGAGTGGTTTTATATGTCTGATGAGGTTTATAAAGGACAAAGTGTGAATCATGAAAATTGGTTGCATTGGACCAATCAATCTCAAAACTGGAATGGGATGTGTGCAGAATGCCATTCTACGAATTTAAAAAAGAACTACGATTTTAAGAAAGATGTGTATAAAACGACCTGGAGTGAGATTAATGTAAGTTGTGAGGCTTGTCATGGTCCGGCATCAAAACATCTGGAATGGACTAAAGATAAAGAAGAGGAGGTCGCAAATCTTGGTTTTGTTAAGAATCTGAATCCTAAAAGTAATGCTGCTTTTGTTGATAATTGTGCCAGATGTCATTCCAGACGCAGTGTTTTTGAAGACTACCATTATTCGGGAGAGAGTATTTATGATCAAATGATTCCATCAACAGTTGCCTCTCCGAATTACCATGACGACGGACAAATTAAAGAAGAAGATTATATTTATGGTTCTTTTTTGCAAAGTAAAATGTATCAAAAAGGAATAAAATGTAATGATTGCCACAATGTGCACAGTGCTAAAAAGAAATTTGAAGGCAATAAATTATGTCTTCAGTGCCACCAAACATCAAAATACAATACAGAAAGTCATCATCATCATAAAAACGAATCTAAGGGGGCTTTATGCGTGAATTGCCACATGCCGGGACAGTTTTATATGGGACGTGATTTTAGAAGGGATCACAGTTTTAGGGTACCACGTCCGGATGTTTCCAAAGCGATTGGTTCTCCTAACGCCTGTAATCAGTGTCATACGGACCAATCGGTTGATTGGGCAGTCAGTAAAACATCCGCCTGGTATGGAAAACCCAAAAATTCGCATTATGGTGTGGTTTTTCATCAATCCAGTCAAATGGGTATTGAAGGCCTTCAGGGCTTGAAAAAAATAATCTTTGACAATAAAACAGCGATGATTGTCAGAATCACAGCTATTGATTTATTACAAAGAAATTATCCGGATCAGAGTCAGGCTATTTTGAATTCGCTTTTGAATCACAAGAATCCTGCATTGCGTTTTCAAAGTGTTTATAATTCAAATGTAGAGCCTGAAAATGCCAACCAATTTTTGGTCTTGTTAAAAGATCCCGTAAAAGCGATTCGTTCTGATGCAGCGATGAAACTGTCAAGGAATCCATCGTATGTTTCCGAAGAATATAAAAAGGACTACGATAGATCGCTGAAGGAATACCTTTCTATTATCAATTATAATATTGATTTTCCGGATGCTAAGTTGACGATGGCGGATTATTATCATAGTGTAAAAGAGTATAAAAAAGCCGAAGAGTTTTATAAAAAAGCGATTAAGCAAGACAATCAATTGTTTACTGCACAAATCAATTTGGCTTATTTGTATAATGCAACGAATAGAATTCCGGAAGCTATACTTGTTTTTGATAATTATTTAAAAAAGAACCCGAATGATTTTCAAGTATTTCAGGCTGTAGGTTTATTATTGGGAGAGTCGGGAGATTATAAAAAAGCAGCCGTCTATTTAGAAAAGGCTAAAAGTGGTATTGCCCAAAATGAAAGGATCGTACTTAACCTGGCTAAAATCTATGCGTATACAGGAGAGAAAGAAAAGGCAGAACGCTATTTTGTCAGTTTGGTAAGTCAATATCCAAGTAATTCAGAGTATTATATGGCTCTGTTCGAGTTTTATACCCAACAAAAGAATTACCCTAAGGCAAAAAATATAGCGTTGCTATTGCTTCAGAAGTTTCCTCAGATTCCTGAGAGAAAGCAAATAGAGTACTATATCAATACAGGAAGTTAAAATTAATCAGATTAATTTTATCAGTGTATTGTAAAAACAAAAAGACCGTCAAATTAAATTTGACGGTCTTTTTGTTTTTAACTTTCGGTTTGCTTATTTCTGGTTTTTAACAGCAGCAACATATTCAGTCAGTTTTTTTCCATAAAGCGATTGTGCCACCTTAGGGGACATTGCTTTCTGGATAGTGTCCAAATATTTAACATTGATATCGTAAATCTCTGATAAGGCTATGTATGGTGCAACTTCATGTTCTCTATTGTTTAAAGCAAAATTAGTCGCGTATAAATACTTTCTCTTGATGTTAGAGTCTTGTTTTAGGCTTAAACTGTCAATAGCTTTTGCATTTTTGCTTTTAATCGCTTTGAATTTTTGTTCTATCAATGTTAAGCTTTCATCTTTAAAACGAGAGTTTATTTTTTTGTATTCTTCATACAAATCATGATTTTTGGATCCGGTAACCTTTGCATCTGAAATATAAGCATCCAAATTGGTATTGATGTTAATCGTTCCAGGTTCAGCAAAAAACAGGATGTTATTGTCTAAAGAATTACTCACACCTCTGTCTAAGTATAAATAAAGCATTTCTGGTGATTTCAATTCCAGATCACTCTCAAAATTCGAATTTCCATCAATGGTAATTGTATCGAGGGCAACCAAGGTTGTATCAACGACTCTCTGAATATATAAAGTTCCGTTTTTAAGGCCTTTGATATTTCCGGTCAGATGTAAATTTGCTTTTGATTCCTTTTCATTACAAGAGGCCAAAACAGCGAGAGTAATAAATGCAATAATTGTTTTTTTCATGTGAAGTTGATATTTATTTTTTTGGGAACATGGTATCGCCATTCTTTATTATGATTTGTTTTTGAATCAAGGCGATTTCATTGGTGTTTTAATTTTGGTGCAAAATAAAGAAAATTGTTGAAAAGATAAGAGGTTAGCCTTGATGAATTTCATAAAAAAATCTCAATCTATTTATAGATTGAGATTCATGCAGTTAATTCTTATTTATCCTTTTAACCAAGACTGTTTTAAGCTATTTTTTGACAAGTCTGTAGCTTTTAAACCTTCTTTTTCTTCATAAGGAAGTTTTACTTTTCCGGTTATGGTTTGTTCTTTTCCATCACGTTTTATTTTTATCGAAATGGCATCGTTTTCTTTCCAGTTTTGGCTGTCAGAAATCATGTCGTAAATATTGTCCAAAGAATATGGTTTTTCGTTTATTGCCAAAAGAATATCGCCACCTCTTAGGTCTAAATTTTTATAAAAATCAATTAGTTCTATATTTGGAATCACAATAATTTCCTTGGTTTGAGGATTTACGGTGATGTAAGGAGACTGTCCTTTCAGGAATACATTCCCGGTCGATTTTTCTACAGATTTCGATACCCCTACTTTTGCCAAATAGGTTTCGTAAGGAATAGGTGTTGGTCCGGAAACATAAGTGGTTAAAAACTCGCCAACTTCCGGATAGGTTAGTGCCGTTATTTTTGCAAAAAGCTCATTGTCATTAAATGGTTTTGTAACACCATATTCTTTTGACAGTTGTTGCATTAAATCTAAAATGCCTCTTTCTCCATTACTTTTTTCTCTAATGATAATGTCAATACACATTCCGATAAGTGCTCCTTTGTTGTATACATTTAAATATTGGTCTTTATATGGTTTTGTTAACACATTGGCACTCATTGTGGTAAAAGGCATCGTGTCATTCATAGAGTTGGCAGTTGAAATTTTTTCTGCTATGCGAGAATAAAATTCATCTTCGTCAATCAATTCTTGTTTAATTTGAAAGAGATTAGCAAAATATTCTGTTACGCCTTCGTACATCCATAAATGCTCCGACATTTTTGGCGAATTGTAATCAAAATATTGAATTTCTTTAGAATGGATTGTCAATGGAGTCAGGATATGAAAAAATTCGTGGGAAACGACGTCTTTCATCGATTTGACTAATTCTTCTTTTGGTAGCATTTCAGGTAAAACTACCGTCGTTGCTGTTGGGTGTTCTAAAGCTCCAAAACCCTTGGCATCTTTATCTTTCATGCTGGACAGGTATAATAAAACACTGTATTTTTTGGTAGCATTTATTTTGCCTAAGAACGTTTTTTGGGCGGTCATCATCGTTTTCATTTCTGGAGTAATGCTTTCTGCAGTTACTTTACCGGTTGGAGAATAAACACCAATTAGTATATCCATTCCGTCAACTGTAAATGTAGTATAATCCGGTTTTGAGTACATTACCGGATTTTCAACTAATTCTGCATAACGAGGAGTCAAAAATACATCAGTGGTAGCTGTGGCGTCCAAATCAGTCATGGAAGTAGCCCCCCAAAGTGTTTCCGGATGTGCTATGGTAACTTTATAAGGGATGTCTTTAAGGTTTTGAAAATAGCCTACGAAACCATGCATGTTTATTACGAAATTAACACCGGCATCGATATTTGTACCTGCAGGTGAAAAAATATCTTCCTTGCCAAAACCGCCGCCAACTTCAGTATCGAAAGTGTCGTTCACTAAATAGGTGATTGTTTTTAATGTTTTTGCATTTGTAATAGACCAGGAATTAACGTCTGTTTTTTTAACACTTAAGAGATTTCCTTTCGCGTCAAAGGCTTTTAGGTCGTCAATATATTTACCATAATTATCTTCGGAATAGGTGCCAGGGACAATTTTTGGAATACTATAGGTGATTTCGTCAACATTGATTTTTGGAGGCGTAATGGTAACCAAAACTTTATCATCCTTTACTTCATTAAGGTTGATAGAAACTTGCATTTCTTCTTTTGTTGGAACAGTTGCCGGACTTGTGGTTTTACAACTCCAAAATATAGATGCAAATGCAAATGCAAAAATTATTTTTTTCATGATTTGTTTATTTTTAGCTATTTGTCATTAAATGCGTCTAAACGTTACATTTGTGGACTGATAAAATCCGGTTTCGGACCGATTTAATTTTTTAATGAATTACTGCATAAAAAAAACTCCTGCATAACAGGAGTTTGGTTTTTTTAGTCTAGTTTGTTTTTTATGTAATACTTACCGTCTAAGTCTTCGTCAAAATCATCAATTTTCAGAGGTTTCGGTTTCGGTTTATTTGCTGTAGCTTTCTTTTTCCACATTTCAAATTTTTCTGCCGGCATCTTCTTTTTCATTATTTCTAAAACCTCTTTTTCGGCTAAACCAAATTCTTTTTTGATAATCTCAAAAGGGTTTCTTTCTTCCAGGGCCAGTGTAACAAGTTTTTCTGTTTGTTCCCAGTTCAATTCTTTGCGGTTACTCTTTTTCATCACGTGAAAATTAATTCAAATAGGGGGTTAACGATTATTAAATTTGATTTTTAAATAGATACCAATATTAATAAAAAAAATAATTACTTTTTTGTCAAAGGGTAAAAAAAATACTGATTTTTAGTTGTTTTCGACTGAACGCTGTTTTTGAAACGGTATTTTTAATAAATTTTTCAATTGATTGTTATCCTCTTCCTTCATATGCGTGTCCACACCATAGATAATTTCCTCTCTTGGAAGTGTCATAAATGTGCCAAATAAGCGGTCCCAAACTGAAAAAATATTCCCGTAATTACTGTCCGTATAGGGTAAAACATAATGATGGTGGACTTTATGCATATCAGGCGATACGATAAAATAACTCAAAAAGGCATCCACTTTCTTAGGTAATGAAATGTTTGCATGGTTAAATTGGGTAGCAATTACCGATAAGGTTTGGTATAAAAACACCATCCACATAGGGCTTCCGACGATTAAAACACCCAAAGTTGTGAAAACAAACCGAATGACACTTTCTCCCGGATGATGTCTGTTAGCAGTAGTGGTGTCTATCCAGGTATCAGTGTGGTGAATCAAGTGGAAACGCCATAAAAATTTAATTCGGTGTTCTACTAAATGAACTAGATAGGCACCAATTAAATCCAATAAAAGTAATCCGATTAAAGCATAAAGCCAGATCGGCATTTGTGGAAGCCATTGTAAAATTCCGAAGTTATTAGTCACAGCCCAATCCGCAGATTTTATCAAAATAAAAGCCAATACAAAATTGACTATGATGGTCGTCAGTGTCAGAAAGAAATTGATGCCTGCATGATGCCACTTTTTATATTTAAAATTAAAAAGAGGAAACGCATTTTCTATGAGCCAAAAAATAGTAATACCGGCTACCAGGATCAGGCTTCTGTGGGAGGATGGGATAGAACTAAAATAGGAAATAATATCATTCATAAATTTGGAGTATTTATTCCAAATTTAATAAAATTTAGATTCAAAAGTTATTTTATAATTCGAAAGGTAAGGTTAATTCTGGGGCCTGTTGGTTTTGCTGTTTTTGGAATTTGGTGTTTCCAGAAATGCTGGGTCGTTCCCTTCATCAATAATAAACTACCGTGTTCCAAAACGATACTTTTTTTCTTTTCCTTATCAGTATTGTGTTTCAGCTGAAAAGTTCGTGCCGCCCCGAAACTCAAGGAAGCAATTATGGGATTGATACCCAATTCTTTTTCATTGTCAGCGTGCCAGCCGTTACTGTCTTTTCCGTCGCGATAATAATTCAGTAAAACGGTGCTGAACTCTGTTTCGCAAATACTTTCGACATAAAATTTGATTTTTTGTAAAATAGGTGTCCAATGATGGGGTTGCATCGTGATATTCGAGTACGAATAGGGTTTTCCTTCGTTTCCAAACAATGCTGTTAGTCTGGGTTGGGCATGTGTTTTTCCAAAAACCCGAATTTCATCCTGTTGCCAAGGAATCGTGTTTTTTAATTCCGTAAAGATTTTATCCGCTTCATTTGTATCTAAAAAATGGGGATAGTAGATAATTTCGGCATCCGGTAAATCCAGAACGATGGGTTCCTGTTGAAAAAGTGAATTCATTTTGTAAAAATAAAGAGAAAAATAAAACTTTTAGATTCTATTTTTCTCTTTGAATTTAAATCAAAAATGAAGTTATACTTCTGAGTTGTCCTGCAATAAATTTTTATAAATAAACCCAGCCACAATAGCCCCTAATATTGGTGCAACCCAAAACAACCATACTTGTGATAAAGGTTCTCCTCCAACAAATACCGCCTGAGACAATGATCTTGCCGGATTTACGGAAGTATTGGTAATCGGGATACTAATTAAATGGATTAAAGTCAAGGCTAGACCGATAGCAACTCCTGCGAATTTACCGTTTGCAAATTTATCAGTAGCTCCAAGGATAACCAATAAAAAGAATAGAGTCAAGACAAACTCCGCTATAAAAGCTGCTTGCATGGAGTATCCGTCTGGTGAAAAAGCGCCAAAACCATTGGAAGCAAAAGCACCCGCTTTGGTATTATCTATCATGAAACCGGCTTTACCTGAGGCAATGGTGTATAAAGTTCCTGCGGCAGCAATCGCTCCTATACATTGCGCTATGATATAAGGGACTAATTCTTTTGCTGAAAATCTTCCTCCTGCCCATAGACCAAAAGAAACGGCAGGATTAAAATGCCCGCCTGAGATATGTCCTACCGCATAAGCCATGGTTAAAACAGTAAGTCCAAAAGCCAATGACACTCCCGCAAAACCAATTCCTAAATCAGGAATTCCAGCGGCAAAAAGAGCACTACCACAACCACCAAATACTAACCAGTAGGTTCCGAAAAATTCTGCTAATAGTTTTTTCATAATAGATTATTTAAATTAAAGGTTACGTGTTTAAACTGTATATTGAAATGCCCAATAGATCAAGACAAATTGTAAAGGCATTCGCAAAAGTAAAAGCCATTTGGGTAAGCCCATGCCTGCTTTTTCGTTTTGAAGCATGTATAGATGTGTTGGAAAAACGACAATTAGCAAAGCTATAATTCCCCAGGAAGCGTAACTGGAAAACATGGGGATGCAAAGGCTGATTCCTAAAAAGATTTCTGCAAATCCACTGATGCCATTTAATAATTTTGGATTTGGAAAATATGGGGGGATGATTTTTAGGTAAACACGAGGGGTTTTAAAATGATTAATTCCTGCTAGAATATAAACAAAGGCCATTACATATAGATGCCAAGGTAAATTCATAATCGATTGTTTCTTACGAATTTATAAAAAAATTAACACAATTGGCAGAATTGCGCGAATAATTTTTAACACACTATATATTATGAAATTTTGCTTTTTTATGATTTGTATTCATCAGGACTATGGCCAAAATGATTAAAATGATACCAAGCCACTGTATGGTGTTTACATTTTCATTCAAAAGAAAATAAGCCATAGATACTGATACAGGAAGTTCTAAAGCAGAAACGATGCTTCCAAGACCAATTCCGGTATGAGGAAAACCGGCATTCATTAAAAGCGGTGGGATTATAGTTCCAAACAGGGAAAGAATAATTCCCCATTTTGTAAAAATAGTAAAGTTGAACGCCGTTGTTTGCGTTGCGAAAGCAAAAGCAAAAACAATAATTGCACCACCAAGCAACATGTATAAACTGCGTTGTGCCGAAGAAATATTTGTGGCCACACGATTTGCGGTAAACATTGTAGTGGTAAAGGAAGTTGCAGATAAAAGACCTAATACTATTCCTCTCCAATCCAGTTGGATTTCGGTTTTTATAATATTTGTAGCCAAAACAGTTCCAATTAAAACAATTAGTACCGATATGATTTTTTTGATTGAAGGGATTTTTTTATCTAAAATCATTTCTAATAAAACACCAATCCAAACGGTTTGCATCAACAAAACAATAGCAATAGAAACAGGGATGAACTTTACGGTCAGATAATAAAAGACACTTGTTAGTCCCAAAGAAGTTCCAGCAAGCATCAAATGAAAAATATTTTTTTGGGATGCTTTTACAACAGTATCTCGTTTTTTTGCTTTTTGAAAAGTATTGATAAGGAGTATTCCAAGTATTCCCAATATAAATTGAGATACTGTCACTTCGGCTGTTGTGTATCCTTCGTCATAAGCCATTTTTACAAAAGTAGCCAGCATACCATAACTAGTGGCGCCAAGTCCAACCAAAAAAACACCTTTCAATACATTCTTCTTTGTCATTTGTAAAATTTTAAAAGCGGGCAAAGATAGGCTTTAGTTGCGAATTGTAATTTTGTTATATCTAAAACTTTATACGATTATTCTTTGATCTCTTTTCCTACCAAATCACTCAAATGTACCCGCAGCGCATCTACAGAGATATTAATTTCCCAAAAAGATAAACCTAAAGAGATTAACAACGAAAGCAAGCTAAATCCGAAGAGATAAATACTAGCCAATTGTTGATCCAGAAACAATAATAACATGGTGAAAACAGAAAGGAATAAACTCAAAACACCTGCCATTTGCATGTAACGAATAAGAGTAAGCCGCAGGTTAAGATTTTTGATTTCCAATAAAATCATTTTGTTTTCTTTCTCCTTATAGGTTTTTTTTAATCCCCGAACGATTGTTGCAATGGTTAGGAATCTGTTCGTATATGCCAATAGAATTAATGAGGTGGCCGAGAAAAGTAATGCTGGAGTTTCAATGTGTAAGGTCATTGTTGTTTTAATTAGTAATACAATTACTTCAATCCTGAAGACTTGTTGCAAAGGTCGCTATTCTTTTGATTACTTAGTACACAGATGGCTATTTGAAAACAAAAAAAATCCTCGATATTCGAAAATAACGAGGATTTGTTTCATCAAGGAAAAGAAGCTTACATATTTAGACTAAATACTAAACCATTTTCGTGTGTATAGGTATATTTAGCATCGCAATCACCGGTTCCGTAATCCACAACACCGTTCAGGAATTCTCCTTTTAATTCTAATTTTCCTTTTGAAATGTATTCACAGGAGTATTTTTTCACCAAAGGTTCTAAGACTGTTAAAGTTAATGTTGAACCATTCTCTTTTGTGATTGTGTGACTCCCTTGAGTCATTTCATATAAATTATCATCTAACAAAAGAGGTGTTAAAGCACCTTCAGTTTGTTTCATGGTATGTGATCCGGAGTGTAGAAATATATGTCCGTTGGCATCAGTAAGTTTTCCATCAGTTACAGTTCTGGTCCATTGTGGGACAGCACTTGATGTCGTTTCGTTTACATAATTTACAATTCCTTCAATTTTTGAGCCATTGATATAATAGTTCTCTCTTTCTATTTTCATAGTACTTCCATAAGTACTGATGTAATTGGAAAGGGTAATTTTTAATTTTCCTTTTCTGGTGATATTGTTAGTTGTGCAACCTGTTCCAAAATCGACATAAAATATTTTAGGGAAAGCATTTGCCGTAGGAGTTTCCATGGTTACAACGGCACAATTACCAACCAGTGAAGAGGTCTTAGCGCTTAGGGTGCTTTTAGCACTTGTGTTGTCTAAGGCGACTTGCATTCCGGTTTTAAAATCAATTTCGTTTGAAGCATCAATTGCTACAGAAGCAACAACAGCGTTCGTATCGGCAGCCTCTATGGCTTCTTCCTTGGTACATGAAACGGTTGTTAAAAGAACAACGGCAAGGGACGAGAATAAAAATTTAATTTTTTTCATTTGGTTAGGTTTAAATTAGATTATGTGGCTTGCCAAAAATAGTAAAAATAAGTTTATATCAAAGGAAAAACCCTGTAAGTCTTGACTTACAGGGTTTTTGATTGTTGTTTGAGTATTTTAAAATTTATTTGATCATCTCAAAACTTCTTTTTACAAAAGCAGTTAATGCTTCTCCTTTCAATAAGTTTTGGGATAATTTAGCCAAATCTAAAGCTTGTTTTACCAAACTTTCCTGCGCTGATTTGTCTTCGGTTGTAAGGATTGTTGTAGCCAAATCTGAATTGGTATTTACGACCAAATTGTACATTTCCGGCATATTGCCCATGCCAAACATTCCGCCGCCACCAGACTGACTCATTTCTTTCATTCTACGCATAAATTCAGGTTGCGTAATAATGAAAGGAGCTGCCTGACTGTCCATTGCTTCTAACTGCACTGAATAGTTTTGTTTTGGAACAATAGTTTCTAAAACAGTTTTTAGATTGTTTTGTTCTTCTTCAGATAATTTAGAAATGACAGTATCCTCTTTCTTAATTAAATTATCGATATGGTCAGAATCGACACGTACAAAAGTTAAACCACTGTTGTCGCTTTCTATTTTTTGGATTAAATGCGAGATAATTGGCGAGTCAAGTAATAAAACTTCATATCCTTTATCTTTCGCAATTTCGATATAAGAGTGTTGAGCTTCTTTGTTTCCAGCATATAAAACAACCAATTTTCCGTCTTTGTCGGTTTGTTTGTCTTTCAGGTTTTCTTTTAATTCATCCAGCGTGAAGTATTTATCATCTACCGTTGGGTACAATACAAAAGCTCCTGCTTTTTCGTAGAATTTGTCTTCTGAAAGCATTCCGTATTCTAAAACGATTTTGATATCATTCCATTTTTTCTCAAAATCCTCACGGTTTTCGTTGAATAAGGCTTTTAGTTTATCGGCAACTTTACGGGTGATGTAATTCGAAATTTTCTTCACAGCTGCATCGGCCTGTAATCCTGAACGAGATACGTTCAAAGGAATGTCTGGCGAATCAACAACACCTTTTAACATCATTAAAAATTCAGGAACAATTCCTTCTACATTGTCCGTTACATACACCTGATTTTGGTACAACTGTATTTTATCTTTCTGAATTTGTAAGTCGGAACCTAATTTTGGGAAATATAAAATACCGGTCAGATTGAACGGATAATCAACATTTAAGTGGATGTGAAACAAAGGCTCTTCAAATTGCATTGGATACAATTCGTGGTAGAAGTTTTTATAATCCTCATCAGATAAATCTGTTGGAGGTTTGGTCCATGCTGGATTTGGATTGTTGATAATGTTATCAACTTCAACCGTTTCTGCTTTATAATCTTCAGGAGCATCTTCCGGTTTAGGAAGCGTTTCCGTTTTTGTTCCAAATTTAATTGGAATAGGCATGAACTTGTTGTATTTATTCAACAGTTCTCTTATTTTGAACTCTTCCAAAAATTCTAATGAATCTTCGGCAATATGTAAAATTATTTCCGTTCCTCGAGTTGTTTTGTCAGCCGGTTCTAATGTAAACTCAGGGCTTCCGTCACAAGTCCAGTGGGCGGCAGGCTCGTCTTTAAATGATTTAGTGATGATTTCCACTTTTTCGGCAACCATAAAAGCGGAATAAAAACCAAGACCGAAATGGCCAATGATTCCAGAATCTTTTGCAGAATCTTTGTATTTGTCCAAAAACTCTTCAGCTCCAGAAAAAGCGACTTGGTTGATGTATTTCTCCACTTCCTCTGCAGTCATCCCTAAACCTTGATCGATAATGTGTAATTTCTTAGCTTCTTTATCGATTTTTACTTCAATAATTGGGTTGCCATATTCTACTTTGGCTTCGCCAATACTTGTTAAATGCTTTAATTTTAGTGTCGCATCTGTTCCATTTGAAATTAATTCGCGTAAGAAAATTTCGTGATCACTGTATAAAAATTTCTTGATTAAGGGAAAGATGTTTTCAACCGAAACATTAATTTTACCTGTTGTCATATTTTAAATTTTAAGGGTTTTACAATCTGCTATTTTAGCTTTCAAATAAGATACCAATTAGAACCAAAGTGACAAATTGGCGTAAGCGATAATTTTATAATAAATTAATTTAATTTTGAAAGTATTTTTTTTCTAAGCATTGTATCTTTGTAGGAATATTAATTTATAAAATTTTAATCAATGAGAAAAGTAATTTTATTATGTATAGCAACTATTTTGGTTGTTGCATGTAAATCTGCATCTGAAACAACTGCACCTGCAGCTACTACAAAATTGGACAGAAGCGCTCAAGTTGGGATTAAGGGAAATTGGCAAATAACGGATGTTACCTATCCGGGATCACAGTATATTAAGGTCACTTCTTTTAGCGTTGCTGATTCTAAATGTTTTGTAGGAAGTACTTGGAGTTTTATTTCAAATAACAACAAAGGAACGATGGCCCTTACGCAATCAGGCTGTCCGGCTTTTAGTTCTTCCATTACATGGTATATAAATGAGGAAGGAAAGTTTGTGATGAAAATTTTGGACGAAGGTCTGAAATCTAAAAATGTAAAAACCGGATTTGTTCTGGGATTTGTAAGTCAATCAGAAACTTCATTCCAACTGATAGATAAAATAGATGTTGGTGGGAAAGCTACAGATGTGGTTTACCGATTTCAAAAGGTTAATTAATAAAAATAAAATATAATATAATGAAAAAAATAGCAATTTTAGGGTTAAGTACTTTGTTTGTTTTAAGCGGTTTTTTTACAAGTTGCGAGTCTGTAAAGAATGCGAATAACACACAAAAAGGGACTGCAATAGGTGCAGCTTCAGGAGCATTAATTGGAGGTATTCTTGGTAATAATTTAGGAAAAGGCGGGAATGCCGCATTAGGAGCTGCAATTGGAGCTGTTGTAGGTGGAGGAACCGGTGCCCTTATTGGAAGTAATATGGACAAACAAGCCAGAGAAATTGACCAGGCTTTACCAGGTGCGGATGTAGAAAGAGTAGGAGAAGGAATTCATTTGGTTTTAAAAGAAGATGCTGTTCGTTTTGATACTAACAAAGCTACTTTGACCGCTCAGGCGAAAACCAATTTGGATAAACTTATTCCTGTATTCAATGAATATGCAGAAACTAATATAGAGATTTTTGGTTATACAGACAGTACTGGAAAACCGGAATACAATTTGACGCTTTCTCAAAGAAGAGCAGAGTCAGTTAAAGATTATTTGGTTTCAAAAGGATTAAAAGTAAGCAGATTTAAAACATCTGGTTTAGGTATTGCTGATCCAATCGCAACGAACGATACTCCGGAAGGCAGAAGCCAAAACCGTCGTGTTGAGTTTGCTATTACTGCCAATGAAAAAATGGTACAGGAAGCTAAGGTGCAAGCGGAAAAAAAATAATCACCAAATTACATTCAAAAAAAAACTGTTTCTTAGGAAGCAGTTTTTTTTTGTTCTTCAATTTAAATTAAACATTGTAAATTTGGCTTTTCAAATACGGAACATGCTTGAATTAAAAAATATTTCCTTCGCCTACACAGATGCAACAGTTATTGAGAATGTTAGTTTTACAATTTCCCAAGGGTCTAATGTAGCTGTAATTGGTGAAAGTGGTTGCGGAAAAAGCACCCTTTTGAAATTGATTTATGGGTTATACGATCTCAATGAAGGTGAAATTTGGTATAATGATACACCCATTTTAGGACCCAAATTCAATCTTATTCCGGGAGAAGATTATATCAAATACCTGGCGCAGGATTTCGACCTAATGCCTTACATTACCGTTGAGGAAAATGTGGGTAAATTTTTGTCTAACATCTATAAAGATAAAAAGAAGGCTCGGGTTCAGGAACTTCTGGAAATGGTTGAAATGGCTGCCTTTGCGAATGTAAAAGCCAAATATCTCAGCGGTGGACAGCAACAAAGAGTAGCGCTGGCAAGGGTTTTGGCGTTAGAACCTCAGATACTTTTATTAGACGAGCCGTTTAGTCAGATTGATTCGTTTCGCAAAAATGCCCTACGCAGAAATTTGTTTCATTACTTAAAAGTAAAGGGAATCACCTGTATCATCGCTACGCACGATAGTACGGATGCTTTATCTTTTTCGGATGAAACTATTGTTATGCAAAACGGGAAAATCGTAACGAAAAATAGTCCAAAAGCCTTGTATGAAAATCCTTCTGATAAATATATTGCATCTCTTTTTGGGGAAGTAAATGACTTGAAATTGTCTTTGTTAACTTTAAATGAAAGTGATGAGGAAAACATTTTGGTGTATCCGCATCAGCTTAAAGTTAACGCTAACGGAACGCTAAAAGTAATCGTAAAGCAATCCTATTTTAAGGGGAGCCGTTATTTAGTAAAAGCTGTTTTTGATCGAAAGGTAATTTTCTTCGAACACGATTCGGAATTAGAACCCAATCAGGAAGTGAGCTTGATGAAAGCTTAGTATTTGAGGTACACAGTGTTCAGTAATCAGTAACCAATTCAGTCATCAGTGGTTTGTGGTTCTGATAACTATCAGAAGGCGAAGTCACTTTTAATTTATATAACAATTTTTGTAAAAAAATAAAACCCCAAAATCAATACGATTTTGGGGTTTTATTTTTATGTTCTGCTTTCGAAACACTGACCTGTCTTCTACTATTTGAATTAATTCTTCAAATATTTTTCTAAGAACTGATCTTGTTCCCAAAGCAGGTGAAGGATGTTTTCTTTTGCAGCATAACCATGGCTTTCTTTAGGTAAAATAACCATTCTTGCAGGAGCTCCCAAACCTTTTAGAGCCTGAAAATAACGTTCTGTCTGCAAGGTGAAAGTGCCTGGATTGTTATCCGCTTCACCGTGTACCAAAAGTAATGGTGTTTTCATTTTTTCGGCATTCATAAAAGGAGACATCGTGTTGTATACTTCAGGAACTTCCCAATAATTGCGTTGTTCACTTTGAAAACCAAAAGGAGTTAAGGTTCTGTTGTAAGCACCGCTTCGGGCAATTCCGCAAGCAAAAAGATTGGAATGCGTTAATAAATTGGCAGTCATAAAAGCACCATAGGAATGCCCACCAACAGCAACTTTTTTTCGGTTGATATAACCCAAAGCATCTACAGCATTGATAGCTGCTTCGGCATTGTCAACTAATTGAGTGATAAAATTGTCATTAGGTTCTGTAGTTCCTTCTCCAATAATTGGAAACGAGGCATCGTCAAGTACAACATAGCCTTTGGTTACCCAATATACAAAGGAACCATAATAAGGAAATGTGAATTCATTTGAGTTTTGATTGCTTTGTCCAGCACTGTTTTTGTCTTTAAATTCAGACGGGTAGGCCCAAATCAATAAGGGCAATTTTTCTTTTTTTACCTTATCATATCCTTCCGGTAAATATAAAGTGCCCGATAATTCCACTCCGTCTTTTCGTTTGTATTTGATGACCTCTTTGCTTACATTTTTAATACTTTCAAATGGATTTTTAAAAGATGTGATTGGAGTTAGGCTATTTTCCTTTTGGATGTTTCTAAAATAGTAATTCGGGTATTCGCTTTTGGACTGAATCTGAACTAAAACTATTCCTTTTTTAAAATCTTCAATTTCTAATAAATCTTCTTTTTTGTCTTTGTAAGTGGAAGTATACAATCGTTTAGACAGCAAAGTTTTTAAATTGAATTCATCAATAAATGGAAATTGTCCGTCTTTGGTGTACCCATCACCAATACGGTATGCCATGTCTTTTTCTATGGCTAAAACATATTTATTGTATTGATTTTTTCTGGTTTCAAAAAATCCCGGATCAGAGTAAATGTCTTGTGAGTTTCTATCTGAAATTACTTTTGGTTTTTGGGATAAATCAGATGGATTGATTAAATACGTTTTTGTGTTGCGGGTATCATACCATTCATCTGACACTACAGCTACAGTTTCACTCCCCCAAATAATGTCGCTATAACGTTGCGGTGTTTTTACCAATGAAGTTGCTTCGCCAGTAAATGGTGCTTCCCAAAGAAATACTTCATCTCTAAAGTCTACTTTATTGGCTTGGTCTCCTTCGTCTAAAGCTACCACATAGTATAATGTAGCGGGTTTATCATTTCTCCAGCCCATTTCTCTTTTTCCTTTGCGGACTGCCATGAATCCCTTTGGCATGATTTCATTCAAGGGAACTTCATTAACGACTTTTACTTCTTTTCCGTCTTTATCGTAAACGACTGTTTTAAAAGGAAAGCGGCTTAGTGGAACGATATATGAAAATGGTTTTTGAATTGTGTTTAACATCAGGTAGTTGCCATCGGGAGAAAAGCTTTCCCCTGCATACATGTCTGCTTTTTTAAATAAAGTTGCCGTTCCGTTGAGGTTTACTTTATATAATTCGGATGTGATGATGTTTTCAAAATTGATTTCGTCATTTTTGTTTTTCAACATATCCGGATACGTTCTGTTTTGGGATTTAGCCCCATCAGCATTGGAGATAATGGGACCTGTTGGTAAATCTTTTTTGGCATCGAGTAAAGCAGCTCTGTTTTTGGGTAACATTTTCACCAAAATAGTTTCGTTATCAGCAAACCAGTTGAATGGATTTCCAAGATTTGCATTTACGGTAGCTTCGGTTAATTTTGTTGCTTGTGCTGTAGCTACATCCAAAACCCAAAGTTCTACACCGGTATTTATAGTGTTTGAAAATAAAATCTTCTTATCATTTGGAGACCATGTTATATTACTGATTCGTGGATTCGATGGTAAACCAGCCACCTGAACTTCATCTTTGCCTTTAATTTTTCGTAATTTAAGGTTGATGATATACGTGACGGTGCTTGAAATATTGGTGACAGGATTGATTCGTAATCCACCTAATCGCAATTCTTCCTGATTTAAATCATCTAATGTTTTATAGGTGTTCCTGTAAGACAACAGCATGTATTCTTTTTTGGTATCCATGGAAACCGAAGGGGCTCTTTGGTAATCTGCCAGATCCAAAATGGTTTTGGATGGTTTTTGATAGCTGAGGTTTTCTTGTGCAAAAGCCGAAATTCCGATGCCCAAAAATAATAAGAAGGTAACTTTTAATTTCATGGATTGAATGATATTAGATTAGAGAAAGCGTAATTGTTGTGTTTAGTCTAAAATAGTGCAATTTTGTTACATTTGAAAACGAGAAGTCGTTTTAATTAGAATGCCTAGCCCTGATGGCCCCGAAGGTTCGGGAGGTATCCTTTTTCTTTCTCGCTTTTTTGCGAAAAAAAAGATATAGCGTACAGCAGGACACGAGCGAAGTGAACTGACGAAGTAAACAGCTCCTTAAAAATAGTATTGCTTATTAGTAAAAAAGTAGTAATTTGTGGGCTATTATTTTAAAGTATATTTAAATTTGCACCCTTGATTTTAATAAAATAACAAAACTATGTATCATTCAAAAATATCAGGATTAGGATTTTATGTTCCTTCCAATATTGTCACTAATGACGATTTGTCTAAAATTATAGATACCAATGACGAGTGGATTCAGGAGCGAACTGGTATTCAGGAAAGAAGGCATATCATTCGAGGGGAAGATACCACGACTACGATGGGAGTGAAAGCGGCTCAAATTGCTATTGAGCGCTCCGGAGTTGCCAAAGAGGATATTGATTTTGTGGTTTTTGCTACCTTAAGCCCTGATTACTATTTTCCTGGGCCGGGTGTTTTGGTGCAACGTGATTTAGGTTTAAGAACTGTAGGAGCTTTAGATGTGCGAAATCAGTGTTCTGGTTTTGTTTATGCTTTGTCAGTTGCGGATCAATATATCAAAACGGGAATGTATAAAAATGTTTTGGTGATTGGTTCTGAAGTACAGTCGACAGGATTGGATATGACGACTCGAGGGAGAGGAGTTTCGGTGATTTTTGGCGATGGTGCAGGAGCGGCTGTTTTGAGCAGGGAAGAAGATTTAACTAAAGGAATTTTGTCCACGCATTTACATTCTGAAGGCGAACATGCAGCGGAATTAATTGTGAAAGCACCAGGAATGGGAGGTCGTTGGGTTACAGATATCCTGGCCGATAATGATCCTGATGACGAAAGTTATTTCCCGTATATGAACGGACAATTTGTTTTTAAAAATGCGGTCGTTCGTTTTTCTGAAGTCATTAATGAGGCTTTGGAAGCCAATAATTTGGAAGTTTCAGATATTGATCTGTTAATTCCGCATCAGGCTAATTTGAGAATCGCCCAGTTCATTCAGAAGAAATTTAATCTGACAGACGATCAGGTGTATAATAATATTCAGAAGTACGGTAATACTACTGCGGCTTCTATTCCGATTGCTTTGACTGAAGCCTGGGAACAAGGGAAAATTAAATCGGGTGATACAGTTGTTTTGGCTGCTTTTGGTAGCGGATTTACTTGGGCCAGTGCTATTATCAAATGGTAAAGAGATCGTAAGAAGGATTCCTTATATAAATAAACCCCGGACTGGCATGATCCGGGGTTTATTTTTACTACAAATTATTTAAAAACTATTTTTATTAAAAGGAATTCCTCTTTTTGAATCGGTTGAATAAATAAAATTGAACCGCTTACTTTGTTAAGACGTTGACGACAATTTTTTGTTACACTTTTTTTAGTTTAAAATTGAATTACTGTTTTTTTTAACATTAAAGAGTGATTTTTGAAACAATTAAACTTGAATGTTTTTTGGGTAAGATAATATGTACTTTACCCTTTCTGTAATTGATGAATAAGCAGTATATTTGCACACTTTTAAAATTAAGTTTAGATGTCATTACAACAGATTCTTACCCCATCCATAGAGAAAGCTATTCAAACTTTGTTTGATGTATCCATTGATAAAATCGAATTTCAGGCAACACGTAAGGAGTTTGAAGGGGATATTACAATGGTTATTTTTCCGTTACTAAAAGTTATTAAAAGCAATCCGGTGGAACTTGGAAACAAGATTGGTGATTATTTAGTTGAAAATGTAGCAGAAGTAGCTCGTTTTAATGTGGTTTCCGGATTTTTGAATATTGTGATTTCAGATCAATATTATTTTAATTTCTTCAACGGAATAAGAACTAATGAGCGTTTTGGTTTTGTAGAACCCAATCCGAATGACAAAGCCATTATGGTTGAATATTCTTCGCCAAACACGAATAAACCGTTGCATTTAGGTCATGTTCGTAATAACCTTTTAGGATATTCTGTTGCTGAAATCATTAAAGCAGCGGGAAAAAAAGTGTATAAAACCCAAATCATTAACGATAGAGGAATCCATATTTGTAAGTCAATGTTGGCTTGGCAAAAATTTGGTAAGGGACAGACACCTGAATCTACAGGTTTAAAAGGAGATAAATTAGTTGGTAATTTTTATGTGGCTTTCGATAAAGCGTATAAAGAAGAAATAAACCAATTAATTAGTGAAGGCAAAACAGAAGAAGAAGCAAAGAAGCAAGCGCCAATTATTCTCGAAGCGCAGGAAATGTTATTGAAATGGGAAGCGGGAGATGAAGAAGTGATTGCGCTTTGGAAAATGATGAACCAATGGGTTTATGATGGTTTTGCAATTACCTATAAAAATTTAGGGGTTGATTTTGACCGCTACTATTATGAAAGTAATACCTATTTATTAGGGAAAGATGTTGTTCAGATTGGATTAGAAAAAGGAATTTTTGAAAAAGATCCTGATGGTTCTGTTTGGATTGATCTGACTGATGAAGGTTTGGACCGTAAAATTGTATTGCGTTCGGACGGGACTGCTGTTTATATGACACAGGATATCGGTACAGCAATCCAGCGTGTAAAAGATTTTCCAGATGTAGGAGGGATGGTTTATACCGTAGGGAATGAGCAGGATTATCATTTTAAGGTGTTGTTTTTAATCCTGAAAAAATTAGGTTTTGATTGGGCTTCCAGTCTGTATCATTTGTCGTATGGAATGGTTGATTTGCCTTCCGGAAAAATGAAAAGTCGTGAGGGAACAGTTGTAGACGCAGATGATTTAATGCAGGAAATGACAGATACCGCTCAAAAAATTGCTGAAGATTTAGGTAAATTGGAGAGTTATTCTGTGGAAGAAAAAGCAAAGTTATATAATACGATTGGTCTTGGTGCCTTGAAATATTATATTCTAAAAGTAGATCCGAAAAAACGAATCCTTTTCAATCCGGAAGAATCTGTTGATTTTGCTGGAAACACAGGCCCTTTTATCCAATATACATACGCCAGAATTCAATCCATCTTAAGAAAAGCGAATTTTGATCTTAATGCTGCATCAAGCCTAGTCGAGATGCACGAAAAGGAAAAAGAATTGGTAAAACAACTTGAATTGTTTCCAGAAGTGATTCAGAATGCGGCTCACAATCATAGTCCGGCTTTAATAGCCAACTTTACCTATGAATTGGTTCGTGAATACAATTCTTTTTATCAAGCCGTTTCTATATTGGGAGAAACAGACTTGAACAAAAAAATATTCAGAGTTCAGTTGTCTAAAAAAGTAGCAGATACTATCGCTGCCTCATTTAGATTGTTAGGAATAAACGTTCCGGAAAGAATGTAATTTTAAAAGTTTATTCTGAAACTTACATTTGGAGTTCGTTGCAATGCGTACGTTTTGACTTCTTCAATAGAATTAGTCAGTGTACTTATTCTGTAGTATTCATTAATTTCATTTTTTCGATTCAGGATATTCAATACTGATAATCCTAATTTGTACTGAATTCCTTTTGAACTTTCCCATTTATAAGTTGTTGAAAAATCGATTTGAAAAAATGGATCCAAGTGCTTATTATTTGGGGTGTTATAGGTTATTTCAGGATTGGATGGTTCTATCTCAGTGCTTATAGGTGTGGTTACGGAACGTCCTGAATACCATTTGGAACCCAATGCAATTTTTAGATTCCCTTTTTCATACATTCCTGCCCAGGAAACGATATGTTCCATTTCGAAATTGTTAGGAAAGACAGGAGGTACAAAGCTGTCGAAGGTGTAATTATTGTCATTATATGCATAGCTTAACCAAGTTAGAAAATGATTTATTTTTTTCTGTACCAATATTTCTGTGCCTATAATTTCATAATTTCCATTGATTCTCAAAAATTCTAATTGGTTTTGGAACCCTTGGCTGGAGCTGGTAATTCCGGTTACTTTTTTATAAAAATTTTCTAAAGTAAGCAGCCAGTTGTTTTTTGTATAAGTAAAACCAACGGATGCCTGTCTACTTTTTTGAATTGGAACTGTAGTATCGTTTGCTACTATCCATCGTCTTTTTTCAATTCCAAAATAGTCATTTTGCAAATCAATTATTTGATGGCAATTTTGGCTTTTTAGTTCTCCTAACACTTCCAAATTTAGATGTCTGCTAATGCTGTAACTGAATTGTAAGCGGGGTTCTACACTGTACTTTTTAAATTTTTCAGTGTAGTTGAATCGTACTCCCGTATTCAGGTGTACTTTTGATACAGTATCATTATATTGACCTTCAAGTATCACGGCATGTGTTCTTAAAACATTTTTTATTTTTCTGTAAAATTGAGGTCGGTTTACCTCGTCTAAATTGGAAACACCAATTTCGTTGAACTGATATCCATTATTAAATGTGAATTTTGAATTGATGGTATGGTTATTCTCCAATTTGAAACCATTATCCAATACTTTGTTTTCCTGTTTTACAATTTGATCGTCTTCAATTTGATTTCTTTCAGCATCGAGTTCGTAAGAAGAGGTGTAGATGTTGATGTTTGTTGTGTTTTTGGTATTCCAATTTCGTTTCCAAAAAAGATTTCCACCGTAATTTGTTTGATATAAAATATCATCTTCAGATCGAATTGTGCTATTAATTGTCGCATTTTGAAATACTTTGAGCTGATCGTTTATGGTTATTAAATCTACAATAAGATGGTCTTTCAGTCCTATCTTTTGCGAATATTTAATTGTCATATCGTAGAAACTAAACGTCTCATTACTAAAATAATTAATGTCTTGATTGTTTATGAAATCGGTTATGCTGGTGTTTTGAAAAGCTTTATCAAAATATTCTTTATAAGTGGGTGTTTTTACAAAATCGGTTACGGATTTTCGTCCTGCTATTTCTAAAAAAGCATTTTTAGAAATATTGAATTTGGAATAAAGATCTGCGTTAATCATGTTTATTCCGGCGCTAAAACTGTTTTTTTCAAAATCAGTCGGATTGGAAGAAATGGATACGACGCTTGAGACACTTTCTCCGTAGAAAGCAGAACTTCCGTTTTTATGAATAGAAATTTTATGCGCTAAATTTGGATTGAAGGCAGATATTAAACCAAAGAAATGTCCTGTTTGATACATTTTTATTCCATTCCACAAAAATAAATTTTGATCGTGAGTACCGCCTCTGACATTAATGCTGGCAACACTTTCATCGATGCTATTAATGCCTGGAATTTGCTGCATTGTTTGCAATACATCGGGTTCAATTAAGCCAGGTAATATTCCGAATTTTTTCGGTTTTATTTCAAAAGAGCCGTCAAGTTTTTTTGAAATTCCGGAAGTTAGAAATTGGTTGGCTCTGATTTCTTCCAGCTCTGTTACTTGAGGATTTAAAATAATTTTGGTGCAGTTTTTATTTTCTAAATCAAAAATTGAAATTTTTTTGCTCGCATAGCCAATGTGACTGATCGTAATTGAAGTGTTTCTTTCTTTTTTAAATTCAAAATAACCTTCTTGATTTGTTGCAATAGTATTGCCATCTGAAATCTGAATATTTGAGTTTTCTAGTGGGGTATTATCTGTATCAGAAAAAACATAACCACAAATTATTTTTGCTTTAGAAGCATCTTTGATGAAGATGTTGATAAACCTATTATCTATATTTTCAAAAGATAAATTGGTTTTTTTTTCGATATAAAGGAGTTTTTCGCCTAAAGAAAGTGATTGTGATGGAGGGCTAATTTTAATTGCAACAATTGTGTTTTCGGTGTAATTAAAACTTACATGATGTTGTTTTTCTATTGCTTCCAGAATTTCTTTTAAGTCAACTGCTTTACTTTTGCTCTGAGCGAAAATGTTCAGGACAAAAGCAAAGCAAAAGAATAAAACAAAAATCCGTTTGTAAAAAAACATTTATTTCTCTTCAAAAATTATTTTATTCGTTGTCGGTTTATTGTATTTTAAATTATAGGTAGTAGCAATAATTTGAAGAGCATCATCCAGATTGTCCGTAGGTAATTTTCCAGTGAACAAGGCATTGGTGTTGTTGGTTTTTATTTCGATGGTAACATTGTATTGTCTTTGGATTTCATCGGTTATATGGTTTAGGTTTTCTTTGTCAAAAGCCATTTTATTTTCAAGCCATTCCGGTTTTTCGGTTTCAATAATTATATTTCTCTGCTTTCCGTTTTCAAAAGTCACACTTTGTCCGTGTGTTAATATGATTTCGAAGTCCTTGTAATTTACTTTCACCCTTCCTTCAAAACAAGTTACATCAAGCCTATTTTCTCGGGCTTTTACATTAAACTGGGTTCCCAGAACCGCTACTTTGCCAAGGTTTGTGCTGACTTCAAATTTTTTACCTTTTGCCACTTTAAAGTAGGCTTCTCCTTGTAGTTTAAGATTTCTGTTATTGTCCCAATTCCATTTTTTATATTTGATTTCAGAACCGGCATTCAAAACTACTTCTGAATGGTCAGGTAGCAAAAAAGTTGTTTTTTCTCCATTTTCAGCATATTGTGTTTTCGAAGAATAATTTTGTATGACAAATGTGATTCCGAGGGCGATAACCAATAAGGCAGCAATGTTAATAAACCATTTTCTGTATAACGGAAATACTTTTGGATTTGTTTTTTTATGTTTAAGAATATTTTCCAGGGTTTTTTCTTCATCAAAATCTGCTACTTCCAAATGGGAAGTATAGTTTTTAATTTTTTCATATGTAGCAAAATCATCACTTGCTTTGAAATCGGCTAATTCTGATGCGGTAAGCTCATCATTAAGCCATTTTGCTAAGATGTAATTTTTATCCATGGTATCTGTATTATTTAGGTATAACAAGTAGAAGCTTTTTTACCCTACTTTAAATTATCAATTTCTTTTCTCAGTTCTACTAATGCGAGGTGAATTCGTTTTTCAACAGCTTTGATGCTTATGTTTAATTCTTCTGCAATTTGGCTGTATTTTTTGCCGTCAATCCGATGCATCAAAAAAGCAATGCGTTGTGTTTCATTCAAATTTTCGATTGCTTTCAAGAGTTTGTTTTCAAATTGCTTTTCTTCTAATAGGAATTCAGGGTTTTCATTTGTTTTATCAAAACCAGAGAAATTCTTTTCATATTGCAAGACTACCTTTTGGTGTGCAATTATATTAAGGGAGCTGTTGTTGGCGATTGTATAGATATAAGATTTAGCTTTTTCCAGAGGCACTGCATTACAATTTTGCCATAATTTAATAAATGCTTCTTGGGCTAAATCATCAGCCTGATCTTTATTACCATATTTATAAAATAGAAAATTCCGAAGTGATTTGGCTTCTTTTTTAAAAAAATTTGAAAAAATAATTTCGTTGCAAATGTTTGTTTTAGAGGTATTTGGCATTTTAGTTGTTGATTTTTGGCCTTGCAAAGGTATATTTTTTTTTAAATTGGGTAGGGTATAGCTATTCTAAATTGTTTCATTATCAAAACCTCTAATTTTTTACGATGAAAACAATTAAATATTTATTGATGAGCTTCGTGGCAATATTATTTATTTCTTGTCAAAGTGAGGAAACAGTGATTATTCAAGACACTACTCAAAACTTAACAGCGGCCTCTCCTCTGACGGATTTGATTTCTCGAGTGTCGCAAAACCCTACCTCTAAGGATAATGTTTTGGATAATTCCAGTTGTTTTACAGTTCAGTTACCCGTTGTTGTTATTGTTAATGGAACACAAATGACGGTCTCGGATCAAAATGATTATATAACTGTTCAGGATGCATTAGATGCTTTTTCAGATGATGATGATATTGTAAATTTTGTTTTTCCAATAACAATTCAGTATCAAAATTTCAATACACAGTTGATTGCTGATTCCGACCAATTAGAAGAAGTGATGAATAATTGTGATGAGGATGATGGGTTTGATGAAATTGACTGTATCAATTTGAATTACCCAATTAAAATTGATATTTATGATTCAAATAATCAAATTGCAAATACGATTAGTATTCAAAACGATACTGATTTGTATAACTTTTTAGAGAATATAGAAAGCGATGCGTTTATTTCTATCAACTATCCTGTTTCTGTTACTGATGCAAATGGGCAAAATGTTGTCATCACAAATAACTCTGATTTTGAAGATAGTATTGAAGACGCTATAAAGGATTGTGATGATAATTCAGGTACAGGAGGAAGTGCTGATTTTATTTCAAGCTTGACAGATGGAACATGGTCTGTTTCTTACTTCTTTAATAATGTTGATGAAACGCCAAATTACAAAGGTTACACTTTTACTTTCAATTCTAATGGAACTGTTGTAGCAGTAAATGGGACAACTTCCATTGTTGGTACCTGGTCAACTTTTGTAGATAGCGGTAAAGAACTATTTGTAATACAATTTGATGACAATAGATTAGATGAATTAAAAGAGGATTGGATCATTGCGGAATATACTACTAGTAATGTTAGGCTAAAAAATGAAAGTAGTAGCGCAGGCGAAACGGAGTATCTCTATTTTACTAAAAATTAATTAAAACCAAATACCACTAGATTAACCATTGTGAACTTTATTGAACCATTTTTTATGACTGTTGTCTAGAAAAATGGTTTGATAAAACCACTATTTATCTGCCCTTAATTATTTATTACTTAACCCTTTTTAAAAACAAAAAAATGAAAAAAACATCAATTTTAGGTTTACTTGTCATTTTGATGAGTTCTTGTACGGATAATCCGTCTACAGATGGAAATGTTACATTGAAAGCGTCTGCTGTGTCTACAACAGGTTTGTCTTCTACTACTGCGCGTTCTGCCGCGTCTTCCGTAATTATTACTGATTTTAAGATTAATATCGGAAATATTAAATTCGAAACCGATATGGAGGATGACATGTATGAGACAGATTCTATCTATGATGATGTTAAACTTGCGGGGCCTTTCTTATTGGATTTACTTGACCCAAATAATACCTTGTCACAGGTGATTACTTCTGTAAATGTTCCAAATGCAAAATATGAGGAAATTAAATTTAAATTTGAGAAAAGTGTTCTGCCTGGTGAAATGGAAGGGAAAACTTTCTTAATTAAAGGTACTGTGGATGGTAAAAACTTTGTTGTTTGGAGTGGCAAAGACGCTGAACTTGAAATGGATTTTAGTGATCCTACCAAAGACTTTACAGTGAACAGTAATGACTTGACTCTTAATATTAAAATACACTTAGATGCTCTAAAAGCGAAGCTAACAGAATTAGCTAATCAAAATTTACTTTTAGATACTGATGGAGATGGTCTGATAGAAATTAGTACTGATGATGATGATGGACACCATGCTTTTGGAGAGGAAATCAAAGTATTACTTGAAAATGAATCCGATTTAGACGATAAAGACTAATCAAATTCGCATTTTATTTTATTAAAAAGGGGCTATCTTAAAAAGACAGCCTCTTTTTATTTCTATTCCTATTTAAACTTCAAAATCAAATGCTTAAATTTGCACCTCAATAAAATAAAAAAATATGTTCGATAATTTAAGCGATAAGTTAGATAAAGCCTTTCATATATTAAAAGGACACGGAAAAATTACGGAAGTAAACGTTGCCGAAACTTTGAAAGAAGTTCGTAGAGCCTTACTTGATGCCGATGTTAACTTTAAAATTGCCAAAGATTTTACAACTAAAGTAAAAGAGAAAGCAATTGGTCAAGAGGTATTAACGACACTTCAGCCAGGACAATTGTTAGTGAAGTTAGTTAAAGATGAATTGACGGAATTGATGGGTGGTGACGTTGCCGGAATTAATCTTTCAGGAAATCCAACTGTTATCCTAATGTCAGGTTTACAAGGATCTGGTAAAACGACCTTTTCTGGAAAATTAGCCAATTATCTGCAAACTAAAAAGAACAAAAAACCTCTATTGGTTGCCTGTGATATCTATCGTCCTGCGGCTATTCAACAATTATATGTTGTTGGGGATTCCATAGGAGTTGAGGTGTATTCAGAACCAGAAAATAAGAATCCGGTTGAGATTGCTCAAAATGCGATCAAACATGCTAAAGCCAATGGTTTTAATGTGGTGATTGTCGATACAGCCGGTCGTTTGGCTGTTGATGAGGAGATGATGAACGAAATTGAACGTGTTCATAAAGCGATTCAACCTCAGGAGACTTTATTTGTTGTGGACGCCATGACAGGTCAAGATGCCGTAAATACAGCTAAAACGTTCAACGACAGGTTGAATTTTGATGGAGTTATCCTTACCAAATTAGATGGTGATACTCGTGGTGGAGCCGCTATTTCTATTAAATCGGTTGTAAACAAACCAATTAAATTTGTTGGTACAGGAGAAAAAATGGATGCTATCGATGTATTCTATCCTATTCGTATGGCCGAACGTATCCTTGGTATGGGGGATGTTGTGTCTTTGGTAGAAAGAGCACAAGAGCAATTCGATGAAGAAGAAGCAAGAAAAATCCAAAAGAAAATTGCTAAAAACGAATTTGGTTTTGATGATTTCCTTTCTCAAATTCAGCAAGTAAAGAAAATGGGTAATATGAAAGATTTGGTTGGAATGATACCAGGTGCTTCAAAAGCCATGAAAGATATCGAAATTGAAGATGATGCTTTCAAACATATCGAAGCAATCATCCATTCTATGACTCCTATAGAAAGAAGCAAACCAGCTATCATTGATGTGAAAAGAAAAGCCAGAATTGCAAAAGGTTCCGGAACTAAAGTGGAACAAGTAAATCAATTGATGAAACAGTTTGACCAAATGAGCAAAATGATGAAAATGATGCAAGGACCAGGCGGAAAAAACCTTATGAAAATGATGGGTGGAATGAAAGGCGGAATGCCTGGAATGAGATAAATTTATTTAAGGTTTAAAGTTTCAAGTTGATTGGAATTTTAAGCCTTAATTTTTTGAAATACAATTACAAGAACATAATTATTCAGTTACAAAGTTTTGGTTGTTCGGTTCCAAAGAGAACTTTAAACCTTAAACTTTTAAACTTTAAACTAAATTAAAATGCAACTACTAGACGGAAAAAAAACATCGGAAGACATTAAACACGAAATAGCTGCCGAAGTACAACAAATGAAAAACAATGGGGAAAAAGTACCTCATTTAGCAGCTGTAATCGTTGGTACTAATGGTGCCAGCTTAACTTATGTTGGAAGTAAAGTACGTTCTTGTCAACAAATTGGTTTCGAATCCACTTTAGTGAGTTTAGCTGAAACTATTACTGAAGAAGAATTGCTTGCTAAGATAAAAGAGTTAAATGAAGATGATGATTTAGACGGTTTTATTGTTCAGTTGCCTTTACCAAAACATATTGATGAGCAAAAAATACTAATGGCTATTGATCCTGATAAAGATGTAGATGGTTTTCATCCTACGAATTTTGGAAAAATGGCATTGGAGATGGAAACATTTTTGCCGGCAACTCCATTCGGAATCATGCAATTATTAGAGCGATATAAAGTAGAAACTGCAGGAAAACATACCGTGGTTATTGGACGTAGCCATATTGTGGGAAGACCAATGAGTATTTTGATGAGTCGCAAAGGTTATCCAGGAGATTCAACAGTAACACTTACCCACAGCAGAACTAAAAATATTGAAGAGTACACTAAAAATGCCGATATTATTATCACTGCTCTTGGTGTTCCTAATTATCTGAAAGCCGATATGGTAAAAGATGGTGTTGTGGTAATCGACGTTGGTATTACCAGAGTGGATGATGCTTCACATCCGAAAGGATATGTAATCACAGGTGATGTTGATTTTGATGGTGTTAGTAAAAAGGCCTCTTTTATAACTCCAGTTCCAGGCGGAGTAGGGCCTATGACCATTGCCATGTTATTGCAAAACACGCTTTTGGCAAGAAAAATGAGAATGAGAAAATAAAAAATGAATACCTGTATAAAGCCTTAAACGAAAGTTTAGGGCTTTTTTTATCTTAAAAAACACTTAAAATCCCTGCAATTGGTATGGTATCAAAATATAAAGAATACTTTTGCAGCACCTAAAAAAAACAGCCCTTTAAAATGGACGATTATTATTCGGAAATATTGAATTAAGATAGCATTTGATAAATCATTCAAAATGCTAATAATAAACTATAGAATTTTGAAATGAGAGCTTTCTACAAAAACAATAACGGATTAATTGAAATCGAAGAATGGACACCGAACTGCTGGATTAACATTGAAAGTCCGACCAAATCAGAAAAGAAATATTTACTCGAAGAACTTCAAATTCCCGAAGCATTTTATAATGATATCGAAGATATTGATGAAAGACCCCGTATAGAGGTAGAAAACGGATGGACATTGATTATTATGCGAATTCCTGTAAAAAGTAATGATGTGAAATTGCCTTTTCATACCATTCCTGTAGGGATTATTTTTAAAGAAGATGTTCGGGTTACCATCAGTTTTCATAAGACTGAAATGCTCACTGATTTTGTTACCTACACCCAACGCAAGAAAATTTACATAAAAGACAATTTCGATTTAGTATTGAAATTGTTGTTATCTTCCAGTGTTTGGTATTTAAAATACCTTAAACAAGTCAATCAAAAAATAAAATTGGCAGAAGATAATTTAGAAAAATCTATCAAAAATGAAGAGTTACAGGCTCTACTTCAAATAGAAAAATGCTTGGTGTTCTTCATGACTTCATTAAAGGGAAATGACATCCTTTTGCACCGAATAAAAAACATAAAATCACAGAAGGAACATTTTGATCTCGAACTGTTGGAAGATGTTGAAATTGAATTGCGTCAGGCACAGGAAACCACTAATATTTACAGTGATATCTTGACAGGAACTATGGATGCCTATGCTTCGGTGATTTCTAATAATATGAACAATATTATGAAACAGATGACTTCTATTTCAATCATCTTGATGATACCAACCCTGATTGCCAGTTTATATGGGATGAATGTGCCCAATGATTTGCAAAGTAACCCTTTTGGCATCTGGATTATTATTTTAATATCGGTTGTATTATCCTCCTTCGGAGTGTTTTTATTCAAAAGAAGAAGATGGTTTTAGATTAAGCCATTATTTGATAAGGCCCCATAAGTTATGCTTTTACGGAACTTGTAAAATAAAATCGATTTATTCGTTTGCCATGTGGAAATTAAATTTAACTTTGTAGTACAAAGTACTTTAATTATGGATCAAAAGCACCAAGAAGATTTATCTCATATCCGTTCCATGATGGAGCGCTCTTCAAGATTTATTTCGTTAAGTGGCCTTTCAGGGGTATTTGCTGGAATATCAGCCATCATTGGAGGAATGTATGCATACCAATTATTTGGAACGAATGGAATATCTTATATGGATGGAAGTTCTTACGATGAGAATAGTAATTTAGTTCGGGAATTATTTTTTACCGCAAGTATTGTTTTATTTTCGGCTTTAACTTTTGCAACATTCTTTACATGGAGAAAAAGTAGAAAGTATAATTTACCCATTTGGACTACGGCTACCAAAAAGATGCTTTTTAATTTAGCAATTCCACTTTTTGTAGGCGGGGTGTTTTGTATTGCTCTTTTAGGTTATAAAATCTATTTTTTAATTGCTCCAACCACTTTATTATTTTATGGTTTAGCATTAATTAATGCGGAGAAATATACTTTTTCGGATATTAAATATTTAGGTTTTTGTGAGCTTATATTGGGATGTGTTAGTCTTTTTTATCTTGAATATGGTTTGGTTTTTTGGATAATAGGATTTGGACTACTACATGTTTTGTATGGATTAGTGATGTTCAAAAAATATAAATAATCCAAACAATGGGAATCATTGACAAGTTAAATAAAGATTTTGAAAGCCGCGTCAGATTGGGGATTATGTCCATTCTGATGGTAAATGATTGGATAGATTTTACTGAGATGAAAACTTTATTGAATATCACCGATGGTAATTTAGCCAGCCATTCCTCTGCTCTGGAAAAATCAGAATATATTGAAATTAAAAAAGAGTTTGTCGGTAAAAAGCCCAAAACTTCTTATAGAGTTACGAACAGAGGCAGAGCTGCTTTTAACGAACATTTGAATAGTCTCGAAAAATTAATGAAATCGAATAAATAAATTTTTTTGTCTAATTACTTTGAATAACAAAGTACTTTTAATTTTATAAACATGAAAAAACACCATTTAATTTTAGGTTGCAGTGCTATATTTACATTGCTGTTTTACAATGAGTCGGTAGGCGTAAACCTGGCCATTTTTGGGCTCTTGCTGACAGGCTTGATTTATTCTTTTTACAGAAACCGTTTCACAGACTATTCCTATTGGGCTTTGATGATAACGTCGATTTTATCTTGTTTGGCATTTGCCTGGTATGGTGATTTTGTTTCTTTTTTGGCTTTAGCGCTGTCGGTTATTTTTTTACAATTCAAAACCCAGGAAGCAAAACTGAAAATAATGCAGGTTTTTCCACTTGTGTTTTTAAACGGAATTACTTCATTAGGTCGTATAGTGATGTTTAGCCAATGGCTTCCAAAAAGAGAAATTAAAAATGATTTTGCCAAAAAACTGATTGCTTATGTCATTATTCCAACTGTATTTGTTGCATTATTTTTTATGGTTTATGCTTTTGGAAGTGACCATTTTTCGGCTCTATTCACTGATTATACTTTAGATTTAAATATTTTTCAACTTGTGCTGATTACATTATTAGGCTTCTATATTTCATTTACTTTTTGGAATTATTGGTTGCCTGAGATTTGTTATGATAAAAATTCATTGTTGGATAATGATTTCAGTAATGAAATTAGAGTTTCCAATCAAAAGACATTTCCGTTTCTCGATATTGATTTCGAAAGAAGAAGTGGAGAGATTACTTTATTGCTTTTAAATGCTTTACTCCTGGTTTTTATCGCTACTTATAATTATGAACAATTTTTTGAAGTTATCGAAAAATCAAAATTAAGTTCCGCCACCCACGAGAGAGTAAACGCAGTGATTTTCTCTATTGTTATGGCAGTTGGCGTAATTTTATTTTACTTTAAAGGAGGTTTTAATTTTGATGAAAAAGCAAAAAAGATGAAGCAATTATCTAAAATTTGGATAGTTTTAAATGGAATTTTAATCATTAGCGCGATTATTAAAAACTCAGAATACGTTTCCTTCTTTGGATTAACCTACAAAAGGCTGGGCGTTTATGCATTCTTATGTTTAGCGATTATTGGTTTGTTTTTTGCCTTTTTGAAAATTAGTAAGCAAAAAACGAATGCCTATCTCTTTAACCAAATGGTCTGGTATTTTTATGGAACCATTCTTTTGTGCAGTTTTGTCAATTGGGGAAATATAATTACTGCTTATAATATTTCGGTTAACAAAGGAGTAGAGCCAGTGTTCTTGAGTGATTTGAATTTTAATGATGAAGCCCGTAGAGAGTATTTTTTGTTAAGGAATTTAGACGGGGAATCCACTGAAATTTCAAGAGAAGAACTAATCTCCGAAAGGCAAAATGAGAGTTTTTTATCTAAAGCGTTGTATTATGAAACGGTCAGTTTTGAGTAGCGTATAAACTAAAAATCCCAAGATTTAAATTCTTGGGATTTTTTGATATCTTAGTTTGTATTCGATTATAAAAGAAAAAATAAATATTAATAATCGCCTCTTTTCTTAAATCTTGGATCATCTCTTTTGATGAATTCAGTTCTCCTTTTTGGGACTTCAGTCTTAGGTAAACTGGCTTCTTCTGTTTTGCTTGAAGGCTCTATAAGTTCGTTTAATTCTTTGATTTCGGCATCAGTTAAATCACGGTAACGGCCAACAGGAACATCGAGTGAAATATTGATAATTCGGATACGCTTTAAGGCAGTAACTTCGTATCCCAGATATTCACACATTCTTCTAATTTGGCGGTTCAAGCCTTGTGTCAATATGATTTTAAAGATGTATTTACTGATTTGTTCCACTTTACATTTACGGGTAACGGTGTCTAAAATTGGCACTCCATTTCCCATTCTTTGAATGAATCGATCGGTGATCGGTTTGTTTACCGTTACAGTATATTCCTTTTCGTGATTGTTTCTGGCTCGAAGTATTTTATTAACGATATCACCATCATTGGTCATGAAAATTAAGCCTTCACTGGCTTTATCCAATCGGCCAATCGGGAAAATACGCTTTGGGTAATTAATATAGTCTACAATATTGTTGCGAACGTCCAAGTTAGTGGTGCATTCGATTCCTACGGGTTTATAAAAAGCCAGATAAACTGGTTTTTCGGTTTTTTCACGAATTAACTTGCCATCAATGCGTACTTCATCTTCTGGTGAAACTTTTGTCCCTAATTCAGGAACTACACCATTAATAGTAACACGGCCTTCTTCAATGAATTTATCGGCTTCACGACGGGAGCAAAATCCGGTTTCTGCGATGAATTTATTAAGGCGTTTTAGATTATCTTCCATAATGCAAAAGTAATACTAAATTGTTTAATCGTTAAAGAGTGGCTTTGTTTATTTGAAAACGAAGTGAAAATGGATATTCTTTTCTTTCGAAATAGGTAAGTTATTCAGATTCAAATATAAACTGTGAAATTTTTTGATACAAATCGTCATCATGCATGCTGTGTCCTAAACCTTTAGTTTCTATAAAAACCGCATTTTTCCAGGAACTGGCAATTTTTTTTCCTTCGTCAAATAAAACGACTGTATCATCAATATCGTGAGCAATCAGTCCTTTTGTGTTTATTTTGGAGGCGAATAATTTTCCGGTGAAGTTCTCTAGATTAAGTTTGAAATTATTCAAATAATGCGCTTCTAATTCTTTTGCTATTTTTTGGTTTAAACTGAGCAAAGTGATGTAATTATTCAGGATAATACTGAAATCACTTGGAGCTCCGAGGATCACCATTTTTTTTACGGTGGCATTTTGATAAACAGATTGGTAATACAAAATGGTTTTTCCTCCCATCGAATGACCAATAAGGACTTGGGGTTTAAATTTTTCGACGGCAATATGAATAAATTCGGCGTATTTCGGAATACTAAATTCTTTACCGCTCGATAGTCCATGTGCCGGTCCGTCGATGGCGATGATGGTGCTTCCTGATTTTTTTAAATAGGGCAGAAAGTTTTCCCAACGGGATGCGTTGCTTTCCCAGCCATGAACCAATAAAATTATCGTCTCATTTCCTTCCCAGGTATACGTATGAAAAGAGTGTTCTTCCTGTTGAAAACTGTTTGTCTGTGCTTCTTTTAGGATTTCCGGTAAATTGTCTTTGGATAGTTTTCCTACTCTTGGTTCACTAAAAAAGGCATATGCCAATTGAGATGCTTTTTCGGGCAATACAAAGCTCAATACGTTAATGTATAGTCCGAGAGATTTAGTAAAGAAAAAAAAGAATATATTTTTCATAATAAAAAAGCCTCCGATAAGGGAGGCTTAAATGTACTTAAAATTTAGAAAATAATTTTTCCATTTTTTCTTTTTCTTCTTCAGCCAGAGTGCTGTCTACTAATATTCTTCCGGAATGCTCATCAGTGATGATTTTCTTTCTGGATGCAATTTCTACCTGTGTTTGTGGTGGAATCGTAAAGAATGAACCTGCTGAAGCACCTCTTTCGATAGATACAACTGCCAATCCGTTACGAACACTGCTTCTGATTCTTTTGTAAGCGGCTAATAATCGGTCTTCAATTAGTGCTTCGTATTCAGCTGATTTTTCAGATAAGAATTGTTCTTCTTTCTGAGTTTCAGCCATAATCGCATCTAATTCAGATTTTTTGTGTTTCAAGTGAGAAGATTTTGCTTCTAATTTTTCTTTAGAGTTAGCAATAACCTCTTTTTTGTGTTCGATAGAAGCTTTCATTTCTTTGATTTGCTTTTCAGCTAATTGGATTTCCAATTCCTGAAATTCAACTTCTTTAGTCAATGAGTTAAATTCTCTGTTGTTACGAACGCTTTCTTGTTGTTTTGTATATTTTTTGATAGCCTCTTTGTGCTCATCAATTGCATTTTTCTTTACCTTGATAAGATCCTCGATAACTTCGAGATCACTTTTCAATTTTTCTGAACGGGTGCTTAAACCAGCAACTTCATCTTCCAAATCTTCTACCTCAAGAGGAAGTTCACCTCTTACGTTTCTGATTTCGTCAATTCTAGAGTCAATAAGTTGTAAATCGTAAATTGCTCTTAACTTGTCCTCAACACTTAATTCTTTCGTATTCGCCATATTCTATAAGTACTTAACTGGATTTGTATTTTCTTCTGATAAAATGAATGCAAAATTAAGGATTTTTTTCCGAAGAAAGTCAACAATATAATTTTTTGTATACCGTTCGCTTTCAAAATGTCCAATATCGGCCAAAAGTAACTTGTTTTCGGCTTCGTAATACTGATGGTATTTTAAATCAGCGGTTAAAAAAGCATCTGCGCCACTCTGAATCGCATTTTTTATGGCAAAACTTCCTGCTCCGCCAAGAACGGCTACTTTTTTTATTGTTGAACCTGTAAAGTTAGAATGTCTGATGCCATCCGATTGCATTTTTTCTTTTACAAACAAAAGAAAATCTTTTTCAGTCATTGGCGTTTCGAGTTCTCCAACCATTCCCAGACCAATATTTTGATGTGCGTTTTGTAAGTCGTAAATTTCATAGGCCACTTCTTCATAGGCATGGCTTCTAAAAAGTGCTTTCAAAATTTTGTTTTCCAAATGTTTTTCGAAAGTTACTTCTATTTTGATTTCGTCTCCCTGCACAAACTCGAAGCGTTCACCAACCTGGGGATTACTGTGTTCATTGCCCATGTAGGTTCCGATTCCTTTGGAGTTGAAACTGCAGTTTTCGTAATTTCCAATCGCTCCTGCTCCAGCATCAAACATTGCATTTCGTACTTCTTCGGCATTTTCAGGAATGGTGTAGGTGATTAATTTTCGAATGAAATGTTGTTTCGGAACTAAAACTTTCGTTTTTTTCAAACCCAGAGCATCACAAAATATTTTATTTACGCCTTCCTGATGATTGTCTAAAGCGGTGTGAACGGCATAAATTGCGATGTCATTTTTGATGGCTTTGATAACAGCACGTTCCACATAGTTTTTCCCCGTTATTTTCTTTAAGCCGGAAAATAATATGGGATGGAAACACACTACTAAATTGCATTTTTTCGAAATCGCTTCATCAATCACATTTTCTAAAGCATCGTGACATACCAAAACGCCAGTTGCTTCTGTGTCTTGATCTCCAACCAATAAACCGACATTGTCAAAATCTTCGGCATAAGCGAGTGGAGCCATTTCTTCGAGCACGGAAATTATTTCTTTTATCTTCATAACATCAGATTTTTGATTGTTAAATTCTGGATTTTCGAATAAACAAATTAACGAATAAAGAAATCAACTTTAAAATAAAATATTATACTTTCGTATAATGAATTTACTACGAAAAATACTGTTTCCATTTGCCATTTTATATGGGATCATCACCAGTATTCGGAATTTACTATTTGATAAAGGATTTCTAAAATCCTATACTTTCGATTTGCCCATTATCGCTGTTGGAAATCTTAGTGTTGGCGGTACGGGAAAGACCCCCCAAATAGAATATTTGATTCGGTTGCTTTCGGATAAATACAAAACAGCGACGTTAAGCCGTGGTTATAAAAGACAATCAAAAGGTTTTGTTTTGGCCGATTCAAGTTCGAATGCTGAAATACTTGGAGACGAGCCTTTTCAATTTTTTGAAAAATTCCCAACAATTCAGATTGCTGTAGATGCCAATAGAAAAAACGGTATTGAACAATTATTGTCACAAGCCATAAAACCGGATGTTATTTTGCTGGATGATGCTTTTCAACATCGTAAAGTTAAAGCGGGTTTTTATATTTTGCTCACCTCTTACGGAGATTTGTATTCAGATGATTTTATGCTTCCTACGGGAAATTTGCGAGAGTGGAGGAGTGGCGCGAAAAGAGCTGATGTTGTTATCGTAACGAAATGTCCTGAGAATCTTTCTGTTGAAGAGCAAAATAGTATAAAAAGCAAACTGAATCTTTCTTCAAATCAAGAATTATATTTTACCTTTATAGCATACGATGATTGTATTTATTCGGAAAATAAAAAAATGCCTGTCAGTGAGATTCAAAAGGATAATCAACTGCTTTTGGCTGGAATTGCAAAGCCAGAGCCCTTTTTTACTTATTTGAAATCAAATGCGAATCAGCAGGACTGTTTGACGTATCCGGATCACCATCATTTTACGGAGAAAGATATTTTAGACATTAAAAATAAAGCTCAAAACAAAATCATTATTACTACCGAGAAAGATTATGTCAGGTTGAAAAACTCTGATTTGGCGGCACAGTTATTCTACCTGCCTATAAAGAGTTTGTTTATTTCCGGTCCTGATACTTCGGGAAATAATTTTGATAAAACTATTTTAAATTATGTGGGAAAAAGTTCAGGAAACAGTTAGTTATATAAAAAACAGCACCAATTTCAGTCCGGAATATGGCGTGATATTAGGTTCTGGTTTAGGAAGTTTTACAGATGATATGCAAGTGGCGTTCACTTTACCGTATGATGAAATTCCGAATTTCCCGGTTTCGACAGTTCTAGGTCATAAGGGAGCGTTGGTTTTTGGAACTATCGGAGATAAAAAAGTGGTGGCTATGCAAGGTCGTTTTCATTTCTATGAAGGTTATTCTATGAAAGAGGTTACTTTTCCGGTTCGGGTTATGAAGTATCTGGGTGTCGAAAAATTAATCGTATCAAATGCCTCCGGAGGTGTGAATCCAAATTATAAGGTGGGTTCTATTGTGATTATTAAAGATCATATTAATATGGCGCCTGAACATCCTTTACGTGGAAAAAATGACGAACGTTTTGGCCCTCGTTTTGTAAACATGAGCGAACCTTATTCGCGAAAAATGATTGTTAAAGCAAAAGAAATTGCGATTGATTTGAATATTGAAGTTCACGATGGAATTTATTTGGGGCTGCAGGGGCCTACTTTTGAAACCTTGGCTGAATACCGAATGGTTAAGATTTTGGGAGCTGATTGTGTTGGAATGTCAACTGTGCCCGAGGTAATCGTGGCTCGTCATATGGATGTGGAAACTTTTGGTGTTTCGGTAATTACCGACATGGGTGATGAAGAAAATATCGATACGGTTTCGCATGATGAAGTTTTGGAAGCCGCGAAAAAAGCAGAACCAAATGTTAGGAATTTAATAAAAGAGTTGATTGTAAGATATTAACCTTTTTAAATGTATTGGGAAATAATCATGTAAAAATCTTCAGGAGAGAATGGTTTTGTTATCACATCATTCATTCCAAAAGATAGTAACATTTCCCTGTTTTCGTCCAATGAGATGGCCGTAAGCGCAATAACAGGTGTGCTGGTGTCGAATTCCCGTATTTGTTTGGTGGCCAAGGTTCCGTTTATTCCGGGTAAGTGTACATCCATTAGAATCAGGTCGTATTGATTGAGTCTTGCGGCTTCAATGGCATCTTCACCATTATCGATTATATCACAAAAAATCCCCTTGTTCTCGAGCATTCTTTTGGTAATCATTTGATTGATCTTGTTGTCTTCAATCAACAGGATTTTTTTGTTGTTCAGTAATGTGCTGTACTTTTCGGTCTTTTGTTCAACAGCAACTGGTTTTGAATCGATTTTAAATTGTAATTTGAATGAAAATGAGGAGCCTTCGCCAACAGTGCTTTCCAGTTTGATTTTTCCTCCCAGAATTTTAACCAGCTTTCTTACGATGGTTAATCCTAAGCCCGTTCCCCCGTATTTTCGATTTACTTCTATAGAACCTTGTGAAAAACTATCAAAAACAGTTTGGAGTTTCTCTTTTGGAATTCCAATTCCTGTATCGACAACTTCAAAATAAATAACGGCTTTTTCTTCCTCAGATGAATGAAGTCTGGCAATTACGGTTACGTCACCGTCTTTAGTGAATTTTAGGGCATTATTGATTAAATTCAGGAATATTTGTGACAACTTTGTTGGATCTCCTGTCAAATAATCAGGGATACTATCGTCAATTTCAAGAACAAAATTATTGTTGTTTGTGACTGCTAACTCTTTTAGCGAATTTTGGATGTTTTCCAATAATTCTTTAAGATTGAAACTGATATTCTCAATTTCGATTTTATTGGATTCAATCTTATTGATTTCCAGAATTTCATTAATGAATTTCGATAAATAATTTCCTGAAAATTGTAATGAGGCCAAATAGTTCAATTGGGATTTCTTTGGATTTTCTTCCAATAACAAATGAGTGATTCCGTTTATGGCATTCAAAGGAGTACGAAGCTCATGACTCACCGTCGAAAGGAATTCCGATCTTGCTTTTGAGGCTTTTTCGGCATTGTTTTTCGCAATAATCAATTCATTGTTTTTTTCTTTTAACAGTAAATTGGATTCATTACGAATAATATTGTTTTTATAAAGCGATAAACTCAATAAGGACAAAATGGTAATTAAAGCGATTGCCAGAATACTGATTAGTTTAGAATATTTGTATGTTTTCTGCTGTTCATGATATTCTTTTTCTCTTTGTATTGCCGCGTTTACGGATTCATTTTTTTTGAATCTTGTAAAATCTTCCATGCTTAGTTTAGCACTATTCATTTTAGAAATGCGGTCTTTCAACAGGTAGTGTTCATCTAGGTAGGTGTAGGCTCTGTCAAAATCTTTCCTTTCCTTGTAGCTTTTGCTAAAAGCCAATATGATTTTTGATTTTTGGTCTAAATCATTAATTTTTGCATTCGATTCTAAAGCATTTTCCAGGTAATACAATGCAGAATCAGTTCGTTTTTTATTGAGCTCAATAGTTCCCAACTGATAAAAAGCTTCAGCTTTGGATTTCAGATTGTTTTGATTGTCCGGTTTTTGTACAATTCCTTTGAAAATTAATGAGGCTGAGTCATACTTTTTTTTGAATTTGTATGCCATTCCTTTTTGAAGATTTAATTCTTCCGAGGTATCATGAATTTTAAGATTCTTGTAAATGGAATTGGATTTGTCGAAATAAACCCGGGCGAGCGTATATTTTTCCTTTTCAATATTAATTAAACCAAGGTAATGATAGGCGGCTGCAATGGTTGAAGTAGGAGCTAAGGTTTTGTATAAAAAGATGCTTTTGTGAAAATTTCTAGTCGCATTTTCATAAGAATTCTGATTATAAAAAATTTTGGCTAATTTAAAAACTTGGTAGGTATGCGCTTTTAAATCATTAATGGTCACACAAAAATCGATTGCTTTTTGTGTGTAATAAATGGCGTTTTTAGAATTGTTTATTTGGGTATTATAAGTAGCCAAATTGGAATAAAAAGCTATACTATCTGTTTCCTTTTTTGTTTGAGAATACAGTATAGTATTTAAAAAAAGAATTAAAATGAAAATGTATTTCATTAATAGTATGTTTATTTCTCAATTAGGGGCCTTATTTCTTATTTTCTTGTCAAAAGTATTAAATCAATTATTCTCGAAGAATATCCTATTTCATTATCATACCAACCCACGACTTTTACCATTTTGTCAATAACCGAAGTTAGTTGTGCATCAAATATACAGGATTTTTTGTTACCAATAATATCAACTGACACAATTGGATCTTCTGTATAATCTAAAATGCCTTTTAGATTAGTTTGGGAGGCAATTTTGAAAGCATTATTTATTTCATCAATGGAGACAACACGTTTCACATTGCAGGTAATATCAGTCAGGGAACCATCAGGAACAGGAACTCGAATACCGCAACCTCCTATTTTATTTTGCAAATCAGGGAATATTTTAGTCAAAGCTTTTGCCGCTCCGGTAGTTGTAGGCACTATGGACTGACTGGCACCTCTTGCTCTTCGTAAGTCTTTGTGAGGCTGGTCATGTAAACTCTGATCGGTGGTAAAGGAATGGATGGTTGTTATGTAGGCCTGCTCAATACCACAAAGTTCATCAATGATTTTTATCATTGGCGCTGCGTTATTGGTTGTACAGCTTGCGTTTGATATGATGGTTTCGGTTCCGTCCAGAATATGCTCATTTACACCCAAAACAACCGTTTTTATCGTGTCTACTTCAGAGGGTGCTGAAAGAATTACTTTTTTGGCTCCAGCCAAAATATGGGCATTTAACTCTTCGAAAGTTTTGTATTTTCCAGTGGACTCAATTACAAAATCAATATCGATGCTTTTCCAATCCAGATTTGAAATGCTTTTTTCATGAAAAAACAAAAAATGGTTTCCATCTACAATAATTCCTTTTTCATCATGATCCACTTCGAAAGGTAAAACACCGTGAATACTATCGTATTTCACTAAGTGAGCCATAGTTTTCTTGTCGGCAATATCATTGATGGCAACTACTTCTATACTGGGATGATTCAAAAGTAATCGGAATAAATTTCGTCCAATTCTTCCAAAACCATTAATGGCAATTCTTGTCATAAGTTTTAAGTTCCTAAAATCTAAAGTATAAAGTCAGTTAAGGTCTTTCGACTTTCTGACTTTGCGACTTTCGACTATAATATATGTTTTTGTGCTTTATAAGAAGAACGAACTAATGGTCCGCTTTCAACATGACGGAAACCCAATTCCAACCCGAATTTTTCATATTTAGCAAACTGTTCCGGAGTGATGAATTCCTTCACAGGCAAATGTTTTTTGCTGGGTTGTAAGTATTGTCCAATGGTAACCACATCAACATTCGCGGCACGTAAATCTCTCATAGTTTGAAAAACTTCTTCTTCTTCTTCACCAAGACCAAGCATGATTCCAGATTTGGTTCTGTTGATTCCTTTTTCTTTCAGGTATCTCAAAACTTCAAGGCTTCGGTCATATTTTGCCTGGATACGGACTTCACGGGTAAGTCTGCGCACTGTTTCTACATTATGGGAAACTACTTCGGGATTCGCTTCCACGATTCGGTCCAGATTTCTTTCAATTCCTTGAAAATCCGGTATCAAAGTCTCCAGAGTAGTCGTAGGATTCATTCTTCGGATTGCTTTTACAGTTTCTATCCAAATAATAGAACCGCCATCCTTCAAATCATCTCTGTCAACGCTGGTGATTACAGCATGCTTAATATTCATTATTTTGATGGAACGTGCCACTTTTTCCGGCTCATCCCAATCTACGGTTTCCGGTCTTCCGGTTTTTACACCGCAAAAGCCACAAGAACGGGTACATACATTTCCTAAAATCATAAATGTTGCTGTTCCTTCTCCCCAACATTCACCCATATTTGGGCAACTTCCTGAGGTACAAATAGTGTTCAGACTGTACTTGTCAACTAAGCCTCGAAGTTCTGTATATTTTTGACCAATCGGAAGTTTAACCTTCAACCATTTTGGTTTTCCGACTGGCATCGTATTTTCTAAAACCGTTTCCATAAAATCATTTTTTCAATGCGCAAAGATAAGGAAAGTTGATTTAAGAAATGGGGTTTAAGAAATAGGAAATTATGGATCCAAATTGTAATTATTTTCAGAAGCTATTTCCGGCTATACGTTTCAACCTTGTTTGCTGAAACAGGTTTTTTCTAAGACCATAAAGGAGCTTCTGTCGGTCGCTCTTTTTGGTCAAGAAAAAATACCATTTCAGCAAACAAGGGTTTTCACTGCTATCCGGGCTGGGATATAGGGAACGACAGATGTAATTTTGCTATTGATTTTTGTAAGAAATGGCGAAAGCATTTTAGTAGAAAATAGTATATTTGACACTCAAAATAGATAAAAAAATGAAAAAGAAATCGATAGTATCGTGCATAGTTCTTGTTATGATGGGGCTTTTAAAAGCTAATGCACAAATTAATTTGGGCGAAAAGGCATTAGGTGCCGTTCAAAAAGGGGTGACAGGATTTACTTTTAGTGATGCTGATGCTGCCGCTTTGTCTAAAGCAGCTGTAGATAAAATGGATGCGGAGCACATTGTTACAGGGCCAAATGATTCGTACACAATTCGACTTAATAAAGTATTTGGAAAGTATACAACAGGAGAAGGGTACACGCTCAATTACAAAGTGTATAAATTGAATGAGGTGAATGCCTTTGCTACGGCAGACGGAAGTGTGCGTGTTTACTCCGGTTTGATGGATATCATGGATGATAATGAATTACTGGCTGTTATTGGGCATGAAATTGGTCATGTAGCGAATCATGATTCTCGCGACGCAGTGAAAGCGGCTTATAAAAAAGAAGCTTTGATAGATGCTGCAGCTTCACAATCTAATAGTATTGCAAGTGTAACAGATAGTCAATTAGCAAAATTGGGTAGCGCTATGATTGACAGTAAACACAGTAGAACTCAAGAGGCAGAAGCGGATGAGTTCTCGTATAACTTCATGAAAAAAAATGGTTATAATGTCAATGCAGTTTCTTCGGCTTTTTCTATTTTGGCAAAAATGAGCGAAGGAACCGAAGCTTCTTTTCTTGAAAAAATGATGAGTTCACATCCTGATTCCAAAGAAAGAGCGGAATTGGCAAAACAAAGAGCTGAAAAAGATGGACTGTACAAACCATATGTTCAGATAAAAGCAGCTCCACCAGTTGTTAAAACCACAAAAAAGACAACTAAGAAATCTACCAAAAAAACGACTAAAAAAACCACTAAATAGTAATTTTTTAAGCTAAACAAAAAAGCAGAACTGAAAGTTCTGCTTTTTTGTTTTTAGGATTTATTCTAATTGATTTGTATAGTAATTGGGAGATTGTAAGCAGTTCGTACCGCTTTTCCCTGTATCATTCCTGGAGACCATTTTGTTTTCAAGGATTTTAAAACGCGAACAGCTTCCTTACCTAATCCATAACCGGGATCTTTTTTTACTTGAATATCAGTCATCGTACCGTCTTTTTCGATCACAAAAGACACAAATACTCTAATACTATTGATTGCGTCAATATCTGGTCTTTCAAAGTTATTACCCACATAATTGTAGAATTTATTGATTCCTCCCGGAAACTCAGGAAGTTTATCCAGGGCAACACTAGCTACAATTGCATTGCCGATGTCGGCAGTGTTTATTGCCTCGGTCCCGCTACCGGAAGGGGCAGGGCTTGCATTTGCGGCAACGACTCCTTTTCCGTCTGAGGGAATTGTTGTAGAATCAAAGTTTTCCGTATTTTTTGCAATATCAGGAACGTCTTCAGAAGACTTGGTTATAATTGGATTGATTAGTTGGTCCTTTTGGATGGGCACATCCGGAGCCTGACTTTTTACTTCCGGAAGCACCGGTGGTACCGTTTTTTTTACCTCAATAGGAACAATGTCAGATAATTCAATTGTCCTGCTTGTAAATTCGGGAAGATCAATTTCGATTTTACTTTCGGGACTGAAATAATTAATAAGTACTGGAATAGCTACAGCCGAAGCTAAAAAGAGCAGCCCGGTGAAAAATGCCAAAACAGATGTTTGTGTACTTTGTTGGCGCAATTGGTAGGCGCCATACTCTTTGTTCTTTCCTTCAAAAACAAGGTTAATCCAGCGGGTCTCGTAAATACTTAAATTTGACATAATTGATGGTTTTAATGGTTAGGTAACGATCAAATCATAAGCTGGTATTTTTAACATATAACGTTAGAAATATTTAGTTTAGTATTTAAATTTGCGATTATTAGTTAACAATTTTAACATAAAAATGCGAAACAATGTATTTTAGTTGGAAAGGGTTATGAATTGAAGAGTAAAAGGTAATTCCTACATACTGAAAATCAGTAATTATCTTCTGCGCTGAATGATTTCAGCTAATAATTTTTTGGCGCGCAGCAGTTTGATTTTGACATTGCTCAAAGGCTCGTCAATTTTGTTGGCAATTTCCTGATAACTCAATTCCTGGAAATAGCGCATCTGAATTACTTCTTGATAGGCGGGTTTTAATTCTTTGATGAATTGCAGTAACTGTGAAAGATTTTGTTCTGTAATTAATTCATCTTCTGCCGATGGAGTAGTGTCGGCAATGTTATACGCTTGTTGGTCTTCTTCATCGGTAATTTCGATAAAAAGATTTGTTTTCTTTTTTCGTAATAAATCGATGTGGACATTTTTTGCAATAGCGATAAGCCAGGTGTTAAACTGAAATTCGGGATTGTAGGTTCCTATTTTGTCAAAGGCTTTCGAGAAGGTCTCAATGGTGATATCCTCGGCGGTAGTTTCGTTTTCGGTGCGTTTTAGCATAAAGCCATACACTTCATTCCAATAATAATCCAATAGAAAAGTAAAGGCTGCTTGATCTCCTTTTTTTGCTTTTTCTATTTGTTTATTTATTTCCAATGTACCGGTTTTGAGAATATATTAGTTATAAAGATATTAATTTGTGTGAATATAAGTACTATTTCGACAATAGGAAACCAAAATTTTAAATCATTTTCTTTTAATTTTCCTGCAGAAAATCCAACAACAATCCAAGCGGCAAGGTATCTAAGCCCAATTAAACTCACTACCAATATCCATTGAAACTGAAACGCCAATAATAGGATAGGCAGTATTAGGAATAACAATTGAGAACAATAGAAAAGTCCTAATTGAAACTTATCGGTTCGTTTGTAATAATTTGCAGTAGCAACATGTCTTCTTTTTTGCGTAAAAAAGTCTTTGAAAGAAGTTTTTGGTTTGGAATAGGTAAAACTTTCCGGCGAGTAGGCAATGGCTACATTTTGGCCATTTGCGGCCTGATTAATAAATAAATCATCGTCGCCTGAACGAATCTGAATATGCTCTATAAAACCATTTACATTAAAAAATTCTTCTTTTTTGTAAGCCATATTTCTTCCTACTCCCATGTACGGAAGGCCTAATTTTGCCCAAGAAAAGTATTGAATAGCTGTTAATAGTGTTTCAAAACGGATTATTTTATTCAAAAATGAATTGACAATTTTTTCATAGCCTCCATAACCCAAAACAATGGTTCTGTGCAAGGTGAATTGAGAACTCATTGCTGTAATCCAGTCTTTTGAGGCAGGGTAACAGTCAGCATCGGTAAATAATAAATATTCTTTTTTTGCCGCTTTTATTCCCAATGTCAGCGCATATTTTTTATTGCCCCAAAAAGCTTCGTTATTTTTTACTTTTACCAAACGTACATTTGGGTATTGTTTTTCAAACGCTTCAAAAACCTCCAGAGTATCATCGCTTGAAGCATCATCAATCAGTACGATTTCAAAATCGGGATAATCTTGCTCCGCAAGCAACGGAATGAAATTCTTTACATTTTCTTCTTCATTTTTAGCGCAAACAATTACGGATATCGGAAGCTTTTTTGGTACAGTCTTTTGCGCTTTGGCAAAAGCAAATTTTCCAAAAATGCCCAGATAATAAGCAAGTTGGATGACAACGACGGAAATGAATGAATATAAAGTAAATGTGAGCATCTGAGTTGAATGTCTTTTTTAAATCGTGTGCAAAGGTAATTATGAATTGTTAAATTTCAATGCCAATTGCTAATTACTTTCGGCATTTTGACATTTCTTTTGCAACAGCAACAGCTTGTGTGTTTTCTGTTTTTTCTAATTCTGTAATGATATTTTGATAATTTTTATCATCGCGATTTTGGGACATTTTTTTTGTGGCCTGAATTGCTGTTATTTCGATTTCAAAGCCGACAATTCCTCTGGTTTGCATCATTGTTTTCTTTGATAAATCTTCTATGCGAACCGGGTTTTCAGATTTGGCCTCATATTTATCAGTTAGTTTTTTTAGGGATGCAATCACAGCTTCTCCTTCAATGATTTTGATTTTTCCGTAGACATGTACAGCGATATAATTCCAGGTTGGGACGTTTTCGTGGTCGTACCATGAGGAAGAAATATAGGCATGTGGACCGGAAAAAACAGCTAAAATCTGGTCCTTTTCTGCAAATCCTTTCCATTGTGGATTCTCTTTGGAAAGATGTCCGTGTAAAATTTGTTTTCCTTCTTTATTGATGTCCAGTTCTAACGGGATATGGGTTGCGCACAATTTTCCATCCGTTTGATTGATAAGAATACCAAAACTGTTTTCTTTCAGAAAAAGTTCAATTTCTTCTTGATTTTCGTTTTTATAAATATCGGGAGTGTACATTGCTTGTGGTTTTAAAGTGTTTTTTGAAAACAAACCGCGTCTAAACGGTTTGCATATTTGCCGTAATTTGGAATTTTTATATAGTTTGCATTCAGATAAAATTTGCAGGCTTCTTCGTTTTTTACTCTTGTTTCTAAAACAAGTTCTTCATAATCCAGTTCTTTTGCCTTTGTTTCTAAAAATAACAAAATGGATTTTCCAATACTTTTTCTGGGGTATTTGGCAAACATCCTTTTTACCTCTCCCGTTTTTTTTGAAAGTGGCCTGATTGCTCCACATCCCACAATTTCATCGTTTAATTCCGCTACAACAAATAGATATTTAAGGTTGTTTTCTTCCCAATCTGTAAAGGAGTTTTTACCATCGCTTCCAAATCGTTCGAAAAGATTTTGGGATAACTCTTCTATTATGGAAGAGGTGCCGGGATTATTGGGATTTGAAATTTTTATTACCAGCATTTTTTTTATAAATGTACAGTTATTGCAAAGTCTATATTATATTCACTTCGGCTTCTATTTGGATGCCGAATGTATCGAAGACGGTTTCTTGGACGATTTTAGAAACATTCAAAATTTCTTGGCCTGTTGCATTTCCATAATTGACTAAAACAAGGGCTTGATTTTTGTGAATTCCGGCATCTCCAAAGCGTTTCCCTTTTAAACCAGCCTGTTCAATCAGCCAGCCTGCAGGTACTTTGACTTCGGTTTCTGAAATATCAAAGAATCTCATTTCTGGAAATTTTTGATGAATTTTTTCGAAATCAGTTTTTAGAAGTATTGGGTTTTTGAAGAAACTTCCACTGTTTCCTAATTCTTTGGGATCCGGTAATTTGCTTTTTCGAATGGCGATTACAGCATTACTGACGTCCTTTAAAGTCGGAGTTTGTCCTGAAGCTTCGGGATTGTTTTTAGCTAATTCGGCTTTAATGTCCCCGTACGAGGTATTGATTTTATGGTTGCGTTTGGTTAGTTTGAAAACAACTGAAGTGATTATATATTGATTTTTTACTTCGTTTTTGAAAACACTTTCTCTATATCCAAAATGACATTCTGAATTTGTGAAGGTTTTTACTTCCTGATTTTCTATCGTCATTGCTTCACAGGAAACAAAAGTGTCTTTAATTTCGGTGCCATAAGCGCCAATATTCTGTACCGGAGTGGTTCCGACATTTCCTGGAATCAAAGACATGTTTTCTAATCCTCCAAAATTTTGGTCAATTGTCCAAAGTACGAATTCATGCCAGTTTTCACCTGCCTGACTTTCTACCCAAACAAAATCATCATTTTCTTCTTTGACTTTTTTGCCCTTCAAATCGACATGAATGACAAGTGCATCGATATCTTTTGTCAAAAGCATATTGCTGCCACCGCCCAGAATAAATTTTTTCTGCGATTTGTTTTGTTCTAAAATAGTTTTCAGTTCTGTTGAAGAATGAACCGCAACAAATTGTTTTGCTTTGGCTTCTATGCCAAATGTATTGAAGTTTTTTAGAGAAAAATTAGTTAGTATTTCCATACAAGAAAAGGCTTTTTTGAAGTGTTAAATTCCAGACCAAAAATAGGAATTTAAATTTAGTTGTTTGTTTTTTTAGATCAGGATACAAGTTTCAATTAAAACCAAACAGATTTAATTGGTTTTAAATGTGTTGATTAATTCGTGGTATTTATCCGCAATGATTTTCATATTGGTCGAATAATTAGCGTTTTCTTCTACGAATCTTCTGTTTTTTAATACGGCTTCGTTACGATGTTCAGGGTTTTTAAATGACCATAGTAATTCTTCCGCGAGCATTTTGGAATCATCCATAGAGATTAGTTGTCCGTTTTCACGATGGGTTACCCAACTTTGATTTCCTGCAATATCGGTTACAACAGGATAGCAGCCGCTGGCCATTGCTTCAAACAATGAGGCTGAAACTCCTTCGGTTATGGGCATACTGATATAAAAATCAGATTCTTGCAGCAATTCAGGTAATTCAGTATTTGGAATGCGTCCCGTAAAAGTAACTTTATCCTCAATATTTAATTTTTGTGCCAAATCTTTTAAAATGTGAAGCTGCGTTCCGTCGCCCACAATCGTTAATTTGAAATCCAGTCCTTTTTGATGCAGGATAGAAAATGCATTCAAAATAACATCGTGGCGGTATTCTGGTGACAAGGATCGGGTTACAATGGCATTTATTTTTTCGGGATTAATGCTGTTTTTGCTTTTAAATACTTCCAAATTAATTCCTTTTGGGAGCACCAAAACTTTAGACATGTCTACTTGTGCCGCTTTCATTGAAACAGTCATTACAGGGCCCCAAGCATGTATTAAATCTGCTTTTTTAAAGGCATAACGCTGAATGCGTTTTTTAAGGGGTAATGAAATAGAGTGGTCTGGCCATAAATCGGTTCTTCCTTGTTGCGCAATAGCTGCCGGTTGTACACCAGATAAGGCGGCCAAAAAGCCATAACTGGTGGTTCTTTCAGCAATAACCATATCAGGTTGATGCTGTTTGATTATTTTTTTGATTTTAGAAAGCGTGAATGCAAACTCAAAAAATCTTTTCATTCGATCCACCATGCTTTTACTTGGAGTTTTTAATTCCCAACAAATGATTTCGAAATCACCAAACTCTTTCAAACCATTCATCCAAGTGATGGCGTCAGCTCTGTAGGATTCTCCAAGAAAAAGTATCTTTCTTTTTTTCATTACTGTAAATTAGAATTCATCTGAAGTTAAGGCTCTGTTGATGAATTCGTTCAAAGGCTTTAAGGTGATTAGTTTTTGGCTCATGGTCGCAACAAAATCCTTTTTTGTAACTTCTGAAATATCAAATTTTTGACTGCATTCAAAACTTTTTAGTTTAAGTAATTCGATGGCAGGATGGTCTTTTTCATACCCTCTCGGAGGGTTTTTCAGTGTATTGGCTTCGTTTCTGTCAAAAGAGTTAAATTCTTTTTTGAATTTTTTTTCAGCAAGGATTTCTTCCAGATCTTCATGGAAAAAGGCTATTTCCTTGCGCATTTTTTTTAGATCTTCAGATTCGGGGCAATACAAACCACCAGCGATAAAGCTGCCTCCATTTTGAATGTGAACGTAATAACCGGATCGATTCAGGCCTTTTTGTCCCGAAGAAATCCAAACGCCCAAATGGGTTTTGTAAGGTGATTTGTCTTTTGAAAAACGAATATCACGGTTAATTCTGAAAGTGCAGTTTTTTACTTCAAGCATTTCTAACGAAGGGTCCAAAGGTTTCATGGCATCCAGAAAATCAGAAACAAGTTGCTGATACTCTTTTTTTAAGGCCTCGTATCTTTTTTTATTGTCTTGAAACCAATCCCGATTGTTATTGGCTTTTAGATCATCCAGAAATTGTAGGGTTTCTTTTGAAAGCATTTTGAAACTATTGTAATTGTTTTTTTAAATCAACTTCACTTATAAAACCAGAGTGTTTCCACTTTACTTCTTTGTTTTCGTACAATAATAAGGTAGGAAGTTCACTTATTTTCATTTCTGAAACGATGCTTTTATTTTTATCGGCATCCAATCGAACGATAACGACTGTATCAGCCATGTCTTTTTGCATTTGCAAAACATAAGGGGACATTTTTTTGCAAGGGGCACACCATTCCGCGTAAAAGTTAATCAGTACTTTTTTGTCTGTATTCAATAGTTTGGCGTAGTCCTGACTGGTGATTCCTACGATTTTATCACTTGGTTTAGAAAGCCCGGCAGCACTCCATTTTAGGATTCCACCGTCTAATTCATAAATGGTTGTAAAGCCTAATTCAGCCAATTTTGCTGCAGCTTTCTGGCTTCTTCCTCCACTTTTGCAGTAGACAAAAACAGGTTTTGTTTTATCGTATTTTGCAGTGTTTGCTACAAAATCATCGCTAAGCCAATTTACATTTTCGGCTTTATCAATATGTTCTGAAGCATATTCTTCAGGAGTACGTACATCCAGAATTTGAGGGTTTGGAGTCTCTTGTATTTTTTTCGAAAAGGTCACCGGGTCAATGGTAGTGATGTTTTTTGAAGTCTGTCCGTTACAGGATAAAACCAAAAAAGATATTAGGACTAAAAATATAGGTTGAAATTTCATTTGGATTGAATTTTTAAAAGAATTGATAGGCAAAAGTAATTGATTTTTCAGTTTTCATAACTTTTTAAATTATTAAATAAAAGTTATAAATTGAAAATTTTATACGTCTGATGCGTTGATTTTACAATAGTTTCTGTTCGTTCAGGATGAGTATCGGAAATAAAGAGTTGTCCAAAAGTGTCGCTGTTCACCATCTCTACGATTTTGGCTACCCGGCTTTCGTCTAATTTATCAAAGATATCATCAAAAAGCAAAATGGGTTTAACACCACTCTGTTTTTTTAAAAATTCAAATTGTGCCAGCTTTAAAGCAATCAGAAATGATTTTTGTTGGCCTTGTGATCCAAATTTCTTTATTGGATGGTGGTCGATTTCAAAAGACAAATCGTCTTTATGGGTACCCACACTGGTATATTGCAAAGCTCTGTCTTTATTGATGTTTTCCTGTAAAAGGGTTAACAGATCATTCTCGTACAAATGACTTTCATAAACCAGTTGAACGGTCTCTTGTGATCCGGTTATGGCCTGATGATGGGTATTGAAAATAGGAATGAACTCCTCAATGAATGATTTTCTTTTTTCAAAAATATAATGTGCAAAACTGTTTAGTTGTTCATTATATATAGATAAGGTATCTTTTTCAAAAACATGATTCAAGGCAAAATATTTCAGTAAAGCATTACGTTGACTCATTACTTTTTGGTACTGAATAAGTTGTTGTAAATAATGGGAGTCCAATTGCGAGATAACGCTGTCCATGAATTTTCTTCTGGTCTCGCTTCCTTCTACGATCAAATCCCTGTCGGCAGGAGAAATAATAACTAATGGAACAAAACCAATATGATCCGAGAACTTGTCATAGGCTTTGCCGTTGCGTTTCAATATTTTCTTTTGTCCTTTTTTCAGACTGCAGACGATTTGTTCGTTTCTTTCGTTTTTTTCAAACTCGGCATCAATTACAAAAAACTCTTCTCCGTGTTTAATATTCTGAACAGCTAGTGGGTTAAAATAACTTTTCCCGTACGATAAATGGTAAATGGCGTCCAAAACGTTGGTTTTTCCAATGCCGTTTCTGCCTACAAAACAATTGATCTTGCCGTCAAACTCAAAATTGGCTTCGGAAAAGTTTTTGTAGTTAAATAATGAAATTTTTTTTAAATACATTTAAAAAGTATAGTGAAAAATGGGATTCTTTTTGTTTTTGATTGGCTGTTCTAAAACCGGTGCAAATTATTGAAAATTATCGATAAATAAGACTTTTAGCTGTTTTCAATGATAAATATTTTGTCTTTATAGTAAAAGAAATGACATCATGAAAAAATATTTTTTTTATTTGAATATAAATTCAATTTTTTTTACGTCGGTTTGAATAAAAATTTTATTTTTGCCACTCACTAAATTAAAATGTAAATGGCTACTTATAGTAAAAGAGGATATAAAGCACCAAAAGAAAAAGAAGTAAAAGAGGTTGTTGAAGAGGTTAAGATTGATGAAAAAGACAGCGCAACTGCTGGAGTATTTTCAAAATTAGATGAAACTGCATCAAAAACTGAGGATTGGGTAGCTAAAAACCAGAAAATAATTATTGGATTAGTTGCCGGTGTTGCATTAGTGACTGTTGGTTATTTAGCTTTTCAAAAGTTTGTTGCTACTCCAAAAGAAGATGAAGCAGCTAATGAAATGTTTATTGCTCAACAAAATTTCCAAAAAGCTACAGACGGAGTTGCCAGTGACTCATTGTATAAATTATCATTGAATGGTTCTGAAGGTAAATTTGGTTTTGTGAAAATTGCTGACGAATATTCAGGAACAGATGCAGGAAACTTGGCTAATTATTATGCAGGTATTGCTTATTTGAATACAGGTAAATATGATGAGGCTATTGATTATTTAGGTAAATTCAGTTCTGAGGATATTATTTTGAGTGCTTTAGCAAAAGGTGCAATAGGGGATGCTTATTCTCAAAAAAATCAACCAAAAGAAGCTTTGGAAAATTACATAAAAGCAGCTGAATCAAGTAAAAATGATTTCACTACTCCACGTTTCTTAATGAAAGCAGGAAAAGTAGCTTTGGCATTAGGAAATAAAGAAGAGGCTTTGAAATATTTTACAGACATAAAAGAAAATTTTGACGCTACTCCGGAAGCAGCTTCTGTGGATGTTTTGATCGGATTAGCGCAGTAATACAAGATTAGAGTTCTTAAAATAAAGGTTAGAAATTACGTAAAGTTTGGATTTTTTCTATTAACTTGTAGTTTCTAACCTTTACTTTTACTTTTAACATCAAAAATAACTTTAAAGATGGCTACTGAAAATAAAAATTTATCTGATTACGACAAAAACACCGTTCCGGATGCGAGAGAATTTCGTTTTGGAATCGTTGTTTCTGAATGGAATGACACTATAACAGAAGGTCTTTTTAATGGAGCATTCGAAACGCTTATAGAGAATCAAGTGCCGCCACAACATATTATCCGATGGAATGTTCCGGGAAGTTTTGAGCTTATTTATGGCGCCAAAAAAATGTTGCAAACGCAAAATGTTGATGCGGTGATTACTATAGGTTGTGTTATTCAAGGTCAGACCAAACATTTTGATTTTGTTTGTGAAGGAGTAACGCAAGGAATAAAAGACTTAAATGTTCAAACGGATATTCCGGTTATATTTTGTGTTCTTACCGATAATACGATGCAGCAGTCTATAGACAGAAGCGGCGGAGTTCATGGTAACAAAGGAACTGAAGCAGCTATTGCAGCTATAAAAATGGCTTACATTCGTCAGCAGGCTTCTTTGTCTCACCAAATCGATAATCAACATTTGTTATCTGCAGGAGCATTACGAATTGAAAATTTGCCTCTGGAATTAGAAGAATAATAAAGACAAAATAGATTTTTTAAAACCTATGCTTTTTCTTAAAATAGTATAGGTTTTTTTTATGATTTTATTGTGAAACGTCAAGTCAGGTACATCCTGTTAAATTCATTAAATTTGGTTTGTCATTTTGGTCGTTTAAATCTATTATTTATGTCAATGAAAAAATATTCTATTCACATTTTTCTAATATTCATTTTTGGATGTACTCAGGCCCAAAACGGAATAGACCAAAGTTTAAAAAAGGAATTGGACTTGATTTTAACATCGGATCAAATTCTTAGAGAATATATTGATTCGGAAACGACAGAATCAAGAAAGATTCAAATTCAGCAAGAGACAGGTTATTCCCAAGACGATTTAAGACGGAATATTTGGGGAATCATGCTGCAACAAGATAGTTTAAATATTAAAAAAGTTGAAAAAATAATTTCAATACATGGGTATCCCGGAAAAACACTTGTCGGAGAGCCCACTAATGAAGCTGCTTGGTATGTGATTCAACACTCCAATCAAATCCCTAAGTACTTTCCTTTAATTCAAGACGCAGCAAATAAAAATGAAATTCCATTTACGCGCTTTGCAATGATGCACGACAGATTATTAACTTCTCAGGGGAAGGAACAAATTTATGGTACACAAGGAGCGATGATAAAAATCATAAATAAGGAAACGGGCAAGGAAGAGTATTTTAATTATATTCCTCCAATCAAAAATCCAGAATTGGTGAATGAACTCAGAAAAAAAGTTGGCTTTACAAATACTGTTGAAGAGAATGCTAAGAGGATGGGAATTGAATATAAAGTCTATACTCTTGAAGAAATCAACAATATGAAGTAATTCAATTCGGACAACAGGACTGATTTTGAAAAGGGCTGAATCTCTTATACAGCCTGTTAAGTTTTTTTGTTTTTTTATAGTTTTCTAAATCACAAAAGCCAATAGAAATTCATTAAATTTGTAATCTTTGTTTTTAAATCAAAAGTTATAACCCAAACCCCAAACATAAAATTAATGTCGAGTATTATTCAATTGCTTCCTGATCATGTTGCCAATCAAATTGCGGCTGGAGAAGTCGTTCAAAGACCCGCTTCAGTAGTAAAAGAATTACTGGAAAATGCTGTCGATGCGAGAGGAACTGATATTAAATTAATTATCAAAGACGCAGGAAAGTCATTGGTTCAAGTGGTTGATAATGGTTTAGGGATGACTGTGACTGATGCCCGTTTGTGTTTTGAGCGTCACGCTACTTCAAAAATCCGTCAGGCGGAAGATTTATTTTCATTGCATACTAAAGGTTTTCGTGGCGAGGCATTGGCTTCTATAGCAGCTATTGCCCATGTCGAAATGAAAACCAAACAAGACCAGGAGGAACTGGGAACACACATCATTATTGAAGGAAGTAAGTTTGTATCGCAAGAAGTAGCCGTTTTGCCAAAGGGGACTTCGTTTGCGGTGAAGAATTTGTTTTTTAATATTCCGGCCCGTCGTAATTTCCTGAAGTCGGATATCGTGGAGTACCGTCATGTTATTGATGAATTCCAGCGAGTGGCCTTGGCACATCCTAAGATACATTTTTCGTTTTACCATAATGGAAGCGAAATGTTTAATTTGCCTTCTGCGACTTTGAGACAACGAATTGTAAATGTCTTTTCGGGTAAAACCAATGAAAAATTGGTTCCTGTTCAGGAAGAAACCGAGATTGTAAGCATTCAGGGATTTGTGAGCAAACCGGAATTTGCGAAAAAAAATAGAGGAGAACAGTTTTTCTTTGTGAATGACCGATTCATTAAAAGTGGTTATTTGCATCATGCTGTGATGGCTGCTTATGACGGAATTTTGAAAGACGGATCGCAACCGAGTTATTTTTTATATTTGACATTGCCTCCCAATACGATCGATATCAATATACATCCAACAAAAACGGAAATTAAGTTTGATGATGAGCAGGCCTTGTATGCTATTTTGAGAGCTTCCATTAAACATAGTTTGGGACAATTTAATGTAGCCCCTGTTTTGGATTTCGACCGGGATGCTAATTTAGACACACCTTACCATTACAAAGATTTGGAAGGAGAGACACCAACGATTCAGGTAGATAGTAATTTTAATCCTTTTGCGGAGGATAAGCCCAGTAAACAATTTTCCAGTTACAGAAAACCCGAACCTGCGGCCAATTGGGAAAGTTTGTATGTGGGATTAAAGCATGACGCAGAATCATTTGCTGTGAACAGTGATTTTTCATTTGAGAATGAAGAGGTAACTTCGTCTTTATTTAATGATGAGGAGGTAGAGCAAGTTGTACATAAAACCTATCAGATCCATAAAAAATATATTGTTTCGCCTATAAAATCAGGTATGGTAATCATTGATCAACAACGGGCGCATCAACGGGTTTTGTATGAACAATTTTTGACAAATATGACTGTTCATCAAGCCTCAAGTCAGCAGTTGTTGTTTCCTTTGAATTTGTTTTTTTCGAATGCAGAAATGGAATTGATCACAGAATTGCAACTTTCCCTGATGAATACAGGATTTGTATTTGAAGAAAGTGACGAGGACCATATTGTCATTTCGGGTATTCCGGTGAATGTAACCGAAAGCGAAGTCTCTATCTTGTTGGAACAATTATTAAGCGATTTACAAGATGGCATTCCGGAAAGCAGTTTCAGTCAAAACGACACGATTGCCAAATCAATGGCCAAAAGTTTGGCTGTTAAAACCGGTACATATTTAACAGAAAAAGAACAGGAAAATTTAGTAAACGGCCTTTTTGCCTGTAAAGACCCAAATGTTTCCCCATTTCAAAAACCAACTTTCATCACGATGCGTGTGGAAGATTTAGATAAAAAATTTGCATTATGATGAATATTACGCCAGTTGTTAAACAATTATTGATAATAAATGTTTTGTTTTTTATTTGTAGTCAATTAGTTCCTCAGGCAGAGGTTTACTTTTCTTTGCATTCTTTTCAAAATTATGATTTTAAAATTTGGCAACTTTTCACTCATATGTTTATGCATGGTAATATTATGCATATTGCCTTTAATATGTTTGCTTTGTATTCTTTTGGGTCTACATTGGAACATTTTTGGGGAGGAAAAAAATTCTTGTTTTTTTATATTTCGTGTGGATTAGGGGCTGCTTTTTTACATTTAGGTATTGGGTATTATGAACTTCAAAACATCTTATCTGCCGCTTCTGATTTGCACCTTTCTAATGAGACTTTGAATAAAATTCTGAATGCAACAATTTCTGATAATCAGGTTTATCGTCCTGATTTATTCGAGAAAGATATTGTTAGCATTTTAGAAGATGTTGGAAAACTAAAGTTGTTAAATCAAGAAAGTTTTGATGCACTTTTTTTGGCGGCAAGGAATAACCAAATCCCTATGGTAGGTGCTTCAGGAGCCATTTATGGTTTGTTAACTGCTTTTGCTTTCATGTTTCCTAATGCGGAATTGGCTTTAATGTTTATTCCAATTCCGATAAAAGCAAAATATTTTGTACCAGGATTATTAGCAATGGATTTATTTTTAGGATTTAAGGGAAGTTCGATTTTTGGTGAAGGAAGCACTGGAATTGCCCATTTTGCTCACATCGGAGGTGCTTTGTTTGGGTTTTTGATGATGTGGTATTGGAAGAAAAATCAATTCAATAGAAACCGTTGGAACTAAGTTGATACATTGTGTTTCTGTAAGAAGTTATTTTAGGACTTAAATTTTGATTTTAAATACTTAATTAGATATGAATATAGTTGACGATTTGAAATTGCAGTACAAATTGGGAGGAATTGTTTTTAGGCTAATCTTCTGGAATGTGCTTTGCTTTTTGGTATCCTTGGTGTTTTTCTATCAATTCAAGAGTGGTGTTTTTAATTTTCCAAATTGGATCGCCTTATCTTCGGAGCCTTCTGTTTTTATTACTAAACCCTGGACTTTATTAACCTATGCTTTTTTTCATGATGGATTTGGGCATTTGTTCTTTAATATGTTGGTTTTAAATTTTGCAAGTACTTTGTTTTTGACATTTTTTACTCCCAAACAATATCTGGGTTTGTATGTATTGAGTGCATTATTTGCTGGAATTGCTTTTATTTTGGGTTATTATGTTTTACATCTTAGTTCTGGGATTGTTGGAGCCTCTGCCGCGATTATGGCTATTTTAGTCGCCACAACAACTTACAGGCCATTGATGGAGGTGAGACTCTTGATTATTGGCAATGTAAAATTGTGGCATATTACCGCTGTAATTCTTATACTTGACTTAATGCAGTTCCGATTAGGAAATACGGGAGGTCATATTTCCCACATATCGGGAGCGGTTTTTGGATTTATTTTTATTAAATTGCTGCAAAATGGAATTGATTTAACTAAAATAGTATCCCGATTTTTAGATTTCTTTGCGAATCTGTTTAAAAAATCGCCATCAACACCATTCAAAAAAGTACATAAAAATTATAACCGACCAGTTGAAAGAAGTACTTCCCGAATAGTGACAAAAGACAAAACACAGCAACAAATTGATGAAATTTTAGATAAAATTAGCCAATCAGGATACGATTGTCTGACCAAAGAAGAAAAAGAATTCCTGTTTAAAGCAGGAAAGTAAATTGACAGTTTTCTGTCTGTAGAAAAAAGTAAGAAATGAATAACCTTTCCTGGTTTAATAAAGGCATGTTTTTTTTGAATATAGTGCTTACTGTATTGACTTTCAGTGCGTATCTTCTGCCTTTTTTAGCGCCGCAGGTATTTCCTTTGTTGTCTGTCCTTACTTTATTTATGCCTTTGTTCTTTGTGTTGAATGGTTTGTTCTTTTTTTATTGGGCTGTTCAATTCAAAAAGCGCATGATTTTATCAGGATTAGTGCTTTTGATGGGGATTACTTTTATCAATAAATTTTATAAGGTTTCCACTAAGGAATTTCCTGAGAATGAAAAAGATTTTACCGTAATGAGCTACAATGTGCGCTTATTCAATGTATTTAAGTGGTTGGACAGGGAAAATGTTCCGACAGAAATTTTGACATTTATTAACGAAAAGAATCCTGATATCCTTTGTATACAGGAATATTCTTCTTCTGCAAATATTGATTTGAAAGTCTATCCGCATAAATATATTTTTATGGGCGGTAACCAAATTAAAACCGGACAGGCTATTTTTTCAAAGTTTCCAATTATTGATGAAGGAAATATTGTCTTTCCTAATTCCAGCAACAACGTTATTTTCGTGGATATCAAAAGGGGAAAAGATATTATCAGGGTCTATAATATGCATTTGCAATCTATAAAAATATCTCCTGATGTTAACGAAATTAATGAGAACATAGATGCTATTAATCAAAGCAAATCTCAAAAATTATATAGCCGAATAAGTAAAGCCTTCAAACAGCAGCAACAGCAGGCTGAGATGTTTAAAGATCACAAAAAGGATTGCATTTATCCGATAATCATTTGTGGAGACATGAATAACAGTGCTTTTTCTTATGTTTACAGAAACATAAAAGGAAAATTAAAGGATTGTTTTGAAGAGGCTGGTAAAGGCTTTGGCGCCACTTATAAATTCAGATATTACCCTGCCCGAATTGATTATATTTTTGCTGATGAAAAAATGAAAGTCAAAAAATTCGAAAATTTTCCTGAGTTTGTCAATTCCGATCATTATCCTATCATGGCAAAATTGGCGTTAGAATAGTTTTGTGGTTCTTTAAAATAGTTAAAGGTTTTTTAAACTAATAAAGTTCATATAAAAGATATGACTGATAGGTTTTTTTAGAGTCTTTAGAATTGTTTTATCGCTCTATCTTTTGATTTTTTAAATAATCCATAGCAAATTTACCTTCGTTAAACAGTAAATCGAGAACACTTAGGTTATTGATAAAACCATGTTTGTCATCAAAAACCTGGGTATAACTTTCAAATAGGGAAGTGTCTTTTTTGCCGTTGGCCAAAAATCTAAAATCTGAAATCAAATTGGTGTCGACTTCGTGAAAGTATTCGGTTGTGGTTTTGTAATCTAATTTCATTCGCATCGATTTTGTAATAAAATCCAATGTTTCAAAATTTAAATCCAATAAAAAAGTGTGTTTTTTTTCGAAAATAGGACGAATGTCATCCTCAAAATATTCAAAGAAGGGAGAGCTTCGATAAGCCGCTTCCAAGGATTTGAAATGTTGCTTTTGCCAATCAAAATCATTTTCGATTTGGATATCTTTTGTTTTCTGATGGCTTAGTTTTGAATGCTTAACAGGGATGTTTAACAACTGAATGCCGTTTGGACTGTAAATATAGGTACGGTTTCGGTTGGTTTGCTTTTGAAAATTATCCTCTATCTCGAACGTAATTTGCTCCGATTGTGCCATAGCAACAAAATGACTTATAGAAGGGAAGTAGGTTGGATGAATTAAGATGTTCATTCGTTTATTTGAAGATTTGGTTATTTGACTGAATTTTGTTCTGCTGATTTTGATATTTGAAAATTACGTAGTCCATTTAATTTGTTTGTAACACTTTCAATATTTTGTCGTAATTTTAAATAGTCATTTTCAGAAATGAAGTTTAATTCATATGATAATATCAATTGGTTTAAAACTTCTACAGTAGAACCAAATGCCATCGTTGTAAAATGAGCTTTGTCCTTATATGAATTTCTTGCAGAACCTTCTGCAATATTAGAACATATGGAAACGGAAGCTCTTCTTAATTGTGACACTAATCCAAATTTTTCTGAATCAGGAAATTTTGAAGTTAAGGTATAAAGTGATTTGGTAAAATCTTTAGCTTCATTCCAAACGTCTAATTTTTCAAATGAATAAGTGTACATGGTTCCTATTTTCAAATAAACAAATCACCAGATCAACTAATTAACCTTTTTCTTTTCTCTTTTTCCAGAAATATTCTCCAACAAAAAAGGCAACTAAGGCAAATAAGAAAAATTTGAAATAAGATTGCGGCTGTCCATCACCACTAACAGTAGTAAAAAGACGTTCCCAACGAATTTTATCGAATCCTTTTCCGTTTGAATCAATACTTAACCATATGAAAACTGGTTTTCCTACGATATGATTTTCAGGAACATAACCCCAGTAACGGCTGTCTTCAGAATTGTGACGATTGTCTCCCATCATCCAATAATAGTTTTGCTTGAAGGTATAAGTCGTCGCGATTTTTCCATTAATTCGTATTTCAGAACCATTTACCTGCAATTCATTTTTCTCATAATCCGTAATGATAGTTTTGTAAAAAGGTAAGTTTTCTACGTTTAAGGCTACGGTTTTTCCTTCTTGTGGAATGTAAATTGGGCCTAAATTATCATTATTCCATTTGTTGATATGAGGAAAGATGCTATTGTCAACTCCTGTTGTGATTACCCTTTGAACAGAAGTAATTCCTGGAATATTTTTAAATCTCTCGGCATTAGCAGCAGTTAAAGCAGCTATATATAAGGTGTCTCTTTTTTCATTATCTGTGAAATAGCCCCCATCAGTGATGTCCATATCTTTAAAAAGATATTCGAAATCTACCGGTGTTTTCCCGTCCAAAGCTAATTTGTATGAGAATTGAGGTTTTGCTCTTTCCGGTAAAATTAATTCTTTTCCGTTGATGAAAATTATTCCTTTTTTTATGGATAAGGTATCTCCCGGAATACCCACACAACGTTTTACGTAATTTGATTTCTTATCGATTGGTTTTTCAACTCTTTTTCCTGATTTGTCCCTGAATTTATAAACGGTGTCCACAGGCCAATTGAAAACAACAATATCTGATCGTTCAATTTTTTGTAAGGCAGGAAGTCTTAAATAAGGTAGTTCTGGCCAGGTAAGATAAGATTTTTGTTTTGTAAATGGTATGGTATCGTGTACCATTGGTAAGGCTACAGTAGTCATTGGAACTCTGGCTCCATAATTCATTTTACTCACAAACAAAAAGTCACCTACTAATAATGATTTTTCCAATGAAGAGGTAGGAATGGTGTAGGGTTGAATAAAATAAGTGTGAACGATAGTGGCTACAATAACAGCAAAAAGTAAAGAACTTACGGTATCAGCCGCCTTGTTATCAGGTTGTAAACTTCTGTCTGTGACGTAATTTAATTTCTCCGTATAATTAACATAGAAAATATAAAATCCAAAAGTAAAGATTCCCAAAATACTATCTAAAGTCGATCTTTTTCCAAAACTTCTTAAGGTTTCTACCCAAATTACAGGAAACATTATCAGGTTGATAATTGGAATAAAAAGCAATACAGTCCACCATGTAGGGCGGCCTATTATTTTCATTAAAACGATCGCATTGTAAACAGGAATGGCAGCTTGCCAACGTTTTCTACCGGCGCTTTCATATAGCTTCCATGTCCCTAAAAAGTGAATTACTTGTACGATCAGGAAAAACACAAACCATTGATATAGTGTCATAATCTTTTGTTTAAGGTTTAATGTTTAAGGTTTTTGGGGAATTCTGCCTCAAACGGAAAATAATTTTATTTTAAATTTAATACATCTTTCATTGTGAAGATGCCTTGTTTACCGGCAAGCCATTCTGCAGCAATTACGGCCCCAAGTGCAAAACCTTCTCTGTTGTGAGCAGTGTGTTTTATTTCGATGGTATCTACAACGGAATTATAAGTTACGGTATGGGTACCAGGAACCGTTCCTATTCTTTTTGCTTCGATATGGATTTCGTTTGGTTTAGGGGCTTCTAAAGTCCAATTTGTATATGAACTATTTTCAATCACTCCTTTGGCTAATGAAATTGCAGTACCACTAGGGGCATCCAATTTTTGTGTATGATGAATTTCTTCCATGTCCACTTTGTAGGAATCAAAAGGAGCCATTAATTTAGCCAAATATTCATTGAGTCCAAAGAAAATATTTACTCCCAGACTAAAATTAGAGCTCGAGATGAAACCACCATTCAATTCTTTGCAAAGTGCTTCCATTTCATCATAATGCTCCAACCAGCCCGTAGTTCCTGAAACTACTGGTACTTTGGCATGAAAACAGCTTGAAATGTTATCAACCGCAGCCATTGGTACACTGAAATCGATGGCAACATCTGCATTTGAAAGCCCGTCATAAGTATTAAATTCGTCTTTTCTCAAAACAATTTCATGACCTCTTTCAGTTGCAATTCGTTCAATTACCTGACCCATTTTTCCGTATCCTAATAGCGCAATTTTCATTTTTTATATTTTTTAAAATTAAATCAATAACCATAAAAGAAAGTAGTTTTCTTTCGGTTAAAAATTATAATTAAGTGTTAGTCCAAAATTTGTTTTTAATGTTACATCATCGGGATATATAACTGGTCTTACGGACAATTGTTCATCTACATTAAACTGTATTAATGCGGCATCAACGTTAGCATCTATAATATTCAAGGCATAAAATCCCAAAGTTATCAAAGCTGATAAATCTCTATTTCGTTGGTAAAATTTCTGTCCTGCAATTAACCTGTCTTCGTCCAAATAGCTAAAATCATCATCGGTATAGCCTTCCAATCTTCTTTTGTAGGCATCACGATACTGATTGTATTTTTTATTGTTGTCAATGTAAAAGTAAAGACTGGTCCCTATTGCTCCGTAAACAAGGGGGATTTTCCAGTATTTTTTATTGTAGGCTTGTCCTAAGCCTGGTAAAACAGCAGAATAAAAAGCTGCTTTTGAAGGACTTAAGGGGTCTATTTCTTTTAGTTTCACAGTGTCTTTTGAAACCAGCACAGCATCGGTGTTCGCTTGAGCAAAAACGGATATGTTTCCTAAGATAAAAAGGAATAGACCTATGGAAAGGATTTTATTCACTACCCGTTTATTAGTTTGATGATTCTGTTAAAATCCTCTTCGGAGTGAAATGGAATTGTGATTTTGCCTTTACCGTTGCCAGCCACTTTTACATCTACTTTGGTCCCAAAATAGTTAGTAAAGGTGTTTTTTTGAGTTTCTTCAATTTCAAATGAAGCGGCTTTGGGTTTACCTTCCGGTTTTGGTTTTAAGCTCTCATGATAATTTTTTACCAAGGCTTCGGTATCACGAACAGAAAGATTCTGACTTACGATTTTTTGATAAATATTAGTTTGAATATCAAGGTCTTCAATATTTATGATAGCACGACCATGACCCATACTGATAAAACCATCACGTATGCCGGTTTGAATAATCGGGTCTAATTTTAAAAGTCTCAAATAATTGGCGATTGTAGAACGTTTTTTTCCTACACGATCACTCATTTGTTCTTGCGTTAATTGAATTTCATCAATCAATCGTTGATAAGAAAGTGCTATTTCTATCGGATCTAAATCATGACGTTGAATGTTTTCAACCAAGGCCATAACCAATGATTCGTTATCATTTGCGATTCGAATATAAGCAGGAATAGTCGTTAATCCTACAAGGGTAGAAGCACGAAGACGGCGTTCTCCCGAAATCAACTGGTATTTATTGAAATCTAATTTTCGAACAGTAATAGGTTGGATAACACCTAATTCTTTGATGGAAGTAGCCAGTTCTCTCAATGACTCTTCATTGAAATTAGTTCTGGGCTGAAAAGGATTTATTTCAATCGCATCAATTTCAAGCTCAATAATATTTCCTACAACTTTATCAGCATTTTTATCGTTTACCGATTTTATATCATTTTCCGGATCTTTTAATAATGCAGATAATCCCCTTCCTAAGGCTTGTTTTTTTATTGCTTTTGCCATACAACTATTTGCTGTTTTTCTTTATTATTTCTTGCGCTAAGTGCAGGTAATTGATAGCACCTTTACTTGTAGCGTCAAAATTTATAATACTTTCGCCAAAACTCGGCGCTTCACTTAATTTTACATTTCTTTGGATAATAGTTTCAAAAACCATGTCGTTAAAATGTTTTTGAACCTCTTCCACCACTTGGTTTGACAAACGCAATCTGGAGTCAAACATGGTTAATAACAATCCTTCGATGTCTAATTCCGGATTATGGATTTTTTGAATACTTTTTATAGTATTCAATAATTTACCTAAACCTTCCAATGCAAAATATTCGCATTGAATAGGAATCACTACTGAATCAGCAGCAGTTAAAGCATTCAGTGTAAGTAAACCAAGAGAAGGTGCGCAATCGATAATGATATAATCATACTCTTCTTTGACACTTTCTAATGCTTTTTTAAGCATATACTCTCTGTTTTCTTTGTCGACCAATTCGATTTCTATCGCAACAAGGTCAATATGTGCCGGAATTACAGAAACATTTGGAGAGGTGCACCCTATGGTAGCTTCCTGTGGAGTGTGACTGTGCTCCAGAATTTGATAAGTGCCAATTTCAACAGTTTCTACATCAATACCTAGTCCTGATGTGGCATTTGCTTGAGGATCAGCGTCTATTAGTAATACTTTTTTCTCTAAAACACCTAAGGAAGCCGCAAGATTTATAGACGTAGTAGTCTTTCCAACGCCGCCTTTCTGATTCGCAATCGCTATGATTTTGCCCATTTATTTTTCTGAATTTTGAACGGTAAAAATACAATTAATTATCGTTTTTGAAAATCTATTTTGTTAACATTTGTTAAAGACTGATTAGTTGCCAATTGATGGATTGGTGTTTTTTGACTCAGGTATTGTTTTCAGTAGCTTGTTCCAACTGTCCGTTTCAAGTTCTTGTCCTAAACCTTTTTTTCTATTGTCATAAAAGGAGCTTCCTATGGTCGCTCTTTTATGTCAGGAAAAAATAGGTTGCAAGACAGCGAAGCTTTCCACTGCCATTCGGGCTAGGGGAGTTGGGGAGTCAATTAAATTTAGTTTAAATATTCAATTCAGATTACCAAAACAGAATTTCCAATTGGCTTCGAGAGTAGTTTAAATAAAAAAATCCCTTTTGCAGAGCAAAAAGGATTTTTTGTCGGGGTGGCAGGATTCGAACCTGCGGCCTCCTGCTCCCAAAGCAGGCGCGATAACCGAGCTACGCTACACCCCGTAAGCGAGTGCAAATATAAAACTAATTTTGAGTTTTGCAAGTGATATTTTTAAATAGAATGCTATTATTTTCAAATAGCTAAAAATGATATTTTTTTAAGCGTATTTTTTTATTAAAAAACTACATTTGTAACTTCAAAAATGAAATAAAAAAGTACTATGTCTGATACAATAGAAAAAATAAAATGCCTTATTATAGGGTCTGGTCCTGCGGGATATACCGCTGCTATTTATGCTGCCAGAGCAAACATGAATCCTGTTTTGTACCAAGGGATGCAACCAGGTGGTCAATTGACAACAACGAATGAAGTAGAAAATTTCCCAGGATATGTTGATGGTGTTACAGGACCAGAAATGATGGTTCAATTGCAAGCGCAAGCACAACGTTTTGGTGCAGATGTGCGTGATGGTTGGGCTACCAAAGTTGATTTTTCCGGAGATGTTCATAAAGTTTGGATCAATGATAGTATCGAATTGCATTGTGAAACCGTTATTATTTCGACAGGCGCCTCTGCTAAATATTTAGGTCTGCCTTCAGAGCAACATTATTTAAAAATGGGTGGTGGAGTATCTGCTTGTGCGGTTTGCGACGGTTTTTTCTACAGAAATCAGGAAGTGGTTATTGTGGGTGCCGGAGATTCAGCATGTGAAGAAGCTCATTATTTATCGAAACTGTGCAAGAAAGTGACAATGTTAGTGCGAAGCGAAAAATTCAGAGCTTCAAAAATCATGGAAGAGCGCGTGCGCAAAACTGAAAACATCACTATTTTGATGAATCACGATACAGTTGAAGTTATTGGAGATGAGCAAGTGGTTTCTGCTGTAAAAGCAAAAAACAAAACGACAGGAGAGATCTTTGATATTCCAGCTACCGGTTTCTTCGTGGCTATTGGTCACAAACCTAATACAGATATTTTTAAAGAGTACCTTGCATTAGACGAAACAGGATATATTGTTAATGTACCTGGAAGTTCTAAAACAAATGTGAATGGTGTTTTTGTGGCCGGCGATGCTGCAGACCATGTGTATCGTCAGGCGATAACGGCTGCAGGAACAGGTTGTATGGCTGCTCTTGATGCCGAAAGATATTTGGCTGCTAAAGAATAATAGAAGGTTAATTCTTTTCAATAAAAAAGTCCCAAATTTGGGACTTTTTCTTTATAATTATTTTAATTTTTTGAGCAATTTCGCTTCACCACTAAAACTGCGTATTTCTATTTTTGGCGCTCCGGAAAGTTGTATTTCTGACTTGTCTGCAGCTTGCAAAACCAAAGTTGTTTCGGCAAAAATACTACAACTGGTATAGCCTTCAGCGGTGACATCAGCATTTTTTATGGTTAATTTATTTCCGACCAAAACCGAATTATTATCCAGACGAATAATAGCATTGGTGGCACTGCCTTCTATTGCAGCATTTGATTTTTGATATAAATCACATTTTAGGTCAGTAGTTGTAACCAAAGTTTTTAGAATAGCATTTTTACTCAATTCAATGGTGGCATTCTCTGATTTTAAATTGAGTTCAATTTTTGATTTGTCATTCGCCTGCAATATGAAATTTTTTGAATTGACATTCAAATACAATTTAGAATAGTCAAGGGGTTTAAACGTTATCTCGTTTAATTGAATTTCCTGAATGGCATTGACAATAGATTCGTTTTTAGATGTTACTAAAGTCAAATTGTTCGTGTACGTAATTCTTACAATTAGTTTTTTATAATTTACTGCCAGTTTTGACGTATATACACGAAGAATACCGTCTCTTAATTCAAGGGAAATTATGTCATGGAGATTATCGTCGGCTTCAATTTTTATTTCATTTTTCTCTCCTTTTTCCAAATAGACTTCAATATTGTCCTCCACCTCGATAGTACTAAAATTGCCAATTTCTTTTGGCTCAATAGTTACGGTTTTGGAACCTTTTATTTTTTCTTTATTTTGGGATACAACTACTGTGGCTGATAAAAGGAATAAAAATAGTATAGCGTATTTTTTCATTTCTGTATAGATTAGGAGAGCTACAAATATAAAAAAATCATCCACTTTTGATGAATGATTTATTTAGTTTTTTGAAGAATCAGATTTTTTATTCGTGATTAATATTTCCTCCTGAATTGGAGTTTTTTCGGATTGATTTTGGGTTCGTATTGTAATTGATGTTTCCACCGCTCGATGCATCGGCATCTAAACTCACTATAGGATGGACTTCTATTGTACTTCCGCTGGAGGCATCGGCAATCACTTCATTTGCTAATAAATCTTTTGCCTCGATATGGCTTCCGCTGGATGCGCTGGTCGTTAGTTTTAGTGCCATCCCTTTAGCGATAATGCTGCTTCCGCTGCTGGAATCACAATTGATATCGTCTGCTTCAAGGTTTACATCTATATCTGCAGCGCTGGAAGAATTCAAACTGATATTTTTTCCTTTAAGGGTTCCAATGCTTTTTATTGTCGAAGCGCTAGTAGCTTCCAATTCTTCAATAATAGGCATTTTTACAGTCACTTTTTTTGAACTTATATCTCTGAAAGAATTGTATTCGCAAGCAATAATTAATTTTCCGTTCTCAACTTTTGTTGTGATTGCATTTTGCAAATTATCGTCGGCTTCTACAATAATCTCGATCTTGTCAGATTGTTCAATAACCAAATCAATGGCATTATTTACTTCAACACTTTTGAAATCACCCTGAACAATTCTTTTTTCGGTGGTGATATTACCGCTTCCTTCGATTGATCGACTGTTTATGGAATGGTTGCATGAGGCAAATAACAAAGCCGTCAAGGCAATAACAATTAACTTCGTAATTAATGTGATAACTTTTATCATGGCTATTTTTTTATTTTGGTTGAATAATATCTCCAGTTGTAATAGTACCCGTTTTTATTTCCTTCTTAGTGGAACCAAGAATTAAATAATAATTATTGAAATAGGAAGGTAAGCCCTCGGATTCATGTCCTATGGCATTTCTGATTTCAAAATGTAAATGCGGGAAAAACGAACTTCCCGATGTTCCGATTAAACCAATTTCCTGACCTTTTTTTATTTTATCACCAACTTTAAGGGCGATTGAACTTTTGTTTTTTAAATGCCCATAGAGGCTATAGACATTTTCATTATGTTTGATTACAATATAATTTCCATACAAAACTAAAGGATTGTTCTTTAAAGAAGGAATGTCAAAAGTTTTATCATCTTTCTGATTCGTTTCTAAAGCTACAATTTCTCCATCGGCAACAGCCAAAACCTTGTTTGCAAAACCATACCAATCGGTGTTGTTTTCCCCTTTGTTTGAATATCGGTTCCCTTCTGAGTCCAAAACTACAAAATCATAAGCATATCGCATAAAATTTCCTGTAAATCCAAGCTCTTTAATGAAACTGAATTCATAGTTAAACCGTCTGTGATGCGAATAAAAATCATGACCGTCATAAACCAAAAAGTTATTTTTTAATGGTAAATTAAAATCTTGCAGTTGGCTGTAATTTTTTGGGATAACTACATTTTTAACTTCAATGCTGTCGTTAAAAGTGAATGTATATTCCAGTTTTTCTGTTACGGCATGCACCTCAGTAAATGGATTGAACAGCAATTCTTTTGAAACACCATTCCATTTAATTGTTGGAATGGTGTTGATGCTTGGTGCAGTGCCATTGTTGTCTAAGAACTTTTGTTGAATAAGTCTGTTGTCTTTGTCGAAAAGAGATACTTCCAAACGCGTTAGTTTTAAACTGTCCTTGGAGTTGTTTTCAACAATAAAATCAAAATTCAAACTGTATTGATTATTGATGGTTTCTTTTAAAGGATTTTCTGGTCTGTGTTCAATTGTAATGTTACTTTGTGCATTTCCAATCAATCCTGCTAATCCGCAAAGGGTTCCAAAAAACGTTTCTCTGATAAAATGAATAGCTTTCATTTTTTAGTTACTTAGTTTTAATGATAATACCGTCTTTGTTTATTTTTAATTCTTGAATGTTGTTTTTTGAAGAAATAATAGTGTCATTTTTTACAGAAACTCCGTCTTCGTTGATAGTAACTGAGGTTTCAGTTTCATCATTCTCAACATCATCATATTCGTTCTCATCAGCTGGGCAATTCAAACATTTAATTTGAGAACTTTCTACTTTATAAATGTAGTTGTCAGAACTGTAGTGTAAATTGAAAAAAGAATCGTCTGAATCATCATAATTTTGGATAGAAGCATCTGGTTTCAATAAAGTCCCTTCAGGCAAGTATAAAAAGATTTCCACTTCTTGATCACGAAATTTATTACTCATTTCAGTCAATAAGTAATTGTCTAAAATCAGTTGATTTCCTTCAATTTTAATGGCATATTTTATTTTCTCAGCTCTTTGTTTTGCATCCTGAAATGATTTTCCTCTAGCCAATTTTTCGATTTGTACAAAAGGCATTTTCTCATCTGTATGCAAAACTTGGAATCGTACATTATTTGAATAAATCAATTGGTTGTTGGCTGAATCTTGGACAAATTTAAAACTTTCTCTGTCATCAATATCTTTGGTGTAATATTCATTGTATCTGAATTTTATTTTCAAAGTATCATTTGGCTTCAGATTGATGGTTTCTTTTTGAACAGTTTTTCCCTCATAAGCCACTTCTGAAGCTTGCTTTACACCAATTGAAATTAAGATTGCAATAGCGATAATCCAAAGTGCTAGTAAGGTATATTTTGCAATGTTTCCTATCGATTTTAAGTTTGGCGTCAATAATTTAAAGCCTAGTAAGATTAGGAAAAAGAACGGAATTCCAACAGCAAAGAACATCAACAGACCAAAAGACCAAATAGGATAATCAGTAAAATTTCCTGCTTCAATAAAACTTTGCCATGGCACATCAATAAAATCTGATGATCCTAGAGTGAAAACACCAATCAATAATGAGATCAACACGAAGAAACCGGAGATAATTAAAATCACACCAAGGAATTTAGCGAAAATTTTGAAAACAGTCATGATGAAGTCTCCAAAAGAGCTTCCTATTTTTCCAGCACCTGTTTTTATCTGATTACCAAATTTATCATAATCAGCATTTTTTATCTTTCCTGATACATTTTCAAATTCCTCACGAACTTTTTTTTCGATGTTCGAGATATTAACAGGCTCTCCTGTCATTTCTAGTTTTTCGGATGTTGTAATAGCTTCCGGAGTTACAATCCAAAGAATGATGTATGCTAGAATACCAGTTCCAAATCCAGCAAAAACTAATAGTAAAAGCGTAATTCGGATCCAAACTGCATCAATTCCAAAATAGTGACCTAAACCGGCAGCAACACCACCAATCATTCCTTTTTCTCTATCACGGTACAGTTTTTTAGTTCTTCTTGCGCCAGTGTCAGTATAGGTTTTTGGACCATTCAAATCGTCTTCAATGATGTAGTCTTCAGGTTGTCCCATTACAGCAATTACTTCATCCACATCTTTTAATCCAATGACGTGTTTGTCGCTTTTTTGCTTTTCATTCAATAGTTCTGAAACACGCATTTCAATGTCTTTGATGATTTCGTCATGTCCTGATGAATTTGACAATGAGCGCTTTATTGCATCAAAATAACGAGTTAATTTTTGGTATGCATCTTCATCTATATGAAAGAACATACCGCCTAAGTTTATATTTACAGTTTTGTTCATGACTTTTATTTTTGGTTGGTTATTAGATTTACGGCATTTGATAATTCAGTCCAAGTGCCATTAAGTTCGTTTAAAAAAGTTTGTCCTATTTCGGTTAATCCATAATACTTTCTAGGTGGTCCTGATGTTGATTCTTCCCAGCGATAGTTAAGTAATCCGTCGTTTTTTAATCGGGTAAGCAGCGGATAAATCGTTCCCTCCACGACTAATAATTTAGCGTTTTTCAAAGTGTCTAATATTTCCGAAGTGTAGGCATCTTTCTCTTTTAAAACAGATAGGATGCAAAACTCGAGAACACCTTTTCGCATCTGAGCTTTTGTGTTTTCAATGTTCATAATTCTTTTTTTTGATTTTTTTGTTGATTAAACTATTCATTTTTTGATTGATGATTTTTTTTTGAAGCTATTTACTGCTTTCCACTTTATCTTTACTTGCTTATAAGGAAGAAAGTAAAGGATGCAGTTGCAATCAGGGCTAGCTTGTGTACTCTATCTACTCTTGTGTACTCTATCTACTTTTGTCTCTTTGTTACCCTTTTTTTCTATTTAAGAAAAGGAATTGTTAAGGGATATTCATATTTTTCACCATTAGAAGCTTTTATTGAAGCATAGATGATTAAGAAAAATTCTGCTATCTTCAGGAGGAAAAACATAAAAACGGCCATTAATCCTACTGTGATGATCCCTACATTATCTCCAAAACTAAAATCATTTAAAACAAAATCATGATGATTATTCCATTCATGAAAAGGAATGTTTTTAAAAATGGTGAAAATTAAAATTGGAATTGCAATCAGGGCCAATACTAAAGAATACACCAACAGACTCAATTGGAAATTCAATGTTTGTTTTCCATGATGATTCACAAATTCAGATTTGTCTTTATTGGTACTCCAAATTATTATTGGAAAAATATAATTTCCAAACGGAATTATATATTGACTTAAGGCACTCAAATGAGTGAATGTGGCGGTGTTTTTTTCAGTAGTTGTTTCCATGATTAAAAGTATATAGTAATTTCTTATGCAAATATATGTCCAAAAGACAGTATCTTGTATCACATAGTACCAAATATTAACAAAATATTAACAAAAATTATTTATATGTATGCATAGTATTTTTTTGTATTTTAGCAAAAAAACCAGCAATAATGAAACTTACAGTCTCTAAACTCAATCAGTTTTTGTTCTTTAAATTACCGTCGGCATTTATTTGTGGTGTTAGGGTAAAAGAAATTGACGAAAACAAATGTGTGGTAACAGTGAAACACCGTTGGATTAACCAGAATCCATTTAATTCCATGTATTTTGCGGTGCAGGCTATGGCAGCAGAGTTATCAACAGGGGCTTTAGTAATGTATCAAATTCAAAAAAGCGGCAGAAAAATATCCATGTTGGTGGCTAATAATAAAGGGAATTTTACCAAAAAAGCTACAGGCAGAATTACTTTTGTGTGTAATGATGGGCATTTGATAGCCGAAGCGATTCAAAGAACTATTGCTAATGGAGAAGGACAAACATTTTGGATGAAATCTATCGGGACAGACGAAAAAGGAGTACAAGTATCCGAAATGGATTTTGAATGGAGTGTTCGGGTTAAATAAATACACGCTTAAGCATTTATTTTAAAATTATATAAACAAAAAGACGCCCCTTATTATAGGGGCGTCTTTTGTTTGTTTATTGAACCGGTTAACAATTTAGCTTAACACTTTTTTCCCGATGCTTTGGTTTCTTTATCGCATTTTTTTCCTTCTGCCTTGCATTTTGCTTTGCATTTTTCAATTTCGGCAGCACTCATTTTTTTAGCTTCCTTTTTGCTACAGCAACTTTCTTTCTTTTCTTGATTATTTGCAGCAGTTTTTGTTTCCTGTGCACTGATGTTTATCGTAAACAAAACCAAGGCTAGAACGGTAAGTATTTTTTTCATTTTTGTATAGTTAAAATTGTTTTTTCTTTTTAAGTTGAATTAATTCATCAAATATAAAAAGAATAATTAAGACCAATTTTAAAATTAGGGTTAATATTTACTTAATTGAGAATCAGTTTTCTCATCAGAGATTGTTTATTTGATAATTATTTTTTTACTGAAATCTCCATTAGAAGTTTTTAATTTCACAACATAAACTCCGGAACTTACATTCTTGATCGGAATTTGTATTCTGGTTTGTTCCTCATTTTCAATATCCCAATTTGAGATAGCTTGTCCCAATAGATTATACAGGCCTACATCTTCTATTGTTGTATCAGGGATATTGTTTTGGATAATTAAAACTTTATAATTATTGGAGTATAAAACGATAATTCCATCATTTGTATTATTCTCATTAATAGAAAGGGTCTTACCGGTAAATCGCAATGAAAAACGGTTGCGGTATTCACCTGTGGAAAGAGTAGTTTTGAAATCACTGTTTTTGATGTCATGATACATTCCGGTTACGTTATCATACAAATAGATTTCGATTGTTCCGGAAATGTTTTCTAAACTAATAATTCTAATAGTTATTTCCTCGTCCTTTGCCAATGTCAGCCCTAAAGGAATCTGCTGATCTATATCAAAATTTGGAATCGCCTGAATCACAAATTTGCCACTATTAATTTCCCAATATATTTTATTTCCTTCCACTTCCAGCATCGGAGCATCGTATCCAATATCAAAAAAATTGGTGGTGTTACTATCGGCTCCTACTAATATTTGTCTGTTTGTGCCAGAAGTAGCGGTAAGATTTAGTCTTATTTTAGGCCGGGTATCCTCCTGTGAATTTTCCTTTTTTGAAGAAGTATTTGTTTTCATAAATAATGAATTTCCAGAACTTTCTCGTACAAATGCTCGCTGGCTATTTTTGAAATTTAAAGTTCCTCCATCTATAGTAGCCACTGTTCCTAAAATAGAAGGGGCAGTTCCAGCATCAATCAAAAAGCCTTGTGCCACGGCTATATATCTTTCTGGTATTTTTGTTCCCTTACTACCGTCATTTATATTCAAAGAATTGTTGGCTACAGCTACAACACCACCCATTAAAGTGTATGTTGCATACCCACCTACATATTCGGCATGGTAGTGTGACCCTCCACCAAATTGATCCCAAAAATAAAGAGCGCCATTAAATACATTACTCGTTCCTCTGCAGCCAGAGCAATCTTTAAGATTATCTTTTATGAACTCATCGGCATCAAGTGCAGAAGGATACGGGTTTCCTATTAAATAGGTTTGCTCTAAAGGTAAAAATAATGGAATTGTTCCAGAGTTAGGTTTTCCAACGAAAACATAATTTTGGGTTGAAGTAAAATCAATAATCCCTGTTGTTCCTTTCATGATATATCCTTCTCCAATTTTTAAAACTCCGGTACTTCCAATTCTTTTCCACAAGTAATAATCATCCCAGTCAGTATTCGATTCGGGTGTTGGCGAATTATAACTGTGTATCCAGCGATTACTTATGCTTATTGGAATTGTTAATCCTCCATCAGCAAAAGTACCACCATCTCCAAAAGTGATTTGGAGAGGGGCAAATGGAGTTGTCGTAACATCTGTACCGTCTCTCAGAACACCACTAATGGAATAATTAGTACCATTTGTACTAACAGGGGAGGACCAATAATTATAGTTAAAACTGCTTTTTTGACCTTGCTGGTCTATCAAAAGTTTTCCTGAGCCGCTGCTAGGATTTGGATTAATGCCGTTTTGAATTAATTGCGCTTCACCAGTTAAACGTAAATCACCACTTAGCAACGATAATGTATTTGAAACTGTTAATTCAAAGGTATTTACTACGCTAATCCCTTTGGCTCCATTAGAATTATTTGTAACTAGATTATAAAATGTTTCGTTGGTTTTAATTCCTGCATTTATGGTTTGAACCTGATCTAAGGTTGCGCCATTAAAAGTTACTGTTCCTATTCCGGGAACAAAAGAACCTCTGTTTATCCAGTTGCGGCTGATGTGTAAATCAGAAGTAGAAAGGGCTGTCATAGTAACAGAAGCACCAGTCGCAATGATTAAATCTTGTGCACTTGCAATGTTTCCATAAGCTGCAGCAAAGGGAGAGTTTGCGGGGTCAATAACAGGCATTCGAAGGCTTAAGGAACCGATTACAGCATTAACAGTACTTGAAGGTAATCCTCCTGCCCAGTTAAGGCAATCAAACCAATCGGTGCTTACCAGACCAGTCCATAAGCCCGGGATTCCGTTTAGAACTGTTACTGTTGCTGATCCTGTTATGTCTGTCGGACTTGCAGAGCATTGTGCATCACCCATAGAAGTAAGCGTATAGGTCTTGTCTGCTGTAACATTAGTAACACTGAATATATATGGATTAGTACTGGTGGTAACAGTTGTTGGAGTTGTACCATCGGTATATGTTAAATTCCAAGGCGGTGTCCCCGTTAATGCTATGCTGAAAGTAGCTGTTCCGCCACTGCATATTGTTTGTATCGGGCCTATTGCTGCGGTAGGTTTTGGATTAACATTTATCGTTACTGTTTGTGGTGTTCCGACACATCCATTGGCAGTTGGTGTAACCGTATAAACTGCTGTTCCTGACAATCCATTAATAGCGGTTAAAGTATGAGCAATAGTAGCACCTGCTCCTGCACTGGCCCCCGTTACATTCGTTTGTACTACGGTCCATGTAAATGTTGTTCCAAGGGTGCTAAATGTAGTTGGAACAATAATTGGTTCACCCGAGCAAACTGTGGCGGTAGTAAGGCTTACAGTTGGTTTTGGATTTACCGTTACAGTTACTGTTTTTGTAGGTCCAACGCAACCTTTTGCTGTTGGGGTAATGGTATAAACTGCTGTTCCTGGTGCTGTTCCTGTTGCAGTAAGTGTTTGAGCAATCGCATTACCATTCCCTGCGATAGCTCCTGATACATTTGTTTGAACCACTGTCCATGCAAAGGTAGTACCTGTTTCGCTACTTGAGAGCGGAACATTACTGGTTTCTCCGGAACATATTGTTGTGTCTGCTGCCGTTACGACTGGTTTTTGATTTACCGTTACCGTAACATAGGTTGTTCCTTCGGGACCAAAGCTGGTACAGCCATTAAGTCTTGATGTCACGGCATAAGTTGTGGTTACTGTTGGTGTTACGGTTACAGTTGCTGAAGTGCTTATAACGAGATTAGTTGATGCATCGACCCATTCTGTTGTTAAGTTTACAGGAACATCCGGGATCAAAATGTTATCAATAGCCCATGAGCTTCCTACTGTTCCATGATAATTAAAACGAACTCTTAAATTTGAAAGTCCTAAATATTGATTTAAATCGAGATTTATAACGGTACTCAGATTATATGGTTGTTGGGTGCTAGGCCCATTATATTGCGCCAAAACAATATTGTAACTGCTGCCACCATCTACTGAAAGTTCAACCGTTGCATATGCACCTGCCAAAAGATTATAAGAATGGTTAAATTGTAAGCTCGCATTTGTGAGTCCTAAGGTATTAAAAAGTGGAGTCTCTAAAGTAGAATTATAATTACCATTTGCAATGGCAAATTTATTATTTGAAGTATAGTTTACACCGGAATAGGTTCCCCCATTAGTTGCACTTAATTGGAATGGTCCTGGGAAAGTATTACTGGCTCCTGCACTCAAACATGTTTTACAACTGCTATCTACAGTCCAATTTGCCGGATTTGAGTTTCCAAAATCACCTCCAGGCTCAATATATTGGCTGGTTGCATAACCACTTTGTGAGAAAAGAACAGAAGATTCTCCTGCACATATGGTTGCGGGTGTCGCCGTAACGGGACTAGGTTTAATGTTCGGAATCACATTAATCATTGATGAAGTTGAGAAAACTGCTACGCAATTCGGTCCATTTTGTATAACAGCTCTGTATATCGTTGTAGCTAGTATTTCAGGGTATTGGTAAGTTGGATTAGTGTTGGCTATAGGAACCCATGAAGCACCTCCCGTTGTTGAGGATTCCCATCTGATTATTGTACCTGTGTAACCGCTTAAATATAAAGTGCCAGTGGCTTTGTGGCATACTGTGGTCGTTTTTTCAACAGGCAATACATTAGGTTGTGAAATAGTAACTGCGCCTCCTACAGATGCCGCTTCAACTAAAACAGTTGCGTTTATCGGTGTTCCAGGACAACCATTTGCCGTTGGTGTGATCGTAAAAGTTACCGTAATAGCGACATTTGTTGTATTGGTCAAACTTCCGACTATGTTTCCACTTCCGCTGGCTGCAATTCCAGTTACAGTGCCGGTATTGTCTCTTGTCCAATTGAAAGTAGTTCCAGCTACATTTCCTGAAAGTCCTATTGTTAAGGCATTGGTGGAACATATTGTCTGTGTTGCTGGAGTTGGAATGGCATTAGGCGCTGGATTAACGGTTATCGTAAAAGTTTTAGTAGATCCGCTGCAATCGACACTTCCGTTATTGAAAGTTGGTGTAACAACAATCGTTGCGACAACAGGAGTTGTTCCTGTATTGATGGCTGTAAAGGCAGGAATGTTTCCATTTCCAGATGTAGCCAGTCCGATTGAAGCAGTATTGTTCGTCCAGGAATAGGAGGTTATTCCTCCAGAATTTGCAGTGGCAAAAGTTACGGCAGATGTTAGGCCTGCGTTACAAACCACCTGAGGAGTTGGCTGGTTTACCTGTGCTGTTGGATTGACGGTTATCGTAAAAGTTTTAGTCAATCCGCTACAATTGACACTTCCGTTATTGAAAGTTGGTGTAACAACAATCGTTGCGACAACAGGAGTTGTTCCTGTATTGATGGCTGTAAAGGCAGGGATGTTTCCATTTCCAGATGCAGTCAGTCCGATTGAAGCAGTGTTGTTAGTCCAGGAATAGGAGGTTGTTCCTCCAGAATTTGCAGTGGCAAAAGTTACGGCCGATGTCAGACCTGCGTTGCAAACCACCTGAGGAGTCGGTTGGTTAACCTGTGCTGTTGGATTAACTGTTATCGTAAAAGTTTTAGTAGATCCGCTGCAATCGACACTTCCGTTATTGAAAGTTGGTGTAACAATAATCGTTGCGACAATCGGAGTTGTTCCTGTATTGATGGCTGTAAAGGCGGGAATGTTTCCGCTTCCAGACGCAGCCAATCCGATTGAAGCAGTATTGTTCGTCCAGGAATAGGAAGTTGTTCCTCCAGAATTTGCAGTGCCAAAAGTTACGGCAGAGGTTAGGCCTGCGTTACAAACCACCTGAGGAGTCGGTTGGTTTACCTGTGCTGTTGGATTAACGGTTATCGTAAAAGTTTTAGTAGATCCGCTGCAATCGATACTTCCGTTATTGAAAGTTGGTGTAACAACAATCGTCGCGACAATTGGAGTTGTTCCTGTATTGATTGCTGTAAAGGCAGGAATGTTTCCGTTTCCAGATGCAGCCAATCCGATTGAAGCAGTATTATTAGTCCAGGAATAGGATGTTGTTCCTCCAGAATTTGCAGTGGCAAAAGTTACGGCAGATGTTAGGCCGGTGTTGCAAACCACCTGAGGAGTCGGCTGGTTTACCTGTGCTGTTGGATTAACGGTTATCGTAAAAGTTTTAGTTGATCCGCTGCAATCGACACTTCCGTTATTGAAAGTTGGTGTAACAATAATGGTGGCAACAATCGGAGTTGTTCCTGTATTGATGGCTGTAAAGGCGGGAATGTTTCCATTTCCAGATGCAGCCAATCCGATTGAAGCAGTATTATTAGTCCAGGAATAGGATGTTGTTCCCCCTGAATTTGCAGTGGCAAAAGTTACGGCAGATGTTAGGCCGGTGTTGCAAACCACCTGAGGAGTCGGTTGGTTTACCTGTGCTGTTGGATTAACGAGAATTGCTGCTGTTATGGGAGTTCCCGGACAATTATTTGCTATTGGAGTGATTGTAAAAGTTATAGTTACAGGCACATTCGTAGTATTAGTAAGACTTCCGCTGATGTCTCCGCTTCCGTTGTCGGCAATTCCAGTTACAGTTCCGGTATTGTTTCTTGTCCAATTGAAAATAGTTCCAGCTACATTTCCGGATAGCACCATTGTTGTTATGGTACTGCCTGAGCATATCGTTTGCGATGCATTTGTGGCAACAGCATTTGGTTTTGGATTTACAATTAACTCTGATGATTTTGTTTCAGTAAAACAGCCGTTGTTTACAATACAATTGTAATCAGAATCTGCATCACTAATACTTACAGGGTTGATGGTTAAAGTAGCAGTGTTTACTCCTGAAATATTTCCTCCATTACCTAAGGCTACGGCACCTTTATACCACTGGTAGGATAGAGATCCAACTGTAGCTCCTACCGAAAAGCTAACTGAATTTCCTTCACATATAGTTTGAGTAACCGCAGGAGGAGTAATAATTATAGGACCTTGATTAACATTCAGAATCGAATTATTTGAAACCACAGGATTACATGGGCTGGTTCCACTAACTACACAATGATATGTTGCTCCATCAGCTAAAACTAAAGGAGTAATAGTTAATGTCGCAGAATTTACTCCTGAAATTGAACCTCCGTCTGCCAACTCTGTTGCTCCTTTGTACCACTGATACGCCAGTCCATCACCAGTAGCGGCTACAGTTATTGTAGCGGTATTTCCTTCGCAGAAAATTTGAGAAGCGATAGGTTGGCTGCTAACGACTACTTTTTCGTATACAGTTATACTTGCGGACTCAGAAGTAACGGGGCAGGTTGCGCCATTAAGCACGACATCGAATGTGGCGCTGTTTTCTGTCTTAGCAGGATTGGTTATCGTTAACGTAGCAGTGTTAACACCGCTGTATGGAGCAGCATTTGTTAGATTTATTCCGTTTTTTCTCCATTGATAAGTGGTAGTTCCTGTTGCAGAAACACTAAAAGTTGTGGTTCCATTTGTACAAACAGTAGCTGCTGCAGGTTCACTGGTAATGACTGGCAACGAATTTACCACAATTGCATAATTAGAGGAAACAATACCATTGCCACAAGAGTTTACACCATAAACGGTTAGATTTCCTGAGGTAGCATTACCATCGAATGTTATCGTCACTGTATTTGTTGTTCCTGAAATTGTAGCACCAGTTCCTGAATATGTCCAAAAGTAACTGCTTGCATTTGTAATTGCAGGAACTGTATATGAGACAGAAGCCTGACTTTGACAAACAGAAGAAGTACCTGTAATAGTTCCCGCGGCAATTGGTAAAGGATTGACAGTGATAGGATAATTTGCAGATATAATACCATTTCCACATGCGTTAATCCCATAGACGCTAAGGTTTCCTGAGGTAGCGTTGGTCGCGAATGTTATTGAAATAGTATCTGTTGTCCCTGTAATTGTAGCTCCAGTACCAGAATATGACCAGGCATAACTTGTTGCATTTGTTATCGCTGGAACTGAATATGATACCGAAGCTTCACCCTGACATACGGAAGAGGTTCCTGTGATAATTCCAGCGTTGACAGGTAACGGATTAACGGTCATAGCAATTGCATTAGAGGTAGCAGGGTTTCCCGTTAAACAGGGTGTTGCATTTGATGTTAATTCACAAGTAACGATGTCTCCATTTGCTAATGCAGCATTGGTATATGTAGTAGCATTTGACCCAACATTTGTTCCGTTCAACTTCCATTGATAAGACGGGCTTGTACCACCATTTGTAGGGGTTGCAGTGAATGTAACTGAAGTCCCAATACAAATAGGATTTGCAGATGCGCCAATGTTTACACTTGCCGGCAAATTTGGATTTACCGTCATAGTAATTGCATTAGAAGTAGCAGGATTTCCGGTTAAACAAGGTGTAGCATTTGATGTCAATACGCAGGTAACAATGTCTCCATTTGCTAAAGCAGCATTGGTGTATGTTGTTGCATTTGATCCAACATTTGTACCGTTCAATTTCCATTGATATGCAGGGGTTGTTCCTCCATTTGTGGGAGTTGCTGTAAAAGTTACTGAAGTTCCGTTGCAAATCGTATTTACTGATTCTAAAATGCTTATGCTCGCTGGTAAGATGGGATTGACAATCATTGTCACTTCATTAGATAAAGCAGGGCTTCCGGTTGCACAAGTAGCATTTGATGTCAATACGCAGGTAACGACATCTCCATTTGCTAATGTAGTATTGGTGTATGTTGCTGCATTTGATCCAACATTTGCTCCATTCAATTTCCATTGGTAAGTCGGACTTGTTCCTCCATTTACAGGCGTGGCGGTGAAAGTAACTGAAGTTCCATCGCAAATCGTATTTACGGATTCAGAAATGCTTATGCTGGCCGGTAAATTTGGATTCACAATCATTGTAACCGCATTTGATGTAGCTGGGCTTCCAGTCAAACATGGTGAAGCATTAGATGTCAATTCACAGGTAATAATGTCTCCATTTGCTAAAGCAGCATTGGTATATGTAGTAGCATTTGATCCAACATTTGTTCCGTTCAATTTCCATTGATAGGAGGGAGATGTTCCTCCGTTTGTGGGAGTTGCAGTAAATGTAACTGAAGTGCCATCACAAATTGGGTTTGCAGATGCAGCAACGCTTATACTTGCCGGTAAAACGGGATTGACAGTCATTGTCAATTCATTGGATGTGGCTGGGTTTCCGGTTACACAAGTAGCATTTGAAGTTAAAACGCAAGTTACTTTGTCACCGTTTGCTAAAGATGCATTAGTGTATGTAGTGGTATTTGAACCAACATTTGTCCCGTTCAATTTCCATTGATAAGACGGAGTTGTTCCTCCGTTTGTAGGAGTTGCTGTAAATGTCACTGAAGTGCCATTACAAATTGGGTTTGCAGATGCGACGATGCCTACACTTGCCGGCAAATTTGGGTTAACAGTAAAGCTAGATACACTAGTGGAAGTTCCTGAAGCCGTAGTAACGGATATAGTTCCAGTTGTTGCGGTTCCAGGTAATATAGCAGTAATTTGAGTATTGCTATTTACAGTATATGTAGCTGCTATACCATTAAAATTAACAGCAGTTGCACCATTAAAATAGTTTCCAGTTATGACAACTGAACTACTTGAACTTATACAAGCATTGGTTGGACTGAAACTAGTTATTGTCGGGGCAGGGGTATAGTATATTGTGATTTGTATATAATCAACGTAAGCAATTCTATTAGCATCTGTCAACGCAGAAAGGACTACACCAAAATTAGTATTATTGATATCAGTTGCTGTCCAAGTTGTTCCCCATAAATCTGTTGGTCCGCCATAATTCTCTACGGTCATTGCGGTAGGCCAAAGAGTTGTAGTGTTAGCATGGTTAGCGCCAATAATTGTTCCGTTTTTAACTAATAAAACTGAGGCATCAGTTATACCTTTGGCCCCACTAATGGAGCTACTTTGACGCATAATTGAAACGGAGATACCATTTATTATTACACCAGAAGGAATGGTAAAACCATAATTAGTTCCTTGTAAATATTGAGTGGTTTGTCCTGTTGATAAAGTAGATATAGAATACAATGCGTCATCAATAGAAATATTAGTTGGACTGCTCCAAGCAGTTGTTCCTGTTGCTGTATTATTTGTTCCTGTTGCTGCATTATTTGGTCCAGAGACCTGCGCGTTCGCATTACTGCTAAATAAAATGCAACTTAAAAATATCAAAAGCAAATAATATGTTTTTGATACTTCTACTATTGAGGATGCTTTTATGTGGAATTTAAAGTAATTTTTTTTCATAATCGGGGGCGCTTTAGAATCAAATATTTAAAATCTTTGAAATATGTAATGCTTATGAAATACTAAGACAAATTTTATTTTATAAATAATGGTTGTCCTAGAAGTATTATTTGTATTAAAAGAGATTAATTTATTAGGAATCATTTTTCTCTTTAAAATGCATTTAGCAAAAAAAAATTTTAATTTCTATTTATGGCAACAACTCTTTGTAATATAAATTCTACTTAACTCAAAATTAAGTATTTATATGTGATGTTGTTTAATATGAATCTTCTTTTCGATGAAAGGTTTTTATCTGCCGATGAACTGCTTGTTTTAAAAGAAAAGAATGTTGTTTTTTATATTTAATAATAAAAAGACCTATTTATGTAAGTTTTTACTTTTAATTCGCTTATTTAAATATTGTTTTTCAGAATCGTTCAATTTTAAAATTGAAAGGTTTTAGAAGTTCAATTTATAGATGGAATTAATGTAGAATAGTTTCTTTTTACTAAACGGATATTGATTCGTAATTTATCTTGTTTAAAATTTTGAGTATGCTATGTAATTTGAAGAAGGATCAAAATTTTTAAAATGTTGTTTGAGTCTTCCTTTTTTATATATTTATTACAATTATAAATTTAGTATCATGAAAATCTCTAAAGCTTTATTATTGGTTGTGTCATTATTTGTCAGTTTTAGCTATGCTCAAAATAAGCTGATTGGGAAGGTTGTGAATAGTGAGAATAAACCAATAGCAAATGCGAAAATATATGTGGATACCATTTATTCTAATGTCGAAACTAATAGGAGCGGGGATTTTGAGATTTTGCTTCCGCAAAAGGTTAGTGCGATTAATGTTTATTCTCACGAATATGGTTTGTTGTCTGCTAAATTCAATAATGAAAGCATAATGAATTTTAAGTTTTTAGATCCTGAAAAATCAAAGGAAGAGCAAACTAAAAAAGAAGATAAGATTTCAATTGGATATTCTGAAGCGAATCAGGAATATCAAGTCAAAACGATGCGAAGTTTGGATGTTCAAAATGATAAAAACACAGGTATATATAGGGATATATATGATCTTATAAGGGGACGTTTAACAGGAGTTTCTGTCTCAAGGGATAATAAAATAACCATTCGAGGGGTGAGTTCTATTGGTAATATTTCAGAACCCTTATTTGTTGTAGACGGACTTATTGTTTCGAGTATTGATTATATTTCTCCTAATAATGTAAAAAGTATCAGTGTGTTAAAGGGTGCTGAAGCTTCTATTTATGGTTCACAAGGTTCTAGTGGTGTTATAATAATAAAAACAAAGTAGTACTTATGGTAAGCAGTTCAGAAATTGTAAAAAGTATTCCTATTTCTTTAATTTAATTGCTTTGTAAAAATGATTTCAAAACTATTTTAAAATAGTTTGCTATTGTGTTTTTTTAATTTCACGTTTTTAAATGATTAATGGCGCTGCAACCGAAAGATAAATACTATTATTTGGGATGTATTTTATACGGTAATTATAAGTTTTGTAAAAATATAAAAGCCCTAAACAATTAATGTTTAGGGCTTTGTTCTTGTAGCGAAGACGGGAGTTGAACCCGTGACCTCAGGGTTATGAATACTGTTTTATTGCTCTGTAATTCCTCCTTAGGTATCATTTTTAGGAGCTTTTTTGAATCTTGAATACTTCTGTATTTGTCATGTTTTCGAATTTTCCTCACTCTGTTTCCTCACTCTTTTTTGCCTATTTGAACTTTGAATATTTATTTTCGCTATTTATTGAAGTATTGTGGTCTAGTCAGACAATTTTTGAACCTTTTTGTAGATGTTTTGAAATAGTTGATGGAATGATGATTAAATTGATGATTATCGATTTCAAACCATTATGATCCGAACTCCTTATTTCTAATACGGATTCTGGGTTAAAATACCATTTCAATAAAAAAACCTTAAACAATTGATATTTAAGGTTTTTTATAATGAAGACAGGAATTGAACCAATAAATTAAAGGTTATGAATTTGATAATTTTTTAAAACAATCTAATTCAAGTCCTTGATATTACTTAATATTTACTTGTTTTTGTTTTTTAATGTTAGATCAAATACAAACCAAGCGAAGGAAACAATACCTATTGCAAAGAGAACATCTCCAAAGGTACGTAGCCATTTTAAAGTAATCATAGTAGGGTCTTGCATTAATTCAGCGGAACGAGCATACCACATTCCTTTTTCGATACTTTCGATGGCTTGCCAAATACCAATTGGAAGTAAACTCATTGTTGCCATTAAAAACAGACCAATATTAAGTGACCAGAAAGTGGTTTTGATTAACTTGTTGTTCCATAAGGTGTTTCTATACAAACTTCTTAGCACGAATAACATCAAACCTATTCCCAACATTCCATAAACGCCGAATAATGCAGTATGGCCGTGAAGAGGAGTAGTATTTAGCCCTTGAACATAATACAATGCTATGGGCGGATTAATGATAAACCCGAATATACCAGCTCCAAGGAAATTCCAAAAAGATACGGCAAGCATGAAATAAATCGGCCATTTATAATCATCAACCCAGGCTGTCGCTTTAGAAAGTTTATAATTATGATATGCTTCATATCCTATAAGGGTTAGCGGCACTACTTCCAATGCACTGAATGTAGCTCCCAAAGCCATAACGGCACTGGGTGTTCCTGAAAAATACAGATGGTGAAATGTACCTAAAATTCCTCCAGACAAAAAGACTATCGTGCTAAACAATACATTTAATGTTGCTGTTTTTGTTTTCAATAAGCCCAAACGAACAAAAAGGAAAGCAATTACAACTGTTGCAAATACTTCAAAGAATCCTTCAACCCATAAGTGAACTACCCACCATCTCCAATATTCGGCTATGGCAAGATTGGTTTGTCTTCCCCACATTAATCCGGCAGAATAGAAAAGTGCAATCGCGGAACATGAAATTAAAAAGAGAATGATTAGATTTTTTTCTTCCGTTTTTCTTTTTAAAATAGGAAGTAGAGGTCGAACCATTAAAGCCAACCACAAGAAAAGTCCAACCAGCAAAAAGATTTGCCAAAAACGACCTAAATCAACATATTCATAACCTTGATGTCCAAACCAAAAATTTTGAGCCAAGTTTAGTTTTTGCATCACTCCAAACCATTGACCGATCATGGATCCAACCACTATTATGAGTAAGGCAATGAACAAAAAGTTGATTCCAAAACATTGAAATTTTGGATCTTTACCCGAAACTGCCGGAGCAATATACAATCCTGTTGCAAGCCAGGCTGTGGCTATCCATAAAATGGCCAATTGGGTGTGCCAAGTCCTGGTTACGGCATAAGGCAGAAATTTGTCTATTGGAATTCCATACAAACCATTTCCTTCGACACCATAATGGGCAGTTACAATTCCCAACAGCACTTGTAAAATCATGAGCAAACTTACCACCCAGAAATATTTTTTCACCAAATACATCGATGGGGTCATCCCTTGTTTTAAAAGCGGATCTGATGTTGGTATCGGCAAACTTTCCCCTTCACCGGATTTTGCATGATAAAAAACCAATAATCCAATGCACAGTATCAAGGTTATAATACTGACACCTGACCAAGCCATTAAATCGGTGGTGGCTTTGTTTCCCACTAAGTCATCTGCAGGCCAGTTGTGCGTGTATGAAATATCAGAATTAGGTCGTTCTGTAACTGTTGCCCAAGTTGCCCAAAAGAAAAACGCATTCATTTTGTGCATTTTATTTGCGTCTTTGATGGCATTTTTTGGAATAGCATAGTCATTTCGCAATTTGTCAAATTCGGGAGAATTCATAAACAAACCTTCATAATGATGACTTAAATATTGAATGGCCAAAATCCTATTTTCAGAAATAGTTATTGTTTTTGTTTTTTCATCGTATCTATTGGTTCTTAAATCGGCTTGTAGACGTATTTTTAGAGCAGCTTGCTTTTCCTTGTCCAATGCGTCAAAATCTTTATTGAAATCTTTTTGCGCATAGCGATTCAATATAAAAACGGCTTCTCTATGGAGCCAGTCGGCAGTCCAATCTGGGGCAACATAAGCACCATGCCCCCAGATGGTTCCTACTTCTTGGCCTCCTATACTTTGCCAAACATTTTGACCGTCTTTAATTTCCTGACTGGTAAAAATGACTTCCTTGTTTTCTGAAATTATTTTTTCAGGAACGGGTGGTGATTGTTGGTAAATTTCATAGCCATAGTACCCTAAAACTCCAAAGGAAAAGACCGCTACCAATAACAATCCAATCCATAATTTTTTTTCTTGACTCATAATTTTTGATTAGTTTTTTTGTGACAATTCTTTTTCCAATTCAATAGCTTTTGGAAACAAAATATTATTCTCCAAATGAATGTGAAGGTGTAAATCTTGTTCAAATTCTTTGAGTAGTGCAATTGTTACTCTATAAGTATTGCAGGCATCTTCTGGCGGTGTATAATTATTGCTCAATGTTTCAATTTTTCTAAATCGATCTCCTTCCGTGGTGTGTTCGTCCATCATCATTTGGATAGGGTTTTGTACGGTACCAAATTGTGATGTCTTCCACTTGGAGTTTTCTTGTTTTGCTTGAACCATTTTGCGTACACTGGGAAACAAAATAAGTTCTTCTTTTTTCATATGTTTTGCCAACTCGCCGGCAGTAGCGTTGAAATGTTCGTTGATTTCAAACAACTCGGGGTGACGTTCTCCGTGAACTCTACAGATTTTATCTAGGTAGGGTTTTATTTCTAACGTTTTTTCTTCCACATAACGATGGTGTTTTTTCTCGATATAATCAGCCAATAAATCTATAGGCCAAGATTTATAATCGGTTGTATTCTCTGAATTGGATTGTATGAGTGCATTCAAATCTGAAACAACTAATTTGTCATCAATTTTTTTTACCTCACAAGCATCATTAATGGTTCTGTTACCTTGACAGCAAAAGTCAATACCGTATTTTTTAAATACTGATGCAGTTCGGTAGTCTTTTGCTACCAATTCGCCTATAATTTGGTTTTCTTGAATATTCATTTTTTTATAATTTAAAGTTTTGTAATAATATGTATGTTTTTATAACTATACTGGACAAAAATATCCACTATTATTTTAATTTTTTTTTTTATCGTTTTAAAAAAGTTAATTTTTTTTCATGATCCATAGCCAATGTTTTTACAGTAGTTGTTTCTAACATTTTTTTAAGTTCATCCCTAACTAATTTAAATTGATTATGTACAGGACAGGGCTTTTTTTCATCACATTTTTTTAATCCTAAACCACAGCCATTGTAAATTGAATCTCCATCAATTGCAAAAACTATTGCGCTCAGCTTTATCTTTTCCATTTTTTGTATATCCATTGAGAAGCCTCCTGTAGGGCCTTTGTCGGAGTTTATGATAAAACTTCGACAAAGGTGTTGCAATATTTTTGAAGTATAAGCAGTTGGCGATTCTATTGCTTCTGAAATTTCTTTCAAGCCCACTTTTCTTCCTGTCAAAGATTGTTCGGCAATGTAGATCGATGCCTTAATGCCATATTCACAAGCTTTTGAAAACATTTATTCTTTTTTTTACAGGACAAATGTAAGTATTTATTTTTAATAGTAGACTAATTTATCCACTATTAATTTGCATTATGATGAAAACCCGCAACCGGATTTCAATCTGACTACCGAATACAAAAATGTAAAAGACAGCAAAAAAGCCGACGGAGCTATTGTAATCAATCAATAGGTAACCGCTGTCATCGAACTCAAAGGAACCGATACAAGCGATTTAGGAAAAATAGAAACTCAGGCTTTTGGCTCATCAAGTGATGCAAGAAGAAACAGGACTACTAACTTCACATTCGACTACAAAAGTATTGGAATACTGTTTCATTGTTCTCTAATTCCTCCTTAGCTCTCATTTTTAGGGGCTATTTATGAATCTTGAATATTCCGATATTTGTCATGTTTTCGAATTTTCCTCACTCCGTTTCCTCACTCTTTTTTGTCTTCTCAAAATTTTGGTTACCCAAATAAAAAGTAGAGGAATAGTTAATCTACATTTTAGTATTTAGTTATATCCTCATTATTTAACATGACATTATTGACGTGTTAACTTTTTTCTATTTTTTTAACATGAGGTTTTCAACTTGTTAAGTTTTTTTGTTTTTTCGAACATGACTTTCAAACATGTTTGCAAATTCCATTGCCGTTGATAATAATTCTAGTTTGTACTGATATTGAATTTTAATGCATTTTGTAAGTAATAATCTAATTGCAATTGATTTGTTTTAGATAAATAAATGAATTTTTAAAAATGTATGGGTTACTAATTTGTACTAGTCAATTAAAACTGGAACAAAGTGTTCAGTTTGATCTTTTTTAAGTACATAATCATATATTCTTGTGAAAATAAACATATATAATCGATATTTTACCGATTATCTATTTGTGTAGAAACACAAAATTAAACAAAAGCAATTGGTGAGTGGCTAATTCTATTGCTGTCGATTCGTTGTATTTGTTTCAATTGATAGTATTTGATAAGAAAGCAAAAGATAGAGGGTGAACTTTATTTGAAGTTTTTGGAGTCGCTATGTTTTGTATCGCGTAAGTGAGGTTTCTCGTGACAATTCAACTATGAAACATAAATTTGGGATTAAGGGAATTTCAGTTATAAATAAACTTTTAATGCAGGATTTTTCAACTAAATTTGTTAATAACAATATCCTTTTTATCCTTATAAATTGCGTATTTTTAAAAATTCTATAATAAAAAGCGTTACCAAATGTCATTATTCCAAAAATCTGTTGTCCTAAAGCATCTGCAATCCCAAAACAAAACCGTTTTACAGGAAAAATGGCAACAGTTCCAGAATCATTTCCATAATGCAACCATTCAGGAAAATATCCGAAACAGCAAGGAAGAACAATACCAGGGAGAATTCCTGATAGATTTGTTTGTTGCTATTTTGGGCTATACCAAAAACCCGCAACCGGATTTCAATCTAACTACCGAATATAAAAACGTAAAAGACAGTAAAAAAGCTGACGGTGCCATTGTCATCAAGGAAAAGGTAACCGCTGTTATCGAACTCAAAGGAACTAATACAACAGATTTAGGGAAAATAGAAACTCAGGCTTTTGGCTATAAAAACAACCAGCCGGATTGTGTGTATGTCATTACGTCCAATTTTGAAAAATTGCGTTTTTACATAGACAATGCCATCGAACATTTGGAATTCAACCTGTTCAAGCTCATGCAGGAAGAATTCAATTTGCTGTATTTGTGCTTGGCTCATGAAAATATTTCCAATGACATAGCCCGTAAAATCAAAAACGAATCGGTAAGCCAGGAAGATGTCATAACCAAAAAGCTGTACAAAGACTATTCGGTTTTCAAAAGAGAATTGTACCAGAATATGGTCGCTTTGAATCCCGATTATGAACCGTTGGAATTGTTCAAAAAGTCACAGAAATTATTAGATCGTTTCCTATTTGTTTTCTTTGCCGAAGACAGAAACCTATTGCCGACCAACCTAATTTTCCGAATCAATAAAGAATGGAAACAATTGCGTGAAATGCGCATTGAAGTTTCTTTGTACGACCGTTACAAAATCTATTTCAACGATTTGAATTCAGGTGCAAAAGTATCGTTGCCGGCTTTTAGCGAAACCGTTGCGATGGTAAAAGAAGAACACCAGATTTTTGCCTACAACGGTGGTTTGTTCAAACCCGATGATCTGCTTGACAGCATTCGCATTGACGATGTTGTATTGTTTGCCCATACCGAAAAACTTAGCCATTACGACTTTGCCAGCGAAGTCGATGTAAACATTTTGGGACATATTTTTGAAAATTCCTTGAATGAACTCGACGAAATCAAGTCACAGTTGGAGGGACAGGAAATTGACAAAACCAAAACCAGGCGCAAGAAAGACGGGGTTTTCTATACACCCAAATACATAACCAAATACATAGTCGAAAATACCGTTGGAAAGCTATGTGATGAAAAGAAAACAGAATTGCAGTTGGTGGAGGAAGACTATACCACCGACAAAAAACGCCAAAAGAAAACCCTGCAGGGATTGGTGGCCAAGTTGGAAGAATACCGTAAGTGGCTTTTGCAACTTACTATTTGCGATCCCGCCTGTGGCTCTGGAGCGTTCCTGAACCAAGCTTTGGATTTCCTGATTGAGGAACACCGCTATGTAGATGAACTGCAGGCCAAACTCTTTGGCGATGCTTTGGTGTTGAGCGACATTGAGAACAGCATTTTGGAAAACAACCTTTTTGGGGTTGACCTCAACGATGAAAGTGTCGAAATTGCCAAACTCTCCCTTTGGTTACGCACCGCACAGCCCAACCGAAAGCTGAACGACCTGAACAGCAACATCAAATGCGGGAACTCGTTGATTGACGATCCCGAAGTGGCAGGAAACAAAGCATTCAATTGGCTGGAAGCTTTTCCGCAGGTTTTTGCAAAAGGTGGTTTTGATGTGATTATTGGGAATCCTCCTTATGGCGCAAGCTTTAATAACTCTGATAAAATCTTCATCAAAGAGAATTATTTTTCTTATCAATATAAATATGAAAGCTATTTATATTTTTATGAAAAAGGAATTGACATTTTAAAGGACAAAGGTTATTTATCATATATCACACCAGAATTATTTTTAAGACTTGAAAAGTCTGAAAACATCAGGAAATTATTGCTTGAAAAATCCAATGTTTTGGAGGTTAAATTCTGTGGTGAAAATGTTTTTGCAGATATAAAAGTTAATTCTGTTGTATTGACTTTAAACAAACAAGAAATCAATTATGAATACATTAAAATTGTATATGAAAATGATAATTCTGTTTCTTTTTTAAAGAAACGATGGTTAGAATCGCAGAATTATATTTTAGAATATGAAATTTCAGATGATATTAATATTGTTATTGATAATATTATTTCTGATACCGTTTTTTTAGGGGAATTAGGAGATTGTATACAAGGGTTGACTGCTTATGATAGTTATAGGGGGCAATCTCAAGAAATAATAAAAAACAGAGCATTTCATTTTAAAGAAAGAGTAGATGATTCATGTGGTAAATGGCTTGACGGAAAACATTTAAATAGATATTTTTTAACAGATGGTGATGAATGGTTGAAATATGGAGATTGGTTAGCTGCACCAAGAGAACCTAAGTATTTTGAATTACCAAGGCTATTATTTAGAGAAATACCAGGTCAAAATAAAAGAATTCAAGCCGTTTATACAGATGAAAAATCCTATTATGGACATAGTATTACACCTTTCTTGCTAAAGAATTCTGAATATAATATTTTCTTTGTTTTGTCGGTAGTTAATTCAAAATTAATTAGTTGGTATGCTTCTCAAAAATGTTCAAATTTTTCAAAAAAAACGTTCCCAAAATTGAATCCTAAAGACATTAAAGAATTCCCGATAAAAAACACGTCGATTAAACATCAAATACCATTTATTGACAAAGCCAATTTGATGTTGTCGTTAAACAAAGAAATCCAAGATGTTTCCCAAAAATTCCAACGAACGCTTCAACGTAAATTTGAAATAATAGATTTGCCCAAAAAACTTCAAGATTGGTATTTGCTGGCTTATCCTGAATTCATAAAAGAACTGGCTAAAAAGAATGTAAAACTATCTCTATCTCAAGAATCAGAATGGGAGGATTATTTTATCCAAGAACAACAAAAAGCAATTGGGCTGAAAACTCAAATCGATAAAACGGATAAGGAGATTGATAAAATGGTTTATGAGTTGTATGGGTTGAGTGAGGAGGAGATTAAGATTGTAGAGAATAACTAGAAAAGATATTGTGTTATGAGACCACCAAAATTAACCGAAAAACAAAAAGAAAGATTAAAAATATTAGAGCCTAAATTTTTATATTCTATAAGAAATAAGGATTTTGAAACTGCAAAAAGTCTTGCTATTGATTTACAAATGGTACTTAGATCTTCGGGTCATTTTACAAAGTTGATAACACTAAAAAATAGATTATATGAATTAGCTATTGAACTAAATGAACTTGATTTTGCAATTATGGGCATTAATTCCGGTTTGCAACATGTGTCTGAAAACACAAGGGTTTATCTAGAGTCATCTGCTCTTTTAGCAATTTGTTATTTAAGAAAAGAAGATATAGAAAATGCAAAGCCTTTAATAAAAGAAGTTCTTACCAATGATTCAGTCATAAAAACGGAACGAACAAGGAAAGTTTTTAGAGCAGAAATGATTGAACGGTTTAATGAAGAAACTGCTTTATATTCTTTAAAAAGTAAAGCAATGGAACATTTTACAGATGAAGAATTGGAAAATGAAGTTGCAAGAATAATTTCGACCTTAAATGACAATGAAATTTTTAGCTTTTTAGGAAAATCAGTGCCCCAGCACACTAAGTTTTTATTATTTCAAGTTCATGAATTTTCAACTAAACAGTTGCCTTCAGCTGAAAGATTATGTTTGCCTAGTCCTGAAGAAAAATTAAAAGATAATGAAGTTGGTAAAACCGTTTTTCAATCAGTAAAGAGAGTAATCTATAATTCTCTTTGCGATAGTAACAGTGAGATTTATAAAACGTGGTTTGAAAACGGAATGAAAATGGTTTTAAGTAAAGGATACATTAAAACTGCTGTAATAACTTGTTTGGCGAGTTTAGGGATTGGTTTAAAATTGCTTTCAGCTTCAATTATTTCACTAATAATAAAGTTTGGTTTAGAAATTTACTGCGAACATTATAAGCCAGCTGATTTAATGGATTTGAGAGGTAGATAAAGATTGAAAGTTGAGTAAAGAATAACTTAGGATTATGAAGATTTAAAACTGTGAAAACATGAAGCTAGATAAAATTAAACTTAAAAATTTTAGATGTTACAATACTGAAACAGAGCTTGTAATAGATGACTTGGTCTGCATAATTGGTAAAAATGATATTGGTAAATCAACCATGTTAGAGGCATTGGATGCTTTTTTTAACGATAGTATTGACACAGGTGATTTATCAAGTAATGGAGATAGCAATACAATTGAGATTATATGTTATTTTTCCGGTATTCCTGAAAAAATTATTTTAGATTCAACTGTTGAAACATCTCCAATAGAAGAAGGTATTTTGAATAGCGATAACCAGTTAGAAATTATTCGGCGATACAATATTGGTGCTACAGTTTCAAAATCAATATTTCTTAATTGTCATTATCCTGAAAACCCAGAATTAGCAGATTTATTAAGTTTAAAAAATGACAGTTTAAAGTTAAAAGCTGAAACCTTTGGGATAGATTTAGCAGGAGTTCCTAAGAAGCAAAATCCACCATTACGAAATGCTATTAGAAATTATTTTGGCGGAGACAGAATAATGAAAGAAATTAAAGTGGACGGTAATCTTTCAACAGAGAGCAATCTTAAAACGGTTTGGTCTAAGTTAAAATCAATGTTGCCAATATATACGCTTTTCAAAGTTGATAAGCCACTTGATGATAAGGATAAAGATATTCAGGATCCGATGAAAAGTGCTGTTGAAGAAACTTTGGCTATTCCGGAAATACAAGAATTATTAGAACAAATTGAAACGAAAGTTAGAGAAAAATCTTCCGAGGTTGCTGATAAAATAATTGAGAAACTCAAAGATATTGATGAATCATTAGCTGAAAAATTAAAGTCTGATTTTAAAAAAACTCCAACTTGGAAAAACGTATTCGATTTAACACTACTTAATGAAAATGATATTCCATTAAATAAAAGAGGTAGTGGTGTTAGACGTTTGGTGTTACTTAGTTTTTTCCAGGCACAAGCAGAAAAAAGAAAAGCTGACCAAAATGCTCCTTCAATTATTTATGCTATAGAAGAACCGGAAACATCGCAACACCCTAATCATCAATTATTATTAATAAATTCATTAATAGAATTAAGCCAACAAAATAACACTCAGGTTTTATTCACATCTCACAGTGCCAATTTGGTAAGAGAAATACCTGTTGAGGCATTGCGATTTATATCTTTTAATGATGCAGGACTCACAATTGATTATGGGTTTGATTATGATACAGGAGAAAAAAATGAAGTAACCATCAAAAAAGTTATTAAAACATTAGGGATTTTGCCAAATCCAGCTGATAAGGTCAAAATATTGGTTTATGTCGAAGGGAATCATGATGTGAATGGTTTAAAGCGATATAGTACAATTTTGGTTAATGATGATCAAAGTTTAATTGATTTAAATTCTGAAGAAATTGCTTGGGTAATAACAGGGGGGTCATCTTTAAAACATTATTTAGAAAATAAATATTTAGAAGGTTTGGGTAAACCAGAATTTCATTTATATGATAGTGATGTTGTCAGTTATATTAATGATGTAGCAACTATAAATGCGGAAGGGAATCCTTTGAAAAAAGCATTTAATACGTCCAAAAGTGAATTGGAAAGTTATTTGCATCACGATGCAATAAATGAAGCTTACATTTCACAAGGTAACATATCTAATTTAGTAATGATAGATGATGCTGATGATGTGCCTTTTAAAGTAGCAGAGAATTTATATGCTAATACAGGGGGTGATTGGATTATTTTGTCTGAAGAAAAGAAAAAAGAAAAAGCTAACAGCAAAAAAGGGTTTCTTAACAAAATGGCTGTCGAGCTGATGACAATTGAAAGATTAAAGGAAAGAGATGGTTATAATGAAATGCGCATTTGGTTAACAGAAATTAAGAGACTTATTGAATCAAATTAAAATGATTACTGATAAATCAAATCCAAAAGAGCAAAACGAATACGCCAAAAACGTAAAAGGAGAACCTATATACATCCTTGAAGCCGGAAGCGGTCGCAAAGGTTATTGGTGTATGGGTTGTGATGCAGAAATGGAAGCGGTTATACAGAAAAAAAATACTTACTACAAATCTTATTTCCGGCATATAGCAAAAGATGTAAAAAAGGGAGAAATCCCATGTACATTCAGTAATCAGGATTATAGGCACAACTTAGCAATTGACATTCTTCAAAGAACTAAACGAATAAAAGTACCAAACTTGTATAAATATGCACCAGACGGTAAAAGTGCAAAACTAATTCAAGAAGCTACTTTTGTTGAGGCACATTCTGTAAAAAAAGAGCTTTCGTTTTACGAAGATGATGATGGTGAAGTAAAATTTGGAAAGAACCCTGAAATTGACAATAAGAATTTGTTGATTAGACCGGATGTAACTTTCTTCGATATTCATGGAAAACCAATTCTCCTAATTGAAATTGTTGTCTCACATAAGTTGGATGATGACAAAAAAGCAAAAATAAAACGACTCGGAATAGACACCATTCAAATCATAATTCCAAAAGATTCTCCTGAGAATATTGCAAAGAACTTTCTCGTAACAAAAAACACTAAATGGGTATTTAATCATGTCGAACAAAACACCAACTACTTTCAACTTCCCGCTGGAGATGCAGAAGGAATTTCACAAATTGATGAATTCCAAATGGGATTTTTCGGAGAATCTATCGTCTGCCGAAAGAACCAAATTAGCAATCTTATACGATCAATTACAAGATGTTTGGAATCGCAATCATATAAGCGAACTGAATTCCAACTTGGACAGGAAATATCAAGAATTGAGACAAATACAGAAAGAACAAAACTGCAATTGGAAAAGTTACGAAGCCAATTTAGAGAAGCAGTTGAAAACAGACATCGAGGAACGTTGGAATCTCTTGAACGAGCAGAGAGAGACTTTCAACAATTCATTACAGAAACAGAAAGCAACTTATACAATGAATATTACCTCCAATACTCAGCAATTGAAGAACGATACAGCAACTTGGAAAGCCGATATATTGCAAAAAGAGAAACAATTGAAAGCGAAACAGCAATTATTAGACAACAACTCGAACGCCGATACAATCTTGGAAAATCTGAGGCAGACATTAGAGGACAATTTGAGCCTGAAAAGAGAAGAATTGAGAATGAAATCGCACGTATTAAGCGAGAGCAGGGATACATTGAGGACGATACGGAACAAGAATCAGAATTTGAGAGAAATTTTGAAGGAGAAAAAACTCGAATTGAAGAAGAAGGAAGACTCCTTGAACAAGAGTTTGGAAAACTTGAGAATCAAGAACGAGAACGCTTTGAAACCCATAAAAGACAGTTTCAATCAGATACAACTGATGAAAGAAAACTCAGAAGTGCAATGGAAGATGAATTTAGAAGCGGATATCAATGGTTATACGAACAAATTGCTCAAAGAATTAACAAAAGAGATTACACTGGAAATGACCAATTGTCCCAAAGAATTGAAGCAATACTTGAATTACGGGGATTATGTGACGGTTATTCAGCTCAACAACGAACTCTCGAAAGATACCGAAAAGGAAGAGCAATTATTAAAAACGGAACTTACAAAGAATGGGATAAATAAGGACTGGTTTATGAACAATTTGCAATAACGACGGCCCGGCTCTTTTTAGGATAAATGATGCTAATCTGCTTCTAAATAGCGCCAATAGTGATATAATCACATATTGGTTCATTCCTAAAAATGATTTTTAAAATAATTTATAATTTTAATTAAGAACATTAAAATTATATAGATAATCAATACAGTAAGTTTATAATTGATTAACATGGAAAAAGAAAGAATTTTTGAATTAATCAGAAAAGAAGAAATCTTATTATTTGCAGGAGCAGGTTTGTCAAGGTATGCTGGATATCCTTCAGGCAAAGAATTAGTAGAACGAATACATGCCGGACTGACCCCAAGCGAGCAGGAAGAAATCGAGTTAACTTTTGATTTGCTTCAAGTTACAGAAGATATCTACAATATTAAAAACGGAAATAAAAACTACTTGATTAATATTTTGAAAAATGAGTTTCAAAAAGAACCTGATTCAACTGAAACTCATCAACTTTTGGCGAAAATTCCACAAATCAAAACGATTATAACTACTAATTACGACGATCTTTTTGAAAGAACAAACAAAAATCTGGAAGTGATTCGTAGAAGCTGTGATTATTCAATTGCTAATACCAAAAAACAAGAATTATTTAAAATACATGGTGACCTTACTGATACTAAAAATATTATTTTAACAAAGTCGGATTACAATAATTTTTTCATTGAAAACAAAGATGAAACAATTTTTTGGACGGCAGTAAAAGATAGGTTAGCTTCAAAACATATTTTATTCATCGGGTATGCTTTAGAAGATCAAAACATAAGATTTATGTTTGAGAGAATATTGAGTGAATTAGGTGAAATGAGAAAAGAATTATTTTTTGTAGCTCCGTCAATTAATCTTCTCACAAAAAATTTTTTAGATCGTAATGGCATTAATTATATAGAAAGCACCGGAGAAGACTTAATTAAAGGAATAGATGAAGATTTAAGATTAAATTATATCCCTGGGCTAACTAAAGGGGATGGTTCTGCAGATACAGCATTTAATTTTGGGTTATTAAATCATATTGACCTTCAAATTAGCAAACACAAAGATGCTTTACAAATTGGCAAATTTTCTTCATTACAAGGTTTAGGAAAATCTGAATTAAGATTTAATCTCGAATTACCAGACGACAAAAAGGATAAAATATTAGATGCACTCAATGGTAAAAATTTTGATGATGTCATATTGGATGGGGAAATCATAAAAGACTTTAGTCATTTTTTTAACGACATTCGGATTTCGAATAGAGACAATATTAAAAAATTTTTGATTAAAAAAGTTCCAAATATTCATGGTAATTTTGAATTTGTTTTTGAAGATGGGTTTGAAATGGACAATTATAAAATGGAGATTTTTATAATTAATCCTGAAGAAAACAAATCTCATATAAAAATTGTGTTTATTGATTTTACGGTAATTATTGAAATTATTTTTAATGACGACAATACGCAATATAAAATTAATATTCATTCAAACAAACTGATTTCTTTTGTAAAAAGTGGTTTAAACTTTTACAATATAATTTCAAGAATAGTTAATAATCAAACATTTAAACTCTTTAAAGAGGAAAAACTGTTTTATGCTTATGATAATCGAATTAAATTTGAAGAAGATCCTTTTGACGCCAAAATTCTTTTAGATTACTTTCAGAAATTAAAAAAAATTGAGAAACATTTTAACGTGAAATTTTCAAATATAGACTTCAATCAGATAGATGAAAAAAATGTTGAAAAAGTAATAGCTTATATCGAAAATAGAGCTCTTAAAGTTAAATTTAACGGATTAACTTTCATAAATAAAAATAGAGATGAGATAAATTATTTATTAGAAATATGTAAAGACAGAGGAGTTTTCCTAGCGTCAGAAAACATTAAATCGACCTATTCTTTACATGGTTTGGATTTTGAAACAGGTTATTTAAACCAAATTATTGTAGATGCTTATATAGTTAATAGAGAAGATCTAATAAAAAACAATACAAATAAAGTTGAATTAAAAAGTAGATCTGAATCTATGAAAATTCAATTTAGTGAAGACAAAGACATGCTTTTAAATCAAAATGATTCAGAGCAATAAAGTAATAAATGTTTTCGTATAACATGCATAAATGTTTAATTAGATTGGTAAAATTAATAGTTGATTAATATAACAAATGGAAAATTTAAAAGACTTAGTAGAAAGATTAAACTTATCAGATGAATGTACTGATTTGGAAGCAAAACGCGCTTCCGAAATAGGTAAATCGTTGCTAGAAACCGTTTGTGCCTTTAGCAACGAACCGGGTCTTGGTGGTGGGTATTTACTTCTAGGGGTGGAAAGAGAAGATGAGGTTACGAGTTTGTTTCCTGGTTATATCGTTTCTGGAATTCCCCAGGAAAAATTGGATAAGATACAGGCTGATTTAGCCAATCAATGTGGTGAAAATTTTAATATTCCTATCAGACCTCAGATTACTGTTGAAAAAACGGCTGATGATAAATATGCTATCGTAGTTTTTGTTCCTGAACTAAGTGCTGAACAAAAACCGCTATTTCTTAAACACAAAGGTTTACCCCAAGGGGCCTACCGTCGTATTGGTTCTGCCGACCACAAATGCACCGAAGATGATTTGGTGATTTTTTATCAAGGAAATGAAACCTTGGACAAATCCATTATCAAAGATGCCGATTCGGATGATGTGTCGGAAGAAGCGATTTCCCTTTACAGGCGTTTCAGAAGGAATGTCAATCCTTCTGCAGAGGAGCTTACCTACGATGATACCGATTTGTTGAAAGCGCTTAACGCTATACGAAAAAACAATGGAGACTATCAGGTTACCTATACCGGATTATTATGCTTTGGTACCAGAATGGCACTTCGTAGATTATTGCCTATGGTAAGAGTTGATTACATTCGTGTAAGCACCAACAAATGGATTGAAGACGCAGACAAGCGTTTCGATGCAACGCTCGACATGCGAGGTTCCCTTTTGGAATTAGTGCAACGTATTATTTCAACAATTTCAGATGACTTGCCTAAAGGTTTTGTGCTAAACGACAATAACATTCAGGCCAAAAATATAGGGTTGCCAATGCGTGTTTTACGTGAAGCTGTGGTGAATGCTCTAATCCATCGTTCATACAGAGAAAACAGCCCCATACAGATTATTCGATATCCAAACAGAATTGAGATTATAAATCCGGGATTTTCATTAAAAACCGAAGACCAATTGGGCGAACCGGGTTCTGTAAACAGAAACCCTTTTATATCAGCAATTTTCCACGAAACCAACTTAGCTGAAACCAAAGGAAGTGGTATTCGTACTATGAGAAGCTTGATGGAAAAAGTCGATATGATGCCTCCTACTTTTGAAAGCAGTAGAGAAAACAACACTTTTACGGTAAGACTCTTATTGCACCACTTGCTAAATGAAGAAGACATCCATTGGCTAAATAGCTTCAGTAATTTCGATTTGAATGATAATCAAAAACGAATTTTGATTTTCGTTCGTGAAGTAAATGCAATCGATAATTCAACTGCCCGACAAATCAATGGTTCCGATATTCTTACGGCAAATGCCGATTTAAGAAAATTAAGGGAATTGGATTTGTTGAATCAAAAAGGCAAAAGTAAATTCACGTATTACACCAGTTCGGAACTTCTGAAATCCTATATTTCCAATGAAGAAGAAATCCTTAGTGCACTACCTCCTGACCTTAGTGCACCACCTCTTGACCTTAGTGCACTACCTGTCGGGGATGATATTCCTAATGAGCTAAAACAGCTGATAGAGTCATTAGGCAAAAGAACTAATGACAAGGAAAGAATAGCAAATATTATTTTGCAATTATGTTCGCATAAACCTATGAAAGGTAGGGTGATTGCACAGGTATTGGGAAAAACGGAAAAGTATATTTTTAGAGAATTTTTAAAGCCTTTGCTGGATGAAAAAAAAATAAATTATACCATTCCAGATATGATTAATCATCCCAATCAGGCTTATATAACAATTGTAAAAACGGACGAAAAAGCAGAATAAAATAGCTTAGTGCACTAGTTAATTTTTTTTATTGCACTACATCTTCTTTATCGTAATTGGATAATAATTTAAATATAAAGCATGAATATTGATTTTGGAATGAAAACTGTTCGAGTTAAAATCAGACAGAGTTCTAAAAAGATTATGGACGATGTTGTTGCAAGGCATCTCCCTAATGTAAGTTCAAATAACAAATCAAAAGTTGAAATATGTGTATTTTGCGGTACTCAAGAAAATTTAACCAAAGAGCACGTACTGCCTAGATGGACGTTTGGAAAATCTACGGAGGATTTTTTTATAACTGATACAAATATAAGCGAACAGTCTTATAACAAAACTACAATACCAGCATGCGCAGAGTGCAATAATAGTAGACTAGCTAGTATCGAAAATTATATTATTTCAATTTTTAAGAATACTAATTTAAAAGAAAACTTTTTCGATAAAAATGAAATTCAAAACATAATACGCTGGCTTGAAATTATTGAATATAAATTTCAAATTCTTGAAATACGCAGAAAATTTATAAAGACAAAAGCTGTACCAACTATTTCTTTCTTTAGAGATATTCCAATTTCAGTAATGAGAAAAAACATAGAATATTCACCGCGTAAAGCTATTGCTGAAATTAGATATTCTCAAAAGAGAATCGCTATTAAGGACAAATCTTTAAATGAAAACTCTCTAGTCATTTTCAATACCAAAAATGAAAGTTTCTATTTTTTTCATCATCTGAATGATTTTATTTATCTTGAGTTACCAGAATTTAAAATTGCATTGTTTTACTTTTATAATAGGACTTTTAATAATTCAAAAGAAGGATACGAAGAAGCAATGAAAATTATAGAATCTGTTTACAACACTTAAAAATTTCTAGTAATGTTTTTAGTTATTAGAAAGCCCTCTTCTCTTTCTCTTTTTTCTTTTATTTTTTAATTGATTCGGCATAAAATCTGAAGAATATTCAGCCCGTAAAAGCATATCCAATGCCTTAACCAAATCAGGAATAGTGAAAGTATCTTTTTGTTGTTGAAGGTTATCGATTGACGATTCTTTAGAAGGATGTTTTTCATAAATCTGACTCCTTTTTTCTTCACCAGCAATTTTTAATCCACAACGTTCTTCAATAGCTTTGGCACTGTATTGTTTCCCTAAACTACTTCCATTAAAAACGTTTTTTGTTGTATGGTCAATATAGGTAACGCCATAAAGCTGACCTAAGGAGCTTCTTCTAAACACTGTGTGGATACCTTCTTTTTCCAATAGCTTTGCCAGTTCGTTTATGGATATTACACGATCTCTTAGCAGAGCCTTGTCAATGATGTTTTTTACTCTTAATTTGTCCGGAATTCTTCTAGTTTCATTTCCCTTAAATTTTTCTTCCAAGAATTTCAAAGTCGGTTTGAAATAAAAATCACTTGCCTTTATAGGTACTCCAATTGGCTTTCCTTGTTCGTCCAATATTCGATACACTAATCCATTTGCTAAAAAGATTTTTGAGTTCTCACTACCGCGGTCAGCAAAAACATTATATTGTTTTAGCACTGCATTAAGTTCAGGAAGGCTCGAGTATTTGTACTCATTCAAAACCTCATTTAAAACATTTGTTAAGGCTTTCTTTGATTCAATCCTGCCATACCTTACCTTACCCATTGAAATTGGTTTCAGATTAAATTCTTCTTTCTTTTTTCGTCCTTCCGCTTTAACCAGTCCAAAGAGATCTTCAATTTCCTTTCTCGCCGGTTCTGATTTTCGTATTCCCAAATGGTGGAGGTCAATCCGTTTGCCGTCTCTTTCGATGTTTATGGTCACGACATGTATGTGCGGGTGTCCAGCATCGTGATGTTGGTAAACCAAATAGGGTTGCTTTCCAAACCCAATTTTCTCCATATAGGTATCGGCAATAGCCATCAGTTTTTCTTTGGAATGGTTTTCTGACGAGTCAAAATTTAGGGAAATATGCACGCTGTTCCGTTTAGCATTTTCGTTTAATTCAAGTCGTTTCATAAAGCGGTTTAGCTTTATGGTATCACTCATTTTATCGACATCAACGGGATAATTACCCGCACCGATACATTCTGCTACTCCCGCCTTAACCTTATTCTCATTGTAGTTTAAAATACTGCGGATGGAATGGCTTGTTTTTATGATTGTAACCATTTGTCCGTGATTTTTTGCATGTGATTTTGAATATCATTTACTTTGTTGGAAAGGATTCTTTTCTCCAATTCGTAACGTACAATCCACGCTTTGAATTCAGGAATTTGTTGCAGGGTGTGCATCTTTTTTACAACCTGATTTACATTGTTTCCGATAGCACTTAGCTCATCGCGGAGTAGTACCGTTTCTTCCATAAAATCATCCAAAGACTGATTTCTATAGTGGGTTGTAATAGGTTTGTCAAATAGGTGTTTACGAACATAGTCGCTCAACTTACGGCAAGTACTGACTTTCCATTTATGTTCAATTTTTGTGTATTCTTCGGGTGTCAAGCGCAGTGTGATTCTGCGTGTTCTGTTTGAATTTTCTCTTTCCATCATCTTTCATTTTCATTGTTTATCAAACTCTTTTATCCTTTTAGTGTCTTCACCGCCGAGTTCCGAGGCATAGGGTGGCAAGATCCGGTTGTCAGACAACCGTTCATCTGGCCGTTACAGGAACGTTGTAACTTTTTAGCTTTTTATAAGTCTTCAAGGCTTTCAATTTTTAACTGACTGCCAAAAAGGTAACAGTTCTTGAAAATATTAAAATAAGTCGTTGGTAATTTTTACAATTTTCGTCCCAAATGTTTTTTTGGAGCTTTTTCAGGATTCATAATCCAGTCGTTAAAATCTTTATAATTTTTGTAAAGGGTACTTTCGTCTTTGTATTTTGAACTCATTGAAAGTGCACGCCTAGTACAATTTATACCTGTAGTATCCCTGTCAAGATAAAGCCGAATTTGTTTGTGGTTTTCCATAAAAGGGCGTGCTCTTTCAAAGAATGAAACGGAATTTAAAACAACAAAATCCTGACCTTTTTCGGGAAGGTTTTTGGTTGTCGCTTTAAAGGATAAAAAGTCCATAAAACCTTCGAAGACTAGAGCTTTTTGATTGTTATTATTTATGGTAGTAATATCCTTTGGTGAGCTGCTAGCTTTGAAATAGGGATTGCGAATTTCATACCCCCCGGAATTGTTTTTAAACCCGATTCCAAAGTAAGTTTTACTATTCATTTCATAGCGGACTTCACGACAAAATTGATTGGCAATTTCAATAGGGATTTTTCTTTGTTCAAGATATCTTAAAAGGGAAGGGGAGACCAGAGGGAAATCTTTCAGTATTTTGATTTTATTTTCTGTAGCGATATTATAATTTGAAGGTAAAACGGTTGGCTGTTGAAGAGAAAAATTAGTGTCAAGTTTTTGCAAAAAATCGCTAACGGTACAACCATGATATAGGATTCCAAAATCAATTAGATTCCCTCCTTTGCCCAGCCCGTGGTCAAACCATAAATTCAATTTTTGATTGACTTTAAAAGAAGGCTCTTGTTCGTCTCGCAAAGGGGAACGATACCAATACTCCACATTTCTGATTTTTACCGGTTGGTATCCCAGTGATGAGAGGTAGGCCGTCAAATCAATTTTTTTGGCTTCCTGGGCAGAGAGCCTTTTTTTTCTGAAATCCATATCTGTATATTTTCAAGTTCATTTTTTAGCCAAAAGTGAAGTTAAGAAATAGAAAACGGTCAAGCAATCCTAGACATATTATGTCTATGATGGAACTACTGTCCTTGCTTAATGAAAAGAAAAAAACCTCACAATAATTGCGAGGCTATTCAATTAGAAAACACATAATGTAATTGAAACTATTTGATTGTAGGAGTAATCAATGTTATAGTGCCAGCAAGATTGTTATTTGAAATATAGTCCAAAACAAAATTTTCAACATCTTTTTTAATAACGGAAGAAGTAGAAAAGGAGTTCAGATAAAAATCTTCATTTTCATCTGCAATGTGAATGATTTCGGTATATCCCTTAGTAATTAATGCGCCTTTTAATTTCAATACTTTAAGTTCATTGCTGTTACCGATTTCCTTTTTCACACGGAGTTTAATAGTTTTATCCATCTTGTTGGTTTCTTATTAATATTGAACAATAAAACAAAAATACTCTAAACAAAAAAGAGACCCTGTTGAGTCTCTTTTTGGAATTAATTTGTCATCTATAAAGGCTATTTTCCTTTTAATAATTTTTCCAAAAACTCAACCTTATCTTTTTCAGCTTGCAACAAACGCTCATATAGTTCAAGAATTTTATCTAATGGATTAATTGAACATAAATAATTATTGTTATTTGAACTGCTATCAGTAAAAGTGTTGTTTATTATATTGAATACAGCTTCTTCGCTAAACTGTTTTATACCTTCTGTCGAGACATTTAGAACGGCTGAAATCTTTTCTAACACAGTTTCATCAATCGTCTCACTTCCTTCAATATTAGAAACTGATTGTTGGCTTACACCAATTGCAGTAGCCAATGCCTCTTGTTTCATACCTCTAAGCTCCCTGATTCGACTAATATTTCTGCCAATATGCTTTGGTTTTGTTGCTGTGTTCATAGTTCAAAGATATTTAAAATTCTTGAAGTTTTTCTGTTTTGGTAAAAAACAAGTATGCTTTTGTACGATACAATTTCGAATAGTTCGGTACGGTACAATCTATTGCTTACTTGCTATGTATTAAACAAAAATACAATTTTTCGGACATGTAACAATTAAAAAAGTAAAATTATGAAAGCAATTGAATTTCCACAGCAGAAAGAATTGAAGGCAGTTATTAAAGAACATATTAAGACAGCTGCTATTTGTTGTTTTGGTAAACTTAAAACAACTTATAGTTCAAATCATACATTTTATCCTGATAATGGGATACAAAAAAGGCACACACATTTGTACCTATTAGTTTTTGTAGAAGAAAACATAGAAAATGCCACCAATGACATTTGTGATAAAATAAAAACGATTACGGACGGGCGTATTACCGCTACGCTTCTTATACATCAAGTGAAGAGTCTTAAAAAAATATGTGATGATCAGCAGTACTTTTTTTGGCGAATCATGCAAAACGGAGAGTTACTATACAAAAATGCGGTCAAACCTCCCTATCTGATTACCGATGCAACTCCAAAAAGGAATCTAAAATTAACATCACTTTATGTGGCACGCAGAAAGACCACTATTTCCACTATTTGGAGTTGGGTTTATAACGATGAAGACGCCTGTTCGTCGATTGAAGTGAAAATGTCTGCTCTTCATCAAATAGTGGAGCAAAGCTGTTTGTCTTTGATTCGTGTTTTTATGGGCTACACCCCCAATCATTTTTCGTTAGGCCATCTGTTTAATCTCTGCGAATACTTCAGTACTATAACGGCAGATTTCTTTCCCCGTAAATCCAAGGAAGATTTAGCTATGTTTAACTTGCTTAAACGGCAGCCAAGTACCCTGCGTTTTAGCAAAACGGATGAAGTTGATTATTTATATTACCAGTTGTTGGAAGAAAGGTGTCGTAAGTTTATAGACCTAGCAGATGTTTTGATACAAGAAGAAGTCGATAGATTAAAGCAAATTGAAAGTAAGGAAAATCGAATCATAGAAAATAAAGAATGATTATGGAAATAGATGAAATTAACAAATTAGAGACTATTAAGAGGTTAACTTCCAGCTGTCTCAATACTTTGAAGCCAACTCAGGATAAACACGGGATTCACAATGCTGAAATTAGAGTATATGATTATTACGAACTTGCCTCCGTTATTAGGAACCTACTGAAATTATGTATTGTTGCTCTGGATCATGATGGAGCTGAAGTTCCCATTACAATAAAAAACCAGTCAATTGATGTGGGGCTTATTCTGGGGATCGCCTTGCAATTATTTCCAATTGATGAATTTGAACTGCTAAATGAGATAAGCACTTTATTTCCTGTAAATTATCACAGTAAAGAAAAACAAGAATGATTCAGATCAGAAATAGACCGTACAATTTCGTGGTTTTATCTTTTGATAACCAATAATTTTCGATCACTATCATGACTTTATTTTGCTTAAGATGTGAAGAAAAATCAATGTTATCTTTGTGTAGAAGTGTGATTTAATGTTGAATTAGTGAAGACCGTTAAAGCGGTCTTTTGCTATTGAAAGAGGAGGTGTATGATGGGAAATGAAGAAACGGGTGAAAAAAGAAAAATCACTAAGGAGAAAGCTTTAAAAGTGTTAAGAGATGAGGAGGAGGGTTTAACTCCTATACAGGAGAAAAAATTATTTTTCGATGCAAAAAAGAATGCTGAAAATAATCAAGATAAGTTAACCAATTTGTCAATTTTAACAATTCCGGAAGTTGCGACTAAATTAAAGTTGATTAATAATGAAGCAGCTAAAAAATGGCTAGAAAAAAGTGATATTCGAATTCATAAATTTTCAAAACAAAATTGGGTTTACGAAATTGAGGTTATATGTGAAATTGACAAACCTTTTGTAAAAGCGTTAAAATTGAAATATCCCTTAAAGTGGAAAAATATATACAAACGTCTGGTTAAAAATTATAAGGTGTATGAGCTTTTAATTTTACAATTAGAAGGAGAGCTTGATTACGTTCCAACTACCAAGGTAAAAAGGAATAAATGCGATGAGAAATTATATAATGATTTAATGCAATGAGAAAGCTAACAATGCCGAAAAATCCCTATAAAGGGATTAAGATTTATTGTAAAAAATGTAAAGTAGATAATCCGAAATGCAATCATTTTGAAAGCTTTACCTACAAAGTAAGAATTCATATCCCTGGAACCAAAAAAAGTGTGAAATCTAAAATCTTGAATTCTACAGTTTATAGCGATGCTGTAACTGAAGCAATAAATTTTGAAAAGCACTTAAAATCCAATAATTATGAAACAATAGTAGCTGATACGGAAGAAGGAAATGATTATTCTGTTATTGATTCCATAATAAAATATAATCATTATCTAAATGGAGAAAGTGAGTACGCTCAATTTAAAAAAAATGTTACGGTTGAACACCGTAAGGAATTAATACGATTTTGTAAATATTTCGCAAAGACACTAAAGAAAAATAAAAATATTGAGTTGACTAGGATTAAAGATGTCAGTAAGCAAGATGTCTCAAATTTTTATTCTTGGGCTGATAATCATTACAATCCGAAAACTTTTAATAAATGTTTGAATGGGGTCAAAGGCTTTTTTGATTTTCTGATTGATGTTGAAGAAATTGAAATGAAGAATCCTTTTAGGAAATATTCTCGAAAACAAATACCAAAAACAAATATTGATTCTGTCACTAAAGAAGAGTTTAATGCAATTCTTGAAGCCGTTGATATATACAGTCCTATTGTTGTTCTTGGGGGTAAAGGAGAACGGAAAAACATGTATAAACCTTATTTGAAAGATGGTTTTAGATTGTTTTTGTTAACTGGTGGAAGACGGGAGGAAATAGTTGATTTACGGTGGAGTCATATTTATGTATCTGTTAGTGGAGTTAAATTTTTTAGAGTCCAAAATTTAAAAGTGGAGAGAAATCTCAATATAGATGGATTATACAAGTACATCCCAATAAATTCTGATTTGTTTGACCTGTTGGTGGAGATGGGGTATCATGAAAAAAAGCAAACGGGCGATTATATTTTATTCCCAGAAAGAGAAGTTCAATCAAAAACCATAATGGATTCACTTTCTAAAGCTTTTTCGCATTACAAAAATGGAGCTGGTATAGAAAAAGATATTAGTTTGAAAAGTTTAAGGAAAACATACATTACATGGGTTTATCAAGTGATGCAAAAAGAAACTGGAGTGTTGACTTCGCACTCGACTACAAAAGTGTTGGAATCTTATTATATCGACCCTCAGATTTTATCTGTAGTTGAAAAAGGTGCTATCGAAATAAAGATATTTGGAGCGGATTCCTCACTCTAATTCCTCACTCTCTGTATAAAGATTTGTTTGTTTTGATGGAGTAAAAGCAATAAAAAACCCCTAAACTGTTTATGTTTAGGGGTTTGTTCTTGTAGCGAAGACGGGAGTTGAACCCGTGACCTCAGGGTTATGAATCCTGCGCTCTAACCAACTGAGCTACCTCGCCATGTTTTAGAACTGACTGCTGTTCCTCAATGCGGGTGCAAAGATAAAAATAATATTATAGCTCGCAAGTATATTTTAAAGAAAAAAAAATATTTTTGAAAATGCTTTTTTTTCGAACTTATATTCTATATATTTCACAAAAAATTAATTGTAGCTCATGGATCAAAAAGTACGTTACGAAATCGAATTCCCCATAAATTCATCCCCTCAGTTGTTATATCAGTACATATCGACACCTTCAGGTTTATCAGAATGGTTTGCCGATAATGTGAATTCAAGAGGAGAATTTTTTACTTTCATTTGGAATGATTCCCAAGAAAAAGCAAGACTTGCTTCAAAAAAATCAGGAGAAAAAGTAAAATTCAAATGGGTAGATGAGAATAACAAGGATACTGAGTATTTTTTCGAATTACATATTTTAGAAGATGACCTTACAAAAGATGTCTCTTTGATGGTTATTGATTTTGCCTATAAAGATGAAGTTAAAGAAGCCACCCAATTGTGGGAGAATCAAATTTCAGATTTGAAACATCTCATAGGTTCTGTGTAGTGAAATTCTATTTTATAACATATATTTGCCCTAAATTTTATTTAGGGCTTTTTTTATGATTAATTTTAATGGAACAATAGTAGCACAAGAGTCAAATATATTAACTCAAAACCGTGCTTTTTTATATGGTGATGCGGTTTTTGAAACAGTTAAGATAGTAAATGGAAAAATCCTTTTTGTAGAGGACCATTATTTTAGATTAATGGCTTCGATGCGTATTGTTCGAATGGAAATACCTATGAATTTTACCATGGAATATTTTGAGGAGCAAATTCTCTCCCTGGTTAATAATAATACTATTTCGGCTTCAGCACGTGCCAGAATTACGGTTTACAGAAATGATGGGGGATATTATTTGCCAAAAAACAATATCATTTCTTTTTTGATTCATGCAATAGCTTTAGAAAAAGCGTATTCAATTGATCAGAAAAATTATGAAGTGGATTTATACAAAGATTTTTATATAAGCAAGCAATTACTATCTACCTTAAAAACTACTAACAGGATTATCAATGTTACAGCTAGTATTTTTGCAAATGAAAATGGATTAGATAATTGTATTTTACTAAACGACAATAAGAATGTTGTAGAGGCTTTGCAGGGAAATATCTTTATGTTACAAGGAAATAAACTAAGTACACCCCCTGTTTCAGAAGGGTGTATTAATGGTGTTATGAGAAAGCAAATTTTAGAATTAGCTAAAACAATAGAAAACCTTGAAGTCGTTGAAGAAGTAATTTCTCCTTTTGATCTTCAAAAAGCAGATGAATTATTTCTTACGAATGTGATTAAAGGAATTCAGCCTATTACAAAATACCGAAAAAAAGAATATACGACCGCTACAGCACATCTATTGCTGTTAAAATTGAACGAATTTGTAGGTGTGAATTAATTGAGATATGGATTCTCTGGGGCATTAGACCAAATGAGATAATCTCCGCCTAGTTCCATGATTTGTTTTTTCCAGAAATGAGTGGGCGATTTTCCTAAAATTTTATTTTCATAAGTGTTAGAGGCAATGATCCATGAATTGTTATGCATTTCATTTTCCAGTTGGTTTTCTTCCCATCCGGTATAACCTAAAAAGAAGCGGATGTTGTCTTTTGTTATTTGACCGCTATTGATTAGTGATTTTGTCGATTCAAAATCACCTCCCCAATAAATGCCATTTGAAATTTCGACACTATTAGGAATCAATTCTGGAATGTTATGAATAAAATAGAGATTATCCTGTTCGACGGGACCACCGTTATAGATTTTGAAATTAGCCTTAATTTCAGGCACAAGATCGTTAATAGTATATTTTAAGGGTTTATTAATAATAAAACCCACTGAGCCTTCTTCATCGTGATCTGCTAATAAGATTACGGACCTATTGAATGATAAATCTCCAATTATAGAAGGCTCAGCAATAAGTAAATGTCCTTTTTTTAATTTTTCTGAAATCATGGCTTCATTTTTTATTAAATTTAACAAATAAATGGGTGGTTATCCAAATAAAATCGTCAAAAGGCATAAAAAAACCTTCCATCAGGAAGGTTTTAAGTATATTTTGGAAAACTTAAATTAGTTTACCGCTCCTTCTAATTCAGCACCGGCTTTAAATTTCACTACGTTTTTAGCAGCAATTTGAATTGTTTTTCCTGTTTGAGGATTTCTACCGTCTCTTGCAGCTCTAGAAGATACTGACCAAGATCCGAAACCTACTAAAGATACTCTTCCACCTTTTTTCAAGGTACCACCTACATTACCTAAAAATGATTCTAAAGCTAATTTTGCTGCTGCTTTTGTAATTCCTGCATCAGCAGCGATAGCGTCGATTAATTCTGACTTGTTCATAATAATTAGTTATTAATTGTTGGTTAAAAAAATTGTTAATACACAAATTTAGTAGGAAATATGTTCCTTGCAAGCGTTTTATCTAAATTTAGCCTGTTTTGTTAATAACTTGTTTTTTTTGTTCATAAAGCAATGATTATTAGTCGAAAATACTTGATAAACTCCCGTTTTTACTGATGTTAGTAGGCTTTTGCATTTTCAGAAAAAGTGATTCCGTTCAACAATTCTGGAGTGCTCATTCTCTTTTTACCGGGAAATTGTAAACTTAAGACTTGAATATACCCATTTTCAACCGCTATTTTCATTTCTTTTTTGGTACAAATCAGACTTCCTATTGCTTTTGAATGCGCTTCAGAAATAATTTTAGCTTCATAAATTTTTACGTTCCATTCTTCATTATTATCCCCAAAAAAACACCAAGCAGCAGGATAAGGGCTTAAGCCTCTTATTAAGTTGTTTATTTCCAAAGCTGATTTTGTCCAATCTATTTTACAATTCTCTTTGTTTAATTTATAAGCTGTTTTTATATCGACAGGGTCTTCTTGTATAGTCGTTGGGACATTTCCTTTTTCGATCAAAGTCAAAGTCTCGATAACTGTCTTGCTTCCCAGATGCATTAAGCGGTCGTGTAATTGACCTGCATTTTCTGTTGGTTCAATAGCTGTCTCTGCGCTAAGAATCATTGCACCGGTGTCAATTTTGTCATCAATAAAAAATGTGGTAACTCCTGTTTTTGTTTCCCCATTTATGATGGCCCAGTTTATAGGTGCAGCACCGCGATAATTAGGCAGAAGTGAAGCATGAAGATTAAATGTGCCCAATTCAGGCATTTCCCAAACTACTTTTGGCAACATTCTGAAAGCTACTACAATTTGCAGATTGGCATTCAGTTCTTTTAATTCGGTTAAAAAACTTTCGTCTTTCAGGTTTGTCGGCTGTAATAATGGTAAGTTATTGGCTAACGCATATTCTTTTACAGCAGAATATTTTATTTTTTGCCCACGTCCGGCAGGCTTGTCTGCAGCAGTAATAACACCAACAACCTCATAGTTGTTTTTGATTATGGTATCCAGAATGCCAACAGCAAACTCCGGAGTTCCCATAAAAACAATTCGTAATTTTTTCATTATGATTTTATTGAATATTTGTTGTTTGAATTTATGATCAGGTACTCTTTTTCTAATAATTCCTGTAATGCAAAGATAAGCTCGTCAGAATTGTTTTTAGTTCTATTTTGTATTTCTCTGGAATTTAAAGACTCTGTTTTCAATATAGTAAGTATCTCTTGCGAAAGTGCTGTGATATCTGCTTTTCTTGTTTTCTTAGTTATGCAATACGAGCATATGCCACAATCAGTTTCTGTTTTTTCGCCAAAATAATCCAAAATCAATTTACTTTTGCAAGTCTTTTTTTCATTGACATAAAAAAGAACAGCTTTTAATTGTTCTTTTTTAAGCTGATTTTGCTTTTCTAAATATTTAGAAACTCTATTGATAGTTCTTTCATCTTCTCTTATTTCATTAAAAATTAATGTGGCATCATTGTTTTTAGAATGGTATTCAATAATGTCTTTTTCTTTTAATTTTTGTAAAACAGCATGAACTTCGCTTTCCTTATGATTTGATTTTTTTGCAATCAGTTGTAGGTTAAAAGGAGTTTGCATTTCGTAGATGCCTGGATAGGTTCGTAATATGGTCAGTATAATTTCCTCGTCGTTTGGATTTAAACTGATATAGCGAATAACCTCTTTCGAGGGGATAAGGAACTGCATACTAATTTTTTCTGAAAATTCCTGAGACAAATTGATAACGCCTTGTCTGTCCAGAAATTGCAAAGCATTAAAGGTTTTTACCGCAGGAAATTCATATCTCAGACAAAAATGGTTTAAATTAAATGCAAATTGTTGGTTAATTCCTTCTCCATAGGCAATTTGGAAATAATTACATAACTTAACATACATAGTGTTCAGAAAGGCTTTATCCGGAAGGTTGCGGATGAATTGATTTTCTGCTTGAAAAATATCTGAAGGACTGGTTAGTAAAACAGAATATGATTTTTCACCGTTTCGCCCTGCGCGTCCCGATTCCTGATAATAATTTTCAATATTTTCGGGTAACTGGATATGGATGACCGTTTTTACATTGGCTTTGTCAATTCCCATTCCAAATGCATTGGTGGCCACGATAACCTGTGCCTCTTCCTGCATCCACAATTGCATGTTTTTATCTTTTTCTTTTGGTGTAAGCCCTCCATGATAATAGGTAGCCTTAAATCCCATTGCTTGTAATTGGCCGGCAATATCTAAACAGGATTTTCGGTTTCTCACATATATGATTGACGGTTGTGGATTTTTAGTAAGTATTTGTTTTATTCTAAAAAGTTTGTCTTCAACTTCAAAAACCATATAAGCGATGTTGGCTCTGGCAAATGATTTCTGAAAAATTTGCGGGTTTTGTAATCCCAGCTCTTTTATGATGTCTTCTTTGACTTTTGGAGTTGCGGTCGCCGTTAAAGCCAAAAAAGGGACTTTCTGAAAATGTTTTTTTAAGTTGGAAATTTTTAAATATGCTGGTCTGAAGTCGTGTCCCCATTGCGAAACACAATGAGCCTCATCAATCGCAATCAGATTTATGGGTAGGCTTTTTATTCGATCCAAAATCCAATCCGATTGCAGTCTTTCCGGCGATACGTATAGGAATTTATAATTTCCGAATTGACAATTGTCTAAAAGGTCAATCATTTCATTTGATTTGATGCCTCCCGTCAATGCAATTGCTTTTATATCTTTCTTTTGTAAATTGGCTACTTGATCTTTCATCAGGGCCACAAGAGGGGAGATGACTAAGCAGATTCCTTCTTTCATCATTGCGGGCACCTGAAAACATATTGATTTTCCTCCGCCTGTTGGCATTAGGGCAAAGGTATCCTGGCCATTTAAAACAGAATCAATGATTTCGTTTTGAAGTGACCTGAATTGATCGTGTTTCCAATATTTTTGAAGAATTGATAATGCTGTTTGCATACATTCCCGATTTTAGGAATCAGATTTCATGGTGTCGCAGAAATCGTAAATTAGTTAGAAATTTTATCTAAGATAAAAAGAATTCTGTTATCCACACTATCTTTAGGGACTTCGATGAGTTCGTATCCGTAATTTTGGTAGGTTTCTGTAAGGTGATTATGAATGAGTTTAGCTTGTTCGTAGTTTTCGTAGCGCTCTTGGTCGCTCACATAAATTTCCTCCCAAGGCGGAAGAATAAAGATTTTTGAATAGGTATGTTCTCTGCACGCGGCATCAAAAAAAGAGGGATAACTGTCCCCAATATAATGCATGTAGGCTAAAACATCCGGAATTCCTCTGTCCAGAAACACCACTTCATGAGGTTCGTTACAGGCATTTTCAAATTGCTTTTTTCGGCCTTCAAGAAGTAACTCGCTGAATAATAAAGGGTTTTTTAAGAATAATTGCTCAATTCCTTTTTTTTGTGCTTCAAGGGTTACCTGTCTGGAGATTTCAGGGTAACAGCAATATCCATTTGTGACCAATTGGTTGATAATAGTGGTTTTTCCGGATCCTGGTCCGCCAATAATAACTATAATTTCTTTCTGCACTTTTCAAAAATAAGGGGCAAATTTACCTAAAGTTATTGGGATTTGAAAAATAATTAAAATATATAATTACCTTTAGTTTTAAAAATAACCTAAATCCTTAATCCGAATTCCCAAATCTAAAATCAATACCGTATATTTGCGTTTATTTTTTAATTTAAGCATGGATAAAGATAAAGAGAGAGAGATCGCTGAGTTTTACGAAAGATTAAAAGTGGAGTTGGATATGAATAATACTTGGCCTGCCTTGTATTTATTTAAGTTTATTGTGCCGACTTCAGAAGAAAACATTGAACGTGTTGAAATGGCTTTTGACTGTATGGGAGCTGTTATAAAAACAACCAAGTCAAGAACCGGTAAATTTACCAGTATATCTGTTGATGTCCAAATGAAGGATGCACAAGAAATAGTTGATAAGTACATAGAAGTCTCCGTAATCGAAGGTATAGTTTCCTTATAAATATGAATTCAAAATACACAAAAGAAAATGCAAATGATGTCGTTCATCATTTGGAATACAATGCTGAAAGATCGCATTTGATTATTCCTGAGTATGGTCGTCATTTGCAAAAACTGATTGATCAGGCTACTGTAATCGAAGATGCTGAAGAACGCAACAAAGCGGCAAAATACATCATTCAGGTTATGGGAAGTTTGAATCCTCATTTGCGAGATGTGCCAGATTTTCAGCACAAATTATGGGATCAATTGTTTATTATGTCCGATTTTAAACTGGATGTGGAATCTCCATATCCCATTCCTTCCCGTGAAGTATTGCAACTAAAGCCGGACGCTTTAAAATATCCGCAGAATTTCCCAAAATACAGATATTATGGCAATAACATTAAATACATGATTGATGTTGCCAATAAATGGGAAGAGGGTGAAATGAAAAATGCATTGGTAAAAGTGATTGCCAATCACATGAAAAAATCCTATTTGAGTTGGAATAAAGACACTGTGAAAGACGATGTGATTTTTGAGCATTTATATGAGTTGTCCGATGGCAAATTGAATATGCTTCAAAGTACTGAAGAATTGTTGAATACGACAGATTTATTGCGTACTAACAAGCGAATTTCAAATAAAATTACACCGGCCGGTCAACCGAAAATTCAAAGTAACAAGAATAACAAAACGGGAAAATCAAAACCTTTTCAAAAAAAATAATCAAAAATAAAAAGAGGTGCTAAGATGCTAAGGTTCTAAGTTATAAAACTTATTACAAACCTCAGTAACTTAGCACCTCAGAACCTTAAAATAAGAATATGGGAATTTTCAAAATCGAAGGAGGTATTCCTCTAAAAGGAGAAATCACACCACAAGGAGCGAAAAATGAAGCTTTGCAAATACTTTGTGCGGTATTACTTACTCCAGAAAAGGTAACAATCAATAATATTCCTGATATCATCGATATCAATAAATTGATTACCCTGTTGGGGAATTTGGGTGTCAAAATTCAAAAAATTGGACCTGGATCTTATACTTTTCAAGCTGATGAGGTAAATGTAGATTATCTGGAAACAGAGGCTTTCAAAAAAGAAGGTGGTTCTCTTCGAGGTTCTATTATGATCGTTGGGCCACTTTTGGCACGTTTTGGAAAAGGGTATATCCCAAAACCAGGAGGAGATAAAATCGGACGTAGAAGATTGGATACACACTTTGAAGGATTTATCAATTTAGGTGCTAAATTCAGATACAACAGAGAAGATCATTTTTATGGAGTTGAAGCTCCTGAAGGATTGGCAGGTACTGATATGTTACTTGATGAAGCATCTGTAACTGGAACCGCCAATATTGTTATGGCAGCTGTTTTAGCTAAAGGGAAAACAACTGTTTACAATGCTGCTTGCGAACCTTATTTGCAACAATTATGTAAAATGTTGAACTCTATGGGAGCTAAAATCACTGGGGTTGGATCTAATTTATTAAGCATTGAGGGTGTTGAAAGTCTTGGAGGTTGTGAACACAGAATTCTTCCGGATATGGTTGAAATAGGGAGCTGGATTGGTTTGGCAGCTATGACTAAATCAGAGATTACCATAAAAAATGTGAGTTGGGAAAATTTAGGAATTATTCCTAATACATTTAGAAAATTAGGAATTACTATAGAAAAACAAGGAGACGATATTTACATTCCTGCCCATGTAAATGGATATGAAGTAAAAACAGATATCGACGGTTCTATTTTAACCATTGCAGATGCTCCATGGCCTGGATTTACACCGGATTTATTGAGCATTGTTTTAGTTGTTGCCACACAAGCAAAAGGAGATGTTTTGATACACCAAAAAATGTTCGAAAGCCGTTTGTTTTTCGTGGATAAATTAATCGATATGGGAGCCAAAATTATGTTGTGTGACCCGCACCGAGCGGTAGTTATTGGACATGATTTTAAATCACAACTAAAAGCTACTACTATGTCTTCGCCAGATATTCGTGCCGGAATATCCTTATTAATCGCAGCGCTTTCTGCAAAAGGTACCAGTACCATTCAAAACATTGAGCAAATCGACAGAGGATATGAGCGAATTGATGAACGATTAAGAGCAATAGGAGCTAAGATCATAAGAGCTTAACTCAATTTTTTTTATAAGATATCGTTTAAATAAGTCTTTTATTCCCTTGAAGGAATTACAGTAAAAAGATTTATTTAAGCGATATTTATTTTAAACCTAAAGAAAAACTTGTAATGTCAAAAGAACAAACCGCAATCAAAGCGACTTATTTTAGCATAATTGGTAATACCTCTCTGGCTATAATAAAAGGGGTAGCGGGCTTTTTTGGAAATTCCTATGCCTTGATTGCAGATGCGATTGAATCAACGACCGATATTCTTGCTTCTTGTTTGGTTTTGTTTGGAATTAAATATTCTAATAAACCGGCAGATGATAATCATCCCTATGGGCACGGTCGGGCAGAACCGTTAATTACTTTTTTGGTAGTTGGCTTTTTAATTACTTCTGCAACAATTATTGCTTACGAAAGTATTCTTAATATAGGAACTCCTCACGAATTGCCAAAATCATGGACTTTACTGGTTTTGGGATCGATCATTATTTGGAAGGAATACTCTTTTCGGGTGGTTATGAGACGAAGTAAAGAAACAAACAGTTCATCGCTGAAAGCTGATGCATGGCACCATAGGAGTGACGCTATAACATCAGTTGCTGCTTTTATGGGGATAACGATTGCATTGGTTTTGGGTAAAGGATACGAATCAGCAGATGATTGGGCGGCACTTTTTGCTTCCGGCTTTATATTGTATAACAGTTATCTGATTTTTAGACCAGCCTTAGGAGAAATTATGGATGAGCATCTGAATGATGATTTAATTGAAGAAATTAGAAAGGTTTCTCATGAAGTGGAGGGAATTATAGATACAGAAAAATGTTTTATCCGCAAATCAGGAATGAAATACCATGTGGATCTTCACGCTCGTGTAGACGCAAACATTACAGTAAAGGAAGGACATGATTTAGCCCATTTGCTTAAAGATACATTGAGAAGAGAAATTCCGGAATTAGGACATGTTTTAATTCATGTAGAACCGAATTAGCCTGATTGTCCAATTCTAAAAACAAAAAATCCCATCGCAAAAGCTTTGGGACTTTTTTTTTGTTTTATTTGAAATAGGCGAATAGATGGATTTTTGAGTTCTTTTCCTTTTAAATTCTATTCTAGAATATTTAAAAATTTCAAACCAAAAATGACACCGTCTCCCATAAAGCCGTTTTGATACGAGCGAATATAGTCTACTCGGAACATTTTAAATTTGCCAAAACCGAGATTGTCTAAACCAACAGTAAGCTCTGAATAGGGTTTTGAATGGGGTACCGCAAGATTATGAACTCCTACAATTAAACTTGATTTTAATTTATTTATAAGTGGAATTTTGTTCATGATAAAACCCTGATCATTGTATTCTGAATGTAATTCAAAGTAGCTGTTATTTGTGCTGTTAGTGTAATAAGGTAATAAATTATAAACATCCAGGTATCGATTAGAATCACCAATATGGGTTTTGTTTCCGTTGAAATGTCTGTAATCGATGAACGAAATGTTTGAGGCATTAAAGAATTTACCAGCTACGATATTCAGTCCAAGATTTCCTTTATTACCTAAACTGAGATCATAAACGACGCTGGAACTTATCTTGTCAAATTCATATTTTTTCTCGGTAGCTGCAAATCCTTTTTCATAATTCAAAAGTAATTTTGGGTATTTTGGATTGCGAATATTGAATTTTCCATCTGGACGGGAGATATATTTATTTCCAAAATAAATTGTCGCATTCAGACTCATCTTTGCTAAACTATGTTTCTCAAAACCAGGATTTGTATAATCGTTTGGATCTAAAGGATTGTTTGACGTATATAGATCATCACTTTTTATGAAAGTATAATCAGTCGTGTTGAACAGTGGTTTTCGTTGCTCGAATGCAAGTTTTCCGCTAAGGTTAATCCCGTTAGCAACATCTTGACTATACATAATTCTGGCAAACTCCAGATTGTATAATTTCATGTAATTGTCCTTAAAAAACAAAGTACTGATCGTGTTTATCAAATTACTGATCGGTTCGTTAGGATTGAACTGTTGGACTGTGGTTCCGCCGGAAACAGTTAGGTAGGCGTAATTTTGATTGTTGAATTGGTGATTGTATAGTCCGGAAATCCTCAAGCGATCATCAGAAAAACCATAATTGAATTTAGTACTTATGGTAGTGTTTTTTCCTTTATCATCATTCCATTTCTTGAAACTAAAACCAGAATCTAAATTCCAGCCTTGAACGGTATTAAAGGCCAATGAGTTAATGTTAAGTAATCCATCGTAGCTAAAAGAGTGTTTTTTCGAGCTGTTTTTGTAGGTATAGCCGGCAAGGATATCAAATACCTTAAATTTATTTCCCTTTGCGTCGATCGAATCCAAGTATTTTTTTGAATTTCGAATTTTGTAGAGACTGTCCTTTTTTATGTAATCATCAGCTTCCTCGTCCGTTAAAGGAATAGGTCTGTTTGTGTTCCAAAAATCAATGTCCTTTTTGTTGGCATTTTCTTCAAAACTTACGATTTCATTTCCAAATGTTTTTTTATCAAAAGTATCCTGAAATTCATAATTACTATACACATAATTGAACTTGCCTGAAAATTTAATAGCCATGAAACCGGCTGTAAAAGCCAAACTTTGGGAACTTTTAGACCAGATTTTGGCTTTAGAGTTGTAGCTGAAGCTTTGTTTTAAGGTCATCGAATCCGTAAATTCATCTTTCATTCGGTAGCCTTTTATATCAAGGTCTATTGCATAAATGGCCCAACTGTCATCAACAATATAGATGTAACCTTCAAAAACAGGTTCTTTATCGCGTTTTGGAATCACTTTTATTTTATTGATCTGATGATTGTTTTCATCAAAAAAAGTCCCCTCAAGTTTGTATTTGTAATAATTGAAAGCATTGTCTGCGATAGGAGAAATGATATTTAATCCAAAGGATAATGTGTTGTCGTAAAAATCATAAATGGTTGATTCTGCAGTATTGTAACTGTAACCTTTATCATTTCCGGAGATTTTGGAAGCGATGATTTTCTCTTTAAAATTGTCAGGTTTCTCAAAAGTGATTTTAGAAACGGTTTCGGATAAATATAAGATGCCAGTTCCGGTGGAATCTAAATTAGAGCTTAAATCATCACCAATATCTACTTTCATTCCTAAAATTTTCTTTGGCAAATTTTTTAGTTTAAAAATACCTCGCGAATAAAAATCGGCTTTAAAACGAGCTGTATTTTGCTCATTTTCCTTCTTACTTGCAATTGCATTTTTTATGATGGCATTGGCAGGATTATTTTTAGGATTAATCACTACTTCATTTAAAGTATAGTTTTCCTCATCCATTTTAATATCTAGAGTATGCGGAAATTTTTCTGTCAGTAATGCTGTTTTTTGGGTTTTGAATCCTAAATATTGGAATACAATTGAATGTTTTCCTGTTGTTTTTATGTTCAGTTCATAATTTCCTTGCTCATTTGAAGTGGTACTATTATAGGTGTTTGCTTCAAAAATGGTTACAAATGGTAATGGATTACCTTTCGTATCTGTGACAGTTCCTTTGACCTGAGCAAAATTTGAAAAGCTTATTAAAAAAAATAAAAATAAATAGGTGTTTCTCATGAAAGTTTTTTCTTTCACAAAAATAGATTATGCTTAAGAGGAATGCCTTAATATTTTGTTAAAAATTGAAATTTATGTAAGTTAAGCTTGGTTAATTATAAGAATGACTGAATTGCTAATTCATAACTCTTTAATCCAAATCCTAGAATAACTCCTTTCGCATTGCCTGAAATATAGGATTGATGTCTAAAACTTTCACGGGAAAAAGTGTTTGAGATATGCACTTCAATTACAGGTGTTGTTATGGCTTTTATCGCATCACCAATTCCTATTGAGGTATGAGTATAGGCTCCTGCATTTAGGATGATTCCGTCGTATGAAAATCCAACATCCTGAATTTTTCCAATTAATTCCCCTTCAATATTACTTTGGTAATAAGTCAAATCCACTTGTGGGAACTTTGATTTCAAGGTTTCAAAATAGTCTTCAAAAGTTTGACTGCCATAAACTTCAGGTTCACGTTTTCCTAAAAGGTTCAGATTAGGACCGTTGATGATACAAATTTTCATAATTCATTTTTTGTAAAAATAAAAAAAGCGTTCTAATTTATAGTGTTCAGCAGTAAAATAATGTGTGTATTGATATAAGAACGTTAAATTTTGGTTATGTTATTGTTTAACAGATTGTTAGTTTTAATTGTTTTTATTATTAGTAGGAAATTTATATTTAAAATGTGTTTTATTTTTGGTTTTTATTTTATATTTGTGCAGAATTAACATATAAAAACCAAACAAAATGAAAAAAGTTTTTTTAACTGTAGCAACAGTTTTAGCATTTGCATATGCTAATGCTCAAGATTCGGAAATAAAAAAAGCAACTTTCTCAAAAGGGGATATGTGGCTTGAAGGGGGGATTTCATTAACTACTGGGGACAGTAATGATGATTATTTTGCATTGACGCCAAAATTTGGATATTTTTTATCAGAAAAATTAGCTGTAGGTGGGGATTTAAATGTTTCAGCTACAACCTATTTGCCAAACAGTAATGGCCTTGATAAATCGAATTCTTATGGTATCGGTGGTTTTGTAAGATATTATTTCTTAGAATTAAAAAATTTTAAAGCATACGGAGAAGCTGGTGTAGGTTATAATCATACTAAACTCGAGTATCTGGATAATAGTTCTGAAAATAATAATGGAATTAAAGCAAATATTGATTTAGGGATCAATTATTTTTTCACTCCAAAATGGGCCGCTACATTTACTTTAGCGGAGATTTTGAGTTATAATAATGCTAATCCGGAAAATGGCGAAAGTACTGATGACTTGGTTATCAATATTAATTTATTTAATAATATTTTCGCTCAGCCAAAATTTGGTTTATTATATAAATGGTAATGTTTTTTTGAGCAATATTTATAAAAAAAAACCACGCAAACAGCGTGGTTTTTTTTTGTAACTGAAATTTTTCCTTAAAACATAAAACCAGCTGATAATTGTAAAACAGAGTTTTTAGTATCGGCAGTTGTAGAAACTTCTGTTAATCCCAAAACATAACGACCTTGGATAAAAATGTTTTTAGTGAGATTAACACCTAAACCCGCAGCAACGGCAAAATCAAAAGTGTTCTGATTTTCAATATCAAAATCGTTTTTTTCGCTTAATAAAAAGGAAGCTTGGGGTCCCATTTCTAAACTTATTGTATTGTTTAAATAAATTTTTGCCAATACCGGAATCGATAAATAACCCAATTCATTGTCAATATCTCCTAAAATGGTTTTGTAGGTTGCGCCTTGTGTTGAGTACAATAGTTCAGGTTGTACTGCAAATTTTTCAGCAAGTTTAATTTCTGCAACAGCACCTATGTGATAGCTGGTTAAGGCATCAGTTTGAATTTCAGAGCCAGTAAGGTTAGAATAATTTAAACCGCCTTTTAACCCTAATTTAAGTAATTGTGCTTGAACGTTTACTGATGAAGCAAAAATAAAAACGAATAGGACAATGATTTTTTTCATAATTTTTTTGAATTTTTAAACATGATTTGTAACATAAAAACTCAATAGTACTGGTTTTATTGCTTTAATCCTAGAGCTCTTTTGGGAATTTAACGGTAACTCTCTTTCATTTTTAATGCGATAAATTTTATTGCAGGGGGTGGTGTAGTTGAATCTTATTGGTAATCAATACTTTTATGACAACGTATTTCTATTTTTTTGAAATATAATATTTTCAATCTTCTCGCAATGGTGAAGGTTTTTTTATGTCTAAAAAATGGTTTACTTTGTTTTATGAATTGGAGCAGCTATATAAAGAATTATCAATCGTATCTGAAAATCGAACGAGGTTTGTCAAAAAACACCATCGATAATTATTCTTTCGATATAGAAAGACTGTGTCAATTTCTGACTCAAAATGAAATTGTTGTTTCACCACTTAAAATTGAGGAAGAAACTATCCAGCAGTTCATTTATAATGTTTCGAAACAGGTAAATCCAAGATCTCAAGCCAGGATACTATCGGGACTTAAAAGTTTTTTCAGTTATTTGATATTTGAAGATTATCGATCAGACAATCCTTTGGAGCTAATTGAAGCACCAAAAACAGGTAGAAAACTGCCAGATACCTTATCTGTTGCTGAAATTGATGCGCTTATTTCTGCTATTGATTTAACATCGAATGAAGGGGAACGAAATAGGGCAATGTTGGAGACTTTATATGGTTGTGGACTGCGCGTTTCAGAATTAATTTCATTAAAGATTTCTGATTTATTTTTTGAGGAAGGCTTTGTTAAGATTACCGGAAAAGGCAATAAACAGCGTTTTGTTCCTATTGGGGATTTAACCCAGAAATATATTGAAATTTATAGAAATACAGTAAGAAATCATTTGACTATAAAAAAAGGGTTTGAAGATACTCTGTTTCTGAATAGAAGAGGGAGCCAACTGACCAGAGCAATGATTTTTACTATTATTAAAGATTTAGCAGTCAAGACAGAATTAAATAAAAGTATTAGTCCGCATACCTTGCGACATTCTTTCGCTACGCATCTTCTGGAAAATGGAGCTGATTTACGATCTATTCAATTGATGTTAGGCCATGAATCAATTACCACAACGGAAATTTATGTCCATTTGGACAGGAAATATTTAACAGAAGTAATTCATGCATTTCATCCAAGGAAATAGTTTCTGCCGATGCGATTGAAAGGTTTTAAGCATAGCTAATAATGGTTTAGGGATTGATTTGGATAAACATGGAGAAATGTTATTTGGTTTGTATAAGACATCTCATAAGCATAAGGACGTTCAGGGGATAAGGTTATATATTACAAAAAATCAAATTGAAGCCATGAAAGGGAAAGTTGCTGTTAGTAGCAAAGTAGGAGAGGGAACTACCTTTAAAGTCATTTTTAATGATTAATATTTGAATCTTTTTTACCTAAATTTTCTAAAGTTGATTAGACTGTGGCTTCCAAAACTAAAGGCCAAAAAAAAAACTTCCCGTTAAGAGAAGTTTTTTTTATTAATTGGTGTTTTTATTTTGCGATGTTCACCGCTCTGGTTTCTCTAATTACAGTAACTTTTACTTGACCAGGATAAGTCATTTCCGTTTGGATTTTTTGAGATATTTCAAATGATAAGGTAGCCGCATTGTCGTCAGAAACTTTTTCGCTTTCCACGATAACACGAAGTTCTCTACCGGCTTGAATTGCATAAGCATTTTTCACTCCACTAAAACCATAAGCCACTTCTTCTAAATCTTTTAAACGTTGAATGTAAGAGTCAAGAACTTGTCTTCTTGCACCCGGTCTTGCACCTGAAATTGCATCACAAACCTGGATAATTGGTGATAATAAAGATTTCATTTCTATTTCATCATGGTGTGCTCCAATCGCGTTACATACTTCTTCTTTTTCACCATATTTTTCAGCCCACTGCATTCCTAATAAAGCGTGAGGTAAATCACTTTCTGTGTCAGGCACTTTCCCTATATCATGAAGTAAACCGGCTCTTTTGGCTAATTTTACATTCAATCCTAATTCAGCTGCCATGATACCACAAAGCTTAGAAACTTCTCGGGAGTGTTGTAATAAGTTTTGACCATAAGAAGAACGGTATTTCATACGTCCTACAACTTTAATCAATTCCGGATGTAAGCCGTGAATTCCTAAATCGATAACGGTACGTTTTCCAACTTCTATAATTTCATCGTCAATTTGTTTGGCGGTTTTAGCAACCACTTCTTCGATACGGGCTGGGTGAATACGACCGTCTGTTACTAATTTGTGTAATGCCAAACGGGCTATTTCTCTTCTCACAGGGTCAAAGCAAGAAAGGATAATTGCTTCAGGAGTGTCATCTACAATAATTTCAACACCTGTTGCTGCTTCCAACGCTCTAATGTTTCTACCTTCACGACCAATAATTCTTCCTTTTACATCATCTGATTCAATGTTGAAAACAGAAACACAGTTTTCCACCGCTTCTTCTGTCCCTACTCTTTGAATAGTATTGATGATGATTTTTTTCGCTTCTTGCTGTGCGGTGAGTTTAGCCTCCTCGATAGTATCTTGGATATGAGACATGGCTTTACTTTTAGCTTCCGCTTTTAAGCCTTCTACCAATTGCTCTTTTGCTTCATCGGCAGACAAACCAGAAATTACTTCTAATTGTTGTAGTTGGCTTTTATGTAATTTATCTACTTCAGCTTGTTTTTTGTCTAAAGTTTCAATTTTGGCTGCGTATTCAAGGGTTTTAGTTTCAAAATCATCATTAACTCTTTTGGCTTTAGCCAATTCATTTGAAATTTGAGATTCTTTATCACGAACTCTTTTTTCCACTTCCGCTACTTTTTTGTCACGAGATAGAATTACTTGTTCGTGTTCAGCTTTCAATTCGATAAATTTCTCTTTTGCTTGAAGAATTTTGTCTTTTTTAATGTTTTCTGCCTCAAGATTAGCGTCTTTTAAAATAGAAGCTGCTTCTTTTTTTGCATTTTTAATTAGATTGGAAATGTTGCTTTTTTCTATGATTTTGGCTATACCAAAACCTCCTGCTATCCCTATAATTCCGGTAATAATAATCGTTAATATGTTGTCCATGTTTGTTAAAATTTATATATAAAAAAGCCTACATTAGATTGCTTGAATAAACTCGAAAAGACAAGTTTTGAGCTAACTCACTGTTCAAGTTTCCTCGCCGGAGCGTGGCATGCTTTAGTAGTGATGATTTGCTCATTCTAAATTGTTAGTGTTGAGTTTACCAAATATGAACTAATGTAGGCAGTATCTTAGTCTATGTAAAGAACGTTTAATTATCGAGATATTGATCTAAAAGCGCATTGAGTTTTTTTATTCTTTCAATGGCGACTTCACCGTCTGAGGTGCTATCAATATTTTTTTGTTCGGATTGTGAAGCAAATTGTAGGGCACACATGGCCAAAACGTCTTGCTTATCACGAACGGCATAATTTTCTTCAAATTGCTTTATCATCATATCAATTTTTTTAGAAGCGCTCCGAAGCCCTTCTTCTTGAGATAGTTCAACCGTTAGAGGGTAAACTCTATCTGCTATTGATATTTTAATTTTAAGCTTTTCGTCCATAATTTTTTACTAATCTGACAGCTGGGCTATACAGTAATCAATTTCACGAATTAATGAATTTATTTTAAGCTTTGTATCTCTTTTATTATCGTCACTGCCTAGTAATGTATTGGCAATTTTAAGTGTTTCATATTGCTTTTTGAGCATTTCAATCTCTTGGGATTGCATTTGTATGATGGTTGCAGCATTTGTTAATTCTATTTTTAAATCTTGATTGTTTTTTTCTAAACTTTTTATTTTCAAGAAAAGTTTACCAATCTTATTTTCAAGAGTATCAATTATTTCTGCAATTACACTCATTATTAATCCTATTCATTACTTAATCTTACAAAGTTAGTATTCCTTTTTATTATTGCAATAATTTATCTGTTTTTTTACATTAAAAAAAATAACGAATTGATATTCAATATGTTGTCATTTGTGTTGTTTTGTGTTTTTTTATTAAGCGCTTTCTTTTATCTTAGCAAAAATGTATTCAATGAGATTTTTTGTGTTTTTTATATTATTCGGAGGTTCTGTTTTTGCACAAACCAATTATCCGCAGGATTATTTTAGTCCGCCACTTTCGATTCCGATGGAATTGTCTGGCAATTTTGGAGAATTAAGACCCAATCATTTTCATGCGGGTTTTGATTTTAAAACCTTGCAAAGGGAGGGATTGAAAGTTTATGCGGTCGCTGATGGATATGTGTCAAGAATAAAAATTTCTACTTTTGGTAATGGTAAGACTATATATGTTACACATCCTAATGGTTATACATCTGTTTATGCTCATTTGCAAAGAGCGACCGACACGATTGAAAGTTTTATCAAACAAGAGCATTATAAAAAAGAATCTTTTGAAATAGAAGTGTTTTATAAACCGGATGAGTTGCTAGTCAAAAAAGGACAAGTAATTGCTTTTTCCGGAAATACTGGTGCTTCGGAAGGGCCTCATTTACATTTTGAATTTAGGGATTCAAAAACTGAGTTCATTATTAATCCAATGCTTTTCGGGTTTGATAAATTCATAAAAGATACTAAAAAACCTGTTCTTTCAGGCGTGTACGTTTATCCGCTGGATATTAACACGACAGTTAATCAATCAAAGCGTCCTATTTTATTGAATTTGTCTTTGCAAAATGATGGAACCTATCTGTCTGATAAGGTAGTTACTAATGGTAAAATTGGTTTCGGGATTAGTACTTTTGATTATGATGATGTTTCTTTTAATAAAAACGGGGTGTATAAAGTTCAGTCTTTTTTTAATGGGAAACCTAATTTTAGTTATCAATTAGATACCTATTCTTTTGACGACATGCGTTATGTAAATGCACTGATTGATTATTCAAGGTATAAAAAGACACAACAAAGGGTTCAGAAATTGTTTATGAAAAAACCGTATAAGTTGAGTTTTATAGTCACAGATGAAACTTTTGGGATTCCAATGGTAGTTCCTAATTTGTCTTCTGTATGCCGTATCGAGGTCTCAGATTTTTTGGGGAATCAGACCATGGTTTCCATTCCTATTGAATTTGATTCGCTTCCCGCTATTATACAACCGGAACCTATCGCTTCCGATTATTTTATAAAATCTGATAAAGATAATAATTTTGTTAAAGATAACATGTCAGTTTTCTTTCCTGCGGGAACCTTCTATGATGATTTTGAATTGAATTTCGATGTAAAAAACGACACCTTATTTCTTCATGAGGATACGGTTCCGGCCCATACTAATTTTACGATTTCAATTGAAGACTCTAAATATTTCGAAGAGCAGCGACAGAAAATATTTATCGGGAGAATTCAAGGGAAAAATATCAGTTACAATTCAACATTTCGAAAAGACAGCATTTTTAGTACTAAAGTAAAAACCTTAGGACAATATGCTTTGGTTATGGATACTATAGCGCCGAAAATTACAATTTCAAATCCTATCGAAGGGAAATGGCTGACTAATGAAAAAAATATTCAATTTACCATTAGCGATTCCTTATCGGGAATTAAATCCTATAATGGCTATTTGAACGGGAAATGGATATTAATGGAATATGATAATAAAACAAAAAAAATAACCCATGATTTCAACGATGGTATTGTTGCCGAAGGAGCCAACGATTTAAAAGTAGTTGTAATCGATAATGTAGGAAATTCAACTATCTTTGAGACTCGATTTTTTAGAAGTCAAAAAAAATAAAAAGTAAATCGCTTGAGTGTCTCCAAAATAATATTTGTTTTCTTTTTTTCTTGGATGGGGTTTGTGTCTTTTGCCCAAACTGCAATTGTAAAAGGAATTATTCTTGATAAAAATAACCAAGCCGTCGAGAATGTAAATGTCTCTTGTTTGGGAGCAGGTACTCAATCTAATGCCAATGGATTTTATGAAATAACTGTTCCTGCCAATAAAATGGCAGTGATCGTGTTTTCTCATGTTTCTTTAAAAAAAACAACCGTATCGATTACTTTGAAATCAAATGAGTCCTATGAATTCAATCCTGTGATGAGTGATCGTGAAGAACAAATGGGAGAAGTTATCATCACTTCAGAAAATAGAAAACGGGTTGAAGGAGTTACAACAATAGAGCCTGAAATCCTGCGAAAAATTCCAGGAGCCAATGCTGGGATTGAAAATATTTTAAAAACTTTACCGGGTGTGAATTCGAATAATGAATTGAGTACCCAATACGCTGTACGTGGTGGAAATTATGACGAAAACTTAGTCTACGTAAATGAAATAGAAGTGTATCGCCCCTTTCTTATTCGTTCAGGACAGCAAGAAGGTTTGAGTTTTACCAATACGGATTTGGTTCAGAATATTGATTTTTCTGCGGGAGGATTTCAAGCAAAATTTGGGGACAAACTTTCCTCAGTTTTGGATATCACGTATAGAAACCCCACACAATTTGGTGCAACGCTTGAAGCTAGTTTTTTGGGAGGAAGCGTTTCTGCTGATGCTGTTTCTAAAAATAAAAAATGGTCTGCGATTACAGGTGTAAGATACCGTAATAATAGTCTTTTAGTAGATAGTCAGGAAACGCAAACCAACTATACACCAACATTTGCAGATATTCAAACCAATGTAAATTATCAGGCTTCCTCAAAATGGCAATGGAGTTTTTTGGGAAATATTTCTCAAAATAAATACCAATACCAGCCCTTGACCCGTCAAACTAATTTTGGGACAATTGATGAGCCTATGGCGCTTTCTGTTTATTATGAAGGACAGGAAAAAGATAAATACGATACCTATTTTGGAGCCATCAAAACAACGTTTAAAGCCTCAGATGCGTTTACTTTAAAATTTATAGGTTCAGTGTTTCAAACTTTGGAGCAGGAATATTTTGATATTTTAGCTCAATATCGTTTAGGAGAAGTAGATTCGAATATTGGTTCGGAAACCTACGGGGATGTTTCCTTTTCAAGAGGAATTGGTTCGCAATTGAATCATGCCCGTAATGATTTGGATGCTTTAATCATAAACGCGGAACTGAAAGGATTTCAAGAATGGAAAAAAAATCAATTTGAATGGGGAGTTAAATACACCCGGGAATCTATTCGTGATCGAATTGTAGAATGGGAAGTAATTGATTCTGCAGGGTTTTCTATAAATCCACCCATTGTTATTTTGCCAAAGAATGATCAACCCTATTCATCGTACACAGGTCCGTTAGTTCCTTATCAGAATGTACGAGCTACTAATTTCAATGACATCAACAGATTTTCGGGATATGCGCAATGGAGTTTGAAGAGTACTATTGGGACGAGCGAGGTTTGGTATAATGCAGGCGCACGATTTCACAATTGGGAAGTTTCCGGACAAAATACTGAAGGGAAAATGCAGACTACTTTTAGTCCGAGAGCCCAGTTTGCCATAAAACCCGATTGGGAAAAGGATATGATTTTCAGACTTTCCGGAGGTTTATACCATCAACCGCCTTTTTACAGGGAGTTGCGGGATGCTGATGGAGTGGTACAACCCAATACGAAGGCGCAACAATCAGTTCATTTGGTTTTGGGGAATGATTATAATTTCAAAATGTGGAGCCGACCTTTCAAACTGGTTTCTGAACTGTATTACAAATCAATGACCGATGTAAATATTTACACTATTGATAATGTTCGGATCCGTTATGCTGCTTCTAATGACGCCATAGCTTACGCGCAAGGATTGGATCTTCGTTTGAATGGGGAATTTGTTCCGGGCACCGAATCATGGATAAGTTTTGGTTATTTGAAAACAGAAGAAAACAGTAATGACAGAGGATATATTGCCAGACCAACAGATCAAAGATTGAAATTTGGACTTTTGTTTCAGGATTATATGCCTAATATTCCAAGTATAAAATTATATTTGAATTTGGTTTACAATACCGGTCTGCCAGGCGGGTCTCCAGCATATGCGGATCCTTATTTGTATCAAAATAGATTGAATGATTACCGCCGTGCTGATATTGGTTTTTCGAAAGTCTTTATAGATAATACCACTAAAGTATCTGATAAGAGTTGGTTTAAGGATTTTAAGGAATTGGCTATCGGTTTAGAAATTTTCAACCTTTTTGACAATCAGAACGCAATTACAAACACTTGGGTTCGGGATGTATATTCTAAAACCCAGTACGCAATTCCAAATTATATGACCACCAGAGTTTTTAATATTAAACTGAATGCGAGGTTATAGCAATGATTCTAAATTATTTTAATGAAATAAATGAATTGTAGAAATCAAAAGCATTTTTAAAAATGATTACATTTGAATTTATTTTTTAATAGTACGCAACATGAAAAAAATACATATAGTATTATTCGGAATGACTCTTTTACTTTTAGGCAGTTGTAAAGAAGATGCTGAAAAGCCAAGAGTAATTTACGATACCACAAATAAAGGAAGAGAAATCACTAAAATCGATTCGACTCAAATAGAAATTGCCGATTTGCCAATTCAAATGGAAGGAACCCATTATTTGATTCATCCGGTTGGGGATTTGAGTATTTTTGAAAAAAGGACCAAAAATACTTATGGTTCTTCAAGTGTCAACGATTTGAGCTTCACCATTTCTAATGTGGCACAATATGAGATTACGGGCTATTTGCAAAATTTAAAGTTTCAAAAAATAGACTCTGATTCCATAACTGCTTTGACAGATAAGCCTGCTTTAATTCTAACGGCTACCTACTTAAAATCGGTTTCCGATAAAATCAATAAACAAATCATGGTATATACTATGGTTGATATCGATACAAATAAGGATGGAAAGCTGGATACCAGTGATATTAAAGCTTTGTATTTAAGTAAAATCAGCGGTGAGAAATTAACTAAAATTTCTAGTGATTTTCAGGAAATAATTGATTGGAATCTGATCGAGTCAAAAAACCGTTTGTATTTTAGAACGGTTGAGGATACCAATAAAAACGGACAATTCGATAAAAAAGATGTGGTGCATTACAATTATATCGATTTGTCGGGTAATGAATGGAAGGTGATTGGTTATAAACCGGTTTAGGTTTTTAATAGTCTAAATCAAGATATCACTTTCAAGATCTGATTTTTCAATCTCAAAATTGAAACCCAATTCTGAGACCAATTGAATTACTAAATTTTTATACCAGTTTTCTGATTTAGGATGGATGTAGATTTTTTCAATCAATTGATTAATGTCCACATTGATTTTTAAACCATCATTAAGTTTAATTTTGCTTTCGGAAATATCTGAAATGATACGTACCTCACGCTCATATTGAAAGCTTTTTCTTTTGAACAAAAAGGGGAAAAACATATCGTCAAACGGAATATATTCTTTTTTGTAATCGATATAATTGACTTCTCCGATGTATTGATTGAAATTGGTTTCCGGTACCAATGCCTTCTGTAGTCTACTAATTGTAGATTGAATAGCCAGTCCTTCGCTGTTTTGTGTAAAAATCTGCCACATGGCAAACGATTCATATTCATTGATATGCCAACTGCTGATAGCGACTCTTTCCCGATGAGTTTTGTAATAATTTAAGAAGTCAGGATTGTCGGTGGCCAATTTCCTGATTTCTTCATAGGTAGGCTCGCTAAAAGTGCCTTCATACTGATCCTCAAATTTATCGGAACGGGACATGAATAATTTTTTAGACAGCAACAAATCGAGAAATTTTGATAAGTCCAGATATTTCCAAACAATAGTATCAGAATCATCAGGAAGTTTTATGTTTGGATTATTGAGGTACATTTTTTATTTTAAATTTTCATTCATAATTCAACATAAAAGTACGAATATCCAACCGTTATTCAAAAGACTGCATGGTTACTAATTTGTTATAAGTGCCGTTTAGTGCAATAAGTTCCTCATGAGTACCCTGTTCAACAATTTTTCCTTTTTGCATCACTACAATGGCATCTGCTTTTTGAATAGTAGAAAGACGATGTGCTATAACAATAGAAGTTCTGTTTTGCATCATGTTCTCTAAGGCTACTTGCACAAATTTTTCGCTTTCGGTATCTAAAGCCGAAGTGGCTTCGTCAAGAATCATTATCGGTGGATTCTTCAAAACGGCGCGAGCAATTGATAAACGTTGTTTTTGTCCGCCCGAAAGTTTATTTCCACTGTCACCAATATTGGTGTAGATACCATTTGGAAGTTGGTTTACAAATTCGAAAGCATTAGCAATTTTAAGGGCCTCAATGATTTCGTCGTCAGTGGCGTCCAATTTGCCAAGGGAAATGTTTGCTTTTATGGTGTCGTTAAATAAAATACTGTCTTGGGTTACCAATCCCATTAATCCACGAAGAGATTGCAGATTCATGTCTTTAATATTGGCACCATCAATGCTGATAGTTCCTTCATTGACATCGTAGAAACGTGTCAGTAAATTGGCAATGGTGCTTTTTCCGCTTCCTGATTGACCAACCAAAGCAACAGTCTGTCCTTTTTTTATGTCAAGTGAAAAGTCTTTTAAAACTGTTTCTTCTTCGTATTTAAAGTTGATGTTTTTGATTGCTATTTCTGAATCGAAGGAGTTTTTTTGTAGCGCATCTTTTTTACTGGTGATTGTGTTTTGCTGATCCAGGATTTCCAATATTCTTTCTGCTGCTGCATTTCCTCTTTTGATTGCATAAGAAGCTTTCGAAATAGATTTTGCGGGGGTAAGGATGTTGTATGCCAATCCCATGTAAGTAATGAAAGCGGCACCTTTTAGAGTTTGCTCAATTAAAACCATATGTCCTCCGTACCAAAGTAAAATGGCAATAACCATAATTCCCATAAATTCACTCATAGGGGAGGCTAGATTTTGTCGGTTTCCAATACTGTTAGACAAACCGAAAAAACGATTGGTTGAATTTTGGAATACTCTATTGAAATATTTCTCAGAATTATATCCTTTTACCACTTTTAACCCGCCAAGTGTTTCTTCAATGGTAGATAAAAATATTCCTTGTTCCTCTTGGGCTTTGGTTGATTGTTTTTTTAATTTTTTTCCAATCAGTGAAATGACATAACCGGAAACAGGAATGAAAATGAATACAAAAACCGTAAGTTTTACGCTGATTGTAAACATGGTTACGATTGTAAAAATTATGGTCAACGGCTCTTTTACCGCTAATTCCAAGATTGATAAAAATGAATTTTGAACTTCATTTACATCGCCTGAAATTCTGGAAATGGTATCTCCTTTTCTCTTTTCAGAAAAAAAGGAAAGTGGTAAATCAAGTGTTTTTTTGTACATCGCATTTCGAATGTCTCTCAAAATACCGTTTCTAAGGTAGGTAATGAAAAACATAGCCAAATAATCGGATAGATTTTTCAATAAAAAGATGGTGATAATACCTGCAACCAATATGGATAGGGTATAGCCAATTCCGTTAGCATCAGTAATCGATGTTAAATAATAGCTTAGAGAATCAGATAAATAAGCTTTTAATTCCCAAATTCCTTTATATGTAGGAAGTACGTAATTTTTTTTCGACTGCCCAAATAAAACATCCATCATAGGCATTAAGGATACAAAAGAAAGTGTACCGAAAAACGCATAGAGGATATTAAAAAATATGTTCAGGTAAGCATATTTTTTATAAGGAATAATGAAAGGGAATATTTTTTTGAAATTGTTCATTTGTATTATTTTTTATCGTTAAGACCCGACACGTTTTATAAACATGTCGGGTCCTTCAGAAAAATCAATTTGTATGCTATTAATTCAATTGCATGGCAGCAATGATGTTTTTTATTTTGGCATTTAAAATGCTTTCCACTTCCGTGAAATTTTCAACCGAATCCAATTCAGTATTCACACTGATATAGAACTTTATTTTTGGTTCTGTTCCGCTTGGTCGTGCACAAATTTTTGAACCGTCTTCGGTGTAATAAATAAGTACATTCGATTTTGGAAGATCCATTGTTAGTTCTTCATTGCTAAGCAGGTTTTTGGCTATTGAAGATTGATAATCCTCAACCATAACCACTCTTTGTCCGTTGATTTCTTTCAATGGATTTTCTCTCAAGTCAATCATCATCTGATTGATTTCCTGTAAACCATCCATTCCTTTTTTGGTTAATGAAACCAAATATTCTTTGTAGAAACCGTGCTCTACATAAAGTTTCAATAATTCTTTATAAACGGTGCTTCCTTTGGCTTTGGCCTGAGACGCAACTTCGCAAATCAATAAAGTAGCTGCAACAGCATCTTTATCACGCACAGCATCGCCAACCATGTATCCAAAACTTTCTTCTCCACCGCCAATAAATTGCAGTTCCGGGAAATCTTTTATCATTTTGGCAATCCATTTAAAACCAGTCAAACCTACTTTGCATTCTACTCCGTAAGCAGTGGCTAGCTCCATTATCATAGGAGTTGAAACAATAGTAGAACCTACGAATTGTTTGCCATTGATTTTACCTGCTTTTTTCCATTCTTCCAATAAAAAGGCAGTCATTAAAATCATGGTTTGATTACCATTGAGTAAAGTCATTTGGCCTTCGTTATTTCGAACGGCAACACCTAATCGGTCACAATCCGGGTCAGTACCAATAACGATATCTGCATTAGTTTTATCCGCTAATGCCAATGCCATTGATAAGGCTTCCGGTTCTTCCGGATTTGGTGATTTCACAGTTGGAAAATCTCCATTTGGTACGGCTTGTTCAGGAACAATATTTACATTAGGATATCCTGCCTGTGATAAAGTATCAGGAACTAATGTTATAGAGGTTCCGTGTAATGAGGTGAAAACAATATTTAGATTTTCTTTGGCTTCAGCCGGTGTATTAAAACTGGCATTTTCTATGGATGATTTAATAAAAGCCTGATCTACGTCTTTATCAATATAGTGTATCAAACTTTCATTAGCGGCAAACTTGATTTGATTGTAATTCAAATTCTCAATTACATTTATAATTCCTTCGTCTTCCGGTGGAACAATTTGTCCTCCATCTTGCCAATATACTTTGTATCCATTGTATTCTGGCGGATTATGTGATGCAGTTAATACAATTCCGCATTGACAACCTAAATATTTAAGTGCAAATGACAACTCTGGTGTTGGACGTAAATCCGAAAATAAATATACCTGAATTCCATTAGCAGAGAAAACATCAGCAACCACCTTGGCTAATGTATTGCTGTTATGACGACAATCATAAGCAATAACCGCTTTCAGAGGTTGGTTTGGGAAAGCTGTGTGCAAATAATCCGAAAGTCCTTGTGTACTTTTTCCAAGGGTGTATTTATTGATTCGGTTGTTTCCAACTCCCATGATACCTCGCATACCACCAGTTCCGAATTCGAGATTTTTATAAAAACTTTCTTCCAGTTCTTTAGGGGAATTGGTCATCATAGTTTTGACAGCTTCTTGCGTTGCAGCGTCAAATGTTGGGGTCAACCATTCATTTACGGCATCCAAAATGTTTTGTGCGATGTTCATTGTATCAGTTTTTTTAGTTTTTAGTTTTTTTGTGCAAATGATAACTATAAAAAAATCACCTCCTTTGAAACTTTATAGCGTCTTTCACTTTTTTTGTCTACAAAATAATTTGGACAAATTTCAGTAATTCTGATGAAATGCAATTCGCAAATTCAATCAATATGTTATACTATTTAAATAGTTTTTCTTGAACGGGAGTTATAAAAAATTCACCTCACTTGAAACTTTATATCTTGCTTCATTGTTTTTTGTACGTAAAATAATTTCACCAAGAAATCCCGCTAAAAACAATTGTGTTCCCAAAACCATAGTGGTTAAAGCAATATAAAACCATGGATTATTTGTTACCAGACTATAGCGCATATCGTTATACATATGGTATAGTTTTGAAATCCCGATATATCCCGCCAGTATAAACCCGATGATAAACATTAAAGATCCGATGGCGCCAAATAAGTGCATGGGCCTTTTTCCAAATCTTGAAAGAAACCAAATGGTTATTAAATCTAAGAAACCATTGATGAAACGTTCCATTCCAAATTTGGTTTCACCGTATTTTCTTGCCTGATGTTGTACAACTTGTTCCCCAATTTTTCCAAAGCCGGCATTTTTTGCTAAAACAGGAATATAACGGTGCATTTCACCAGATACTTCGATGTTTTTCACGACTACGTTTTTATAGGCTTTTAATCCGCAATTGAAATCATTCAATTCTACACCAGATGTTTTTCGGGCTGCCCAATTGAATAATTTGGAAGGTAAGTTTTTAGCAACAACAGAATCGTATCGTTTCTTTTTCCAACCGGAAACCAAATCGAAATTTTGTTTAACGATTTTGTTATACAATCCTGGAATTTCTTCGGGACTGTCTTGTAAATCGGCGTCCATAGTGATAATAACATCACCCAGGGCTTTTGCAAAACCGGCATGCAGTGCTTGTGATTTTCCAAAATTTTTCATGAAACGAATGCCTTTTACATGAGGGTTTTTGCGAGCAAAGCCTTCTATAAGTGACCATGAATTATCGGTACTTCCGTCATCTACAAAAATGATCTCATAAGAATAATGGTTTGATTCCATTACTTTGATGATCCAAGTGTAAAGTTCTTGAAGTGATTCTTCTTCATTAAGAAGCGGTATGAGTATAGATAAATTCATTACTATTATTCTTGTGATGAAGTTTTGCTTTTAAAGAATGCGGCCAAAAGTAATCCGAAAATGGCACTAAATAAAATACTGAATATAGATCCTTTTAATTGTTCGGTAATTGAAAACTGATCGTTTTCTTTTAGTTTAGCAATGGCTTCGTTAATTGCCGAGGCTGGAGTGCCGAATTTCTCTAAAGTGCTAATCATATATTTTATGGTTATTTCCTTAATAGCATCTTTTGCGGCAGGGTCAATAAAGTTAAATAATATGATATTAAAAGAAACAGAAATAAGAATACCAATCACTGCTGATATAAAATAAGTCGTGAAGGCGTCTTTGAAAGGAAATATTCCGTTTAATTCACGCTTTGTTTTGGTAAGTAAGACTACGGCAATTACAATATAAAGAGTGAAGCTCACAACGCTATTCCACCATGCGGTAAATAATTCCAAATCAATAGAATAGATTATGGTTGTTAGTAATACAGAACTAATTCCTGTTATTATTCCAAAAGTAATTCCGTTTCTTTTTATAATTTCATTAATCATTAGTAGCTGTTTTATTATTAATCCACAAATATAGCAATTCCCAATATATAGAAGGATAAAAAACGCTTTTTACAATGCAGATAAAAAAAGTCAAACAAAGATTTGATTATTAAAAAATAATTGTAAATTTGCAGACTCAAAATAATGATGTAAAAACAAAAAGTTATAAAGTGTTTATACCTTTTCTGTCAGAAGAGAAGCTTCAAAGCAAGTTATAATTGAAACAAATAAAAAAAGATTTAAGATGAAAAAAGGTGTACACCCAGAAAATTACAGATTAGTAGCTTTTAAAGACATGTCAAACGAAGATGTTTTTATTACTAAATCTACTGCAGATACTAAAGAAACAATCGTTGTTGACGGTGTAGAATATCCAGTTGTGAAAATGGAGATTTCTAGAACTTCTCACCCTTTTTACACAGGTAAATCTAAACTTATCGATACTGCAGGACGTATTGATAAATTCAAAACTAAATACGCTAAACACGTTAAATAATTTTAACTTGTTTTTTAATACAATGAAGCCTTCCTTTTTGGAAGGCTTTTTTTATGGATTTATTTTTAAAAAGCCCGATTTAAGGGATTTGTCCTTTTGAGGTTACATAAAAAATAATTGTAACTTTGACGGTGATAACCAAATCAATATTTTAACATTCAGAAAATCATTTTTATTTATGAATTACATACTTTTTGATGGCCCAGCCAGAAATGCATTATTGCCTTTTACTTTTACACGTCCTGTTGCAGATATACTTATCGGTATTGTGACGATTCGTCAAAAATGGGAAATGCGTTTGGGGTCTACCACAACTACATTGACCGAGGAATATCTTTCGGAGAAGTTTCCAATGGTTGAGTTGGAAGAGAATATTATGATTAATGCTTCTTTTCTTCCCAATGATGTATTGGCTGAAATGGTGAGTAATCTGGAATCGAATCAGGCTATTTTCAAAGGTGATGAAGTAATTGCATTTTATACCAATGAAAATCAGGAAGAAGTTGATTTTGACAGCTACGATATTATAGAATATAAAGGGGATTGTATTACAGTTAAAAACACCTGGGATATTTTCTCTAATAATGATGCTGCTATTCGGGAAGATTTTAATTTCTTAACAGAAGACAGGACATCACAACAGATACCTAAAAGCGTTAATGTGATTGCGCCAGAAAATATTTTTATCGAGGAGGGAGCCAAATTGGAGTTTGTTACTTTAAATGCTTCTTCAGGACCTATTTATATCGGTAAAAATGCAGAAATAATGGAAGGTTCTGTTGTGCGAGGGCCATTGGCATTGTGTGAAAATGCTCAGATTAAAATGGCTGCTAAAGTCTATGGAGCCACAACTGTTGGTCCCTATTCCAGAATTGGCGGAGAAGTTAAAAATGCAGTTCTTTTTGCTTATTCAAATAAAGGACATGATGGATTCCTTGGTGATTCTGTTCTTGGTGAATGGTGTAATATAGGTGCAGACAGTAACAATTCGAACCTGAAAAACAATTATGAAGAGGTGCGTTTGTGGAGCTATGAAACCGCAGGATTTGCTAAAACAGGATTGCAATTTTGTGGATTGATGATGGGAGACCATAGTAAATGTGGTATAAATACGATGTTTAACACAGGTACGGTAGTGGGAGTGAGTTCTAATATTTTTGGCACGGGATTTCCTCGCAATTTTGTGCCTAGTTTTTCTTGGGGAGGTGCCTCAGGCTTTACCACTTATATTACTAAAAAGGCTTTTGAAACGGCTCGATTAGTGATGAGTCGCAGGAATGTTGAATTCGATGAAAAAGAAGCCGCTATTTTAGAACATATTTTTGAGGAAACTAAAAAGTGGAGGAAAGAATAGAATAACAAACAGGAGTATTCAAAAAGTGCTTGTAGAGATCAATTTTCTACAAGCACTTTTTTTAAAATTAATTTAAGAAGGGTTATTTTCATTATTTATTTTAGACAAATAAATTTTTTTACGAGTGCTGTCTATGATTTCTAAAGTCTTATATTTTAACTCTAAAGGGACTGTTTTTTTTAGAACTTGGCCGTTTTTTAAAGTGATGCATAATTCGTAATTTTTATAATTATTTATTTTTACTGCTGCTATTATCACGAGTGCAAAAGGAATGAATAGAGCGAAATCGAATGGTAAATAGATTAAACATAAGACGCCAAAACTCACGCAACCTAACAGGAATAGAAATTCATGAATGGGGCGAATTTGAATCACTTTAATGTGAATTTTTTCTAGTTTCTTAAATGAAATTTCGATTTGTTTTTGGAATTTAAAGTCTAAAATTATCCCGGTATCAACTAAACTGATGTCTTTGATTTTGTTTTTTGAAATCATGTTATTTTGCTGGCTTGCTGCCTGTTTTGAGTTTTTTTTACTATTACTTTTTATGGCGCATTTTTAAAATGATATAAATGACACATGCAGCTCCCATGAGTAGTACAGCCAGCTCTATGGTCATTAATAAATTAATATCTAGAGAGATCTGTGGCATTGTGTGTTTTTATTCGAACAAAACTAAAGTCAATATTGAGCACTTCCTTACGGTTTTCCTCATTATAAGATAAAAATGGGGGTGATTTTACTGTTTGGATTTAATATGAATTGTGAAATAACACTTCCTCTTTTTTTGAGACTCCACGAAAGTTTTTGTTGGCGCTTCCTTTTTTAATTAACAATTGTCTAATTGCTTAATTAACCTATCTTTGCACCTTCAAAAAAAGTGTTCAAAAGTATAAATCATAACTTTAAGCATTTGAACATTAAACTTTAAATAAAAATAATGATTACAGTTAACGACATATCGGTGCAATTTGGTGGGACTACACTTTTTAGTGATGTTTCTTTTGCTATTAATGAAAATGATAAAATTGCCCTAATGGGTAAAAATGGAGCAGGAAAATCGACGCTTCTAAAAATAATCGCAGGACAAAGCAAACCTTCGACTGGAAATATTTCGGCACCCAAAGATGCTATTGTTGCTTATTTGCCTCAGCATTTATTAACGACTGATGGAGCAACGGTAATGGAGGAAACTTCAAAAGCTTTTGGAGAAATTTTTGGAATGAAAGCAGAAATCGATGAAATCAATGAGCAATTGACTATTCGTACCGATTATGAAAGCGATGAATACATGAAGCTTATCGAAAGGGTTTCTGACTTGAGTGAGAAATACTATGCGATTGAAGAAGTAAACTATGAAGCTGAAGTTGAGAAAATATTAGTGGGTTTGGGTTTTGTTCGTGAAGATTTTACACGTCAAACTTCGGAGTTTTCGGGAGGTTGGAGAATGAGAATCGAATTAGCGAAAATCCTTTTGAAAAAACCGGATTTGATTTTGCTGGATGAGCCTACCAATCACATGGACATCGAAAGTATCCAATGGCTGGAAGATTTCTTGATTAATTCGGCTAAAGCTGTCGTAGTTATTTCACACGACAGGGCTTTTGTTGATAATATTACCAATCGTACTATTGAGGTGACGATGGGAAGGATTTATGATTACAAAGCCAAGTATTCCCATTATTTAGAGTTAAGAAAAGACCGTAGAATGCACCAGCAAAAAGCATATGATGAGCAACAACGGATGATTGCTGATAATAGGGCTTTTATTGACCGTTTTAAAGGAACATTTTCTAAAACAGATGCGGTTCAGTCTCGAGTTAAGATGTTAGAAAAACTGGTTATTGTACAGGTGGATGAAGTTGATACTTCAGCATTGAAACTAAAATTTCCACCAGCTGCTCGTTCCGGACAATATCCAGTAATTATAAAAGAGATGTCAAAGTCTTATGGAGATCACGTGGTTTTCAAAGATGCCAATGTTGTGATTGAAAGAGGTCAAAAGGTTGCTTTTGTTGGGAAAAATGGAGAAGGTAAGTCGACAATGATCAAAGCTATAATGAAAGAAATTGGGATTGATAATGGTTCTGTTGAAATTGGACATAATTCTCAAATTGGTTATTTTGCCCAAAATCAAGCAGCTTTATTAGATGAAAATGCCACTATTTTTGAGACTATTGATGATATTGCCGTTGGTGATGTTAGAACTAAGATTAAAGATATTTTGGGTGCTTTCATGTTTCATGGAGATGACGTAACCAAAAAGGTAAAAGTGCTTTCAGGTGGGGAAAAAACACGTTTGGCAATGATAAAATTATTGTTGGAGCCAGTGAATTTGTTGATTCTGGATGAGCCTTCTAACCATTTGGATATGAAAACTAAAGACATTATTAAGGATGCGCTTCGTGATTTTGACGGCACATTAATATTAGTTTCTCACGATCGTGATTTTTTAGATGGATTGGCTACCAAAGTTTTCGAATTTGGAAACAAACGCGTGAAAGAACATTTTGAAGATATCACAGGTTTCTTGGCGCACAAAAAAATGGAAAATCTGAGAGAGATAGAGAAGTAGTATTTACTTTCTGACTGAATACTAAAACAAAAAGACCGTCTTTTATATTTAAAGACGGTCTTTTTATTTTAGGACTTTCTGCTATTTATTCCTTGTTTAATTGATCAAGTGGCGGAGAGTCAAGATTACTCATGTCTCTAACGCATAAATATTTGCCATTTCTTTTCTCGAATAAACTCATATAGTTTCCACTTTCAATTTTGGTGTTTGTAGAATCGGTTAGCTGGTATCCTCCAATTTCAACGACATGGTTAGCGTCATTTGACACAAAAACTTCATTAGTAACAAATGAAACTGTCACTCCTTTTCGAAAAGTCGATAGATTTTCCCTAAAAGACTTTAGGATAGCATCTCTGCCAACTAATGGTTTGCTTCCGTTAAAAAAGCTGATAGCATCATCTGCGTAATACGTTAAGCCAGTAGAATCTCTTGTATTGTAATTTTTCGCAAAAGCATCTTCAATAGCTTGAATTTCGGCTTTTATTTGTTCTTTGTCAATTGTTGGAACCGGGATTGGTTCTTCCTTTTTTTGATTACAGGCTATCGATAAAGCAGTGATAACGACCAATAATCCTCCTTTTAAAATCTTGTTTTTCATAATTATATTTAGTTTAAAATCACTAATAATGCGTTTTTCAAAGATTTATTGAAACAAATTTAATCTAATATTATGAAATAATTTGAATAATTTCTATTTTTCTGAACAAGAATGGTTTATGTGAAAATTTTAAGTGGAATTGAGAAGAAGAAAGGTATTTCTTCGTAATTTAGCATAGATATGTTGGCTCAAGTTGTTTAATTTTAAATTAAAGATATGAAAAATAGTTTTTTAGCATTGGTAATATTAGTTTCAGGCTTATGGAGCGTACCGATGTTTTCACAAACCGACAAAGAACCCGAAGCTTTAGGATTGCCTGGAGATAATTTAGATCTTTATGCAGTCTTGGATATTTTTCAAAAATCAAAAACCATTGAAGATTTTGAAAAAACGTTAAACGATGAAAAAACAAAAGTAAATAATCTTGATTTAGATAATGACCAGAAGGTTGATTTTATAAAAGTAGTCACTAAGAAAGATGGTGATGATTTTACATTTGTTCTTCAGGATGCGGTAAGTAAAACGGAAACACAGGATGTTGCTGTTATTTTGGTCTCAAAGGATAAAAATAAGAAAGTTACCATGCAGATTGTGGGAGATGAAGACTTGTATGGAAAAAATTATATTGTAGAACCGAAAGCTTCTCAATCCGTTACTTCTAATCCTGGATATGTGGGCCCAGATCCTGTTACCGTGAATGTCCCGGCAACGACTACCGTTGTAGTTGAATCTGCCCCAATTGTGCAGTATGTGTATTCTCCGGCTTATGTACCTTACTATCCACCTTATTATTACGGATATTACCCTCCTTATTTTGCGGCATTTACGATAATGGCGGTTGGTATTTATCGACATAATCATTATCATTATCACGGTGGCGGTTATGGTTATGGCAATACGACTGTGATTCATAATACAAATAATTTTAATAATTATAATAATAATAGTAGAAATAGATCTAACACTGTGTCGCATAATAAGGCCAGTGGTAATTATAAAAATGTTGGTAATAGATCAGGTAGTGACAGAGGTAATAGAGCGTCAACGGGAGCATCGACAAGACCATCTACAGGAGCGTCAACGAGACCATCTACAAGACCAACAACTCCATCAGCATCAACACGACAATCATCTTCACGTGAATCTAAGTCAACGCGTCAATCGGCATCAACTCGCCCTTCATCAAGTAGTTCACGCTCTTCTAGCTCTTACAGTGGCGGAGGTCGTTCAGGTGGAAGCGGAGGTTTTAGTGGTGGTCGCGGCGGTTTCGGCGGCGGCGGCGGTATGCGTGGAGGAAGAAGATAATAAGTAGTTGTTTTTTTTAATCCTGTATCTGTTTTTCAGGACTAGATAAAACATATAAAAAAAGAGGCAGTCTTTAATAAGGCTGCCTCTTTTTTTATAATCGTATTCCGGGAGGAAGTAATTCTTTATAGACTGGATTCTTTTTGAAGAAAACAACTATTTTAGGAAGGATTGGAACTACTTTAAATTTTCGCTCCAGGGCTATTTCCATAATGTTTTTAAGAAAATTTGAAATAAATTCTTCGTTATCAAATAATTCCGGGGTATTGATTTTTGTTAAAAATATCTTTTTTTCCTGAAAAGAATATTCAACAGAAACTAATCCTTCGTCGACTACGGTTTCAAATTGTCTTGCAAATGTATTGTCTTTGATTTCCATAGTAAAATTTATTTCTGTGTGTTTAATGATGATTCATTGGTACTTCTACCAAAAGTATTTTTGATTTGGTTTTGCATTGTATTTTGAATTCTTCAAAATCAGTAATTCCCATAGCATCTCTTGCTTTCAAGATTACATTGTCAATAGCTATTTCGCCATCAATTAAAAATAAGTACACACCGTTTTTGGGTATTTTAACTTTGTATGTCGTTGTGGAATTGCTTTCGAAAATTCCTAAACTAAAAAAGGTTTTCTGGTAAACCCAAAGCGCATTTCCGTCATTATTTTCTTTTGGTGAAACAATATTTACAAAGGTATTGATTTGATTTTCAATATCAAATGATTTTTGATCGTATCTCGGTTCTACATTTTCCCTGTCAGGGAATACCCATAATTGAAGTGTTTTTGCCTGTTCTGTTTGACTAGCATTCATTTCCGAATGTTCAACTCCAGTTCCGGCACTCATGACTTGTACTTCTCCAAAACGGATTACTCCCTCGTTTCCCATACTGTCCTTATGTTGTAAGCCGCCTTCAAGCGGAATCGTGATAATCTCCATATTGGCATGTGGATGTGTGCCAAAACCCGTTCCTCCAGCAATTGTGTCATCGTTTAAGACACGTAGCATGCCAAACTGAATTCGGTCAGGATTGAAATAATTTCCAAACGAAAAAGAAAAATTAGCTTTAAGCCATCCAAAATCAGCTTTGCCTCTTGAACTCGATTCAAATAGTTTTGTAGTCATAAATTATTGATAATATAAGGTGGGAATTCGGTTAAGTTTCAATAAAAAAATTAATTTTATACAAAATTCGGGATAATAATTCGGAATACTGTTGTAAAATCGTTAAAACAAATATGAGTAAAATCCCTGTTTATTTGATGCCGGGCTTAGCGGCCAGTTCTAAAATTTTTGAGCGCATTGCGCTTCCGGAAGATAATTTTGAGATGATACTGCTGGAATGGGAGCTTCCTTTGGATAACGAATCCTTACCGGACTATGCGAAGCGGATTGCAGAAAAAATCACACATCCGAATCCGGTTTTAATTGGGGTTTCGTTTGGTGGGATTTTGGTTCAGGAAATGGCAAAATTTGTTCAAACCAGAAAAATAATCATTATTTCAAGTGTCAAAAGTAATTTGGAATTCCCGAGAAGGATGAAAATTGCCAAAACGACCAAAGCATACAAATTAATCCCGATGAGTCTGATTCTGAATGTTGAAAATCTGGCTAAATTTTCTTTTGGGGAAAAGGTCAACCAAAGGTTGAAATTGTATGAAAAGTTTCTTTCCGTTCGGGATATTCGCTATTTGAATTGGGCGGTTGAGCGGGTAATTCTGTGGGACAGAATAGTTGTAGATGAAAGTGTTGTCCATATTCACGGGGACAATGATGATGTTTTTCCAATTAGATACATCACAAAATGTATTATTGTAAAAGGAGGAACACATATTATGATTCTGAACAAGTACAAATGGTTAAATGAAAATTTACCTGATATTATAATGGGCACAAGTACTAATTTTGATTTAAAAGTATAATGAATATGAAAATGGAAAAATTAAATAAAATTAAAAGGATAAGTCTGATTACAGCAATGGTTTTGGTGAGTGGTATGTTTATTTTTGCAACTAAACCAAAATCCCAAAATGAATTTGCAAGACAAGTAGAAGGAGGTTATTTTCCAGCGAAAGTTGATTTTGCAGGTGAAGCAGCTCCTTTGGGAATTTCGGATGTTAAAGAACGTTTGGACAGGGAGTTATTGGTAAACGAAAATCTTCATGCCTCGACCGCATTGATTTTGAAAAGAGCCAATCGTGCTTTTGCGGTGATTGAACCTGTTTTGAAAAAAAATGGAATCCCTGATGATTTCAAATATTTAGCGGTTATAGAAAGTGGTTTGGTCAATGTGGTTTCTCCGGCCGGGGCCAAAGGTGTTTGGCAATTTATGCCGGAAACGGCCAAGGAAAGAGGTTTGGAAGTGAATGAAAACATAGATGAGCGTTATCATTTAGAGAAAGCTACGCAGGCAGCCTGCAGTTATTTCTTGAAGGCTAAAGAAAAATTTGGGAATTGGACGCTCGTGGCTGCGTCCTATAATGCAGGAGAAGCCGGAATTAAAAAGCAAATAGATATTCAAAAAGTGTCTAATTACTATGATTTATTGCTTTCTGATGAAACCTCAAGATATGTGTTCAGGATTCTAGCCTTAAAAGAGATTATGAAAAACCCGTCACAATTTGGATTTGCAATTGCTCCGGAAGCACAATATGAAATTTTGCCTGTAAAGAAGGTGGAAATAGACAGTTCTATTACGGATTTGGCCGATTTTGCAAAAAGCCAGGGTATTAATTATAAGATTCTAAAAATACACAATCCGTGGCTGAGAGAATCTAAGTTTGTCAATGATTCCAATAAAAAATACCAGATAGAGATTCCTTTAAAAGGATATTAATTTGAAATAAAAAAAAAGGGCCAAATGTTTTTCATTTGGCCCTTTTTCAATAATTTATAAATTATATTTTCTTCATTTGTTCTTTCATCATGGTGATTTGATCTTTCAACATGTTTTGCTTGTCCAGTTTTTTAGCTTCGTTTAATAGAGCAGTAGCTTCCAGTTTTCTGCGACGTGTCATCGCAACTCCCGCTAAATTTAATTTGGCTACAGCCAAATCCATATCCATAGATAATCCTAACTCGATTGCTTTCTTAAAATATTTCTCAGATTGATTGATATTGGTTTGCGAAAGCATAATTCCGTGTAGGTAATTAAAGTATCCTTGTTGTTTTCTTACCAAAGCAGTTTCTGGATTTTTGATGTAAGCCAACCATTTTTTAGCACCTTCAAAATCTTGTTTTCTCAATTTTAGGAAAGCCAATAAAATGAATTCGTTTTTAAAGTAAAGAAAAACAGGAATGGCACTTAGTAAAATAAGGAAAATTCCATTTCCGATATTGCTTTCTGTAAATTGCCAAATGCCAGCAACTATAATAAGTCCGGCAATAATAAGTTTAATATTTTTGTGAAACATAGTAAGGTGTAATTTTATGATTGCAAAGATAGTAAAAGGAATTAAAAATATTTTTATAAAACTACTTGCCAGAAAAAAAAGTCTTTGTATATTTGCACTCGGTTTTAGAATAACGGTTATTCAAAAAACAATAAGACATAAACTAAGATTTTAAAGATACAAAGCAATGAGCAAAAGAACATTTCAACCATCGAAAAGAAAAAGAAGAAATAAGCACGGATTTATGGACAGAATGGCTTCTGCGAATGGAAGAAAAGTTCTAGCGCGTAGAAGAGCTAAAGGAAGACATAAATTGACTGTTTCTAGTGAACCTAGACACAAAAAATAATGTTTGTATAAACTTATATAAGGCGTTACTTCTTTTAGTATCGCCTTTTTTTATACCTAATCGTTAAAAAAACATTAACAGTTAAGTTCTAAGGGGTTAAAGTTGGCTAACTTTAAACTTTCAAAAAAAAAAACTACACAACACAATAATACAATACAATGCCAAAAGACACATCCATAAAATCAGTTTTAATAATAGGTTCTGGTCCTATTGTTATTGGTCAAGCTTGCGAATTTGATTATGCAGGATCTCAATCAGCCCGTTCTATCCGTGAAGAGGGAATTGAAGTTATCCTGATTAACTCTAATCCGGCAACAATCATGACCGATCCTTCTATGGCGGATCATGTTTATTTGAAACCGTTAACGACCAAATCCATTATTGAAATTCTTAAAGCACATCCACAAATTGACGCTGTTTTACCTACCATGGGTGGTCAAACTGCGCTAAACTTGTGTTTGGAAGCTGATGAAAAGGGAATTTGGCAGGATTTCGGAGTACGATTAATAGGTGTTGATGTGAACGCCATTAATATTACAGAAGACAGAGAGCAATTCAAACAATTGCTTCAAAAAATAAATGTTCCTACCGCACCGGCAAAAACAGCCACTTCTTTCTTGGAAGGAAAAGAAATTGCTCAGGAATTTGGATTTCCATTAGTAATTCGTCCTTCATTTACACTTGGAGGAACTGGAGCAGCTTTTGTGCATAGTAAAGAAGAGTTTGACGAAAAACTAACCTACGGATTAGAAATGTCACCAATCCATGAAGTTTTGATTGATAAAGCTTTGTTAGGTTGGAAAGAATACGAATTGGAGTTGTTGAGAGATAAAAACGACAATGTTGTGATCATCTGTTCTATCGAGAATATGGATCCAATGGGAATCCATACAGGAGATTCGATTACTGTAGCACCGGCAATGACTTTGTCTGATACAACATTCCAAAAATTACGTGATTACGCTATATTAATGATGCGTAGCATCGGAAACTTCGCAGGAGGTTGTAACGTACAGTTCGCTGTTTCTCCGGATGAAAAAGAAGATATCGTTGCGATTGAAATTAATCCTCGCGTATCCCGTTCATCTGCTTTGGCATCAAAAGCGACAGGTTACCCAATTGCAAAAATTGCTTCTAAATTAGCTTTGGGTTATAACCTAGATGAATTGCAAAACCAAATTACAAAATCTACTTCAGCTTTATTCGAGCCGACTTTAGATTATGTGATTGTAAAAATACCACGTTGGAACTTTGATAAATTTGAAGGAGCTGACAGAACTTTAGGACTTCAAATGAAATCGGTTGGAGAGGTAATGGGAATTGGACGTTCGTTCCAAGAAGCTTTACACAAAGCCACCCAATCATTGGAAATCAAGAGAAATGGTTTAGGTGCCGACGGAAAAGGATATACCAACTACGAGCAAATTATCGAGAAACTGACTTTTGCAAGCTGGGATCGTGTTTTCGTAATTTATGATGCTATCGCAATGGGAATTCCATTGAGCCGTATCCATGAAATCACTAAAATCGATATGTGGTTTTTGAAGCAATACGAAGAACTTTATACTTTAGAAAAAGAAATTTCTAACTATACCATACAATCTTTACCAAAAGAATTATTGCTTGAAGCGAAACAAAAAGGTTTTGCGGACAGACAGATTGCACACATGATGGGAGCCAAGGAGAGTGAAGTGCATTCTTTGCGTATGACAATGGATGTTAACCGTGTATTTAAACTGGTTGATACTTGTGCGGCCGAGTTTCAGGCTAAAACACCTTATTATTACTCCACTTTTGAGGCTGAAATTGAAAAAGCTAACGGTGAACGTTATGTAGATAACGAAAGTATTGTAACCGATAAAAAGAAAATAATCGTTCTTGGGTCAGGCCCAAATAGAATTGGTCAGGGAATCGAGTTTGATTACTCTTGTGTTCACGGAGTTTTGGCTGCAAAAGAATGTGGTTATGAAACCATCATGATCAACTGTAATCCGGAAACGGTTTCGACTGATTTTGATACAGCCGATAAATTGTATTTTGAGCCTGTATTTTGGGAACATATTTACGATATCATCCAACACGAAAAACCAGAAGGTGTAATTGTTCAGTTAGGTGGTCAAACAGCCTTGAAATTGGCTGAAAAGCTTTCTAAATATGGTATTAAGATTATAGGAACCAGTTTTGATGCTTTGGATTTAGCCGAAGACAGAGGACGTTTCTCTGATTTGTTAACCGAATTGAAGATTCCTTTCCCACAATTCGGGATTGCAGAAACGGCTGATGAAGCTGCAGCTTTGGCAGATACTTTAGACTTTCCATTATTGATTCGTCCTTCTTATGTATTGGGTGGTCAGGGAATGAAAATTGTGATCAACAAAAAAGAATTGGAAGAACACGTTATCAACTTACTGAAACAGATCCCAGGTAATAAATTGCTTTTAGATCATTATTTGGCCGGAGCAATCGAAGCGGAAGCCGATGCAATTTGTGATGCTGACGGTAATGTGTATATCATAGGAATTATGGAGCACATTGAACCTTGTGGAGTGCACTCAGGAGATAGTAATGCTACTTTGCCTCCTTTTAATTTAGGAGAATTTGTGATGCAACAAATAAAAGATCACACAGTTAAAATTGCTAAAGCGTTAAAAACTGTTGGTCTAATCAATATTCAGTTTGCTATAAAAGATGATACTGTTTACATTATCGAGGCAAATCCTAGAGCTTCCCGTACTGTTCCATTTATTGCAAAAGCATACGGAGAACCTTATGTAAACTATGCTACTAAAGTAATGTTGGGTCACAATAAAGTAACCGATTTCAAATTCAATCCGCAGTTGAAAGGATATGCGATTAAACAACCGGTTTTCTCTTTCAGCAAGTTTCAAAATGTAAACAAAGCATTAGGGCCAGAGATGAAATCAACAGGAGAAAGTATCTTGTTTATTGATGACTTGAAAGACGATCAGTTCTACGAATTGTACTCCAGAAGAAAAATGTATTTGAGTAAATAAACTTGAATTTTTTATAGTAAAGAAGCCCCGTTTGGGGCTTTTTTTGTGGAGTAGCATTTTTAGTATCAAGAAAGAAGTAAGATATAAGATATAAGATATAAGATATAAGATATAAGTTTTAGCTAATAGTTTATTGTTGAAGGAATGGTTTCAAATTTTTGAGGACGTAAATTGAAACTTGCATTTGCTAGAACTTCACAAGGATTGCAATAGGGAGGATATCCTACTTCATAGACTGCCCAGCTAACGATATTCATTTCATTGCCGAATAGCCTGAAATTTACAATAGAGTCTTTTGGTGCTTTAAAAATTTTAGAGCTTTCAATACCTAATTCGCTAGTGGTTTTTAATACAAAAAAACTCGTACTAGGATAGGTTGTATTTGTTTTAATATTTATTGTTGTCCAAGCTTCCGGTTCCATAATTATTTCTTCCACCTTTCTGTTCACATCCCAGTATTGAGGTTTTCTTAAAATAAATCCTTCGTCAGCTTCTAAATATTCTTCTTCCGTCATTTTGTATTCACCCATTGCATTAGTCATATGTGTCCGTAATAGCTTTTTTTGACATCCAAACTCAATATCATAATTACAATAGTATAAACTGATTTCTACTCCTTGCAGAGGCAAATTGGTTTTGTGTTCTTTTACTTTGATTGTATAAGATTTGATTTCTTCCTGATTTTCTGATTCTGATGAGGAGCAGGATACCAGTAAAGTAAAAAAGCAAATTAATAGATAGGCAGATTGTTTTTTCATAGCGATATTTTTAAGATTGTGCTAAATGAACCATCAAACAACTATCAAATTTACGAAATTATAATTGGAGTTATTTATTTAACTAGCTTATTTTCAGTTATTTATAATATAAATATATTAAAGAAAAGCATCTTGTTTATTGACGACTTGAACAGTTCTGCGAATTGTACTGAATAATACTTGAATTTAGAGTATTGAAAAGTCTCGTTGAGGTTTTTTATCAATTGTATTTTGTTAGCTGTTTATAGCTGGTGGCAAAGTAGGGAACGTTTGACAGGTGTTTTCTTTTAGCATATATGAGAACGTCACTTTTATTAGAAGCTATTTCCAGCCATACGACTATATCTTTGCTTGCTTAAAGAAAGCAAGCAAAGGATGCCGCTCCTGTCTGGGCTAGGGCAGCATTTTCATGAGAAGGTTTTTTCTATTAAATTCTAAAACATGCTTTTGGATAAAACCCGTAGTTTGAGTCGGGAGACTTTTATCGGGTTTATAATTTACAAGCACATCAAAAAAATTGCGCAAAGTCAGAGACGTTTGCGCAGCTTTTATTATGAATGCTTTTGAAAGCGGAAGATGTTATTTTTCCTCTGTTATGTATAAATTTGCTATTTCTTCTATAAAATTTTCCGGATGTGAGCCTACTAGATTCGTCAAAATCACTACTGAAACATTATCTTTTGGATAAATGTATAAGGCATTTCTATTACCGCCTAACAAAGCAAGTACAGGGTTTTTAGTTCTTGAAGTTGTAGAAAAACCAATCGAACTTCTGTTTAGAAAATCGTTTGTTTCATATGTTTTTCCATTATTTAATTGTATTGGTTCACAAAGCGTTTTAAGATTTTCTGCATTAATTAATTGATGACTTTGTAATGCAATTACCCATTGTGCCATTTCAGTTGCAGTTGAATATATCCCCGCTGCTGGATACAAATTTGAAGGTATCGGTTGATAAACATTGGTTAAAACACCATTTCTAAAATAAGAATACGGCTTTGCAGAGTGATTAATTATATTGTAAAAATCTCCCATCCCTGCCTTAATCGAGTTCTTCATTCCAGCTTTTTTAAACTCGTTTTCAACAATATATTTTTCATATGATTGTCCGCTTATTTTTTCAATAATCATTCCGAGCAGCAGGTAATTCGCTTGATTGTCTCTTAATTCTTCTCCAGGTTTAAAAATAAGAGGAAATTTTTGCATTTTTTGGAATAACGTCTCGCTATTTTCAGATAACATGTTTCCTTCTGAATCCCAAATTTCAGGAAGTCCCGATTTATGAGTTGCCACTTGTTTTACTGTAATATTTTGCCAAGTTTTAGGCAGCTTATCCAAATACTTTGAAATAGGCTCATCGAGATTTAATTTACCATTTTCTACCAATTGCATAATAGCAACTCCTGTAAATGCCTTAACAATAGAATTAATGCTAAAAACGGTTTGGCTATCAACCGCAATTGAATCTTCAATAGTAGCTAATCCGTAATGACTTGTTTTAATAATCACATTATCTTTAATTACCGCTAATTGCAAACCAACAATTTTATTTTTATGCATCAGGTCTTTTATTGCAATATCAACTTTGTCAACTTGCGAATAAGTAAGATTATTAAGGGCAAAAAAGGCAAGTAAAAACATTATTTTTTTCATATTTTCTTTTATTTGGTTGATTTTTATGGTTTTCTTGGTGTAATTACTGTCAACTTTTGGTATGTACAAGGGGTTTTGGGAAAAGTATGTTTTAATTTTCAGTAAAGACTGAACTTTAAGGCACAAAACCAAGTTTCAGTTTATGTCCAAAACCCAAATCTTTTGTAACCGCTGTTGGCGGATCCAATCATTTTTAGCTTCCTAGTTTTCCGTATCTCTGATTTTCAGAAAAATATAAAACAATTACTTTTTTGCCTTTTTTGTATGGATAAAATAGCTCATATTCTCCATCGTGATTGCGATATCTTAATTCTTCACTTTTTCCACTAAATATTTTGTCCAGATATTCTCTTTCTTCTTGAGTTGTTTGGTAAATATATTCTCTTTTTTTAGGTTTTATTGTGTCATTTACCTTTTCAACGTTGCCTTGATTAAATCCTAAATATACTGGTGAAGCATTTATGCTATCTTTAACCAATAAATTTACGCTTGGAAAATTTTTGTCTGTATCTGAATATATTTCTAGAATATTGCTTGTTTCATTTATGTACTTTTCAGAAAATTCGTAGTTTACTAATTTCACACTATTATTTTCGTTTTTTTCTAAAATTGATTTTGCTGATTTAATTAGCATTTTTTCTTTTTTACTCGATGTTAAATAATCTCCGCCAAATAATATTATTCCAATTACTGGAAAAATTGCTAAAAGAATTAAATACATTCTCTTATTAGATTTTGCAGTATCATCATCTTTATTTTTGTTTTCTGCAATTCTTGTAAGATTAAACATTACGTTTATGATTAACGAGCCAGCCATTAAAGCAAGAATTCCCAAAACACTCAAATAAAAAGTTTCAGTCATATTTTCTCTAAAAACTTTCAAGCCGAAAACTTCAATTGTTATAAATGTAAAAACCCAATAAACTAAAAGTATTATTGCGGTTATTCCAATTATATTGCTCAATTTTACTAATTGCTTTGGTGTCATAAATCTAATTTTTAATTTCTTATTTAATGTCTTTTCGTTTTTTCGAGTTATATGTCTGCCAACTCATAAATATCCGCTACACCTGTACAAATGGTAGCCATCGTTTGTATTAATTTGTAAAGCTATTCGTATTTTCAAATATACCTAAATTTATTCTTCTTTTAGATTTATAAAGTGTTTTCTGTAAAATAGCTCTCAATGAGTCATAAAAAAAAGCCCCGATGAAGGGACTTTGCTGATGCTAAAATACTGAGTTATTTCTTTTTTAGTTTCTCCTTAAAAAAGGCGATCGTTCGTGTCCACGATAAAGTTGCGGCTGCTTCGTCGTATCGAGGAGTGGTATTGTTGTGAAAACCATGATTGACGCCCTCATAGAAATAGGCGGTATGTGCTACTTTGTTCTTTTTGAGTATGGCTTCAAATGCTGGCCAACCTTCATTGACACGGGTATCTAAACTGGCGTACTGAAGCAGGAGTGGCGTCTTAATTTTTTCAGCTTCTTCAGCAGTGGGTTGGCCTCCGTAATAAGGAACTGCTGCCCGCAAATCTGGAATTTTGACTGCCATCATATTGGCAATCCAGCCTCCAAAACAAAATCCAACGACACCTACATAACCATTACAATCTTTGTGTGATTTGAGGTATTCGTAAGCCGCAATAAAATCTTCGAGCATTTCTTCGCGGCTACGTTTTTTCTGTAATTCTCTTCCTGCATCGTCATTGCCGGGATAACCGCCCAAAGGAGATAAAGCGTCTGGTGCCAAGGTGATGAATCCTTCTACTGCCGCTCTTCTTCCGACATCTTCAATATAAGGATTCAGTCCTCGATTCTCATGAACGACAATGATTCCGGGTAATTTCTTTTTGGCTTCGATGGGTTGGGATAAAAGACCTTTAATTTTTCCTCCGCCTTTAGGAGATTCATAAGTGATGTATTCTGATTTCAATCTCGGATCATCGGGTTTGATTACAATAGAATCCAAATAATTTGGGGTCATAAAGCTAAGAAGGGAAGGAAGTGTAAGGCTTCCTACCGCAAACAGGGATAATTTTTCTATAAATTGCCTTCTTTCTATTTTATTATGGGCGTAGTCATCATATAAATCAAAAATTTCCTGACTGATGTCTTCTTTGGTTAGCTTTTCCATAGTTGTTTTATTTGATTCAACTAATTTAGAAAAAAAAGCGATTGTTTTAGCATTGCTTCTGATGCTAAGCAATATTTTCGAGCCCTCCCGGAAATGGTCTGTACGCATAATAATGCAGGACTTCTTCGATGGCTATTTTTAAGGCTTCATTTATAGGGAGCAAGGTGGTGGCCAATCGGTTGTCAATTTGGGTAAGCCTCATATAGTAATCTGTAAAAACAGGTACATACAGTCCTTTGCTAATGGCTTCTTCGGTATTGTTGTAGTTTTCCTGTTGGTTTTCTTTTATGATTTTGCAAGTGGCCATTCGAAGTTGCCCATATTTATCTCTATTAGCAGCATATCCAAAAAGGCGGCAAATTAATCCACGATAGCGATAATTGCTGCAGCTTCCGTTATTGCTGTCAAGAACAGAAAGAGGGCGGTATAAATGACAATTGGTATTGGTTTTTTGGTTGAGCTTCACTAAAGTGCCTTCGGCTTTACCATTTAAAAATAAATAAAAAGCCCAAGGTAAAAACTCCAAAGGTGAGGCCTCTATATTGGGTTTTGAGCAGCATTGGCCACAGCCTGCATTGCAATTTAAATGTGATTCTGATTTAAAAGTGGTAATTTCAATTTCAAGACGGGCGAACAACTTTTCTACCAATCGTACTTTATGTTCTATGGACATTAATTTTTGTCTAATGTACGCTATTAAAAAGGGTTAAAGGTAAATCCTGGTTTTACTTACAGTTTATTTTCAAAGCAGGTACATATTCGTACAGTCAAGTCTTATTTATTAAAAACAAAAATCCCGACTGCTTGATACAGTCGGGAATATTTTATAAATCGATCCGCTTATTTAGGAGGACAATTGGGTTATTTCTTTTGCGTCATCTCTTGATTTATATACGTATTGAGATCAATCATCGACTGCTGTGAAATAGTTAAGAAATCAGTTTGAGGCCTGTCAAGTACGGCAATCAAAGTAACCACCAAAGAGAAAGATATGGCTAAAACAGCTGATAACCATGTTCGGCTGGAATTGGCTATGGCAGTTTGGTATCCAACAGTAAACATTGAGAAAACCATAAGAACAAAGAGGATAAGCCAAATTCCATTGGGTATTCGCACCTGCAATCCGATTGATACCCGTTCAAAATGGAAGTTAATCATTTCGTTCAGCGATTCAATATAGAGTGCCGCTACATCGGAGTTCATATCTTTTCTGGCATTCACTACTGCGATGTCAAACAGTTGGTCTTGAATTTTGGTAGACTTAGCCATCAATTCTTTCATTTGATTTGATTTGGCTGCCTGAATTACATCCGAACGCATAGCGACGTATTCCTTCAACAATTCTTTGGATTTGCCACGGTCTGGCTCGGGCAGGAAATCAGTTCTGAACCAAGCCGTGCGGATGGCATTGGCTTCTTCCCGAACAAGTCTTCTTTTGTTATCATATCGTTCGGAAACAATACTAAATGTAAAAACCAAAATAAAAACCAGTAAGCCCAGTACAGAGCCTGAAATACCGGATACCGGTGATTCCTTCTCTTCAAACAGTTCCCTCTTTTTAACCGATTTTTTATGTACACTATTACCGATTAGGTATCCAATTTCAATAGAAGCGACTACTATGATGCATACAATCAGGAAAAACACTAAAATGGGGATGGATTCTATCTTCATAATCTTAATTATTTAAAGGTTTAATTCAATTTTTGAATCTAATTGTATTTTGATAACAGTTGTAATCAGTCTGAACAAACGCATTATCGGGCAATATTTTGGTTTTCAAGTGCAAAAGCGATGGTACAGGCATTTAGATGTTTTAATGAAATATATTCGGGTTTCAGAGATTAAATAGTTTATTCGTTCCGTAAAAACCGAAATACCTTCCCATTTTGAGTGATGGTCACCTTGCTGCAATGAGACAGATGGGAAAATGAATACGGTAATTTGGCATCGAAAGAAACCTTGCCGACCAGTCTGAATATTCCGCTACATTCCGCTTTGCCTTCTGATGAATATCGGTTTATGATATAATTGTCTTCCTTTGGATGCATCCAAAACCATCCACCGACAACTTCACCGCCCAACCATTGACTGTCTGCTGGAATGTTTTCGGGCTTTGTTGGTGCCGGTAGCGTGCCTTTTACATTTTCTTTGGTATAGGGTGAATGGGAGTGTGGATTCTGTTTTTGCGTTTCGGAAGAAAGGCATTCCGGAACGATCATTTTATCCGTAAGACAATTGATATTGTTTATAGGCATGGGTTTTAAAAACCATAAATAACGAAGTTTAAAGCTGTATTTAAAAGCAGGGTTTCCCGCCAAAATTGCGGTTCTGACAAACCGACAACAGTTGATACCGTTGACTACAAACGGGCCAAAAGGAATGGCGTCTTTATTTTGCAACGCTTTGATCTTTGATTGGGCAGCATCAAAATTTACAGGACAATAGGAAGCGTATAAGGGACCCATCCCAAAAGTAGATTCGTTTCCTTGTATTTCAGTGAGTATGTGGTTTATATTAGCGATTTTATTATCTAAAAAGTTTGCCTTGGTGTGTATGGTAAGATTAGTATCTGTTGAGACATCACGAATACGGCCATGCTGAAAAGGGGCGTGATATCTCCCACAATCAAAATGATAACAGCTGCCTGTGGAGTTGTTTACCAATACCAAAGCGGCATGCCCTACTTTGTATTGGAAGTCTCTATTATGTCCCACCCATCTCATAGGCTCATCATACCAAGAACCCGGTTGCTTACCGGTAAATTCTGGCCAGGCTATAGCGATTGCTGTTCCGTTGAATAGGTTCATTTTGAAAGACTCTTTAGGTTTGTTTATTGGCATTGTTCCAAAGACGATATCCCAAAAAGGGCTGGTGACACCAAATGCCTGATGGTCATTTTTATAATGATGAATGTTGTGGTGCTTCCATAAAAACCGGAAACTGTTTTTTGGAGGCTTCCGCGTATGAATGATATAATGCACAGAAAGATAAAAAGCATATCCCAATAGAAAACCCGGGAAAAAGGAAAATGCATGGGATCTCATTATCATCCAAAACAAGAAAAAGAAGAGGCTGGAAAGTATTATAGCTAACGGAATTGGCAAGGTCAGCCGCTCTTTATCCTGAGGTGTTGTATGATGGATTCCGTGAATCTTGAATTGCCATTTCTGGGTGTTCATGTATTCTCCAGAATGAAAAACAAAACGATGAATGAGATATTCAGCCAGGGTGAAAAACAGAAATCCCAGAGTGAACACAGCCATCTGTACCATTATTTTTATTTCCCCTTCGAATATACCATATGCCAAAATTCCCAAAGAAATAAATACCAAAGTACTTATAGCTAGTGCAGCATTGGTTCTCGAGAATCTTTCCAATAATGGATTGTCAAATAGAGGAATGGTTTTTTTTTGGTTTTTCATACTGCATTGCTTTTACAGTGGCTAGAAATCTATTTTTAAAGATAATGAGGGTTGCGAATTTTGAACAAGTGAACCCTGTTGCGGCATAAGAATGGGTTGGTTTTTAAAAGAGAGTGTTGCCGCTTTTTTGGCATTGTTTCCTGAACTTACAAAAAACGGAATACTTCCTAAACAGATAAGAGGGCCGCCAACAGCCATCACACCGTAAATATCTGTTGTGGTGTATGAATCTTCTTCCATAAAAGTATCACTAAAACCAATTACTCCTACAATAGTTAGTACGGCGCCGCTCGCAAGCATAACCCAGCCTGTTGTTTTTTGTTTTTTGCTTTTTTCCAAGTAATATTCTTTAGAAAATTCTGTGCTTGGGATTTCCTGACCAAATACCCTTACTGTAAAAAGTAAAAGCATAAGAAAAATAAGAATCTTTTTCATGATAATACGTTTTTGCGTTTGTATTTCCAGTAATTATGCTAATTTGACCACTTTATTTAGTCAAATACTTTTTGTACCATTCAATAGCCAGCTCAGCTACTTCCTGTAATTTTCCGGGTTCTTCGAAAAGGTGTGTTGCACCAGGGATTATTTTCATTTCTTTTACAGATTGCAATTCATCATAAGCCATTTTATTCATTCCAATTACAGGAACATCAAGACCGCCGACAATCAGAAGTGTTGGAGCGCTTACCATCGGCAATTCGGTTATCGCCAAATCTGGACGCCCTCCGCGTGATACTACTGCTTTAATGGTTTTTCCAAAAAAAGCGGCAGCTCTTAATGCTGAAGCTGCACCCGTGCTTGCTCCAAAGTAGGCAATAGGTAAGCCTTTCGCTTCTTTATTTTCCAGCAACCATTCGGTAGTATCAATCAATCGGCTGGACAGTAAATCAATGTTAAACCGGTTTTCATAAATTTGGTCTTCTTTTTCAGTGAGCAGGTCAAAGAGGAAGGTTCCTATTTTTTGTTGCTGAATCAGCTCTGCTACCATTCTGTTTCGGGAACTGAACCTACTGCTGCCACTACCGTGCGAGAAAACAACAATCCCAATAGCGTTATCGGGAATTACTAAATCTCCCTTCAATATCGCAGAAGCTAAGGGGATATCTATATCTGATTTTTTCATGATTGATTGCATTAAAGTAAACGATTAACAGATTTTAAATTCTATTTATGAGTTATTAGCGCTTTTATCGCTCAGTAACCGAATCACTTCGGCATCTTCTACCTGATCAAATTCTTCATAAAATCCACCTACTCCCCTAAAATATTGGGAAGCTATCAGGCATATAAATTCATCCGTATTTTTCTCAAATACGTTTACCCTGTCAGCTGGTATCACGGGCACAGCAACAACGATTTTTGCCGGTTTTCTTTTTCGCAACATACTTATACTGGCCAATAAGGTATTTCCTGTCGCGATGCCATCATCTACCAAGATTATATTTTTTCCTTTTATATCCAGAGGTTCACGATTGCCCATGTAGAGTTGGTATTTGTCCTGCATCGATTTCCTGAGTCGGATAATTTCTTTTTCGATGTACTCATCAGGAACGCCGGGATGCTCATCAATAAGTGTGGAGTCCATAGATACGGCACCTATGGCGAATTCTTTATTACTAGGATGCCCAATTTTTTTTGAAAGTACGATATCTAAAGGAAGATGTAAACTTTTAGCAATTACGAATCCAACAGGTACACCGCCTCGAGGAACGGCAAGAATTACACTATTGCTATTCTGATACTTTTTTAATTTCTCTGAAAGCAATAAACCAGCTTCAATTCTATCCTTTATTGTTTCGTCGTACATAATCTTTAATTTGTGAAATTAGAAAAAAGTAACATAAAGGTACTGATTTTCAGTGACTTTGGTTTTGTTTAAGATGGATTATTTTGGAGTAAAATTTAGAATTCTGTCTAATTTGGTTGGATGTATTTTTCAAAAGATTGATTCATGAGTCGGGATAAAAAAAGAGGAACTGTAAAAGTGGCTTAATCGAATTACTATTCCTTTTGAAAGCAAAAAGCACTTTTCTTTATCGAAGAGATTTTTTGTTATTTTTACTTCATAACCAACTGAAGAAAAATGGCATTGTTAAAAAGAATAAATGTAAAAGCCAAAACAGATAGGAATACTGGTTTTGGCACGAATGCCAATAGCTATGGAGGGCGTTTCATCAATAAAAACGGTACCGCAAACATTGAGAAACGAGGAATGCATCTTTTGCATCGCATCAGTTGGTATCACACCATGATTGATATGCCGCGATGGAAGTTTATGACGATTCTTTTGATGTTTTATGGAGGTGTAAATTTTTTATTTGCCATTGTTTATTATGCGATAGGAATTGAGCATTTGGATGGGATTGATTCTTCAGGATCTGATTGGACACAATTTGGTCAAGCCTATTTTTTTAGTGCGCAAACTTTTACCACGGTAGGCTATGGACATATTAGTCCTTCCGGCTTTCTGACAAGCCTGATTGCGGCAGCAGAAGCCCTAATTGGTTTGTTGAGTTTTGCTATTGCAACGGGTTTATTTTTTGGAAGATTCAGTAAACCTACCGCATTTTTGAAGTTTTCACACAACGCTTTGATTGCTCCTTATGGCGAGATTAAGGGTTTGATGATTCGAACAGTACCGTTTAAAAACACGAATCTTACGGATGCTGAAGCAAAAATGACTCTGGGAATGAGCATTGAAGAAAATGGTATCATGACCAATAAATTCTTTTCTTTGGAATTAGAATTGGAAAAAATAAATGCACTAACCTTGAGTTGGACTTTGGTCCATCCGATTACTGAAGATAGTCCGCTATATAATTTTACCAAAGAAGATTTCAGTACAATCCATGGGGAAATCCTTGTTTTTGTTAAAACCTTTGATGATATGTTCAGTAATACAGTTGCAATTCGTACCTCCTATACTTTTGATGAGGTTATTTATGGGGCGAAATTTGAGCCGATGTACGCTCGAAGCAATGATAATTCTAAAACTATCCTGAATTTAGATAAATTAAATGCATTTGACTGGGCCACTTTAGAATAATTAATTGTTTTTGAATTATTTCAATTTTATACTAAAAAATATTTTACATTTGTTTATCAAATAAGGATAAACAATGAACAACATAAAAAGTGTATTCAGTATAAAAGATCTTGAAAATCTTTCTGGTATAAAAGCGCATACAATTCGAATTTGGGAAAAGAGGTATAACGTACTTCAACCAATGCGAACTGACAGTAATATCAGATTGTATGATTTGGCCAGTTTGCAAAAATTATTGAATATTACTTTGTTACACGACTACGGGTATAAAATATCCAAAATAGCAGGTTTTCCTCCAGAGAAAATACCCACACTAGTAAGAGAAATTATCTCCACGAAGAATGCCAAAAATCATGCAATCAGTGATTTCAAAATGGCTATGATGAATTTTGATCAGGAGTTGTTTTTTACAACCTATAATTGGTTGATTGCTGAGAAATCATTTAAGGAAATCTTCCAGCAAGTCTTTATTCCTCTTCTTAATGAGCTCGGATTGTTGTGGCAGTCGGAGACCATTACGCCGGCTCACGAGCATTTTGTCAGTTACCTGATAAAACAAAAACTGTTGGTAAATACCGAAAAACTTCAGGTTCTTAAACGGACTAAAACAGATAAAGTTTTTGTGCTTTCATTGCCTTTAAATGAAATACACGAATTGGGTCTGATGTATCTTCATTATGAAATTCTTCTCAATGGATATCAATCAATTTACTTGGGCGAAAGTATGCCTATTGAAAATTTAAAAGACCTGAAAACACATTTTGATTCAATCGTATTTATTTCTTATCTCACTATTCAACCTGAAAGAGATGCGGTTACTGATTATGTTCTTCGTATGACTGATGAATTGATGGATCAAAACACAGAACTGTGGTTCATTGGCCGATTGGTCGAATGCATTCAAACAGAAGATCTTTCCGATAAAGTTTTCCTTTTTCATTCCATTTCAGAATTAGTAGAAAAAATATAGATTTTGTTTAAACATTTTGTATATTTGCTAAACAAATGAAAGAAAAGAAAACAATTTCAATTATAGGTTCGGGCTTTTCAGCCTTAGCTGCTTCGTGCTATTTAGCGCAAAGCGGTCACAGAGTGGAAGTGTTTGAAAAAAATGCAAGTGTCGGAGGTAGGGCAAGGCAGTTAAAAAGCAACGGCTTTACTTTTGATATGGGACCAAGCTGGTATTGGATGCCGGATGTTTTTGATCGGTTTTTTGCTGATTTTAATAAAAAGACGACTGATTATTATGAGCTAATAAAATTATCGCCAGCGTACAGAGTGTATTTCGGAATTAACGAATTCATTTCGATAGCGGATAATTTAACGGAAATTGTTGAAACTTTTGAAGCTATAGAGAAAGGAAGCGGTGCAGTATTAAAAGATTTTATGGCCGAAGCCCAAAGTAACTATGATATTGCTATCAAAGATTTAGTCTATCGTCCCGGAGTTTCGCCATTAGAGTTGGTGACTGTGGAGACAGCTAAAAAAGTCGGGCAGTTTTTTAGTAACATCAGTAAAGATGTTCGTAAGAAATTCAAGAACGAAAGGTTAATTCAAATTTTAGAGTTTCCTGTTTTGTTTCTCGGAGCAAAACCATCAGATACGCCATCGTTCTATAGTTTTATGAATTATGCCGATTTTGGATTGGGAACCTGGCATCCAAAAACAGGAATGTTTGATGTGGTTCGTGCGATGGAAATTCTGGCGAGAGAGTTGGGAGTAGTTTTTCATACCAGTTCAAATATTGAAAAAATAATTGTCGAAAATAAAACAGCCAAAGCATTGGTGGTAAATGGAAAAACAGTTGCTTCTGATTTAATCTTGAGCGGTGCAGATTACCATCATACCGAAACTTTGTTAGATGAAGAGCATCGGGCGTATTCTGAAAAGTATTGGAATAGTCGTGTTTTTGCGCCTTCCTCTTTACTTTTTTATATTGGGTTTGATAAAAAAATAGCTAATATTTCGCATCATGCCTTGTTTTTTGATACTGATTTTTATCAACATGCGAAGGATATTTATGATGAGCCGCAATGGCCAAAAGAGCCGTTGTTTTACGCTAATTTTCCTTCGCTGACAGATAAAACAGCTGCTCCTGAGGGAATGGAATCGGCTTTTTTTCTGGTGCCCTTGGCTCCGGGAATTGTGGATACAGAAGAACTTCGTGAGCAATATTTTGATAAAATAATAGATCGTTTTGAAAGTTTGACGCAGCAAAGCGTGAAAAACAGCATTGTATTTAAACAGTCTTTTTGTAAAAATGATTTTGTAAAGGAATACAATTCATATAAAGGGAATGCCTACGGAATGGCAAATACCTTGTTACAAACAGCTTTTTTGAGACCTAAATTAAAGAGTAAAAAAGTTAAGAATCTTTATTTTACAGGACAATTAACGGTTCCTGGCCCGGGTGTTCCTCCTGCATTAATCTCAGGGAAATTAGTGTCGGATTTAATTAATAAGCAATTTTCAGAAAAGTAAATATGAAGCAATTATTTGATGATGTATCCTTCAAGTGCAGCAAGCTGGTTACAAAAAACTACAGCACTTCATTTTCTTTGGCGGTTTATATGCTTTCGCCGAGCATTAGGGATGCCATCTACAGCATCTATGGCTTTGTGCGTTTTGCGGATGAAATTGTAGACTCGTTTCATGGATTCGAAAAAGAAACCCTGATCAATGATTTTGAGGTCGAATACTACAAAGCGTATAATTCTGGGATAAGTTTAAATCCAATTTTGAACTCTTTTCAGATTACTGTAAAGCAATACAACATTCCTGATGAGTTGATTCAGGCTTTCCTGAAAAGCATGAAGCTGGATTTGATTAAGTCAGATTACCATAGCAAAGCCGAATATGATGAATACATCTATGGTTCTGCCGATGTGGTGGGATTAATGTGTTTAAAGGTTTTCGTGCAAGGCAACGACATCAAATACGAACAACTGAAAGGAGAAGCCATGAGATTGGGTTCGGCTTTCCAGAAAGTCAATTTCCTGCGTGATCTTAAAGACGATAATCTGGTTTTGAACCGCAATTATTTTCCCGGAGTCGATTTGAATTCCTTTGATGAGAAGGCAAAAAAAATGATTATTAATGAAATCGAAGAAGATTTCAGCGCCGCGTTCCAAGGGATTATTAAGTTGCCAATTGAAGCTAAATTTGGAGTATACACTGCTTTTGTGTATTACAAAAAGCTGTTGAAAAAATTAAAAAACACACCTTGTCACGAAATCGGAAATGCCAGAATACGAGTTTCTAATTATACCAAAGCGGGACTTTTAGCGCAATCTTTTGTGACCTACAAATTGAAAATGGTATAACGCATCTTTAATCAAATAAAATACAATGATTTCTTTTTTAATATTTTTAGGCGTTTTTCTGTTTATGGAATGTGTCACTTGGCTCACCCACAAATACATCATGCACGGATTGATGTGGTATTTTCATGCCGACCATCACCAACCCAAGTACGCCCATGTGTTCGAACGAAACGATATCTTTTTTGTGATTTTTGCCATTCCGAGTATTGTTCTTTTTTACTTCGGAGTAGAAGGAGGGATGAACTATCTTTTTTTTATAGGCTTAGGCATAACCTTTTACGGATTCTGCTATTTCATGATACATGATGTCTTGATTCATCAGCGGTTCAAATGGTTCAAAAACACCAATAATAAATATTTAATCGGCTTGCGAAAAGCCCACAAAGTACACCATAAACATTTGGGTAAGGAAGACGGCGAATGTTTCGGCATGTTGTTCGTGCCTTTCAAGTATTACAAAATGTAGTCATTTATTTTGGGCGTGCCCGCCGAAAAGGCGGTCGGGCTTTACGGCTTTATCTCTTCGTCCCGTCCCGAAGTTTCGGGATCGGGACTGCGAGGATATCGCCTACAATCCCTCACGCGGACCCTATTTCAAGACGATTTTCGATTAAACAACAACAATTAGAACTAATGAAAGTCTATAAAAAAGAAGCCGTTCAGCACGTCAACGCCAGTATCGAAGAATGTTGGACTTTTTTTTCCAGTCCCAGAAATCTTCAAAAAATTACACCGGAAACCATGGGTTTTCAAATCACTGATTTTGATGGCAAAAACATGTACGCAGGTCAAATTATTCAATACAAGATATCACCGCTTCTGGGATTAAAATTACCTTGGGTAACCGAAATCACCTATGTAAAAGAAAACAGTTATTTCATAGATGAACAACGTTTCGGACCTTATGCGTTGTGGCATCACAAACATTTTTTTGAATCGACGGAAAACGGAGTAAAAATGACCGATGTGGTTCATTATGCTTTGCCTTTGGGTTTCATTGGCCGGATTGTGAATACTTTGGTCGTGAAAAATAAACTGAAAGCCATTTTTGACCACAGACGTGTCATGGTCGATCAACTGTTTAATACTAAATAATGTCTAAACAAGAAGTTTCCTTTTTTTGGTTTCGCCGCGATTTGCGATTGGAGGATAACGTGGGTTTGTTTCATGCTCTGCAATCGAAATATCGGGTAATTCCATTGTTTATTTTTGACGATTCCATTTTGGACAGTCTGCCAAAAAATGACGCCAGAGTGGGGTTTATTCACGAATCGCTTTCGAAAATAAATACCCAGCTGAACGAAATTGGCAGCTCAATTTTGATCAAAAAAGGAAAAACCCAAACTGTTTGGCAGGAATTAATCGCTGAATTTGATCTAAAAGAAGTCTTCTTCAACAAAGATTACGAGCCTTTCGCTATTCAACGCGACTTGGCGGTTTGTGAACTATTGGAATCAAATAAAATCATTTCGTATTCTTTCAAAGACCAAGTTATTTTTGAAGAAAAAGAAATCGCCAAAGCCGATGGTTTGCCGTATACGGTTTACACACCTTATAAAAATAAATGGTTAGAGAAATACAAATCAATGGCGCCTGTTCAAGAATATGATACCGGTACAAGTTTTTCTAATTTCTTTAAAAGCAATTTTCTTTTCCCAACTTTGGAGCAAATCGGATTTGAAGAAAGTCCAATCAAAGTCAAACCCCATAACCTGACTCAGATTGCCAATTATCATGAAACGCGTGATTTCCCCGCTGCAGATAGTACATCCTATTTGTCCCCGCATTTGCGTTTTGGAACAGTGAGTATCCGAAAATTAGTGAATTGGGCGGTACGAAAGAACGACGTTTTCTTAAGTGAACTGATTTGGAGAGAATTTTTTATGCAGATATTATTCAGCTTCCCGAAAGTTGTTGACCGAAACTTCAAATCGGCTTATGATGGAATTCAGTGGCGCAATAATGAAGAAGATTTTAAACGTTGGTGTACCGGGACAACCGGTTATCCAATGGTCGATGCCGGAATGCGTCAACTCAACGAAACCGGATACATGCACAACCGTGTCCGCATGGTTGTAGCGAGTTTTTTGTGCAAACATCTGTTAATTCAATGGCAATGGGGTGAAGCCTATTTTGCCGAAAAATTATTGGATTACGAATTGTCTGCCAATGTAGGCAACTGGCAATGGGCGGCTGGAACAGGTTGCGATGCAGCACCGTATTTCCGTGTTTTTAATCCGGATATTCAACTCAAAAAATTTGATGAGAAAGGTATTTACATCCGCAAATGGATTCCAGAATTTGATTTGGGCTATGGAGAACCTATGGTGGATCATGCTATGGCCAGAGACAGGGCGATTGCAACGTACAAAGCGGGAATTTTGAAGTGATTTTTTGAACTATATAGGTCATGCACGGTTATTTATTCCGCTATTTTGTTGTTTCGGTAAATCGAGTCGTATTTTTGGGAGGAAGCTTAAATAAACTATCGAATCAATTTTTTCAACATTCCATTAAAAATAAAGCCATGAAAAGGTAAAACAGAATACCAGTATAATTTCCCCCAAATTCCTCTTGGTCTGAATGTTGCGGATTGATACAAGGTGTTGTTGATGATTTTGAATTCGAGCCAGGCTTCTCCTGGCAATTTCATTTCGGCAAATAAGATTAATTTTCCTTCTTCTTTGTTGGCATGCAAAACCCGCCAAAAATCAAGTGCATCGCCCGAATGGATATCATGCTGCTTGGTTCGTCCTCTTCTGGAACCGACACCACCGTATAATTTGTCGATAAAGCCGCGTAAATTCCACAACCAATCACCATAATACCAACCGGTTTCTCCGCCGATGGACCAAATTCTTTCGATAGTAAAATCTCGATTTTCAATTTTCATTTTTCGACGGTCTATGAAACAATCCTTTTTTGGAACTTTCAAATATTCGGAAATATTGCTGTTAAATCTCCCGCTGACTAAGGAATCTTTCCAACTCGAAGCCACATTGTCTTCCTTGACCTTTATCAAAGCCCGGGACAGTGCCTGGTTATAAGACATGGGTTGAACTTGGAGCAATTCATTGATTTTTGTATCCCTGCAAACAACTTCTACTTTCATGCTACTCACTAATGCTGTGGCGAGTTTATACGAAGTTGAGGTAACAAAATAAAGCCAATAAGAAGATAATTTTGGAGTCATCACTGGAATCGTGAAAATCCATCTTTTTAAGTTTTTAGCTTTGGCAAAACCCAACAACATTTCTTTATACGTCAAAATATCAGGCCCGCCAATATCAAAACTCTGGTTGTAAGTAAGGGGATTTGATAACGATTTGGTCAGGAACTCCAACACATCTGTTATGGCAATGGGCTGGCATTTGGTATTCAACCATTTTGGGGTTATCATTATGGGAAGCTTGTTGACTAAATCCCGAATGATTTCGAAAGAAGCACTTCCGGAACCCACAATAATTCCCGCTCTCAGTGTTGTTGTGGCAAAGGCTCCTGTGTTTAAAATAGTTTCCACGGCTTTCCTGGAGGATAAATGTTTGGAGAGTGTCTGGTCATTTACGATACCGCTCAAATAAATCACTTGTTTGACTTTGGTTTGATTGAGATACTCGACAAAATTGAGTGCCGAAATACTTTCCAATTCATCATAATTTGTATCGGAGCCCGACATGGAATGAATTAAATAATAGGCTACATCTATGTCTTTAGGAATGGCATGTAAACTTTCTTGATTCAAGAAATCAACTTCAAGTACGGTCACCTTGTTTTCAAATTCTTTCGGACAATAAAATCTGTTTTTATCTCTTACGCAACAAAACACATTGTGTCCTTGCCCAACCAACATAGGCAAAAGTCGTTTTCCGATGTATCCTGTTGCGCCTGTTAAGAGAATTTTCATGGTTTTGGTTTGTAAAGGAGATAATTCGTGTGTATCCGTTTAGTTGGTGTCATCTATGTGCCATTTTTTAGTTTTTACATTTTAAAACTAACGATACCGTAATCCATTTCGAAGATTTGACCTGAAATTGATTTCGCTTTTTCGGAAATTAAAAAATCAGCCATATCGGCGACTTCTTCCGGTTTTAAATAGCCTTTCATCGGGTGGCGCTCAATCATATTTTCTCTCATACGATCGTTTCTCAAAATACTGGCAGAAAGAGAGGTTTCGGTAATCGTGGGAGCAATGGCGTTGATGCGTACTACCGACGCCATTTCTGCTCCCAACGATTTCACTAATCCTTCAAGCCCTGCTTTTGCTGTAGCTATGCTGGCATGAAAAGGCATTCCTAATTTGGCTGCCACTGTGCTGAACAAAAGAATGGACGGATTTGTTCCTCTTTTTAAAACAGGTAAATATTTCTGAATTGCTTTTATGGCACCAATGACATTGATTTCAAAATCATTTCTGAAATCATCAATACTCAAACTGCCTATCGGTTTCAAATTGATAGATCCAGGGCAGTAAATCAAAGTATGAATATTTTCAATCTCGGGAAGTGCATCCTGTAAGACATCCAAAGAATAATGTTTCAGATTAGGATGTGAAAGCTCAGGAGCATTTCTACTGATATTATATACTTTATTGCTTTCTAATTGTTGTTGTAAAATAGCATTTCCAATTCCTTTACTGCCCCCAATGATGACGATGTTTTTCATGTTTGAAATATTTTTATGTATTGCAATAGAATCGCCTCAAAAGTGGTTCGGTCCCCCAAGCCATTTCTATGATTCTGTTTTTGTCTAAATCAGCTAATTCTTTTTTCAATCCTGATATTTTTGATATTCATTAACAACGATTTTAGCTTTCAAATCAAACATCAAATTGTATAAGCCAAAGAAGGTTCTGTTCATATAAATGAAATGTTTGGAGCCTCGGTTACCATTCATTTTTTTGAGATTCGTGTCTTTTGAAAAACGTTCGCCTAACTGCGCTATGTTGTCAAAGAATACTTCATCCGAGAAATCGAAAGTTTCGGTTTGAAATGGTTTCGTAAAAAGCGATAACAAATCATAGAACATTTGTGTGAAATAGGCAATTTCTTCTTTGCTGTCGTCGGTTCTAAGAATTTCCAATTCGAATAATTTTTCTCGGAAAAGATTCTTGTTATCAATCACTTCCTTGTTGATTAATTCAAAATAAGGAACATAAAATTCAGTTGGAATTTGTTTCATACAGCCAAAATCCAGCGCTACCAATTGATTATTTTGGTTCACCAGAAAATTTCCCGGATGCGGATCGGCATGTACTTTCCTCAAAACATGAATTTGATACATATAGAAATCCCAAAGCGCCTGACCAAGTTTGTTTCCTATCGGTTGATTGGTGTTTTTATTGGTGAATTCCGAGAGATGAATACCGCTCATCCAGTCCATGGTGATAATTTTCTCCGAAGAAAACTCAGGATAGTAGTTCGGGAAAACCAGATTCTCTATTTTTTTACAGGCATCAACGACTTCCTGACTTTGTTTCAGTTCCAATAAATAGTTGGTTTCCTCGATTAATTTGTCTTCAACTTCCTTGAAATACTTATCAGAATCTTTTCCCTGCAGATTGAACATTCTGATGGCTATGGGTTTTACCAAAGCCAAATCAGACGAGATACTGTTGGCAACGCCTGGATATTGGATTTTTACGGCCAGTCTTTTATTGTCTTTTATTGCCAAATGAACTTGCCCGATACTCGCTGCATTCACCGAAGTCGAATTGAACTCGTCAAAAATTTCATAAGGTGTCTTGCCAAAATTATTCTTGAAGGTTTTCAATACCAAAGGCGCCGAAAGAGGTGGAACCGAAAATTGGGACAATGAAAATTTTTCTACATAAGCCTGAGGTAAAAAACTTTTGTCCATGCTCAACATTTGCGCAACTTTTAGCGCGCTCCCTTTGAGACTCTTTAATCCATCATAAATATCTTCGGCATTGTCTTCATTGAGTTTATCACGGGTTAAATCAGAATTAACCATTTTTTCGCCGTAATATTTCAGATAATTAACGCCAACTTTTGCTCCGGTTTGCACCAGTTTTGTAGCTCTCTCAATTTTTGAGGTGGGAATATAATCGATGGTTTTCATTATTTGCTGTATATTTTTTCTTTGAAAATAAATTTCCCAAAATCAATTAAACTGTCAATAGGAGTGATGTTCATTAGTTCAAAGGTGGCTTTTACTGATTTCTCTATAAAAATGTCTGTTTTTTCAAAAGCCGGTGAAGCATCTTCTATCCAAAATTTCAGAGTCATTAAAAGTTGAATCCAAGACGTTTCCTGAATCGCTTTTTCCTGAATTTTTTGAAGCTTTTCTTGTTTGATTCGGTATTCATCCGATATAATACCGGCAACAAAATCTTTAAAACTGTTTCTCAAACGAGACAATTGCATTAGATTTTTCAACTGGTTTTGATGTTCTTTCAAACTAAGAACCACATAACTTCTATTGGCCGCTAATAATTCGAAGAACGTAAAATAAAAACTAAGCATTTTAGTTTTCATGTCATAAGTATCATAGTCTTTGTCTTTTTGTAATAATTCGATTGTTTTTTCTAAAAACAGATTGAAAATTTCTTTTTCGATACTTTCCAGAGTTCCGAAAAATGAATAGAATTCTGCCTCCGAAAAACCGTTTAGTTTTGCGAATTGATAGACTGATTTGGGTTTCTGATCATGTTCCAATGTGTAATTCATAAACATTGAGACGATCATATCTTTTGTGAGTATTACTTTTTTAGTTGCCATTTTCTGAAGAATTTCAAATTGAAGTGTAAAGATACTAAATGTTTAACAAAATATTCATAAAGTTAAACAAAATAATTGTCGTATCTTTGTTATACATTCAAATAGTTAATAGTGATTTATCATGAAAAAAAATGTATTAATTAGCGGTGGTTCCGGATTTGTAGGCAGACATCTTACTGATTTGTTGCTTAAGGAAGGATATACGGTTTCTATTTTGAGCAGAAGCGAAAAGAAACCAATGGGAGATATTTCGTATTATAAATGGGATGTAGCTGGTAATTTTATTGATGAAGCGGCTGTTCTCAATGCAGACTATATTATACATTTAGCAGGAGAGAACATTGTAGGAAAAAGGTGGACAGCGAAACGTAAAGCAGAAATAATCGATAGTCGGATACAGTCGGCCCATTTGATTTACACTGTTTTGAAGAAAAATAATAAAAAAGTGGATGTCTTTATTTCGGCCTCGGCAATTGGAATTTATGGTGCTGTAAATGGAGAAGAGATTTGTACAGAGGAGACTCCGGCAGCTGATGATTTTTTGGGTACTGTCTGCCAAAAATGGGAAGCTGCAGCTGATGAAATTGGAACGCTTGAAATTAGAACGGTGAAAATCCGTACAGGTATGTTTTAGGGAAAAATGAAGGTTTTTTAGCCCAGTTAGTCCCTATTTTTAAACGGGGATTAGGTTCTGCTTTGGGTTCAGGGAAACAATATATGCCTTGGATTCATATTAATGATCTCTGTGCTATTTATTTTGAAGCTGTTGAAAACAGTAATATGCATGGATCTTATAATGCAGCAATAAATGATAATACAAACAATACTATTTTCTCAAAAACATTGGCACAAATCATAGGATACAGTATTTGGCTGCCTAATGTGCCAAGTTTTTTGATAAAATTGGCAATGGGTGAAATGGCAAAACTCATTTTAGCAGGCAGAAGGATCTCCTCTGAGAAAATAGAAAAAACAGGTTTCCAATTTCAGTTTAAAAATTTAGAAACGGCATTGAAAGATTGTTTATGAAAATGGCTTTATTGTAAAACAAATTTTAATTGTGTGTTAACATTTTTTGATATTTTGTTACTCACGATGAATGGAATTTCAATCTTGAAGTCATCAGTATTCAAATTGAAATCGGAAGTGAATTCAAGTCCGTCCGCCACTTTTTTGATTTTGGCTTTTACAGCAATGTTTTTGGTCACACCATGAATTTCTATTTTCCCTTTTATTAAGTATTCTAACGCTTCTTCATGAATGTTTTTTAAATCAAATTTTTCGATTTTTCCTTTGAAGGTGGCTTTCGAATGTTTGTCACTTTCCATGTAATTCTCATTGAAATGGGTTTTCATTAATTGTCTTTTAAATTGAAATCCCTTAATGATGACAACACAGCTTAATTTACTTGTTTTTGGTTCTAAAATGCAAATCACTTTATCATGTGTTCCTTTCACTTCTTCAAAAAAAGGTATGGACGCTTCAAAAGTGATGATTCCAGTATTAGTCATCAATCTTTCTTGAGCGAAGCTCCCATAAATTACGGAGATGAAAAGTAAAAAAGTAATTTTTTTCATAGTGGGGCATGAATTAAATTACTTAAAGTTACGATTTTTTAATCGCAAAAAACATAGAAGCAGTGTTGAAAAAAAGTTAAAAAGCTTCAATTTTATAATGAAGCTTTTTAATTGTTTTTATTTGAAATCCGAAAATAAAATAAAAAATAAGAAACGGTATAATTAAATACTAACCTAATTGCACTTGGACGTTATATTTGCTAAAGCTGGCGATTGTTTCTATGCTGCTGTAGTTGAATTCTTCTTCGTGAAGTTCCCGTTCTTTTTTCAAATCAATTTGTTTTAAACAATTACTGAATCGGCGCACTTCATCCAGATTTGACAGAATAAGGCCAGGAACAGGAACGCTTAATCCTTCTTTGTTTTTGGCAACCATAGTAAAATAGGAAGAATTACAGTGTTTTATTTTTCCTGTTTGAATGTTTTCGGCTTCCACGCGAATTCCAACAATCATCGAGCTTTTGCCCACATAATTGACACTGGCCTTCATGGTCACCAGTTCACCTACTTCTATCGGTTTCAAGAAATTTACCGTATCAACAGATGCAGTTACACAATAGTTTCCGGAGAATTTTGAAGCACAGGCAAAGGCAATTTGATCGAGCAGGGACAAAATATAGCCCCCGTGAATTTTTCCACTGAAATTAGTATGTGATGGTAGCATTAATTCTGAAATGCTGACATAGGACGAGGCAACGCTTTTAAAAACAGTATTCATTGTGACTTATTTTTGATTAAATGGAGAAGTCTCTTTTTTTACTGAAGTAACAAAATATCTGGTTTCTCCCCACCAGGCAAAAGTTTTATATCTTTCAACATAAGTCATTTTTACATAATGACCTTGAAGTCCTTTTAAATCTTCAATCACTTTTTTATCTGAGTCTAAAACGGAAAAACTAAAAATTTGGGCACCGGAAATTCCTTGGCTCAGCTCTCCTTCCCAAGTTTTGATGACCATGCCTTTATGACTTAGTTTGATTAATTCACCAGAACGGATTCCTTCACTATAAGGGACATAATAAATAAATGCAAAATAGCACAAAAGGGCTAGGGTTATAATTCCTGCAATAATTCCTAAAATTCGTTTCATTGTGGCGGGTTTAGTTTAATAGTTGGTTTTCGTCTTTTTCGGCTCTGTTTAATATGTTTTCCGGAAGTGCTTTTTTGGCTTTGGCACCCATCTTTTTCAATTTTTCGACACTTACGATTAAGTTTCCTTTTCCTTCTACCAATTTATTCATGGCACCACTGTACTCGGTTTTGGTTTCGTCTATTTTCTTGCCGATTTTAATTAAATCAGCGACAAAACCTTCAAATTTATCGTATAATGCTCCCGCTTGTCGTGCAATTTCCAAGGCGTTTTCCTGTTGCTTTTGATTGGTCCACATGCTGTCTATTGTTCGTAATGTAGCCAGTAAGGTGGCTGGAGTTACAATCACAATATTCTTCTCAAATGCTTTGTTGTATAAAGAGGAGTCTTCATTGAGTGCCATTGCAAAAGCCGGTTCAATAGGAATAAAAAGTAATACAAAATCAGGGCTTTCTATTTGATATAAATCTTGGTAATTTTTGTTTCCTAATTGTTCTACATGTCGTCTGATAGAGTTGACATGTTCTTTTAAAAAGCCAGTTTTCGTATCCTCATCTTCTTCATTAGTATATTTTTCATAAGCTGTCAGAGATACTTTCGAATCGACAATCATCTTTTTGCCATCTGGAAGATTGATGACAACATCGGGAAAGACACGATTTCCGTCCTCGGTTGTAAAGGCTTGCTGAACTTCGTATTCACGTCCTTTTTCCAAGCCTGATTTTTCTAATACTCTCTCCAAAACCAATTCACCCCAATTTCCTTGCATTTTACTGTCTCCTTTCAATGCTTTGGTGAGGTTGACAGTTTCTTTGCTCATTTGAATGTTCATCTCGCGCAAGCCCAATATTTGTTGGCGTAAAGCAGCATGGTAGTCAATACTTTCCTTGTGGGTATCTTCGACTTTCTTTTCGAATAATTGAATTTTATCCTGTAAAGGAGACAGGATATTTTTCATGTTTTCCTTGTTCTGTTCCGTAAATTTATTGGACTTTTCGTCTAATATTTTATTGGCCAGATTCTCGAATTCTTTAGTGAATTTTTCCTGTAACTTTTCGACTTCCTCTTTTTGTTCTTTGTTGCGTTCCCAAAGATTCTCAAAATCGACTTCTTTTTTAGAAAGCTGGATTGCTAAACTGTCTTTCTCATTTCGAATGTTTTCCTTGTCTTCATTGGCAGCAAATAATTGTTTTTCGAAAGCTAATTTGTCAGTCGAAAATTGTTCCTTCTGTTGGTTGAGTTGTGAGGTTAAAGCAATCAGTTTTTCTTCCAGACTCACTTTTTCCGACTGAAAGCGGGCGGAGAAAATCAGTTTTCCAATGAAAACACCAAGCGAAAGAGCAATAATAAAAATCAATAAAAACGGAAACATATCAGACATAGAAATTCTTTTTTTTGAGTAGTAAAAGTAAAGAATAATATCAAAAGTAAAATTTATAAGAGCAGTATTCTAAAAAAATCTGAATTGGTTTGTTCCTAATTAATTTTGTTTCTGCGGTTTGATGATTTTTAATTCAAAATCGTATATTAGCTTATTGCTTGTCAAATGAAGTGTTTAGATTGTTTTATAAATTAAGGGAGTAAATGGTTGTATCTCATCATATGTAATTTTTTTATCGTGTTTGATGATTTGATTCAAAATAGAATTTCATCTTAGTAATCCCTAATAATAGTTCATCAGAATTAGTCGTTCTAAATAAATTATAAAATGAAATCTATTTACTTATTATATCTTGTTATGATTTTCATGGGGACAAAGCTTGCCCATGCTCAAAATGATGACTTTTCATTTAAACAAATAGGAACTAATGAAGGTTTATCTCAAAGCACTGTTAAATCAATATTTCAAGATAGTAGAGGGTTTATCTGGTTTGGTACGAAGGACGGGCTGAATAGATTTGACGGTTATGATTTCAAGGTATTTAAAAATGATCCTCATAATCGCTTTAGTCTCAGTAATAATTATATTACCGATATTTTGGAAGACCAAAATGGCTATTTGCTGATAGCCACCAGAATAGGCTTGGATAAATTTGACAGGAAAACAAATAAATTTGTACACTACACTATTGAAGGGGTTATTATTAATGATATTTTTCAGGATAAATCCGGAAACATTTGGTTAGGGACCTCTAATGGTTTTTGTCTGATCAATATACAAAGCGGAAAATGTAAGTTTTTTGGAAGAGATCTGAACGATGCTTTTATAAAGAATGATGTAAGAAAAATTACCGAAGACACCGAGGGTAATTTGTGGTTGGCTACGCATCACGGGCTTGATCGGTTTACCTACAAAACCAATAAAATGGTTCATTACCTCAATAATCCTAAAAATCCAAAAAGCATCTCCGGGAATGATATTAGGGTTACTTATACAGATAGTGCCGGTAATATTTGGATTGGTACTTATGGATCGGGAATATCCTTATACAATAAAAAAGAAGATTCATTTAAAAATTTCAAACACAATCCTAACAATCCTAAGAGTCTTTATCGGGATGCTATTTTGTCCATCTCCCAAGACGCTGCGGGTAAGCTATGGTTTGGTTCTGAAAATGGGGGCATCAGTATCTACAGTAAAGAGAAAGATAATTTTTATAATGTAATAAGTGATATAAACAATCCACAAAGCCTCAATGATGTCTCAATTCATAGTTTGTACCGAGATAATTCAGGGAACATGTGGGTAGGAACCTATGCTGGTGGGGTTAATTTTTTACCTAAATATGGAAATAAAATGAATCTCTTTAGGCAGAATCCTCATGCGTCTACTTCTCTTAGTTCAGGCAATATTCTTGGCATTGGAGGCGATAACGAAGGGAATGTCTGGATAGGGACTGATGGTGGAGGATTAAATGTTTTTAATAGAGATAAAAAGACGTTCAAAGTTTTTAAAAATAATGGAGACAAGAACAGTATTAGCAGTAATTATATTTATTCCGTAAAGGAAATTGATCGGGATAATATCGCTATTACCTATTTGCATGAAGGTTTTGACTTATTTAATAAAAGAACCGGAAAATTCACCCACCACCTTCCGGATGCTAATGATACCAATAGTTTGACGGGATCTTCGATACCTTACGCATACAAAGATAATAAAGGGAATCTTTGGCTTGGGTCCACAAATTATGGGTTAAATCGTTATAATTTTGAAACTAAGAAATTTACTCATTTTCTTAAAAAATCAGGAGACAAGAACTCTCTTATTGGAAATACCATTTATTCAATTTGTCAAGATGACGATGGTGCGATGTGGTTTGGAGGAGATGAAGGGCTTTGCAGGTATGATGAACACAGTAATCGTTTTGAGCAATACAAAAGCAGCCATCTAGAAAAGAACAGTCTTTCAGATAATTTTGTTGAACATTTATTTGTAGACAAAAAGGGAAATCTATGGGTAGGAACCAGAGGAGGTCTGAATCGATTCGATAAAAAAAACAATTCCTTTACCGTATTTACCGAAAAGGATGGTCTTCCCGGAAATATTATTGCCGGTATTCTTGAGGATGAAAAAGGAAACCTGTGGCTTGGAACCAATAAAGGGATTTCAAAGTTTAATCCGGTAAGTAAAACATTCAGGAATTACGGAATTTCTGATGGAATTCAGGGAAATGAATTCAGACGTAATGCTTGCTATAAAGCGGAGGATGGAGAATTGTTTTTTGGGGGATCCGGAGGGCTTAACTCGTTTTATCCCGATAAAATAAAGGATAATCCTTTTGTGCCGGCTGTTTTTATCACAAATTTTCAAATTTTTAATAAGGATATAGTAGTTGGAGACGAAAATTCTCCACTGAAGGAAGATATTAGTGAAGCCAAAGAAATTGTTCTTTCTTATGAGCATTCCGTATTTACGATAGCATTTTCGGCTCTTAATTATATCCATCCGGAAAAAAACCAGTTTGCTTATAAATTAGAGGGTTTTGATAAAAATTGGAATTATTTAGGCGACCAAAGAAAAGCAACTTATACCAATCTTAACCCGGGAACTTATATATTTCGTGTTAAAGCTTCTAATAATGATGGTGTTTGGAACGAAAAAGGAACTACGCTGAAAATCACAATTACTCCACCTTTTTGGGCTACCTGGTGGTTTAGAATTGTTGTTGTTCTATTGGTTTTTGGCGCTTTATATGGATTTTTCAAGTTCAGGGTGACTATATTAAAAGCCAAATATAGATTGGCTAATATTAATGCCAAAAAGGAAGACCTCGAAAGACAAGTCAGAGTGCGCACCGAAGAATTGGTGAATAAATCAAAAGAAGCCGAGGCCGCTATGTTGGATGCTGAACGCGCTAATCAGGCCAAGAGTGCCTTTTTGGCTGCGATGAGCCACGAAATTCGTACCCCCATGAATGGTGTAATGGGAATGACTTCATTATTGGCGAGCACCAATTTAAGCCATGAGCAGGAGGGCTATGTAAATATTATCAAAACGAGTAGCGACGCTTTATTGGCAGTTATCAATGATGTTTTGGATTTCTCCAAAATAGAAAGCGGTAATATAGAAATAGAACGGCATGATTTCAATCTGCGTCAGTGTGTGGAAAATGTACTGGATAATTTTGCTGTAAAAGCGGCCCAACTGAACTTAGAATTGGTTTGCCAAATCGATTATTCACTTCCGGTCATGATTGTTGGAGATAGTGTTCGCTTACAGCAAGTGTTAATGAATCTGGTTAGTAATGCTTTGAAGTTTACCCATAAAGGAGAGGTATTTGTACAAATTCGTTCTGAAAAAGCGGACGGCGAGAACCTACGGATTTATTTTGAGGTTAAAGATTCGGGTATTGGAATTCCGAAAGATAAACTGTCCCGATTATTTAAAGACTTTTCACAAGTAGATTCTTCAACAACCCGCAAGTATGGCGGTACTGGATTGGGTTTAGCAATCAGTGAGCGTTTAGTAAAACTGATGGGCGGGGAGGTTAGTGTCAACAGTGAAGAAGGGGGAGGAACAGCCTTCGGTTTCTTTATAAAGAGCAAAGTAGCTAAAGGATCTCCCTATCTGTATGATATTTTTGATACGGATGGAAACGAGGGCAAAAAGGTCTTGCTGGTCGATGATAATGCGACCAATTTAAGTGTCCTGAAAACTCAGCTGGAAATCTGGAAACTCAGCTCAACTCTGGCACAATCTGCGGGAGAAGCACTTGAAATTCTGGGTCAAGGAGAAACCTTCGATTTGATCATTACAGATATGCAAATGCCCGAGATGGATGGAGTGATGTTGGCTAATGAAATCAAAGCCAAACTACCACAGATGCCAATTATTCTGATGGGATTTATAGAAAATGAAAACAAATTAAAATACGCACATTTGTTCAAATCGGTATTAACCAAACCAATTAAGCAAGCGCAATTGTATGAAGAAATCCAGCAGGAGTTGAAACATAAGGGGGAACAAATTCCGAACGAAAAGAGCAAGCAAAACTTATTTCCTGAAGATTTTTCCGAAACTTATCCGTTGAGTATTTTGATTGCTGAAGACAATAAGATTAATCAGGTGTTAATCATGCGGATTTTGAAGAGATTAGGATATGAACCAGAGGTAGCCAATAACGGAAAAGAAGTTGTTGATATGCTGAAAGTGAAACCATTTGATGTAATCCTAATGGATATGTTGATGCCAGAAATCGATGGTCTGCAGGCAACTAAGATAATCAGAGGGACAATGGATGTACAACCTCAGATTATAGCTATGACGGCTAATGCATTTCCAGAAGACAGGTTGGCCTGTTTAGAAGCCGGCATGGATGATTATATATCCAAACCTATTAAAATAGAAATATTAATAGAGATGTTAAAGCAAGCTGCACTTAGGGTTAGCACAACAAGAATTAGTTCTTGAAGCATTAAGAAAAAGATATTATGCGAAATTAGAAAACGAGAAAGTAATCAAATCTCTAATTAATTTGCATATAAACAGCCTATTGCTGCTATCGCAAAGAATATTATAATGTCTTTTACCGTCACTTGATTAGCTGCGAACCCTAAGATTAATTATGTCAGTGTATGAACGATTTGAAAAGAAAAATGAAACTTTTCTTAACCATTAAATAATGCAATGAATTGATTTTTTTGCCAAAATAATTTGGACTAACGCAACCATTTTAAAACAATAGTATCTATGAAGTAAAACCTTTATATAACTATTATGAAAAAAATACTGTTAGGCTTATTTATCGCTTTTGGCTTTAGTGCATGTTCAATTAATTCTGATGAAGAAAATTACAGTTGCGGAAGCACAACCAACGTTGCATTTACTAATTTTCCTTTGGATTGCAATTATAGCATTAAGACTTTGCCAACTAACCCCACTGCGATTATAATAAACTCGCAGGAAAAATTGGAAACCTATTTTACAAAACACGAAAATACGTGTCCAGATCCATCCAATGCGACTATTGATTTTAGTAAATATTTTTTAGTTAGTCTTTTTGCCGGACCAAAAGCTACAGGTGGTTATAGCATAAAAATAATTTCGGTTGTAGAAAATAATTGTGAAATGGTAATTGATTTTTATGAAAAAACACCCCTTCCTGGTGAAGTTGTTACGCAAGCTATAAGCTATCCTTCTGATTTTATTTTAATTCCAAAAACTACAAAACCAATCTATTTTAATAAAGTAAATCAAATGCCTAACAGCGTTATTATTGGAAGTTTTAACGGGGAATGTACAGGAAATGATTGCCAGAAATTTTATCAGATAAACGACTATAATGTGCTACACTTTTTGAACGTGGTGAACGGAAATTATGATTTTAATCAATATAGTTTTGAGGGATTGACCCCAAAAGGAGATTATTCGCTGTTTTTGAAAAATGTCCCAGCAGAAATTTTAAATTTAAAAGGACAAACCAAAACTTACGGCAGTCCCGATTCGCACGATCAAGGTGGATTGTATTTTGAACTCCGTCAAGGGACAGATATCACCAAAATATATTTGGATAACGATAATACAGCCGATCAAAATTCTGAAATTTTACTTTTCAAAAAAGCAATTCAAGATAAAATCACTGCATTGAAAACGAATTAATAGTATTCAAATATGAAAAAATCATTCTTTATAATCATACTAATCAGTATTCTGTCACTTTCTTGTTCAGTAGAATCAAGTGTTGGTGATTTAAATTCAAATAGTATCATAGGTAGTTGGACTTGGCAAAAATCGGTGGGAGGAATCGCCGGAAGTACTGAAACTCCTGAGAGCACAGGAATCCAGAAAAAGATAGTTTTTACCGGTGAAGGAAAAGTAATGGTTTATAGTAACAATGTAGAAATTACAAATACGACTTACGAAATAAAAAAAGGGACTAGTATTTTTGACGAAAAGGAGCGAAGTCTGATTGTCTTTGATGGAATGACCTATGTTGTGCAGTTTATAGATGCTCATAATTTAACCATCGCTGATAATTTTGCTGACGGGTACAGCTCTGATTATAAAAGATAATTTTAAGAGTTATAAAACACTTATTTTTGCCAATTAGAAATACTTTAAAATTATTTTTTGAAAGAAGATTTAGAAATACTGATACGCAAGTGCATTCAAAATGACAGAGCGGGACAACTGAAATTATATCAGTTGTTCTCTCCTGTTTTGTATGGTATCTGTCTTAAGTATATGAAAAATGAAGATGATGCCAAAGATGTTTTTCAAGAGGCATTTATTATCGTTTTTCAAAAAATAAGTCAATATAAATTTGAAGGAAGTTTTGAGGGATGGCTGAAACGGATCTTTATTAATAAATTGATTGAAACTTTAAATAAAAAGAAAAAAGAAAGTTTCTTTTTGGATGTTTTTGATCCGGAAACTGATGAAATTGCAGAAGAGGAATTAGGAATTATTCCAATTAGTCAAGAGAAAATGTTGGAGTATATTCAGGATTTACCGGATCAATACCGAATGGTTTTCAATCTTTATGTTTTCGAAAAAATGAAGCATAAAGAAATAGCGAAACTGCTTCAAATTTCAGAAGGAACTTCGAAGTCTAATTTGAATAGAGCAAAGAGAATTTTGCAAAAAAGAATTTTGACCGTATTAAATTTTAAGATAGCATGAAAAAGCAAAAAATAGAAGATATTTTTTCATCAATGGAAAATTTTTCTAGTGTTCCACCACCAGAACTATGGATCGAAATTGAAGAAAAACTAAGCAAACCTAAAAAGAAGAAAAGAGCCATTATTTGGTGGTCAGTTGCAGCTGGTCTTTTGTTGGGTTTAGCGATTCCATCTGCTTTATATTTTAATTCGGTTTCAAACAGTAACAATCCAAACAGCATTTCTTTCGAAAACAATACTGTTGTATTGCAAAATGAAAATACAGATTCAAAGATTAAAGGTACTTCAACTAAAGATGAAATTTCAAAAAACAGCAATCAACTTAAAAATACAGTAACTGTAGCTGTTGTAAATAAAAATGAGGATACAGTTGTTAAAAAAGAATCCGGGAAAACTAGAATTTCAAAAAGCAATACCGGTTCTCAAGTTGTAATACAAACCGGATTAGTTTCAAATGCGAATAAATCAAATTATTTAAACGCGTCCCATCAAGAAATAACGAATGCTTTTTTGGAAAAACCAATTGAGGATGCGAATAACAATAACAATAATAACAATAATAACAATAATAGCAATAATGATAATAATAGCAGTAACAATACTAATAGCATTGTACAAAAAAACAAAACAAATTCGTCAACGGCTACTATCGTCCTAAAACCTGAAACGAATAAGCCAGTAATGAATGCATCCGGAAAAGGCAAAACAACAAACTTGGCTTTGGCTCAAAACGATTCAGTACAACTGGCAGAACTTCAAAGATTGGAAAATGCTTTTGCAAAAGGAGAAAACAAAAATAACAAAATCAAGCCTGTTCCAGAAATTGATAAATGGTCTGTTCAGGTATTTGCGGGTGTTTCGAATTCTCAAAATTACAAAACAGAAAGTTCGTTGGGTAGTGCCGTAGAATCAAAACAAGGTAATGCTTATGGTGTAAAAACAAACTATAAGCTAAATAAAAAATGGGGAGTAAGTTCCGGATTTAAATTTAATGAATTAGGTCAGGCTATTGCCGATGTTTCGTATGTAAATGCACAAAATAATTTTGGATTAGCTACTGGTAATTTTTTCATTCAGAATTCAAATATGGAACGTGTCAGCACAAATGCAAATTATGTGTTTATTTCAAATAATGACCAAAATGAGTCAAAAAATTCTAATTTTCAAACAGGAACTATTGATCAAAGCTTGAAATATATCGAAATGCCCTTAGAGGTTTCCTATTCAATTTTGGATAAAAATAAAACAAGTATAAGCCTTAATACAGGTGGTTTTGTGGGTAAATTAATTTCGAATGAAGTGCTGTTGAACGGAAATTCAATTGGTGAAAATCTTAATGTAAATGAATTCGTTTACGGGTCTTTGTTGAGTAGTACTGTGCAATATCGTTTGTATAAGCAGACCCGTGTTTTTGTAGAACCGGGGATGAATTATTATATTAATCCTTTAAACAATCAATCTTTTAATCAATTTCAGTGGGCACTGAATTTTGGATTGAATGTTTCTTTTTAAGTACGGTTTTTTTTTGGGGATTGATCGTTTAGGGAATCTCTAAACGATTTTTTTTATTTCATTTTTAGAAGAAAATCAATTGCCTCCTGCTTTAGTTGGAGGTAAATTATATTGTTATTAAATTGGCTTTAGCCAAAAGCTATATATTTTGTTTAAAGCCAAACCTTTTTTGAAACGCATTTCTCTAGATGAAGCTAGAGGCAATTCAATACACAAATAACACCAGAAAAAAAATGGAGTTATTGTGTTTTGATTGTATTAAACTAATAATCGAACTCGGGTTGCAAATGGTATTGTTCTATTGCCGAATATTCTAAATTCAAATTCTCGTGCTATCTTTGCATTCGAAAATAAAATTACAATGTCCTTACACACTCATTTCATCCTTCACAAACCCTACGGTTATTTAAGTCAGTTTATTTACGAATTGAAACGAAAAAAGAAACTCTTGGGAGAATTGTATGATTTTCCAATTGGCACGATGGCGATAGGTCGTTTAGATGAAGATTCGGAAGGCCTGCTGTTACTGACCACCGATGGAAAAATGAGCGAAACCATTCGAAGCAGAAAAGTCGATAAAGAATACTATGTACAGGTCGATGGAATCATTAATCAGGAAGCGATTGATAAAATACAAATGGGAGTCGAAATAGGTTTTAATGGTTCAAAATATATCACCAAACCTTGTAAAGCGTCCTTGATAACAGAAATTCCAGCCTTTGGCGCCAGAGGAAAAAAAATACGTGACGAAAGACATGGGCCGACTTCCTGGGCTTCGATTACAGTCAATGAAGGAAAGTTTCGACAAGTCAGAAAAATGACTGCTGCCGTTGGTTTTCCAACCTTGAGATTGGTTCGTGTCCGAATAGGGAATGTACACCTCAATGATTTACAAGCGGGAGAAGTCTTGCCCGTTTCCGATTTTCAAGTATCCGAATAAACAAATTACCAAATAAACAAATAAACCAGTATGTTAAACATCGTTTTAGTAGAGCCAGAAATACCTAATAATACCGGAAACATAGGCCGTTTGTGCGTGGGCACCGAAAGTCGTTTGCATTTAATCCATCCTTTTGGTTTTGTTATTAATGATAAAAACCTGAAACGTTCCGGCTTGGATTATTGGGTGCATCTTGATGTGACAGAATATCAAAATGTCGAAGAATGGATGAACCAAATTCCGGATAAATCTCGTGTTTTTCTGATGAGTTCCCATGCCGAAAAATCGTATTTGGAGAATCATTTTCAGGATGGAGACTGGTTGGTTTTTGGAAAAGAAAGCGTTGGTTTGAGTAAAGATGTTTTAGCACTTTTTGAAAATCATTTGACAATTCCGATGTCGCCACTAATCAGAAGTTTTAATATTGCCAATTCGGTTGCCTTTGTTGTTGGTGAAGCCAAAAGACAAATTGCGTTAAAAATTTAAATACGAAGAACTAAAAAGCTTGAAGTTCAGTATGTTATTTTGCTGAATTTTCATATATTTGAGAAAAGCATTTCCTAGTCTAAGCAGTAATTTTTTGTCTTTTAAATTTACTCATTATGATAGATTCCGTTTTTCTCAGAAGTACCATTTTCAAACATTTGGATGGTTTAGTCACTGCTCCCGTAGCGTATGCATTAAATGAAAATGGAATCCTGTCTTATATTCTTTATAAAAAAGAGGCTACTCTGGCAGAGCTTACCACACATTTTAATGCCAATGAGGGTTATCTCCATGTGGCTCTGCGAGTTTTGTGTTCCCAAGGATTTCTGGATTATCACATTGACAGTGCTAATGACCAGATCAAATTTAGTGTCAACGATAAAAGCGCCATTGCTTTTTCATTCTTTCATTTGTACGAAGATGTGGTTGATTTATTGCATTTCACGATGCAGTCACCCTCTCGGTTATTAGACGATATCCCTTTTGCCAGACTGGGTTTAATTTTCGATTTATATAAAGATAATTACGGTATTTCAATCTCCGATGATCCGTTAACCAAGGAAATTCAACAGCAAATTCTAACCCATATTGAGGGAAATCTTGTTGGACCAATTTTAGTACGTTTGGGTAGGAGTGGTATGTTTCATAAGTATTTTATGGAAATATCCTTTCGGGCGGAAGAGTTCCATAAATCGCCGGAAAATTTCAAAATTATATTAGATTTCTTTGTTTATCTAGGTTGGTTTTCCAAAAAAAAGGATAATTATCAATTTACGGAGACAGGTCTATTTTTTGCTAAAAGGGCTTCTGCTTATGGTGTGACAGTCTCTTATTTGCCAACGTTTAATAAAATGGAAGATTTACTTTTTGGAGATCCAAATGTGTTAAGAAATACTGCAGAAGGAGAAGATGAAATTCATGTAGATAGAGAAATGAATGTGTGGGGCAGTGGTGGTGCGCACGATACTTATTTTAAAGTGGTAGACGAAATCATTGTCAGATTATTCAATTTACCAATAGAAGACCAACCGAAAGGAATTCTGGATATGGGCTGTGGCAACGGGGCTTTTTTGGAACATATTTTTGATGTAATCGAAAGACAGACACTACGCGGAAAAATGTTAGATGATTATCCTTTGTTTCTTGTCGGCGCCGATTACAATCAGGCAGCTTTGAAAGTAACCCGGGCGAATTTAATAAAAGCCGATATCTGGGCCAAAGTAATCTGGGGTGATATTGGCAGACCTGATTTATTGGCGGAAGATCTAATGGAAAATTACAATATTGATTTAAAAGATTTGTTGAACGCAAGAACCTTTCTGGATCATAATCGAATCTGGGAAATGCCACAACATATAACCGAGGAGCGAGTGAGTCATTCAACAGGGGCATTTGCTCACAGAGGGAAGCGAATTAGTAACAACTTGGTCGAAGATAATCTGTTGGAACATTTTAACAAATGGTCTCCTTATGTTAAGAAGTATGGCTTGCTAATGATTGAATTGCATACTATAGCGCCAGCTTTAACTGCTGGTAATTTAGGAAAAACAGCCGCAACGGCATATGATGCCACACATGGTTTTTCCGATCAATATATAGTTGAAATTCCTGTTTTACACAAAATAGCTGCAGAAGCAGGTTTGTATCCTGATGCTAATTTTTTCAGAAGATTTCCGGATTCTTCTATTGCAACAGTGAGTATTAATTTGTTGAAGGGAAATGGATAATACAATTTTAACAGATTGAAAGTTAATGCCAATAGTGTTTATAAATTAGTCCAATTGTCACATTGAGCGCAGTCGGGATACTTTAATGATTCTCGACTGCGCTCGATATGACAAAAAAATATTGGACTAAAATAGATTAGAGAGAAGTATTGTTAAAATTCTTCACACTTATCACTTTCCTGAAATTTATGGCTGAACACATAACTTGCTATCTGTTTTCCTTGTTCTTCACCTGCCAAACATGCTTTTCTGAAATGATAACCCACATAAATTCTTGATAAAGAATTATCTCTTGCAGCCTGCGAAATGCGGGAATAATGACGGGTTACTCCCGGTGCTGTGGGACTTGTCTGATCAACAGAAATATTATCTGTTTCAAAGAAGAGTTTCAGTATTTCTGCTGCTGCGCCACCAAAATTTGCATGGGCTGACGGGTAATCCGGAATGGGAGGAGTGTATAAATTCATGGCAGGATTAGTAAGGTTTGGTCCTTCTGTGTAGCTGGGTAACCAATCAACAACTCCGATTGTATTATTGTTGTCATCATCATCTCCCATACGGATAGCTGTTTCCGGTCGCCAGTAGAAATAATAATATTTGGCTTCAAAACATCCTGATACTCCATCAATCATCGCTGTGTGTAATAAGGCAAAAAGCCTTGCTGTTTTCCATGCATCTAATTTTTTATCAGCGATTATGTTTCTGGCGAAACGATTCCAACCAATAGTAGATCTTTCCACCCAGAACACACCAATCTCAGTTTCATCAGTAGTTCTTGTATGCCCCACTCTTGCGCCTTTTGTTTTTACTTCATTATAGTCATTTTCATAATTGAATGAGTTAACTGCGTACGGTGCGCTAGCTCTGAATTGATTATTACTTAGTACAGCAAACGGAGTCATTAATGTACCCCATTGCTGCAGAGCTTTAATTTTTGGCAGGCCCGGTAAGCTGAAAGGAAGTGTGGACCTGTATTCGCCGGGATCATCACCATCTGGGGCAGGCGAATCTACATTAGCTTGCGCAAAATTATCTGTTGAACGATTGGCAATTATTGCATCGGCGGCCTGTTTGCCAAGTGTTTTGCCTAGCTCCTTGCTTTCGCCGTCTGGAATTGTTGCCAAACTTTCATTGTACCAGGAATCAACTGGGTGTGTACCTTGAACATTCGTACCTTTGATGACCCAATAGGCGGCACTGGCTACTGCCGCATCAGGGTCAGCAAATTTTTCTCTTTGGTTCAACGCAAAGCGTTCGTATTTTGGCTTAATGGCATTCAGTGCATCATGTACGGCAATTTGTATCATGGCAAAGTACCTAGCCTGTGTAGGAGGATTAAATGGGCCAGTAAGTACAGTACTTGTTTTCTCGTTCCAATACATGACCATGTCATTATCAGCAAAACCGGATTCCTTAATTTTTTTATCAAAACTGGGAACACTTTTTTGTAAATCATTATTTATCATTTCGTCCTGATTGCAAGAAAACAGGAAAAATAATGACCCCAAAACAATAATTTTTTTCGACATTGTAAACAAATTTTCCATAATTAAAATTTTTAAAAGATTGTTTTAATGACGTAGATCAGTTTAGCTTTGGGAAAAAAAACGAAGTACAAAAATACAAATAAATTATGTAAACTATTGATTTTCAATAAGTTTATATAAAAATTAATTAATGGGAAGAATAATAGGATTGCGGAAAAAGCATTAAAAATACTTCCCGATTTCGTTCGTTTTATAAAAAAGGATTAGGTGAAGAAGAATCTTCCTTTTTCAGCATCAAAAACAATGTGTTCGTCTTTGAATAAAGTATTGAAACTACCTTTCATAATAAGGTTGCAAGGTTGGTCCTGAATAACTGTTTCCGGAGTCATAATAATCATTTCATCACTCAATTGAATAGCCATGTCAATATCATGCGTAGAAAAAAGAATGCATTTTTGGGTATCCTGAGTGAGTTTCTTTAAAAGTTTAAAAAGGGCTGCCTTATGTAATAAATCTAAATGGGTAGTGGGTTCATCAAGGATAATTAAGGGCGTATCTTGTGCCAAAGCACGTGCTACTAATACTTTTTGCAATTGACCGTCACTAATTTCGTAATGCTTTTTAGCGGCTAAATGACTAATTTGAGTCAGTTCCATTGCTTCATTAACTTTGGTGATGTCAATGGGAGTCAATGTCCCCATCCAGTTGGTATAAGGCTGTCTTCCTAAAGCAATAAGTTCAAAAACAGTCAGATTACTGGGCGGTAATTTTTCGGTTAAGACCACACTTAGATTTTGTGCTAAGGTCAAAGCATCCAGTTCATGAATGTTTGTCCCATTAAGCAAAACAGTTCCAGAAATTGGTTTTTGAATCCCAATTATTGTTCGTAAAAGAGTTGATTTCCCTATTCCGTTGGCCCCGATTAAGGAGATAAGTTTTCCTTTTTCTAAAGATAAATCAATGTCCGAAGAAACAATTGTTCTTTCCTTTTTATGAGAATAACCAATGCTGATTTTTGCCTGTAAGATGATTTTATTTTCCATTATCCCATCATTTTTCGTTTACGAACCAATAACCAAATCACGATTGGAGCACCAAATATAGAAGTTATAGCATTGATAGGCAAAGTAATTTCCATGCCCGGCATTTGTGAAATAGCATCACAAATCAGCATTATTGCAGCTCCTAAAACTAATGTACTCCAATACAAGACAGTATGGTCACTGGTTTTGAATATCAATTTTGCTATATGAGGAACAGCTAAACCAACAAAGGCAATCGGGCCTGCAAAAGCGGTAATGCTACCGGCTAAAATGCTTGTTGCCAAAATGATAATCAGGCGTGCTTTTTTGAAATTCAAACCCAAACTACTGGCATAGTTTTCGCCCAAAAGTAAAGCATTCAACGGTTTGATACTGAAAACACTTAAAAGCAAACCAATTCCGACGCAAACGGATAAAATCAAGATCGATGTCCAAGACAAATTTCCAAGGTTTCCCAAAGACCAAAAAGTGAATTTCTGTAATTGCTCCGCCGAGCTAAAATAGGTGAGTACGCCCACAATCGCACTAGTAAAACTGCCAAACATCAAACCCACAATTAGGATCGCCACCGTATCACGTAAACGTTGTGATATTAATAAAACCAATAACAAAACCGCAGCACTTCCTATTGTTGATGCCAAAACCACTCCATAGGAAGACAACAAAAGCGTACTTAAAAAGGGAGGTAACAAACTAGCGCTCAAAATGACAAAAGCAACTCCCAAACTAGCTCCTGAACTTAGGCCTAAAACATCAGGTCCTGCCAATGGATTTCGGAATAAAGTCTGCATTAATAAACCGCTTATAGATAACCCCATTCCCACTAAAACTGCAGTAATAGCTTTGGGTAAACGGTAGTTAATAATTATGTATTCCCATGTAGATTTACTGGCTTGACCCCCCGTTAAACTGGTATAAACATCTTTGAAAGGTATTCTGATAGAGCCGAGACTGATATTTATAAAAAACAAGACAATCAGCCCCAAACCGAGTAGGAAAAACAGAATCGTATTTCGTTTTTGATTCGCCAATTTAATTTAATTTTTGCGCAAAAGTAAACGTATAATCGGGAAGTAAGTCGGGATGAAAGATTTTTATATAATCTTTCAAAACTAAATCAGGTCGGCTTGGTGCTAACTCATAATAAATAGTACCTCCAGTTGCCCCTAATTTACTTTCAAAAGTATAGACGTTTTTCTTCTTATAGGCATCAAACTGGCTGTAGTGCGGATTGCTATTCCCTAATTCGGATATCGTTTTAAACGAACCGGAAGCAATCCAAACATTTGCATTTTTGGCCTTATCCAGTATTTTTTCAAAAGAGAGTCCAAGACTACCGGTTCCTGAAACATCCGACCAAAGATAATTGGCTTTTGCATCTTTCATAAATTGTGCAACCCAGCTATTTCCTTTAGCAACAAACCATTGCTCCTGATACATGGAGCCATACAACACAGTTGATTCCGGTTTTTTATTTACAACTAATTCTACAGCTTCATTATAGTTTTTCACAATGTCATCAAAAAGTACTTTGGCTTCTTTTTCTTTACCATATAAGGCCCCAAACAGTTTTAGCCATTCGGCTTTTCCAAGAGGAGATTGCTCCATCCAGTCTCCTTGAAGCATCACTTTTAACCCACTTTTTTGTAAGTTTTCAATCATTGGATTGTTATTGTCTACGCCAAAAGTAACGATAAGTTCAGGAGCTAATTCTATAAGTTGTTCCATGTTTAACTTTTCGTTCTGCCCTACGTTTTTTACAGAACCCGCATCAATCAATTTTCTGGTTTTCTCTGATGAAACATAATCGGTATGCGGAAAACCCACTAATGATTTTTCCACACCTAACATTTCCAGGAAGGGAATATTAGTAGTTGAGGTAACTACGATTGATTGCAACGGCACTTGGACTGCGGTATATTTTTGTAAACTATCAGGAACGATAGCGTTTTTTTCTTTTAAGATGTAAGTGAAATTTTTGTTGGCGTCCGGCCAAGGATTAATCACTTTTACAATTGAATATCCTTCATATTTAAAAATTGATAGGCCTGAAGCGTATTCAATTGTGTTTTTTGAATCAATCTTTTGTTGCGGTTCTTTTTTTTCATTTTTTTGGCATCCTATAAAAGATAAAAAGAGGACTCCCAAAAGCATTTTAACAATGGAAAATTTCATATTTTAATTTTTCTATTGTGGCAAAGGTAAATCAAATTATAAAAATTCTTGTTTATTTTTAATAGTAAAAAATTCAACAAACTGTATCTTTACCAAATGAATGTTATAAAAGTCAAAAATTGTTCAAATTGCTCCACAGCCTTTAATTGTGGCGATACTTTGGAAGGAAGTAAATGCTGGTGTAATGATTTTCCGCCTATTTTTGCACCTTCTGATGCTATCGATTGTTTTTGTCCAACTTGTTTTAAAAATGCATGTTCCGCTAAAATTGAAGAATATGTTTCGACAATAACTCCTGAAACAGCAACCGAAAACAGAGCTAAAGATTTACCGCAATCATCCAATCTAGTAGAAGGAATTGATTATTATTTAGAGAATGGTAACTATGTTTTTAAGGCTTGGTTTCATCTCAAAAGAGGTTTTTGTTGTACCAATGGCTGTCGTCATTGTCCCTATAAATAAGTTCACCGAATACTAGATATTTATAATAATTAACACTTAATAATTACAATGATATATTTGATTACAGGAGGAGAGCGCTCCGGAAAAAGTAGTTATGCTCAAGAGCTGGCCATGGAACTTTCGGCCACCCCAATGTATGTGGCAACAGCCAGAAAATGGGATGGTGATTTCCAAAAGCGTATTGATCGTCACCAGCAAGAACGGGATCAACGTTGGATAAATGTTGAAAAAGAAAAGCATTTGAGTGAGATCGATTTTTCGGGGAAAGTGGCAGTGGTTGATTGTGTGACGCTTTGGTTGACTAATTTTTTTGTGGATACTAAAAATGATGTTCCCCTGTGTTTGGAACAGGCCAAAACCGAATTTGAAAAAATGGCCAGTCAGGAAAACATCACAATCCTAATAATTACAAACGAAATAGGAATGGGGGTACATGCGGAAACTCATATTGGTCGAAAATTTACCGAATTGCAAGGTTGGATGAATCAATATTTGGCTAAAAAAGCAGATCAGGTTATCTTGATGGTTTCCGGAATTCCAGTAAAAATAAAAGGATAAATGATACATTTTGTAAGTTCGTGGAGTGGAGGGAAAGACAGTTGTTATGCCATGATGAAAGCAATTCAGCAAGGTTTTATTCCAAAAGTATTGCTGAATATGATGAATGAAAACGGAAAGATATCGCGTTCTCATGGCTTGCCATTGATTATTTTGAATCAACAGGCCCAAAAAATGCAATTGCCATTGGAAGCAGTTTCTGCGACTTGGGGTGATTATGAAGAAAGGTTTATCAGTACTTTAAAAACACTTAAAACCCAGTTCTATTTAGATGCTGCAGTTTTTGGAGATATTGATTTGCAACAGCATAAAGATTGGGAAGATAAAGTGTGTGAAGCAGCTTCCATAAAAGCAATTTTACCTTTATGGCAACAAGACCGAATCGTTTTGGTGAATGAGATGATTGAAAATGGTATCGAAACTATGATTGTTTCCTGTAATACACAAATGGGCGAAGGCTATCTGGGGAAAATTTTGACCAAAGAACTGGCTCAGGAATTATTGGATAAAGGCATTGATCCCTGTGGCGAAAACGGCGAATTTCATACGTTAGTTATCAATTGCCCTTTGTTTTCAGAAGCCATTAAATTGCCGAAGTTTAGCACCAAAATCTATAACGATTATTGTTTTATTATTTGGGAAGAATAACCCAAGAAACAAAGCCTTTCAGAATGAAAAATTTAGATGAAATTATAAAATCGCGCCGAGACACACGACATTTTACAAAAGATGAAGTGCCCGAAGTTGTTATTCAGAAGGCATTGCAGGCCGGACATTTTGCACCATCTGTGGGGTTGACTGATGCTACAAGATACTATCTTATTAAATCGGATGAAATAAAGAAAGCGGTTAAAGAACTGTTTTTGGATTATGATAAAAAAGCAGCAAATCAAACGGATAATGATGAACAAAAATCGCAATACCAAACCTTAAAGCTTGAGGCTATTGAGGAAGCTCCGCTTGGATTGGTGATTTGTTACGACCGTTCGGTTTTGAATAATTTTACTATTGGAACTGTGGGAAGCAATGAGGCGATTAAGTTCAGTGCAGTATGTGCCGCACAAAACATTTGGCTTTCGTTGACAGAACAAGGGTATTCAATGGGCTGGGTTTCTATTTTGAATTATTATCAGTTTAAGGAGTTATTGGGACTGGATGAAAATATAGAACCCTTAGGCTATTTTTGCGTGGGTAAACCTGCCACCAATTATGAGAATCAGCCAATGCTCCAACAATTAAATTGGAAACAAAAAATGGAGAATCCTTTTGTGGAAGAAATTAAAATAATTCATCAAAAAAGGAAAGATTCTTCCATAGAAATGCCTGTTGAAGCTGAAAAATTAAGCAGCTTGTCTGAGGCATTGCAATGCAAAATTGACGATAAAACCAAACCGACAGGATCGCTCGGAGTTTTGGAAAATTTGGCTAAACAGATTGGAGAGGTTTTTCAGACTTTAGAACCCAAAATAAAGGAACCAACGATAGTCGTTTTTGCCGCAGATCATGGTATTGCCGCTCATGGAGTAAGCGCTTATCCACAAGATGTTACCAGACAAATGGTTACTAATTTTCTTGAGGGAGGCGCAGCGATAAATGTATTTTGTAAACAAAATAATATCAAATTAGCAATTGTAGATGCGGGAGTAAATTATGATTTCCCTACGAATACGAATTTGATTGCCGCAAAAGTCGGAAAAGGAACCCAGTCATTTTTACAGGGTTCAGCGATGAGTATATCCGAATTGCAGGAATGCTTTGCCAAAGGCGGGGAGATTGTAAATACAATAGCAAGGACAGGAAGTAATTGCATCGGTTTTGGAGAAATGGGGATTGGGAATACTTCAACGGCTTCGGTTTTAATGAGTGTTCTTACCGGAATTCCGATAGAAGAATGCATCGGAAAAGGAACCGGAGTAACAGATGAAAAATTATTGCAAAAGCACAGTTTACTCAAAAAAGCCATTGATGATTATAAAGGTTCAAATGAATTAGATGCAAAGTTGGCTCATTTTGGAGGATTTGAAATCATGCAAATGGCTTCGGCAATGCTTTCGGCTTTTCAAAATGACATGCTTATTCTTGTTGATGGATTCATCTGTACAGTCGCATTTCTGACCGCTTATAAAAAAGATCCACGAGTTATCAAAAATGCCATTTTTTGCCATTGTTCTGCAGAACAGGCTCATTTGAAATTGCTGGATTATTTGAATGCAAAAGCATTATTGCAGCTTAATCTGCGTTTGGGAGAGGGAACCGGTTGTGCAATTGCTTTTCCGATCATTGAATCAGCAGTTGCATTTTTGAACGAGATGGCCAGTTTTGAATCCGCAGGTATTAGCGGTCAGTAGAAACGCACTGCAGAGATGCACGGCAGTGCGTCTCTACACAATAAATAAATTCAATTTTAAAAATGAAAAAAGAACTACATATATTTTTTACCGCACTGATGTTTTATACCCGCATTCCATGTCCCAAAAACATAGATCACAATCCTGATTATTTGAATAAGGCCTCCCGTTATTTTCCCTTGGTGGGTTGGATAGTTGGTGTAATTAGCTTTTCGGTTTATTGCCTGTCTTCTTTTTTCTTTACTCCAGAAATAGCGATTGTTCTTTCTATGATTGCTGGAATTCTTACTACAGGAGCTTTCCACGAAGATGGTTTTGCGGATGTTTGTGATGGTTTTGGTGGAGGCTGGACAAAAGAAAAAATCTTGATGATCATGAAAGATAGTGCTATTGGAGCTTATGGCGCCATTGGTTTAGCAGTACTGTTTTTACTTAAGTTTCAGGGTTTGGTTCAATTAATTGATGATTCCTGCAATCATAAATTTGCAATTTACAATTCACAATTTGTAATTTTATTGCTGTTTGTTGCAGCACATTCTGTTAGTCGTTTGGCAGCGGTTTCGATTGTTTTTACTCACAATTATTCACGTGAAGATGCATCGAGCAAGAGCAAACCGATTGCGCAGAGTTACACTTGGCGCGAAGTGTTGGGAGCTTTCTTTTTTGGATTAGTGCCTCTTTTTATTTTGTCTTTTTTTCAATGGCAACTTCTGTTTGCTTTAGTTCCTGTTTTTTTAACTCGATTTTTTCTCGCTCGCTATTTCCAAAAATGGATTGACGGGTACACGGGAGATTGTCTTGGAGCTACCCAACAGGTTTGTGAAGTTGTTTTTTATTTATCAATTATTGCTTTATGGAAGTTTATTTAGTTCGCCATACCGAAACGGTTTGTGAGAAAGGTGTTTGTTACGGACAATCAGACGTTGCATTATTAGAACCCTATTGGGAACAATTTGATGTTATAAAATCGCAAATTCCACATGAAGCCACAGTATATTCCAGTCCGTTGATACGTTGTGTAGAATTGGCCCGTTACGTATCTGAAACATCAATTATTACTGATTCCCGTTTGATGGAAATGGATTTTGGTGATTGGGAAATGACGAATTGGGACTTGATTCCTTCAGATGATTTCACGCCTTGGATGAATGATTTTGTAAACGTCCGTGTTCCAAATGGGGAAGCTTTTACAGACGTATTTGATCGGGTAGTTGATTTTTTGGAAAATGAACTGGAAAGAAATACCTCGAAACCTATTGTTATTGTGGCTCATGCCGGCGTAATACGAAGCATCTTGTGTAAGATATCAGAGTTACCATTAAAGGATGCCTTTCAAAATAAAGTCGATTTTGGTTCGGTTTTGAAAATAGAGTTGTAATTTTAAATGTATTTATAAGTATTTGATTAATAGTTGTTTGTTTTAATTTATGTCTAAATTCATATTTAAATTTGATTTTTAGCTGAATTAAGTTTTATCTTTGCCGCCGTATTAAGGTTGCTGTTTAGTTTTTTTAAATCAGCATTAAAAGGGAATTAGGTTCAAAACCTAAGCTGTTCCCGCAACTGTAAGCTACAAAGCTTGTTGTTATCTACAAGACCACTGAGTTAACTGAATTTATTTCAATTTCTTGGGAAGGTGAACAACAAGACGCAAGCCAGGAGACCTGCCTTTTACTTAACAAATATCGACCTTTCGGGTAAAAAGGTTCTGAAATTATGACTTTAAAAAAACTAATAGTGTTTTGCCTGCTATGCTTGTGCCAATTGATTTCGGCACAGAATGACTCTATCACAAAGTTGAAAGAAGTTATTATTTCTGATTATAATCTCAAAAAGTTTTCTTCTTCGCAATCAGTTTCAACACTCAATGATTCCATTATCAACAAAAACGAAGCATTGCTTACGGATTTGTTAAACTTCAATTCGGTTATTTATTTCAAAGAATACGGTCGTGGAATGCTCTCAACAGTTTCCTTTAGAGGAACAACAGCTTCGCAAACGGCAGTAATCTGGAACGGAATCAATATCAATTCACAGATGAATGGGAGTACTGATTTTAATACAATTTCAGGATCAGATTACAATTCGATAAGCATAAAAGCAGGAGGAGGAAGTGTTATTTATGGGAGTGGTGCTATTGGGGGAACTGTTCATTTGAATAATGATTTAGCATTTTATAATAGATTTGAGAATAGTTTAAAACTTGATTATGGAAGCTTCAACACAATTGGAGTAAATTATAAAATGAATGTTTCGAATGAGAAATGGAGTACCCAAATAGGTTTCTCTAAAAACAGTTCTACTAACGATTATAAATATCCAAACAATTATAATTGGAAAGGAGAACAACGTTGGAATCAGAACGGACAGTACGATTTGATGAATTTGAATGCTAATTTTGGATACAAATGGAATAAAAACAGCAGTCTCAAATTATACAGCCAAACCTCAAACACAGATCGAAATACTTCTTTGATTTCGGAATCTGAAACAAAATCAAAATACATTAATAGCTTTAGCCGTAATTTGATTGAATACAATGGCGATTTTAAGCAGTTCACGACTAATTTTAAAACAGCATACGTTTTCGAAAATTACCAGTATTTTGCAGATATTGACCGTGATTATTACAGTTACGGTAAGACGGAAAGCTTAATCACAAAATTCGATTTGGGATACCAACTTTTTAAATCGACACTCATTAATGGTGTGTTAGATTATAACAGAACCAATGGATATGGAACAAGTTTTGGCAGTCATGTCCGTGAAATTAGTTCAGCTTCCTTGTTGGTCAAACAACAAATTAATAAAGAATGGCAAAATGAATTTGGTATCCGTAAAGAATTCACAGATAATTATAAGCCGCCAGTCTTATTTTCAGTAGGTTCTTCCTATTCGTTTAGTGATTTGTATGATTTGAAATTTAATTTTTCACGTAATTTCAGAATTCCAACCTACAATGATTTGTATTGGGAGGAAGGAGGAAATCAAAATTTGAAACCTGAAAGTTCCTATCAGGCGGAAATTGGAAATGTCTTTTCTTTCAAAAAAATAACCCTTTCCCAAACTATTTATTACATCAAGATCAAAGATTTGTTGCGATGGGTTCCTGGGAATAATGGTATTTGGGCGCCCCAAAATACGGATAAGGTGTATACTTATGGTGCTGAAACTTTACTAAGTTGGAAAACCAATTTTGGAAAAAACTATGTAAGTGCAGACGCCACTTATGCGTATACGGTTTCAAAAAATGAAGAAACTAATAAACAACTGTTTTTTGTACCGTATAATAAAGTTACAGGATCTTTAGCATATTCCTATGCCAGATTATCAGCTAATTATCAGTTCTTGTATAACGGATTTGTATACACAAGATCAGATAATGACCCAAATGAAATCATAGACGACTATACTGTTTCGAACATTGGAATCGATTATGATTTTAAGTTTTTTGACTCTTTTAAACTGGGTTTTCAAATTCTAAACGTCTTTGAGGAGGAGTATCAAAGTTTAGAAGACAGACCTATGCCCGGTCGAAATTTTAATATGTATCTAACCCTTAAATTTTAATATAATGAAGTTTAGTAAATTGTTTTTAATGGCGCTTAGCGTTTCTTTATTTGTTTCATGTTCTGATGATGATGACTCTAATGCTCCTAAAGGATTGTATGATAATGGTGCCTTTATTTTGAATGAAGGTGGTTCAGGTCAGGGATCTGTTTCTTTTGTCGGGAATGATTTAAGCAGTTTTACGCAAGATGTATATGGTACGGTAAACGGGTCAGACCTATTTGGTAAATATGCACAATCCATATTTTTTAATGGTGACAATGCATACATCATAGCCGGAGGTTCTAATACTATAAATGTTGTAAACAGATATACTTTTAAATTAATTGCTAAAATTGACTCCGGACTTAAAAATCCAAGATACGGTGTAGTAAGAGATGGGAAAGCATATGTTACCAATGCGAATACTTATTCGTATGCTAATCCAGAAACCGGCGATACAGACGATTATATTGCTGTAATTAATTTGGCCACAAATACTGTTGATTCAAAAATTGAATTGAACGCGACGGCCAATCGAATTGTACTTGAAAACAATAAATTATATATTACAGAACCGTACAGTAGCGATAAATTATTGGTGGTGAATCCAAGTACAAATGCTCTTGAAACTCCTGTAAATATCGGGGGTAGTGCAGATACGATGGAAGTTAAAGACGGTGTTTTATATGTGCTAAGAAGCCCTTATGGAGAAAGAAGTGAAATTGTAAAGGTGAAATTGGCAGATAAAACGATCAGTAAAGTTACTTTTCCTGAAGCATTAGATGGAGCTGCTAACTTAGATATTTATGATAACAGAATTTTTTACACGGTCGAAACAGCTGTTTATGCTATGAATATTACAGCAAATGAGGCTTCAACAACTTCAATTATAAATTATTCCTCTGATTCTGCCTATGGGAAAATGTATGGATTTGCTGTAAACGATAACCATATTTTTATAGCTGACGGAGGTGATTTCACTGCCAATAGTAAAGCATATATTTATTCTATTACTGGAACTTTGCAAAAAGAACTAACCGTTGGTGTAGGCCCAAATGGCTTTTATTTTAACAATTAGTTTTTGTTTTTTTTTTACTAAAAGAGGCTTTCATCACTGAAAGCCTCTTTTTATTTTTATCAAATTTTGTCTAGGTTAGACAATACAATTTTTATTTTAATGCTTTCAAAAGACCTTCCGGTGCTTTCTCAATGTACATTTGATTTTGCAATCCTTTTATAGATTTAGCATCTTTGAAATAGTCAAAATCTTTGCCTTTAGTTTGTTTGAGCATTTTTGCAGTTCCGGTAATTTTACCAATAGCGGTACTTAATAATGGTTCTGTTGTGCTACCAAGAACTCCGAATGTAGTTACGGTTTCTTTTAGTTCATAATTAGGGATTAATCCGTTGAAGTAATCGCCAAAACCGTCTGAGTTGACTATTTTTAATACAATAGGTTGCATCGCGTATCTGTGGTTTGGATTTCTTCCTTCGGCACCAAAAGTAGGGGAGTCATATAGCGTAACCGATCCTACATTTTTTCCAGTAGTTACATCACCAATTTGTACAACATTTATGTGTGGTTTTAATCCGTTGATAACTAGTTCACTTGCAGATGCTGAGCTTTTTGTAGTTAGAATATAAACGGTAGTCATATTCAAACTGTTTATAGCTACGCTTCCCATTTTGTCCGTGAAATTGTTTAATAGAGATTCTGGACTTTCGGCTTCAAAGTAAGCATTGATTTTTTCATTCCATTGTTGTTTTGCAAAAACTTCTCCTGTAAATTGTCCTGTTATCATACTCGCCAATCGGGTAGCGGTAAGAACAGAACCTCCACTATTGTAGCGTAAATCTAAAACTAGATCAGTAACTCCTTGTGCTTTTAAGGAACCAAATGCATTATTTAAATCTGTATCATAATTGGCATAAAACCCATTATACATTAAATAGCCTATTTTATGGGAACCTGATTCAATTACTTTATTTATGTAAATAGGATTTTCGGATAATACCGTTTTTGTAAGTGCCACCGATTTTCCGTTAGCAACAATTGTAGTACCATTGTATTCCGCTAAATTTAAGGTATAGCTTTCGGCTGCTAATAACAAAGTCTGGTAATTACTGATGGTGAGTTGCGTGCCGTTTACAGCAGTAAATAAATCACCTCGTTTAATGTCTTTAGTGGAAGCATCTGAATTAGGGAGAATATAGCGTACATAACCAAATATTTCTGTAGTACTTCCAGGTTTATAACTTAAACCAAAATCAACCCCATCATTTTTTGTTGTACCTTGCAGGGATTGCTCTAATTCTAAATAATCATCTACAATCCAACTGAATCGGTCTATAGAACTATCTACTCTTAAAGCATCAAATAAATCTTCCGGAACAGGATATCCTTGTAAAAAAGTGTTCAATTGGGCCTGGCTTGCAAATCGGTCATCAGATAAGTTAGGAACGTCTGATTGCCATAAATAGTATTGGTTCAGACCTTTCCAGATAAAATCCTGAATGTCTAAGTTAACAGGTGCGGCAACGTCATCGTTATCTTGACAAGATTGAAACGCAAAACTGGCTAAAAATAATAAGAGCAAAAACTTTATTGTTGTCTTCATGTTTAAGGTTTGATATGTATTATCAACGTAAAAATACTAACTTTAGTTTTATTTCCTATTTTTTGTAACAAAATTAAATAGGAATCGTCTTGATTGTGTAACCGAATTATTAAAAACTATTTATGAACCAAAATGATTTTGTGCAGCTAGTTACTCCCTTTCGGGACAAAGTCTTTCGGCTGGCAAAGAGGCTGCTGATCAGTACAGAAGAGGCAGAAGATGCGACACAAGAAGTTTTGGTGAAATTGTGGAATAAAAATGAAGGTTTAAAGGGATATGGAAATGTAGAAGCTTTTGCAATGACCATCACCAAAAATTATTGTTTGGATCAGTTGAAATCCAAAAGAGCAAGTAATCTTTCTATTGTTGATAAAAATTTTACGGATAGAGAACCAAGTTTACAACAAAAAGTAGAAGATAATGACAGTTTAAACTGGGTTGAAAAGATAATAGACCAATTACCGGAACAACAGCGATTAATCATTCAGATGCGGGATATAGAACAATACGAATTTGATGAAATCGCTAAGGTATTAGGAATGAATGAAACTGCCATTCGAGTGGCGCTTTCAAGAGCAAGAAAAATGATACGGGAAAGCATGACAAAAACACATAATTATGGAATACAATAAAATAGAAATACTATTAGAAAAATACTTTCAGGGAGAAACGAGTATAGCTGAAGAAAAAGAGTTGACGAATTATTTTTCTTCATCCGATGTTGCGCAGCATCTGGAACAATACAAACCATTATTTGGTTATTTCTCTTTAGCAAAAGGACAAAAGGGCACGCAAGAAATTCCACAATTCCCGACAACCCGGGCCAAAAAACGTAGTTTCGTGTGGTTATCTGTTGCAGCTTCTGTAGTTGTTTTGCTTGGAATAGGTACCTATGTTTACATAAACAGTACTGTCACTAATGAAGAACAAAAACTAGGGAGTTATGATGATCCTCAAGTCGCTTTAAGGGAAACCCAAAAAGCATTAGCGATGTTGTCCAGTAATGTAAATAAAGGCATTGGAAGTGTGCAGCTTATTCAAGAATACGATAATTCAAAAGAAAAAATTTTTAATCAATAAATCGAAAAACAAAATGAAATCAACGAATCATACAAACAAAGAAAATAGAAAAATGAGCTTTAAAAAGTTAATTGTTACAGCAGTACTGATTTTAGTGTCAAGCCCATTTTTTGCTCAAGGCGCTTTCGATAAATTTGACGGTCAGGACGATGTTACCTCAATCGTAGTCAATAAGAAAATGTTTGAGTTAATGAGTAAAGTAAAAGTAGACGCTTCTGATAAAGAAACGCAGCAATATATGAATCTGATAAAAAAATTGGATAATCTGAAAGTCTTTACAACCAAAAGTACCCGAGTAGAAGGGGAAATGAAAGTCGCAGCAGACAAATACATCAAGACAGCAGGATTAGAAGAATTGATGCGTATCAATGAAAACGGAAGAAATATAAAAATCCTGGTAAAATCAGGGGCCAAAGATTCTCAGGTAAGAGAGTTACTGATGTTTATCGAAGGCGGTAAAAATGAAGACACCGTTTTAATGTCATTAACAGGGAATTTTGATTTGAACGAAATTTCCATTCTTACGGATAAAATGAGATTTCCGGGAGGAGACGATTTGAAAAAAGCAACAAAAGGCAAAAAGTAATATGAAAACTATTTGTAATATCGCGATCCTGCTTTGCCTGTTTTTAGCAAGCTGTAATTCTGAGCCTACTTTGCAAAAGTATTTTGTGGAGAATACCGAAAACAAGGATTTTATTGCCATGGATGTTTCTTCTTCAATTTTGAATTTGAACGAAGCAAAATTATCGGTAGCGCAAAAAGAAGCATTACAATCATTTGAAAAAATGAATATTTTGGCTTTCAAACTCAATGAAACAAACAAAGCGCAGTTTGAAGCAGAACGTGCCAAAGTTAATTTGCTTTTAAAGGATGAAAAATACCAGCAGCTGATGAAATTTGGTTCGGGAAAAGAAGGCGCTTCGGTTAGTTTTGTTGGTTCAGACGAGCATATTGAAGAGTTTGTGCTTTTTGCCAATAAAAAAGAAAATGGATTTGCCGTGGTTCGCATCTTGGGAAAAGACATGAATCCCACACACATTATGAACATGATAAGTGTGTTGCAACAATCGAATATCGATTTGGAACAACTTAAACCTTTGCAGCAATTAATTAAAAAGTAAGTTAATTATTAAGTAAAAAAGCGTCTTGAAAATGATCAAGGCGCTTTTTTTATGGATTTAAAGTTTTCAAAATAAGGATTTAATTTGGGCGTGACCCTCCCGAAAAAGGTCGGGTCGGGCTATTCGTTCCCGCTTTTTTTGGTTCGGCAGAAAAAGCCTGCCCAAAAAAGAGCTCCACTACTATCCCTCACGCAAACCCAATGCTTCAAGCCCTGTTTTAAACGATATCATAATCACTCAATGGTAAGTTGTGGTAGCGTTTGCCGGTAAGTTTGAAGATAGCATTTACAATAGCCGGAGCAATTACAGGGACTCCAGGTTCCCCAACACCCGTTGGAACTTCGGTGCTTTCTACAATTTCAACATGAACTTTTGGAATCTCATTCATGCGAATCATTTGGTAATCACTATAGCTATTTTGCTCAATAACACCATTTTTAGCAGTGATTTTTCCGTAATAAGCTAGTGACATTCCAAAAATAGCGGCACCTTCCATTTGTGCTTTTACAGTATCCCTGTTGATTACTGTTCCACAATCGATGACGGTATAAACATTGTGTACTTTTACTTTGTTATTTATCATGGAAACTTCAACAACAGAAGCCACATAAGAATAAAAACTATATTGTACAGCTATGCCGTACGCATGACCATTGGGCAAAGGTTTGTCCCAATTCGCATTTTTGGCTGCTAGTTTCAATACATTTTTGAGTCTGGCCGTATTGTATTTTATGGGGTCTTTAGTATCCTCGATTCTATCGGGACCAATTAGATTCAAGCGGAATTCCAATGGATCCTTATTGGCGGCATGAGCCAATTCATCGGCAAATACATTCACCGAAAATCCGTGCGGAATATTGATCACCGACCTCATCCAGCCAATTCGGACATGAGCCGGAGCCTGTCCTACTTCAACTCTTAAATTTTTTATATCCAAAGGGACATCTGAAGCGCTTGACACTTCCCAATCTTGTGCGTAATCTGTTCCCGGAACAAAAGTAGACATGATAGAAGGTAAGGCAAAGCGGTGTAGCCAGCCCGTAACATTCCCTTGCGCATCCAGTGATGCCTTCATGTATTGCGCGCTTACGGTATGGTAGTAACCATGTTTGATATCGTCTTCACGTGTCCAGGCTACTTGAACCGGCGCATTGATTGCTTTTGAAACCATGACTGCCTCTACGATGTAGTCCGGTTTAGATTTTCTACCAAAAGCGCCACCCAAAAATGTAATATTAATAGTTACTTTCTCTTTCGTGGTTCCTAAATAGGCAGTTACTTCGTCTCTGGCAGTTTGAGGATCTTGAGTAGGTGCCCAAACTTCGCAACTGTCACCTTGAACCCAAGCCACAGCATTAGGGACTTCCATGGGAGCGTGTGCCAGATGAGGAAGTTGAAAGGTGCTTTCTACAGTTTTGGTTGCTGTATCAAAAGCTTTATTTACATCTCCAATTTCTTTTCCTATTTTTCCCGGTTTAAGCACATTTTCGGTAATTTGTTTCATGTATTCCTCCGAATTGTACATTTCGTTTTTACCGTAATTCCATTCTATCTCTAAGGCTTTCTTTCCTTGGAAGGCGGCCCAAGTGTTGGTTGCAATAACAGCGATGCCTCCAAGTGCCCCAAATGGTTTTTCGATTCGGGGAATTTCAATCACCGCTTCTACACCACGAATTTTCATGGCGGCAGTTTTGTTGAAAGATTTAACAGTTCCAAATGTCACGGGACAACGTGCTATTGCTACGAATTTCATATTAGGAATTCTTTTGTCCAGTCCGAAGATGGCACCTCCGTTTGCATAATCAGCAACATCGATGCTTTTTAGGTTCTTACCGATGTATTTAAAATCTTTCGGGTTTTTAAAGGTAATATTGGTTGGGACTTCGAGTTTTTTGGCTGTTTCAACTAAATCACCAAATCCAATTTTTTTACCACTGGTGTGAATGATGAAATGGTTTTGTGCGATGCATTCTGATTCAGGAACCTGCCAAGTTTTTGCGGCAGCGCTAATCAACATTGCTTTGGCCATGGCACCCATTTTTCGCATGGTTTCATACAAATAAAGGATACTTCTGGAACCATCGGTGTTTTGGTCTCCGTATTTGGCATCTCCAACAGCTTGTTTAACCGAAACTCTATTCCAGTCCGCCTCCATTTCATCTGCAATAACAGAGGTTAGAGAGGTTCTGACCCCATTTCCCATTTCAGAGCGGGAAGCAATTAAAATCAGACTCCCGTCAGCATTTAACTGGATAAATAAATTGGGGTTAAATTCAACGAAAGCCACGGATTGTTTTTCGTTAGAGAATAATGAAGTATTACAGGCTAAGATTAATCCACCTGAGGCTAAACCTATGTTTTTGACAAAACTTCTACGGCTTATATTTTGGATATCACTCATTATTTGTTTTGTTTTTTAAGTTCAACAGTATGATGGATGGCACTTTTAATGCGTTGGTAAGTTCCGCATCGGCATATATTTCCGCTCATTGCTTCGTCAATATCAGTATCTGTCGGACTCTCATTCGTATTGAGTAGGGAAGTAGCGGTTATTAATTGGCCCGGCTGACAATAACCACATTGTGGCACATTAAATTCTTCCCATGATTTTTGCAACAATTGTAAGTTTTCTGACGTACCCTCAATGGTGATGATGTTTTTTCCTATAGCTTCGGTAACTGGAGTCAAACAGGAATAAGCAGCGGAATTGTCAATCAATACTTTACACGCACCACAAGAGCCTATCCCACATCCGAATTTGGTTCCGGTAAGTCCAATAATATCTCTAATAGCCCAAAGTAGTGGCATTTCCGGATCAACATCTATCTTGTATTTTTTTCCATTAATTCGAAGTGTAGCCATATTGTTTTCAATTTTTTGTTAAGGAGAGACAAGTTAATACTTTTTTTAATTTCTCGGTCTATTTATTTTTGATGAAGATTTTTAGTGTAAAGTTCGGCTTGAATTTCTATTTACAGTAGTTTAAGGTCAAATAAAAAAGCGCCAGAATATCACTATTCTGACGCTTTGTTTAAGATTGGATTGAAAGAAACCGAGTTATTTACAAAACGTTTTTCTGTTTTGAAAAGCGCTTGAACTACCTAATTCTATTGCTTTGGTGAAATCTGAACATGCTTTTTTCTTATCATTGATATGTACGTAAGAAAGAGCTCTCAGGTTGTAGGAAATATGATCTTTCGAATTTACGCTTATGGCCATATCACAATCTTTAATAGTTTTATTGTAATCTTTTAATTTATAGTCGATGTTTGCTATGGTGGTATAGGCATCGGTCAGAAGAGAGTTTAATTTAAGAGTCATATTGGCATCATTTAAAGCACCGGTCAGATTGTTGACTTTTATTCTTTCTACGGCTCTGTTTAAATAGGCTTCCGCAAATTTCGGGTTTAATTTGATGGCTTTGGTGTAATCGGTAATGGCAGCTTCAGTATGTCCCTTTTCTGCTTTTAGAATGGCTTGGTCAAAATATTCACTTGCAGTTTTTTGTGTCCATCCTTTTAGAGAAAGGGTTAATAATACAATAAATAATACTTTTTTCATGTAGGTTATTTTATAGGGTTAATTTGGTTAAATGGTTTAACGGATGAAATTGTAGATTATTGTAAATAATAATTTTTGGTTGTTTCTTAGCGGCGGAAGAGATGTGTTATTTTATTCGAATTTATTAAACACAAGTAGCTGGTAAATAATTGAAAACGTTTTCGTTTGCTTTTATCATGGGGACCTCATAATTTTTTTTCTTTTTTTTCTATTCTTTCATTACTTTTGCCGCAAATGAGAGTAGTTGTATTTTTCTTGTACATGTGTTTCCATCTGCTTGGCGGAGGGAGTTATCTTCATGCAGCGACGCATCAGAGTCGCATTTGCATCTCATCGAGTAGCTATCTTGCGAAAAATCATCAAATAAAATTTAAAATTGCAGATCAGGGTAACACCATAATTGAAGATGTTGACTTAGATCTGGATGAGGAATACCACTGTGGTGATGATGTAAGTGACAGGACTCCGGCTAAATTCTTTAGCGAAAACGGTAGCTTGTTGAATAGGTGGTATTTACCTATCTCCCAAAGATTTCATTTAAATTATTACCGCAAGCGTTATAAAATCTTCTCGTCCTTTTTTGGATATTCTAATCCTATTTACATTACTCAAAGAGTTTTAAGGCTTTGATACCTCCTATACATCGGTTACCTAAGTTGTGATCCTGTATATCTTGTGGATGTATATTCTCTATCTTCTTAACTAAATGACAGTCTAGGTCTCAACCTGGCGACTGATGATTTTTTACGTCTAAAGGAATTTTCATATTCCAAGCATTCCAATTGTTTAATTTCCATTTTATACCATGAAAAGAATAATCATGTTCACGGGCTTGATTGCCTTGTTGTGCCTAACAAGCTGTACAACTAAAACAGAAGAAAAAGAAGATGCCGGTAAATTTACCGTTACCAATCCTGTAAAAATTGATACATCGTTTACCAAGCAATATGTTTCTCAAATCCGTTCCGTAAGAAACATTGAAATCCGAGCGCAGGAAAAAGGATTTCTGCAAAATATCTATGTCGATGAAGGTCAGTTTGTAAAAGCCGGTCAAGTGCTGTTTAGAATCATGCCAAAAATGTATGAGGCTGAATTACTGAAAGCGAAAGCTGAAGAAAAAGCAGCTGAAATAGAACTGCAAAATGCTAAAACTTTGGCAGATAAAAATATAGTTTCGAAAAATGAACAAGCCATAGCTCAGGCTAAATTAGAACAGGCAAGAGCCGAAGTGGCTTTAGCGAAACTTCATTTATCATTTACCGAGATCAGGGCTCCTTTTGATGGTACCATTGACCGCATTCCAGAAAAACTGGGAAGTCTTATCGATGAAGGTGAATTATTGACCAGTCTTTCAGATAACAGTAAAATGTTTGCATATTTTAATGTTTCAGAACCAGAATACCTGGAGTATCAAACCAATAAAAATGGCAGAGGCAGTAGTGCCGTAAGTTTACTTTTAGCCAATGGTGAACCATTAAAATACAAAGGGAAAGTAGAAGTTATCGAAAGTGAATTTGATAACGAGACAGGAAATATTGCTTTTAGAGCAAGTTTTCCAAACTCTGATAAATTATTGAAAAATGGCGAAACAGGTAAGATATTGATGATTGTCCCTGTTAGAAACGCTTTAATTATTCCGCAAAAAGCTACTTATGAAATACAAGACAAAAAATTTGTATTTGTAGTAGATCAAAAAAATGTAATTAAATCAAGAGAGATTACTATAAAAGGCGAAATGCCCGATTTATACGTAGTAAATACAGGAATAACTGCTGATGATAAAATATTGCTGGATGGTATTCAAAAAGCTAATGATAATGATAAAATTAAATATGATTATCTAAATCCTAAAGAAGTATTATCACACTTGAGATTAAAAGCAGAGTAGTCATTTGAATCATTTAAAAGATATAAAATATGTTTAATAAATTTATACAAAGACCAGTACTATCGATTGTAATATCGCTAGTAATTGTCTTTTTAGGGGTATTGGCAATGACTAGTTTGCCAGTAACACAATTTCCCTCTATTTCGCCGCCAAAAGTAAACATCACGGCAGATTATCCGGGTGCTAATGGTGAATTGATGGTTAAAGCGGTGGTTATTCCTATCGAAAGGGCTATCAATGGAGTACCTGGAATGAAATACATTACATCTGATGCTGGAAATGATGGGGAAGCATCTATTCAAGTAGTATTTAATCTGGGTACCGATCCTAACCAAGCGGCTATTAATATACAAAATCGTGTAGCTTCTGTAATTAATAAATTACCGCCATTAGTAGTGAGAGAAGGTTTGAAAATAACGCGTGAAGAGCCTAACATGCTTTTGTATGTTAACTTATTTAGTACAGACAAAAATTCAGATCAAAAGTTTCTTTACAATTATGCCGATATTAATATCCTTTCCGACTTAAAACGTGTAAACGGAGTAGGTTTTGCTGATATTTTAGGAAATCGTGATTATGCGATGCGAATTTGGTTGAAACCTGATCGAATGTTGGCGTACAAAATATCTGCTGAAGAAATCATGGAATCATTAAGCAACCAGAGTTTGGAAGCTTCACCAGGTAAAACAGGAGAAAGTTCAGGTAAAAGATCTCAGGCATTTGAATATGTATTAAAATACAAAGGAAGATACACTACCAAAGAGGGGTACGAAAATATAGTGGTACGATCTAATGCCAATGGAGAATTACTTCGATTGAAGGATGTTGCCGATGTTGAATTTGGAAGCTCCATGTATGACATTTATTCGAGTATCGACGGAAAACCATCTGCAGCTATTACGATTAAACAATCCTATGGTAGTAATGCCAGTCAGGTAATTAAAGATGTTAAAGCAAAGTTGGAAGAATTAAAAAAATCATTTCCAAAAGGAATGGATTACGAAATTAGTTATGACGTATCTAAATTCCTGGATGCTTCAATCGAAAAAGTAATTCATACGTTGGTGGAAGCTTTTATATTGGTAGGTTTAGTAGTATTCTTGTTTCTGGGAGATTGGCGATCAACCCTTATTCCTGCTATTGCAGTACCGGTATCATTAATTGGTACGTTTGCTTTTATGCAGCTTTTTGGAATTACAATCAACCTGATTACTTTATTTGCGCTTGTTTTGGCAATTGGAGTTGTTGTTGATGATGCCATTGTAGTGATAGAAGCCGTACATGCCAAAATGGAAGAAGAACATCTTTCTGCCCGAAAGGCGACTAAGAAAGCGATGACGGAGATAGGTGGAGCTATTATAGCCATTACTTTTTTGATGGCTGCGGTTTTCATCCCTGTTGCATTCATGTCAGGGCCTGTTGGAATTTTTTACCGTCAGTTTTCGATTACTATGGCTACCGCAATTATTCTTTCGGGTGTTGTAGCCTTAACATTGACTCCAGCATTGTGTGCTTTGATGTTGAAAAACAATCACGGAAAAGAGCGACCAAAAAATTTAGTCAATCGATTTTTAGATGGCTTTAATAATAAGTTTAATAATTTATCTGAAGGTTACCAAAAGGTATTAACTACTTTCATTAATAGGAGATCGGTATCCATTGGGGTTTTATTAGCATTCTGTACCGGGATATTTTTTATAAACAACAGTCTTCCTTCTGGATTTATTCCAAGTGAAGATCAAGGGATGTTTTATGCTATTATCCAAACTCCTCCAGGTTCTTCATTAGAAAGAACCAATCAAATAGCTGAAAAACTTCAAAAAGTAGCCGAAAAAATAGAAGGAGTAAAATCTGTATCTGCTTTGGCGGGATATGAAATTCTAACAGAAGGAACAGGAGCCAATACAGGAACCTGTTTGATAAACTTAAAAAACTGGGAGGATCGTCATCAAAATGTTGAAGAAATCATCAAAGAGTTGGAGGAAAAAACCAAGGATATTTCAGGAGCTACAATAGAGTATTTTCAGCCCCCAGCCGTTCCAGGATATGGAGCCGCAGGTGGTTTTGAATTGCGATTACTGGATAAAGCGGGTTCCGGGGATTACAAAAAGATGGAAACCGTAAGTAAAGACTTTGTTCGGGAATTGAAAAAACGTCCTGAACTAACTTCAGTGTTTACTTTTTATAGTGCTAGTTTTCCGCAATATATGCTCGATATCGATAATGATTTAGCACAGCAAAAGGGCGTGAGTATAGAAAATGCCATGAATACTTTATCTACACTTGTAGGAAGTAATTATGAAACCAATTTTATTAAATACGACCGTCAATACAAGGTAATTGTGCAAGCTTCGCCAGAATATAGAGCACTTCCGGAAGATATTTTGAAATTGTATGTCAAGAATGACAGAGACGAAATGGTGCCTTTTTCTGCTTTTATGAAAATGAAAAAAGTATATGGTTTGTCTGAAATTACAAGACACAACATGTATAATGCTTCCGAAATAAGTGGGGCTCCTGCTATTGGTTACAGTAGTGGAACAGCCATTGAAGTGGTAAAAGAAGTGGCGGCAAAAACACTTCCTAGAGGTTTTGGTATTGATTGGGCAGGTATTTCTGCCGATGAGGTTGCCAGAGGAAACGAGGCTATTTATATATTCTTAATATGTCTTGGCTTTGTGTATTTGGTACTTGCGGCGCAATATGAGAGTTTTATTTTGCCACTTGTTGTTATTTTATCCCTACCGGCAGGTATTTTTGGAGCCTTTTTATTCTTAAAATTATTTGGGCTTGCCAATAATATCTACGCTCAGGTAGCTTTTGTAATGCTCATAGGTTTGCTAGGTAAAAATGCCGTATTAATTGTAGAGTTTGCAGCCCAAAAACACAGTCAGGGAGTGTCTGTGCTCGATGCGGCAATGCAAGGAGCAGCTGTGCGTTTCCGCCCTATTTTAATGACATCCTTTGCTTTTATAGCAGGTTTGATTCCTTTGGCTATAGCCTCTGATCCGGGAAAAATTGGAAACAGAACATTAGGTTCTGCAGCTGCAGGAGGAATGCTGATTGGTACTGTCTGTGGGGTGTTAATCATTCCGGGATTGTATTACATTTTTGCAAAAATTTCTGAAAAACATAAGTTTTCTAAGCATGAAGACGAAAATCCATTTACTGAATATTTGAATCACAATGAATAAAATAAAATCCTATAAATATATTATCCCGTTAGGCATTTGTCTGGCGGTGGCAAGTTGTGCTCCGGCTCTCGTTCCTTTGGCTGAAACGAAAGCTGTTCCAGAATCTTTTGATAAGAGTACCGATACGACTAATACATCTACGACTCCTTGGCGTACCTATTTTAAGGATCCATATCTGATAAATTTGATTGACACTGCCTTGAAAAACAATCAGGAATTACAGATTACTTTGCAGGAAATTGAAATCGCTAAAAACGATATTCGTGTGAGGAAAGGTGCTCTTTTGCCAATTGTTGGTGTTGGTGCAGGAGCAGGGATTGAAAAAGTGGGAAGATATACCAGTCAGGGAGCTGGAGATGCTTCAACTGAAATTAAGCCTGGCAAGGAAATGCCAGATCCTTTGGGTGATTTTAAATTAGCTGCCTATGCGAATTGGGAAGTGGATATCTGGAAAAAATTGCGCAATTCCAAGAAAGCGGCAGTAAGCCGATATTTATCGACTGTTGAAGGTAAAAATTTTGTCATTACGAACCTCATCGCAGAGGTGGCTGATTCTTATTACGAATTGGTGGCGCTAGACAGTCAGTTGGAGATTGTAAGACAGAACATTGCATTGCAGACAAATGCTTTGGGAATCGTAAAAATTCAAAAGGAAGCGGCTAGAACAACCGAATTGGCCGTTCAGAAATTTCAGGCTGAGGTAATGGCTTCCAAAAGTATGGAGTTTGATATTCTTCAAAGCATAAAAGAAATGGAGAATAAAATCAACTTCTTGTTGGGGCAGTATCCGCAGGAAATAAAAAGGGACAGAAGCAACTTCGTGAATTTAATGCCTTCGGTAATCAATTCAGGGATTCCTTCTCAACTGTTGGCCAACCGTCCGGATATCAAACAAGCCGAACTGGAACTGGAAGCCGCAAAACTGGATGTAAAAGTAGCGCGTGCCGAGTTTTATCCGTCACTCGATATTTCGGCAGCGATTGGATTCAATGCCTTTAAACCGTCATACTTGTTCACACTTCCAGAGTCGCTACTGTATTCATTAGCCGGAGATGTGGCCGGCCCTTTGATTAACAGAAATGCAATCAAAGCGGAGTATAGTACTGCCAATGCACGACAGCTTCAGGCTTTGTACAACTATGAGCGCACCATTCTAAATGCGTATCTGGAAGTATCCAGCCAGCTTTCTAAAATCAGTAATCTTGAAAAAAGCTACGACCTGAAATCACAACAGGTGGAGGCAATGAATCGCTCGATTGACGTTGCGGGTGATTTGTTCAAGTCGGCCAAAGCGGATTATTTTGAAGTACTGATGACTCAACGAGATGCATTGGAATCAAAACTCGAATTGATAGACACCAAAAAAGAGCAACTGAATGCTTCGGTTCATATGTATAGAGAATTGGGAGGAGGATGGAAATAGAAATAAGTAAATAGAGTAAAATCAAAGAGCCGGCATATATTGACCGGCTCTTTTTTATTGACTAATTATAAACTGCTATTCCTGTCAACCAAGGAGTTTTTGCGTAATCCCAAACTTTTGAATTTAATCCGATAAAATTTTTATCGTACATTAATGGTAAAGTTTTTTTTCTGATATCATTATCTCTAAAGGTTTTATTATTATGCTTTTACAGCTATTTTTGGTTGTTTTTCTGTTTCTATTTATTTGTATGAACTTGTGTATACTCCTCATCTGTTACAGCTTCTAACCAAACGGGAACACCATTTTGGGTATTTGTTATTGCTACTTGAACAAAATAGGTATCAGCACTTGCACCATGCCAATGTTGAATGTTTGGTGGACATTTTATAACATCACCTTTTCGAAGTACTTTTTTAGGTTGCCCTTTTTCCTGATAATATCCAACTCCATCGGTTGCTAGCAAAATTTGTCCGCCCGGATGAAGATGCCATTTTGTTCTTGCTCCAGGTTCAAAGGTTACATTTCCTACAGAGGTTGGATTAAGACTATCAGCAGCTATCAGCATTTGTAAATAAGCTGTACCTGTAAAATTAGCATTGGTGATTTTTTCTCCTTTGGGGAAAATGATTGATTTCTGTGATTTGGTTTCTGTTGAAAGTGTTGATTTATTTTGTGCTTTACAAGATGTTAGTCCAATCATTATGCTAGTTAAGGATATTGTTAAAGTACGTTTCATAAAATTTACTTTTTTGATTAATGCTGTTTTAAATTATTTTTTAATGGCTTCCAATTTTACTACTACAGAATCAGATCCGTTTAGCGCATCAATTCCGTTTTCTAATCGTGCCAAAACTATAAGACCAGCTTTGATTGTGCTATTGTCCTGATTGTAGAAAATGGCTAATCCGCCTCCCAACCAATAGGAAATGTCACCTACCTGAAAAGTTGTTTTTACGGTACCTTCTTTTGAAATTCCAGATAATGAGCAGTATTTTTCCCGTCCTTTCAAATCCATCATAGTGACGGTTAATGGTAGCTGTTTAATAAAATCCTGAGTTGCTTTACTATCAGTAAACTTTGCATATAACACACTTTTGCCTACGGTGATTTTCAGTTGAAGGCTATCCATTTTATAATTTTCATTTATTGCAATAGTGTCTGATGATCGTGCTCCTTTGTTAGCTGTATTGCAAGCAAATAAAGACGTAACTGCTATGCAAAAAGTAATTAAACAAGCTGTTGCTTTTTGTTTCATCATTTTAAATTTCAAAGATTAATTTGATAAAAATTCACCAATTTATTTACTGCTTGTAATACATATTCGGGTTTCCAATAGGTTTGGATATGGGTAGCTCCATTAATAAGAAATAATTCTTTGTTTTTGGCATTGGTAGCTTTGTTAAATGCATCGTCAGTCATATAAAAAGTATCGGCTTTACTACCAGCTATCATTAATAATGGTTGGTTTATGAGGTCCATATTGGTGCTGGCATCAAATGTCATTAAATCCATCAGACTACTCATAGTATACCTGAATGTGGAATTGGGGTGTGCATGTGTTCTGTTATAGTAATAATGACCTTCACGATAAAGATCAAACGGCATTTTGTCTGCCATTTCATCGGTTATTTTTGTGTCACCAGCATAACGTATCACTCCTCCAGAAGCTTCTAATGCTCGTGCATCTGACGCTTGTTTTAATCGTTCTTGGATCGTTGAAAATTGTGAGTTCATAAAACCGTTGCGTCTTACTACACCCGAATTGAACATGCTTAATGTCGCAATTGCTTTAAATCGTTTATCTGACTGGGCTGCCTTTAAAGAATAACCTCCGCCGCCGCAAATTCCGAGTAATCCAAGTCTTGCTGGATCAACACCTTTATATTGAGAAATAAAATCGGCCATTGCGTGTATATCTTCAATTCGGTTTGCCGGTTTATCCACATTACGAGGCTCTCCGCCACTACCGCCTTGGTATGCTGCATCTGCCGTGATCGTAATATAGCCCTGTTCTGCTAAACGTTGAGCATATAAACCTGCCACCTGTTCTTTTACACCCCCATTAGGATGCGCAATAACTAATGTCGGATATTTTTTTGATGAGTCAAAGTTAGCAGGCGTGTAAACATTAGCAACTATTGTAATATCTTTAATTTTATAGCTGACAGGATGAATGTTTACTTCTCCTTTTACATTTTCTGTAATAGCACCATCATATACTAAGGTATATGGGTTTTGCTTTTTTTCCTTTTGGGTAGTTTGAGCATTTGACATATCTGTAGCCGCTATTGACATTACTAAAGCGGTTATTATTGATAATTTTTTCATTTCTTCTATTTTTAAATTATTGAGACTATCTGCTTTTCAACACTTCGTTTACAACTTCTTTTGCAGCTTTGGTCTTTTTTGTCCCTATGATTGGTTTGATTACGCCTATAAATTCTTTCAATTGTTCAGGGGATATGCCTACATTGAGAGAAATTGACAAATGCCCCTTTAGCATTGGTTCAGCATCACCAATCGCACTGATAACGGAAATAGTAACCAATTCTCTTTGCCTGTAGGTTAAAACATCTCTTTCAAAAATATCTGCAAACAAATGTTCCTTAAGAAAAGTATCTATTGTCGGCGCAAAAGCTGAATATCCCGTAAGTGCATTTGATTGAGGCGTTTTGGTAAGTTGTTCCAAAATCTTTTTACCCCTTTGATATTTGTTGCCATCCTCTCTGATTGGAGAAGCTTCTTTACCTGGCTCATCAATAATACCTTTTGCTTTTCGTTCGTTAAGCACTTCCATAAAAGTTTGTAATCCTCTTATACTTCTTGGAAAACCGCAATAGGCATAGGTGTGAATCAATACTTCTTTTACTTCATTCACGGTAAGTCCCGCTTCAAGACCTGTATTTAGCTCCGTTTTTAGTTTTTTTAAATCGCCTTTAGCTGTAAGCGATGCAATGGTAATAATACTTTTTTCCTTCCCACTTAATTTTGTATCAGTTGATTCTATATCTTGTGCTTTAGTATAATTAGAAAATAATGCAAAACTTAATACCATAACTTTAAAACTGAAAATTCTAAATTGCTCCATAATTATTCTTTTATTACTTGTCTAATCCCTTTTCCTTTAGCCATTTACTCATAAGATCGGCAATCTCAATATTATTTAAGTCTGAAAAAGGGAAATGCGTATTGCCTTTAACTCCTATTTCCGGTAAATGAATTACAGTGACGTCCCCTCCGTATTTATTGACTTTGTCTCGCCATAAACGCGCCATTTCGAGGCGTATTCTCCATCCGTCTGCCCCAGGATTGTTGGAAGGACTTTCAGGAATATTATCGCCATAATAAATAATAATAGGTATTTTGGTCAGCTGCATAAAGTCTTTCATTGGAACCGAACTTGCTTCTAGGGAACCTGCCGAACTTGTTAAAGGGGATGGCACTTCGCCTTCAGGAAATAAGAATCCACTACCTGGTTCGTAGGACACTATTGCTTTAACGGTTTGGTTTTTCACAGCAGTGAGCCATCCCATACCACCAGAATGGGAATGTGTGACCAAAATTGCGGGACCTATTCTATTAAATAATGCGGAAACCGCATCCGAATTAACATTAGTATCGATAGCACCAATGTTTGGTGTCATAGAGCGGAAGTACTGATTGAGTGTATTTGAATCTCGAGCAAATTGGACACCTTCAAAATAATCGGGCCATACCCCAACACGGAAGACATCGAACCATTGCTGTTCATCCGGAGTTGGATTAATAGCAGCAGCTACAGTACTTCTACCGGCATTACCTCTTCTTGGTTGATCAATCACATAAACAGGAAAGTTTCTACGGAGAAAAATATTTTGGTATCCTTCTCGTCCGTCAGGCGTGCTTTCCCATGTTTTAGAAAACTGACCTATGCCATGCCACATCACCAATGGAAACTTACGGGCATTTACCGGAATTTGATAAAAAACATAGGCGTGGTCTCCTCGAAAAGTTTGTCCTTCAGGAGTGGGTTTATAAGGGTCGAATGTGCCAGGATTGGTAATGATAGTTCCTCCAACAGCAAAACTTCCTTGCTCTTCAATCAGTAACGGTTTTTGTTTTGTGCTTTTTTGTGCATAAAATGAGGAATTGATCATCAAAAACAAACAAAGGATACTCCACAGTCTAATTACTTTCTTTTCCATTATCATTTATTTTAATTTATATTTTCAAGTTTGCAATCTAATTTTTTTTATTGCTATCAAATGTTTTTTCTATCACATCTAGTCTTGCTTTTCTATGATCGAAAAAATTACCTGCCGACCCATCTTGCGTAAACTCAAAAACCTCATTTTTAGTGCTATCATATACAGGCCAAAGCGGTAGTCCCTTTCCATTTGGATTACCCGTTTTAGCAAAGTTAACCCAATAGGCATTCATAATTTTACCTACTTCTTTATCTTTCCCAGTAAAAATAACACCATTGCGTTCCGCCAGATTATCAAATACATAAGCAATTTCAGAGGCATGAGCGGCACCGTATCGCATCCAATCTTTCATGGAAACAGGCACATAAGAGAAGAGATACAAATAAACAGGTGTTGATTTAGAAGTAAATGCTCTAGCAGTAAAACGGGCAGGCTCCGCCCAAACTTTATCGGTATTAACTAATGTCAACATCTTAGCAAAATCAGTATTGCCATCAGAATCGTAGGCTGCAATGGCCTCCTCTTTATAGTTGCCAAATAATGACAGTAATTCCTCTTTTGAATTGGCGTTAACAAAGCCTGCAGGTACTTCTGCACTATTTGACCCAATAATAATGGGAACATTTGGTTGCCTGCCTGCCTTGTAAGAACTCTCGGCAGTCTCCGTTACCAAACGGCCGTCATGTATTGGTCCTGGATAAGTTATAGGACCACCCTGTCCAGCAGTTTCTTCTCCGCCATCAATAATTTCAGCAGCACTTAATGCTCTTAGCTTGTTGAGGGCTTCGTCATTATCACCTTCAATATTGTATCTTTTGGCAAAGTTAAGTCCGATAGTTTCAGCCGAAACAGGATAATGAATATCTGCATTTTCTTTATCAATTGGACGAGCTGTTAGTACACCATCACGTCCACCTCCTGACTCAATAATTGCTTTGTTAAATAAACCCTTTGCTGCAGGTATTGTCAAAAGCGAATGTACCGACACGCCACCGGCAGACTCGCCAAAAATGGTTACATTTTTGGAATCGCCTCCAAACTCAACGATATTTTCTTTAATCCACTGTAATGCAGCAATCTGATCCATGTAGCCATAATTACCTTTATAGTCATTTGGGTTTTCTTTGCTTAAAGCGGGAAATGCAAAAAAGCCAAGACGCCCTAAACGATAATTAAAAGAAACGAGTATAACGTCCTGCTTTGCAAACGATGCTCCTGTAAACCCATTTCCACCACCACTGCCACCTACAAATGCGCCTCCGTGAATCCATACCATAACAGGCAATTTTGATTTTTTTGTTGCTGTAGCGGGTGTCCAGATATTGAGAAACAAACAATCTTCAGATGAATTTTGGGACATGCCGGCACCACGAGGCCAACTCGCCTGCGGACAATCAGCACAAAATTTACTTACATCTTTCACTCCCTTCCAAGCAGTCACTGGTTGTGGAGGTCGCCAACGATTTACACCCACTGGTGGCGCCGCATAGGGGATACCTCTGAATATAGAGATGCCTTCTTCTGTTACACCGCGAACAATTCCTGAATTCGTAGGAACTTCCCTTGTAAGAGTCTGTGAAACTGCTTGTTGCGCGTTTACCTGAGTAGTACAATAAAATAATGTAATTGCAATCAATATTTTTTTCATCGTTAAAATTTTATTGCCCAGGTGTCATTAGCTTAGTGAACGACAATGAGCCAAGTTTCCAGCCCTCATTTTCTTTTATGTATACTTCCGTTACAATAAACGGATTGGTTACTTCATTTCCTCCTACTACCGCTAATAGTGTAATTTTGTTTAAAAGGATAGCGGTATTACCGATAATGTTTACTGACACTTCGTGAACATCTGCTTTCTTGTAATGAATACCTCCACTTTTAATCACATTGATTTCTTGGGTTTTTCCCCAACTTCCCCCCATATGAACAAAAACCGATTTATCATCAAACAATGGCGTAAGTTTATCGACATTTTTATCGGCCATCCATTGCCATTTATCTTTAGAAAGCTGAATCACTTCCTGTTCAGCAGCAGTATTTTGAGCAAAGGACTTGTTTGCAAATAGAATGAGTATAAGTAGTCCGAGAATTGACTTTTTCATAGTGCTATTAATTTTTAATTAGTTTTTTTCTTTTTTTCCTATTTCTGAATTTGATGGGTGTCTCGCACACTACTGAATGTTAATGCTAAAAGTTTCCAATCTTTACCTTCCTTTTGATAGACTTCTGTTACAGTAAATTCAGTCGCTACTTCAGTACCTCGGACAATAGCCTCAAGCGTAATTCGGTTCCAAACGATGGCTGTTTTTTTGAAAATTTCTACTGCTACATCATGAACCTTAGCATTCTTATACCAAATTCTACCCGTTTTAATAATGTCGAGTTCTTCGTCTTTTTTCCAAGTGCCACTCATATGGACAAATTTTGATTTGTTGTCAAAGAGTGATTCCAGTTTGTCTACATTCTTATCAGCCATCCATTGCCATTTATCTTTAGAGAGTTGAATGATTTCTTGTTCAGCGCCTGTGTAATTCGTAACAACTGTACTAGTTTTATTTTCTTGAGCCACGGAATATTGTAAACTTCCTATTACAAATAGTCCTAGAATTAATTTTCTCATATCATCTAATTTAAGATTAAATTGTGGTTTTTAATTTTATTTCTTCTTTAATGGTGCCTCCACTTCAGAAAAAGCTTGGACAAAGGCAGGCAATCGTTCTCCCAGAATTTGAATAGCATCCAATTGTTTATTGAAATCCTTTAATTCAGCTGTGGTAAATTTTACATTTTGAGCTCCAATATTTTCCAACATGTGGGCCATCTGTGTCGTGCCTGGTATTGGAACAATCCAAGGCTTTTGTGCTAGTAGCCAAGCCAGCGAAATTTGGGCAGGAGTGGCCTGTTTTTGTGCCGCCCAGTTTTTTAATAAATTTACGAGGGCCAAGTTGTGGGGCAAATTCTCAGGTGAGAAACGAGACTCATTTCCACGGATATCACCTTGAGCGAAACGTGTATCGGCATCAATGACACCAGTTAAAAAACCCACTCCAAGCGGACTCCAGGGAACGAATCCGATACCTAATTCTTGACAAAGCGGTAGGATTTCCTTTTCCGGACCACGCCATAACATTGAATATTCATTTTGAATAGCAGTAACAGGATGAATGGCATGTGCTCGTCTTACGGTTTGAGATCCCGGCTCGGACAATCCGTAATGCAATATTTTACCTTCTTTTATCAAATCCTGAATGGCTCCAACTACATCTTCAATAGGAACTTGCGGATCTACACGGTGTTGATACAATAAATCTATTCTATCAGTGCGAAGTCTTTTAAGCATTCCTTCCACTACCATTTTGATGTGTTCAGGACGACTGTTTAATCCAGGTAGTCTCTTGCCAGTTTCCTGGTCAATATTCCAGCCGAACTTCGTTTCTATAACTATTTTATCACGGAAAGGCGCAATGCCTTCTCCAAGAATTCGCTCCACTTCAAAAGGGCCATAAGCCTCGGCTGCATCAAATAGGGTGACCCCTTTATCAAAGGCTGTTCGAATGATATTGAGCATTTCTGGACGAGAGGGGACAGTAGTTTGATACGTGCGGCTCATGTTCTGAACGCCCAGTCCTATGCTGGAAACTTCAAGAGAAGCACCAAGTTTTCGCTTGTTAGACAATGGTTGAAGGTAATCATTTTTTAAATGATTATCTTCTGATTTTATAGTTTTTGCTAATGAATCAAAAGGTAGTATAGCGCTTCCAGCCAATGCTAATCCTGCGGTTTTTAAAAGATTTCTACGATTCATAATTATTTTTTTAGAACTACTGTTATTTTATAACGCTACTTTATACTCGCTTAACCATTTTACCATATTAGGGTCTCTGTGGTCAAAAAATAAGCTTTCTTTTGTGTCTAGAGTCTGAATCATTTGCATCTCATCTTCTGATAATTCAAAATCGAAAATATTGAAATTCTCAAGCATTCTTTCTTTTCGTACTGATTTTGGAATAGCAACAATATTTCTTTGAATCAGCCAACGAAGAATAATTTGCGCGACGCTTTTGTCATGTTTATTGCCAATTGAAATCAACAAGTCATTATTGAATATGTTATTTTTTCCTTCGGCAAAAGGCCCCCAAGATTGCATTTGAACATTATTATCTTCTAGGAAGCTTTGAGTTGTGATTTGTTGATGAAATGGATGAGTTTCAATTTGATTGATTGCAGGTGTAAATCCACTGTTTATTATCAAATCCATTACTCTGTCCGGATGAAAATTAGCGACACCAATTGCTCTGATCTTACCTTCGGTATATAATTCTTGCATAGCTCTCCAAGATCCAAAAATGTCTCCATAGGGTTGATGAAGAAGATATAAATCCAGATAGTCTAATTGTAATAGATCTAATGATTTTTGGAAGGCGGCTTTTGTTTTTTCATAACCAACATCTTGAACCCATACTTTTGTGGTTATAAACAATTCTTCTCTTGGGACACCGCTTTTCTTAATGGCATTACCCACAGCTGCTTCATTCATATACGAAGCAGCTGTATCGATTAAACGATAGCCACAATCGATAGCTTCTAATACTGCTTTTTCACATTCGATAGGATTTGGAATTTGGAAAACACCGAATCCTAAAATTGGCATTTCTACTCCGTTGTTTAATTTTATGTTTTTCATGATTTTTTTAATCTAAAGTTACTATAAATTCCACAAGCAATTAGGATAACTTATATTACTGTGCAAATTTCCGCACTGAAAATGAGGTTGTTGGTATATGAATTACTGATTGTACTACCAATATTACTGATTGTGCTAACTATATGGTAATTGATATATCTAAATACATAAATTTGTATTATAAAATGAAAATGATCATGAACAAAATAGTCAAGTTTAATACAATTAGCGAGTATAATGCATTTAATAATTGCGAAACTTTACATCCATTAGTAAGTGTTATTGATTTTTCAAAAGCAAACGAAAGATCTTGGGAAGGTGAAAAGACCGTTAGAATTTATTATGGATTTTATTGCATCTTTTTGAAAGATATAAAATGTGGTGATCTGCGTTATGGTTGTAATTACTATGACTATCAAGAAGGCACATTGGTTTTTGTTGCGCCAGGGCAAATAATGGAAGTAGAGACTGATGGTAAAGTATATCAGCCAAAAGGATATGCCTTAGTATTTCATCCTGATTTAATACATGGCACTTCTCTTTCTAAAAGTATAAATGATTATAATTTTTTCAGTTACAATGCAAATGAAGCATTGCATTTATCAGAACGTGAAAGACAAATTGTTTTAGACTCTTTTTCAAAAATTCACTTAGAATTACAACTTGGAGTCGACAAGCACAGTAAGAAACTTATTGCTTCAAATATCGAATTGTTTTTAAATTATTGTGAGCGATTTTATGATAGACAATTTATAACAAGAGAAAATATTAATAAAGGAATATTAGAGAAATTCGAAGAGATACTAAATACCTATTTTACTTCTGATAAACCCAACGCTTTTGGTTTACCATCAGTTGCCTATTGTGCCGATGAACTGCATTTGTCAGCCAACTATTTTGGGGATTTAATAAAAAAAGAAACGGGTAAATCGGCTCAAGAATACATTCAAAATAAAATAATTGATGTAGCTAAAAATCAAATTTTAGGAAACAATAAAACTGTAAACGAAATCGCTTATGAGTTGGGTTTCAAATATCCGCAACATTTTTCCAGATTATTTAAGCAAAGAGTTGGATATACACCTAATGAATATCGAAATTTGAATTAAAAATCTTCTTTATAATGAGCTAACAAGATGCATGTATATGCGTTAAGGATCACAAGAAAAAAGTCGATTGAATATCTATTAAATGTATGAATCCATCTCTATTAGTGGTTCGAATATTTTATTAAAAATTACTTCTGCAATTACTTTTTTAGCTCTTTTAAAAAAAATAGTACCTGAAAATTATACAAGTAAATAAAATCATTTTTTACAAATGAAAAACCGACAAAATATATGAAAGTATACTTTGTCGGTTTTGTGATTCTGTGGGACAATTTCCGAACCATTTTATGGATGATTTGAAGAAACTGGCCTCTTTCTAATAATATTTTTTTAAATAAATCGTAGAAATGTATTTTAAAAGCGGTTTAATGTCCCGTAAAGGATATTTCTAATTCAGTCCTATAAATTTAGAATAATTCTTACAAAATATAAAAAATACCTGTAGATATTAACTGTCTTATTTTTAGTAATTTAAAATTTTGAGTTAATTTAATTAACTTTTTTTTTGCAAAAAAAACAGTTAAAATTTGGGGGTTCATGTTTTTAATATACTTTTGTTCTATCAAATTAGTAGAATTTAAAATAAATTAAATGCAAGAAAAATTAAAGACTATCAAACACATTTCATTTTTGAACAAGCAAGAACTATTCGGCAATTTATGCTTTATGACTTGCCACCGTTAAAAATCCTTCAATCTCTAATTCATACAAATTTTTAATAAGATGGATCCTTAATTTCAGGTTGAAATCTTATGAAGACTAATTAAATAATAATAATCCAAAATAAATAAAATGAAAAAACGAATGCATTGTAGATAAAAAAACCATTTCTGCTGGAACAGAAATGGTGAAGCTTAAAGAATTGTACATCTCTATAAGGAAAGCGTGAATGGAGTAAATCCGTTTTCGGCTCACCTTATTTATTAAACTAAAACAAAGTAATGAAAAAAAAATTAAATAGATATGCATGGTTTTGCATTTTGTTGATTTCCATAGGTATTAGAGCACAAGAGGCCAAAGCGTTAATCCAGTCCAAACTAGACGGAAAAGTAATTGATGCTGTTACAAAGGAGCCTGTTATCGGTGCTTCAGTAAACATTAAAGGGACGACACACGGGGTGATAACAGATACAGAAGGGAAATTTTATTTCCAAACAGGACAAAAGTTTCCTTATACGCTAATAGTAAGTTATATGGGGTATAAAAAAACGGAAACTGTTGTTAGTGACAATTCAGTTACCATTACTCTTTCTGAAGATCAGAATGTGTTGTCAGAAGTAGTCGTTACCGCATTAGGTATTTCGAAAGAAAAGAAATCTTTGGGATACACTACCCAATCACTTAAGGGTAAAGATTTGGAGAATACAAAAGAAACGAATTTTTTGAATAGTCTTACTGGTAAATTGGCAGGAGTGCGTATCACCAATTCGCAGGGTGATATGGGATCTTCACGTATTGTTATTCGTGGTGAAACATCTATAGCTGGAAATAACCAACCACTATTTGTGGTGGATGGAGTCCCGGTAGACAATTCGCAGTTGAACTTTGGTGGAGCCACCCGAGATTTCAAGAATGCGATTGCCGATTTAAATCCCCACGATATTGAATCATTAAGTGTATTGAAAGGCCCTAATGCTGCCGCTCTTTACGGATCGCGTGCTGCGCATGGCGTTGTTCTTATAACTACAAAATCGGGAAAAGGTCAAAAGGGACTGGGCGTAAGCTTGAGTTCTGGTATAACGATCTCTAAAGTGGCTACTTTACCCGATTTTCAAAATACATTTGGACAGGGATCAAACGGAAAGTTTAGCTATGTAGATGGTAAGGGAGGTGGTGTTAATGATGGGGTTGATGAAAGTTGGGGGCCTAAAATGGATGGACGCCTTATTCCTCAATTTTATTCAAATGGTGAAGCTGTGCCTTTTGTGGCTCATCCTGATAATGTGAAGGATTTCTTTAATACCGGTTTTACTTTTGATAACAGTATTTCTGTGGCCAAATCAGATGAAAAATCAGATTTCCGCTTAGGAGTAAATAATCAAAAACAATTAGGAACAGTGCCTAACAGTGAAGTAAACAAAACCAACTTTACTATTAACTCTAATTACCAATTATCCAAAAATATAAAAGTAGGTGTAAATGCCAACTATATTGTTACGGATGCTCCTGCTCTGCCGGGTGGACCATCGGGTAACCGTGCCGCCGGTGTGATGCTACAGTTTCTTTGGTTCGGACGCCAAGTAGATATCAATCAGCTTGAAAATAACAGAGATGTCAACTGGAACAACAGCTATTACAGCAATCCGTATTGGAATGCTTATTATAATACTACCAGTCAGCAGCGCAACCGTTTGATAGGCGATATCCATTTGGATGCAAAGATTATCGATGGGCTTAATTTTAAATTCCGTACTGGGGTTGACTATTATAACGACCGCAGAAAATACACGATTAAGTATGGTACAAATGGCACTCCTTACGGATCGTATGCTGAAGACGCTTATACTGTAGACGAAAGAAACACAGAGGGTATCTTTCAATATACCAAAAAACTGAACGAGGATTTTAGTTTGGACGCTCTTGCCGGATTTAATGTGCGCAATCGCAGCGATGCAAACAATTATCAAAAAGCACCACGTCTTGCTGTGCCCGATTTATATACCTTGACCAATTCGAGAGATCCGCTAACTTCATCGAACTCATTCTCAAAATTGAAAGTATACAGCGTGTATACTTCAGCACAACTGGGTTATAAAAATTATGCGTTTTTAAACCTCACTGCCCGTAATGACTGGTCATCGACATTACCAAGCAGTAACCGCTCTTATTTCTATCCTTCGATTAATGGTAGTTTAGTATTATCCGACGCCTTGAATCTGAAAAGCAATACGCTCGACTTCTTGAAGTTAAGAGGGGGCTGGTCGGAAGTAGGTAATGATGCTGATCCGTATCAATTGTCTACGGTTTACAATTTTCAAACCGCATTTGACGGAAATCCGATTCAAACCTCTTCACAGAAGAAACTCAATGAGAACTTGAAACCGGAAACAACCCGCTCTACCGAAATTGGTATAGAATCCTCTTTCTGGAAAAACAGACTGCATTTTGATGTTGCGTATTATAATACCAATAGTTTTGACCAGATTCTGGAGATAAAGACAACTGCTTCAAGCGGATATAATTCGCAATTAATCAATGCAGGCAAAATAAACAACCATGGTGTAGAAATTCAATTGGACGGAAGTCCTATTCAGACTGAAAATTTCAAATGGAATGTAGGCGTAAATTATTCAAAGAATATAAGCAAAGTAGAGATTCTTGACTATGATGGAAAGATTAAAAACTACACAATTGGTTCTTCAGGAGGTGTTGATGTATTGGCATCGGTAGGACAAGCTTATGGTGCACTTTACGGTACAGCTTATCAGCGAGACGCAAGCGGAAATATAGTAGTAGGTGCTAATGGATTGCCGAAAGCTGATCCGCAAAAGAAAGTATTGGGACATTATACCCCTGACTATTTAGGCGGTGTTACAAACACATTAACCTACAAAAATCTTGAATTTTCATTCCTTATAGATGCCAGTGTAGGAGGAGAGATTTTTTCTGGAACGAACAGAACTGGTAATTATACAGGTGTACTGGCCCAAACAATGCAAGGTCGAGATGCAGCCAATGGTGGATTAAGTTATTATTATCCAGGCAGCAGTACCGCCAATGCGAAAACATTGCTAACAAGTGCAACAGCTCCAAATGGAGAAACTGTATATGATGATGGGGTTATCTTTGACGGAGTATATGCTGATGGAACTGCCAATACTAAAGTGATTAGTGCACAGGAATATTACAAATCGTCGTACAATATCAGCGAAGCCTATATTTACAGTTCCACTTATGTAAAACTAAGAGAAGTAAAACTTACTTACAATTTGGATAGGAAACTAGTTAAAAAGCTAGGATTTGAAGGAGCAAGTATTACCGCCGCAAGTCGTAACCTGTTATTTATTTACAAAGATGTGCCAAATATCGATCCGGAAGCAGCTTTCAATACAGGAAATGCACAAGGGTTGGAGAGTCTATCCTTGCCAACTACCAGAAATTTTAGCCTTAATGTTAATCTTAAATTTTAAAAACACGAAATCATGCTAAAAAAACTATCATATATAACTCTATTCGCATTATCACTGATCTCTTGCAGCGATACCTTGGATGAGATTAATAAAAATCCAAATGCAACTGAAACACCATTGGCGCCTTACCTGTTGACAGGAACATTAAAGCAGGGTGCTGACTTATATTGGGGGGATGTGAATAACTTTAACTCGTCTTTGTTATTTGTTCAGCATTGGGCTAAAATCCAATATACCGAACCGGACAGATACGATGTATCCAACACTTCTTTCACTTCTTTGTGGAATACCGGATATGCTACCTTGATTACGGATTTGAACACGATTCTGAATTTTCCTGATCAGCAGGCAAATTCAAATTATAAAGGGATTGCATTAACCCTGCGTTCTTGGACATTCTTATTGCTGACAGATGCCTATGGAAGCATTCCTTATAAAGAAGCAGGTCTAAAAGTGACACCGGCATACAATACTCAAAAGGAAGTCTATACAGGATTACTTGAAGATTTGAAAAAAGCCCAGTCTTTGCTAGGATCAGCAAACGGAACTGTAACTGGTGATTTGGTTTATAAAGGCGATATTTCCAAATGGAAAAAGCTGGTGAATTCCCTTCGTTTGCGTATAGCGTTGAGAATTTCGGACAGAGAACCTGCGTTGGCGAAGCAAGCCGCGATTGAGGCTACAACCGATGCTGCAGGAGTACTTAGCAGCAACAGTGATACCTTTAAGTTTACTTACATCAGTTCACCTCAGCAGAACCCAGCATCGGCATGGTTTGAAACCCGTGATGATTTTCGTATTTCGAAAACATTGGTTGATAAGTTAAATGAGTTATCCGATCCGCGTTTACCCGTTTATGCTCAGTTGCCATCAGATGCAAGTGTAGGTAAATATGTTGGAGCTGCCAATGGATTGTCAAATAGTGATGCCAATAGTCAGGGATTTGCTAAAACATCAAAACCGGGTACTTACTTCTTGACCTCGTCATCACCGGCTGTAATTGTTTCTTATTCTGAAGTGTTGTTCAATCTAGCCGAAGCAGCAGCCCGTGGTTATATTGCCGGAGATGCAGAGCAACTTTATAAAAATGCAATTACCGCATCGTTCAATCAATTTGGTATTACCGATGTAACAATTATTTCTAATTATCTGAATCAGTCATCTGTGAAGTACGATGCAGCAAATTATGCCAAGTCAATAGGTACGCAAAAATGGATTGCATTCTTTGGACAAGGTCTTGACGCCTTTACTGAGTGGAGAAGACTTGACTATCCGGTGTTGACAGCCGGTCCGGCTACGGTTTTGGATGGACAGATACCTTTGCGTTTCTTTTATCCAGGTACAGAACAGTCGTTGAACGGAGTTAGTTATCAGGCCGCAGTATCTGTTCAGGGAAAAGACTTGCTTACTACAAAACTATGGTTTGATGCAAATTAAGGCGGGTTCCGAAAGGGATATTCAGCTTTAGCTCTCAATAGTAAATAAATCAAACTTGTACTAGACTGAATATATTGTCATTCGAAGAAGATAAGAGTCAACCAGTAGTTGCTATCCAGAAGATAAACTGATTAACTGAACAGAAATTTTTTTTTTCAAAGCCCTGCATCAAACCATTGGTGCGGGGCTTTTTGTTTTTAATTGATGGGTTACGGTGGAAAAAACGTTTAAATTGATCAAAGTTTTTTAGCATAAGGTTATCATCACTTCAGGACCAAATCTTTTCAATACAAACTGATTGTGCTTTGAACAAATTGACAAGTAGCAAACTCATTAAATATAGAGCGAAAAAGCATAAAAAAATCCCATTTCGTTAGAAATGGGATTGTAAGATTGTGACCCTCTTGGTACAAAATTCGAACCTTTTATTGGAAGATTTAAAGAATTTAAGCGAAATCTAGATTCAAGAAATCCTTTTTGTTCCCTAGCGGGTAATCTTGAAAAATCTAATGAATTTTTGGAAGATTATTATAAAATTGTTAGTGAAAATGGTGGGCTTTAAAGCAAGTGAATTTTTAAATTCTACTTCTTTATCTGTTCCCATTATTATTAATGATTTTCGTAGCGAACAACACAGTTGAACCCATGACCTTAAGAATATGAAAATTGAAATTTGATCTTATTTATTTGTTAACTAATTGATTATTAATTTTTGCTTTTGGCAGAAATCGGTTTTGCTGTATTTTTTGCCTTTTCCTCACTTCTTTTCCTCACTTGAGCTTCGTTATAGTTAATTGACAAAACAATAGTTCTAGTATATTTATTAATCTCATATATGGAACGGAGAAACAGATTCCGTAGCCTTTTTAACAAACCCCAATAAACACATTACTTTAAATGCTTTTCTAAGATCACGTACACCTTTAGGTACGCTCACAAAATTTTATATTTATTTATAAAGATTACTATTTTAATAATTAACTTTTACTAGACTTAATGAATAGGATTCGAACCTTAAGCTTGAAACCCGCATATTTTCTGCATTTTTTTTTTTCGACCTAGTACGCCACGATGTTGCCACGAAACTAAAAACATCAATTTATAACTATGACAATTTGTTTTAAATGAGTACTATAGTTCTATTTTGAAATCAAATTTAAGTAATTCCTTTTTGATAAAAACATAAAATAAACAGCCTTAACTTTTTGTGGTAAAAAAGGTATACCTTCCATTTATATTTATTCTGATAAATGCAATTCTTTGACTTCTATACTATTGCTGGCTCCATTGATATATTCTGGAAGTCTCAGGAACCATTTAGATTAGTCTTTGTGTAAGAAATAAGTTTTAATAGCTAGTTATAAAGAGTAGGCTTGTAATGTTTTTTTTGCCCATTTTCCCCAGTCTTTCAAAGCATCCAAAAGTATTTTGTTTAGTCCTTTATTGTCAGTAGGTTTACCTTTAATTGGTGGGGCTAAATCTTTGTCAGAAACTGGAATTTCTGTAACTTTTGTCGCAAACCATGTCATATTTTCATGTGGCAGGGCCAATCCCAAAATTGTTCCGGGTAATCCTGTAAAAGATTCAGGGCCACCACCAAATGGAATTTGAATAGTGTAATAGGCAACAACATAAACAGAATCGAGAACTATAGCATTTGCTCTGCGGCATTCATAACCTGCAATTTCTCTTGTTTCATCGGTAATTTTCCAATCAATTTTGCGTAAACTGTCTTTAACTAAGTATAAATCGTCATAAACATTTTTTTGTGTAATACTGGTTTTTGTATCAAGATCTGTGGCGATAACATTTTTTAAATTAGCCATTGCATCGTCAGCAATCCAACTGTTGCTTGCTGATTGATTTGTTTCATCCCATTTGTATAAACTCTTGTTTTTTGAAAAACTGAGAATGCTTTTTGTAGTTTTAAATTGTGGATTGGTTTTTTTATAACTTTCAAAAGCAGCTGGATAATAACTATCAGTTTCTCCTTTTATTTTTTTTGTAATCAATGCATACATATTCGATTTTTTCTCAAATTCGATTACGCCATTTTGTACAAAGTGGTCATTTTGTGCAAAAGTATTGCAACTTGTCAATACAATTATTAAAATTAAGATGCGATTTATTATTGTTTTCATGGTTTTAGTTTTGTTTAATTTCTCCTCCGCCCATTTTGCTGAAATCCCAGCTTACAGAGAACATAATGTATCTTTGGATAGTGGTATAAGTACTTTGGTTGATATTTCCATTGAATGCAGAACGATTAAATCCAACATTTTGGTTCAAAAGATCTCTTCCCGTTATTGAAACTCTTAAATTATCTGATTTTAAGAATTTTTTGGTGATAGATGCATTCCAAATAAAACGTTCAAAAGTTTCCTGAATCACTTGCGTTTTTCCATTATATTGATAATTACCATCTGTGCTAATTTCTAGTTTGAAAGGTAATTCCATACTGGTCCAGAAATCTCCATTAAAACCCCAGCCATTACTATCACTATTTTCGTTAATGCTTGCATCAGCAACGTTGTAAGTAGGTCCGAAGCTGGTATTAAAATTGTATTTTTTTTCTTTATACTTTGATAAGTTTAAATTAAAGGAATAACTTGAATTTTTAGTTTGATTCAGTTTTGTATTGATGTAATTATAGTCTACATTTTTGTTGGCACTTAAACCAATTCCTGCTGTCATGTCTATGGCTTTGATTGTTTTGCCAAAATTAGTATTCAAATAATAACTTGTTGCAGCTTTGTTTTTTAGGTTTACAAATTGTGATATACTTTGTCCTCTATCATTTGTAACCACATTACTTATTATTGGATCTAGCGTAAAATTATACGATCCATTAACCGAAAAATATTGATTGCTAAGTACTTTATACGAATAATAATTTCCTCTAAAATTATTTCTAAAAGAAGGATCTAAATTTGGATTACCCAAAATCGTATTTAATTGGTTTAGATTATTTGGTATCGGCTGTATTTGATCTAGTGTCGGCTGGTCAGTGTTTCCGTTATACGATAGACGCAGTACTTCTCTTTGTTTAAAATTATATTGATAGTTTATCTGAGGTATATAGTTGATAAATTTTTGCTTAAAAGAACTATCTGTATAAACATCATATTGTTCAAAGTTTACACCACTAAATTTAGAACCAAAAGAAAAAACAGTTTTATTTTTTTTGTAATTAAAAATCGCTCCAAGTTGGTTTATCGTTTGGTCTAATTCATAATTATTACTAAAGATGGGATCCAAAACATTATAATCGCCATTTGAAGACAGATTAAAAGATTTACGATCAGCTTTTCCTTTACTATTGTTGAATCCATAATTAAGAATTACAGATAGACTTTTGGATAACGGTTCGGTATAGATTAAATTTGATTTAAAAGCTGTATTGCTAATATTGTTGACTTTATTTTGATCGACTACTTTGGTGCTATCTGGACTAATTACGGATGGTGTAAAAAATTCAGCTCTAGAATTTAAATAACCATCACTTTTGCTATCTGTATTTGATTGGCTTAAATTAAGAGATAATGTTCGGCCCGTTTTTTTAAGTCTTTTGGTTAATAAAGTATTTATATTAAATATTTTATCATCAACATCGTTTGTAGTTGTCTGTTTCAAATTATTCAATTGGTTACCTTGTTCGTCAGTACCTTTTCGCATTTCTGCATCACTTGAATTACTATTTTTAAATAATCCATCTACATTTAATTTTAAAGTTAAAGTAGTATCAATTTTAATTTCATAAGCTAGATCAAGTTTATTTTTAGTCATGTTTTTCTCAAAACTCTTGTCTGAAGTATTATAAATACTGCTAGAACTTAAATTTTGCTGGTTAATATCATTGCGATTTCCTGAAAGTTTGATATCGCCGATTTTATAATTTATATTGATAGATTCTTTATCGTTGTTCCATTTATTGTCAAAATGTATTCCGCCGGTTTGAGCTACTGGAATTCCTTCACCATTAAATTGTCCATCCCAACTATCTAATTCATCATTTCCATTGTTTGAAAAACTAATACCGCCGTCATCAGTTACTTGATAACTGCTTTGGCCATATTTATCTTTATCTCCCCATCCTAATCCTACTTGTCCTGTGTTGCCTAAAATGCCATAAGCTGCTAATTTTTTCTTATCCCAAAACTTATTAAACATGGCTTGACCTTTGTAAAAATTATCAGTTCCTCCTCCGAGTTCTACTTTCCCGAAATGACCATTTTTTTTGTCCTCTTTAAGTTTGACATTCAGCGTTTTGGTTTTCTGACCATCATCAATTCCTGTAAAAGCGGCTTGATCACTTTTTTTGTCGTACAATTGTACTTTATCAACCATGTCCGCACGTAGATTTTTTGTAACTAAAGTGGGATCATCACCAAAAAATTCTTCACCATCAACCAAAACTTTGGTTACAGTTTCGCCTTGAGCGGTAATTTTTCCATCCTTATCAATTTGTATTCCTGGGAATTGTTTTATCAGATCTTCCACTTTTGCATTAGGTTCTATTTTAAATGCTTTTGGATCAAATTCTAACGTATCCCCTTTGATTTTCATGGCGGCTCTATTGCCTTTTATAATTATTTCGGATAGTAATCTTCCTTTATCAGCCAAATTAATTTTACCATAATCTTTGATTAACTTTGTGGAATCAACAGAAAATTGATCTACAAAATCAGCATATTTGGGATAAGAAACCAATAAAATAAATTTACCGACTTTAATATTATTCAACTCAAAATAACCATTTTCTTTAGCTCTTGTAAATTTTACTAAAACAGAATCTTTAGCTCTTAATAAAGAGACTGATGCATTCGTTAAAGTAGAATTGTTTATAGTATCTGTTATATGTCCTTTAACTGTTCCTGATATTTGTGCCTGTAAAGTATTTGATAAAAAAAGAAAGCAACATAATAATAATAGAATTGTTTGTCTCATTAATTGGTTGTGGTTTTTTGAAAAGAGGCATTATAGTTCGATTCTATTTTTTGAGAAATAGAAATAAAATGCTCTTGTTGTGTAATTTGTTTTTTAAGTAAGCAAGATTGTAGATTCTAAAATAGAAATTGAAATAGCACCTTTTGATACAGGTTTGCTGAAGTATAGTGACTTGATTTTATGAAATTTAATTAATGATTGTTACTATAATAGTTAAATATAAATATAGTTCAAAAATAAGTAAAAATACTACAATATTAATAAAGACTTTACTTTTATTGTCATGATTAATTATTTATATTTAGAATCATGTTTTTTTGCCAATATTTTCAATGTTAAGTTGATCTTAAATTCTTGAATGGAGGTTCATCTACGTTGATTACGATTTCGTCCTGATTATCTGCAGAGTGCTGCTGGAACTACTAATATTATAGTTGGCTATGTTCTTCCATTTGATCTAATAAAATTATATAGTATGATAATGGACATGCAAACAAAAAGTAGAGACTAAGGTAATATCTTTAATAAAAAAAATGATGATCCTTGATGGAGTTCGAACCGAAATTGCCCTCAAATACTGACTTTGTAAAATAGAAAAAATTTCGAAAGGATTTTCGAACCATAAAAAAAAGCCTGAGAATCTATGTTCTCAGGCTTTTGCTTTTTTATAGTGACCACGGTGGGATTTGAACCCACACGCCCTTACGAGCACCACCCCCTCAAGATGGCAAGTCTACCGTTTCTCCACGTGGCCTTAAAAAAGAAAAGGTCAAGTAATAAATTACTCAACCTTTTGTGACCCGACTGGGGCTCGAACCCAGGACCCCATCATTAAAAGTGATGTGCTCTACCAACTGAGCTATCGAGTCATTGATTCAAGAAACTTATGCTTTGATCACAATTTGTGACCCGACTGGGGCTCGAACCCAGGACCCCATCATTAAAAGTGATGTGCTCTACCAACTGAGCTATCGAGTC
>NZ_JBDLZY010000001.1:498296-884111 GCF_040049085.1 Flavobacterium maritimum
ATATTCGTTCCTTGAATGCGGGTGCAAATATAAGACCTTTTTTTTCATATTTCAAAGCAATTTTATTATAAATTTGTCTTTTTTTAACAAAAGTTCTTAATCGCTTAGTTTGTAAGGTTTTATTCAGATGAAAAAAATTATATTATTAGGTTATATGGGGTGTGGGAAGTCTACAATCGCCAATAAACTGTCAAAAATTATTCAAATGCCCTATGTGGATTTGGATAAATGTATTGAAGAGAAAGCAAATTTGACCATAAATCAGATTTTTGAAACCTTTGGGGAGATTTATTTCAGAAAATTGGAACATGAGATTTTTGTGGAATTATTAAATGCACCGGAAAAATGTATTATCGGTTTGGGAGGAGGAACTCCTTGTTATGCTAATAATCATGAATTATTAAAAGGAGATCACGTAATTTCAATCTATTTAAAGGCCTCAATCGAGACCTTGTTCAATAGATTACAATTTAATAAAAGTAAACGCCCTCTTATTGCTGATAAAAACGAGGAGGAGATGAAAGAGTTTATTGCTAAACATCTTTTTGATAGAAGTTTTTATTACAATCAGGCACAATATAAGGTGAATGTAGATGGTAAAACAATCGAGCAAACGGTGGCCGATATCGTTGATATTTTAGCTTAAATAAGCGTAGCTGTCACCGTTTTCATCAAAAACAACCTGTACATGCTCTAATAAAGAAGTAGAAAGAGAGATTCCTTTAAAATCGGCTTTAACCGGATATTTTTTGTGGTTTCTATCTACGAGTACGGCAGTTTTGAATTTTTTCAATGGAACATCCAGAAAATGTCTGACAGCATAAATTAAGGTGGTCCCTGAACTTAAAACGTCATCAACGAGTATTAAACCTTTGTTGGCGTATTGTTCTTTTGTCAGAGAGGTATGGATTGGTAATTCGGGATGTTGTTTATTTACAGTCACTTCACACAATGAAATTTTTAATGTCGAAATGTTTTCAAGTGCTGAAGCAATTTTTTTTGCAAAGATAAATCCGTTGGATGTAATTCCCGCAATCACAATTTCTTCTTCGTCTACAAATGTTTCATAGATTTGGTAAGCAATTCTTTTTATTTTATGCTCTATTTCCTGATTGGTTAAGATGATATTCTTGCTCATTATTTTTAGTTTTAATTTTAAATGTCAAAAGTTTTGTCTGAACTAAGGATAACACTAATGTTTTTTCCTTTTTAAATGGTTTAATTGTTTTTGGAAGAGAGTGATTTTTAAATAAGATCTGTTTCCTCATCCTCTTCAGGGATTTCATTTCCATATTCGTCAATATCCCTTCGGTCTTTTTTGGTTGGTCTTCCGGTTCCTGTTTTTCGATAATGTTCTTTCGATAATTTCAGTAATTCCAGATGTTCATAGGCTTCGGCAGGAGTGTCGTTTCGGCGATAAATATCAACAAGTTTGGCACCAACACGACTTTCCGGAATATCTAATACTGTGATAATCTGTGTTATTTGATCTTTTCGAAAGGTGATTTTATCTGTAGGAAAAACTTCCTTTGAAGGCTTGGCAACCTGACCATTTACGGTAATGTGGTTTTTTTTGCAAGCCTCGGTTACCATGTTTCTTGTTTTATAGTATCGGACACACCATAAATATTTGTCAATTCTCATAAATTTTCTAAAATCGGAGTTAAATAGTTTACAAAAATCAATCAATATTGTATCTTGCGCACTTAAAAATTTAGCTATAATGAACAAATTTAAGTATTATTTTATTTTATCAGTTGCAACCCTCTCTTTATTTTCATGTTCGAAGGATGAGGAAACAGTTGAGGTGGTTCCGCCTAGGGATTATGCAGAACAATATGCCACTGATATTGCTGATATTGAAGAATATTTAAAAACCTATTATATAACAGTTGTTGATCATCCCGGATTTCAAGATGATCAAGATGTAACGTTTACAAAGATTCCGGCTGGAGGAACTCAAGCATCAATTTGGTCTTATAAGGACAGTGCAGGCTTTCCTAAGCTTTTAACTAGAGAGGTTAATCGTCATGGCTTTACATATATCTTATATTATGTTGTGTTAAGAGAAGGATCGGGGGAATCACCTTGTAATGTAGACGAAGTTTTAACATCTTACAGAGGGGATTATTTGCAACAAGTAACGACTGAAGGGATTACCACTCTCACCGTAACCCAATTTGAAGAAGTAAAAAACCCGCAAAGCTTTTTGAGTTTATTCTCGACTATTCCTGGTTGGGGAGAAACTTTTCCGAAATTTAAAACAGGTACTTACATGTCAAATACTGATGGTACTGTTTCTTACAATGATTTTGGAGCAGGGATTATGTTTATCCCTTCCGGTTTGGCTTATTTTGCTGCTGGGAGTAATTCAATACCTTCTTACGCTCCTTTAGTATTTAGTTTTAAATTGTATGAGATTAAAAGATCAGATATTGATGTTGATTTTGGAACTAATATCCTTAGACCAGATGGTATTCCATCTTATCTTGAAGATTTAAATGGGGATGGATATATTTATGATTATAGAAATCTGATAAATTATCCTACGCCTCCGGCAGAAAATCCTGATGATACTGATAAAGATGGCGTTCCTGATTTTCTAGATGTCGATGATGATGGCGATAACTACACGACTAAGATTGAAATTAAAGATGGTAATGGTGTTATTTACCCTTTTGCCAGTATACCGAGTTGTGATGGTAATACTACTGATCCGGCAAGGATTAAAAAGTATTTAGATAAGAGCTGTCATTAAATATATGTAATAGTTTTAAAAAGGCTTTCCAATAGGTATTTGGGAAGCCTTTTTTTTTTATACATGTGACTAAATATTATTTAATAATATGATAAGTTTTTTAAATAGTAATTTTCTTACTTATGTAGATTTTAATTTATATTTTTGTAGGATTAATATTGAATATTTAAAAATGAAAAAATTATTAGTTTTATTTGTTGCTGTTGTTTTTATGTCTTGTAGTGAGGATCAGTTTGGATCTTCAAATTCTGAGGGACAGGCGTCGCTATCTGTCTTAGATGGGGAATTATTATCGTTTAAAGATGATGAATCGTTTATTAAAGAATATTCTGTTGTTTCAGAGATGAAAACAGAAGAAGAAGTTCAAAGTTGGATTTCAAAGAAAGGGCTCAAATCATTATTAAATACTTTATATGATTCTATCGATATGCAAAATGATGTATTGGATAATGAGAGAATTATTTATTCAGATGCAATTAAAGCAATTTTGAATAGGGAGTCCAAATTTAAAATTAATGGAAATATCATTTGGGCAAATAGGCAGAATTTATATTTGTTAAATGATGATAATTCTGATTTTAACAATCAAGAATTATTGAAACAAATTAATAGTTTAAAAATATATGGAAATATATTAAATAAATCAGGTATAAGCAAAAGTAATAATATTTCGAATGAAACATCAAGGCTAGTTATTCCTAATGAAAATCGTTCAAAAGATTGGTCTATTTCTTATAATTCCGCAGGAAGAGATCGAAGAATAATTTTAACCCTATTCAATGAGACAATTGTATTAAATAGTATTACATCCTCCTCAAAAATGTTTATTAAATGCCTTAAACAAGGGAAGTACTGTTCTTTTTGGAAATGCAATTGGAATCAAGAATTTGAACCAATACAGTTACAATTAACTGCACAACAATTTAATCCTTATTGGTTGGTAAACACAAATATATATTCTTATGGTGATATTACAAATATTTCTTCAAGTAATACTACTATATTATTATCAACTTCAACATTAAGCTCCCCAAGTAATTTTTGGATAAGTTCTGGTGCCACTGTTACGACATGGAATGGTTCAGCACGAACACCATATACTTGGAATCAGTATGTTACTTGGTATTAGATTATATAAAAAATCCCGTTTCAAATCTGAAACGGGATTTTTTATATAATCTAATAAATAAGAAAACTATTTTCTCTTAATTACTCTTTCTACAGCTTCAACAATCGCCTGATTGTTCAGTTTGTATTTTTCCATTAATTGTTCTGGTGTTCCAGATTCTCCAAAACTGTCATTAACCGCAACGAACTCTTGTGGAGCAGGATTGTTTAATGCTAATACTCTGGAAACGCTTTCGCCAAGACCTCCAAGGATGTTGTGCTCTTCAGCAGTAACGATACATTTGGTTTTTGCTAATGATTTCAAAATAGCTTCTTCATCCAATGGTTTAATTGTATGGATATTGATTACCTCTGCAGAAATTCCTTTAGCTTCTAAAGCTTCAGCAGCGATTAAAGCTTCCCAAACTAAATGTCCTGTAGCTACAATAGTTACATCAGTACCTTCGTTTAGAAGAATTGCTTTTCCAATTACGAAAGGTTCGTCAGCTGGCATGAAATTAGGCACAACCGGACGACCAAAACGCAAGTAAGCAGGACCATGATGATCTGCTAATGCTAAAGTAGCCGCTTTAGTTTGATTGTAATCACAAGTGTTGATTACAGTCATTCCAGGTAACATTTTCATTAATCCGATATCTTCAAGAATTTGGTGTGTTGCACCATCTTCACCTAAAGTTAATCCGGCGTGTGAAGCACAAATTTTCACATTTTTCTCAGAGTAAGCAACAGATTGACGAATTTGATCGTATACTCTTCCTGTAGAAAAGTTAGCAAAAGTTCCAGTGAAAGGAATTTTTCCTCCAATGGTTAAACCTGCAGCAATTCCAATCATATTCGCTTCAGCGATACCAATTTGGAAAAAACGCTCTGGGTGATTTTTCTTGAAATCATCAAATTTCAAAGAACCAATTAAATCAGCACAAAGGGCCACAACATTTTCATTCTTTTGACCTAATTCAGTCATTCCCGCTCCAAAACCAGAACGAGTATCTTTACTTCCTGTATTTGTATATTTTTTCATTTATTTTCTTTTTAAGGTCCTGAGGCACTAAGGCGCAAAGAAGCTAAGGTTTTTATGTTCCCTAAACCGGGACTGCACTGTAAACGGAATACTATTTAATAGTCTTGTTCGCCGCCTCTATTATAGTTTTGAGCCAAAGCAGCTTCCAGTTGTGCGTCATTTGGCGCTTTACCGTGCCAAGCATGACTATACATCATGAAATCTACACCATTACCCATTTCAGTATGCAACAATACACAAACTGGTTTTCCTTTTCCTGTTTTTGATTTTGCTTCTGTCATCCCTGCGATAATTGCTTCGATGTCATTTCCATTTGTGATTTCAAGAACTTCCCAATCAAAAGCTTCAAACTTAGCGCGGATACTTCCCATAGCTAATACTTCATCGGTCGTTCCGTCAATTTGTTTTCCGTTAAGATCAATAGTAGCAATAAGGTTGTCTACTTTTTTTGCAGAAGCATACATGATAGCTTCCCAGTTTTGTCCTTCTTGTAATTCACCATCACCGTGAAGTGTGTAAACAAGATGGTTATCACCATTCAATTTTTTAGCTTGTGCAGCACCAATTCCAACAGATAATCCTTGTCCAAGAGAACCAGATGCCATACGAACTCCTGGTAAACTATCGTGAGTTGTTGGGTGTCCTTGTAATCTTGAATTGATCAAACGGAAAGTAGCTAATTCCTTTACAGGGAAATAACCGCTTCGTGCTAAAACGCTATAGAATACTGGTGAGATGTGTCCGTTTGAAAGGAAGAAAAGATCTTCTCCAATACCGTCCATATCAAAACCTTCTTTGCGGTCCATTAGGTTTTGGTATAAGGTTACAAGAAATTCCGTACAACCTAAAGAACCTCCAGGGTGACCTGAGTTGACAGCGTGTACCATTCGAAGAATATCTCTTCTGACTTGGATAGTTAAATCGTTTAATTGTTGTGTGTTAGGCTTCATTTTGTGTGTAAAAGTTAAACTGCTGCAAATGTAATTTTTATTTAGGGTTACCGCAAACGTTTTTTGAATTTTTAATAGAGTAGTATCCTGACCTTATTTGTAAATTGAAATTGTGCGGGAAAATAAAAAAAGCCTGCACGGAGCAGGCTAAATAATACATTTAAAATCAGTAAAATCATAATGTTCTAATGAGCGTCAACGCCTGATATTTGTAATGGCATCGGCTCTGTGGGCCTGCATATTAATAGCAGATATTGCAATTCCTGTTAATGCAGCATCGGTTTTTTTCTCTTCGTTAAGATTCATAGCCAGTAATTCTGCCGCTTTATTTTCACCCAGAGTTTTTGCAAAGGCATGCAAGGTACCGTAAGTAGCAATTTCATAATGTTTTACCTTTTGATCAGCTGCAATTATTCCAGCGTCTCGTACCATGCCAAGATCAGTTTCTCTAATAAGACCATTGGTCTCTTTCAATATACCTTGCATGGCATCACATTTTTTTGCTTCGGCTTTAATGCCAGTAACTTCAAATATTTTCTCTAATCGAGATACATGTTCTTCCGTTTCACTTAATTGGCCTTTTAAAGAATTAACTAATTCTGGTGATGAAGCATTTTTTACCATTTTAGGTAAAGTTTTAGTCAATACTTTTTCTGCCCAATAAATATCCTTTAATCCCACTTCAAATAAATCTCTCAATCCATGTGAGGCATTTGAGTCTGCCTGCACTGTTTTTTTAGCATCTTCATTTTTATTCATTCCAGTTTCCATAACAGTAATTATTAAGATTAATTTTTTATAAGCAATCCTAAAGTGATTTAGCCTTGCCTACTCATTGCTTAATTTTAAGCTTGATAAAATTAGATAAATTATTATTTAATCAACTGTTAATTAACTAATTGTAAATACGAATAGTATGGTTATTAAATAAATTACCGTTCGTTTTTACATTGAAAAAATAAATAAGAGAATTATTCCCCTCATTAAAGTGTATTAGTGTTGCTAAATCAAAGCAACAGCGTTTATCCAAAATGTTTTAGAAATGCGATGTTTAGTTATTTTAATTTACTTTGCAGACTGCTCCAGCCTCCACCATTATAGACATTGGTATATCCGTTTGATTTCAAGATGCTTTTGGCAGATGCACTTCGCATACCCGATGCACAACAGGTAATAATGGGTTGGTTTTTGTCTTTTAGTTTAGAAAGGTTGTTTCTTAAAGTGTCAACCGAAATGTTTACAGAACCTTTGATATGTCCCCCTGCAAATTCTCCTTTGCTGCGAACATCCAAAATGATAGCTCCTTTTTTTACTAGGTCTGCATAGTCTGTTGATGGTCCTAGTCCGAATATTTTTTTAAGTATGTTGATCATGTATTTCTTTTTAATTATTTAGATTGATGGTAATTCACGTCTAGCCAAGAGCCCGCATTATAACATTCAATTCCGTGTTGTGTTATAAAGGGCTGTGCTTGCCCGCTTCGGTTTCCAGAGGCACAACAAAGAATCAGAGGAGCTTTAAGTCCTTGCAGTTCTTCCATTCTTTGTGGTATTTCATTTAATGGAATATTGATAGAACCTGCTACATGCCCGCCCATGAATTCTTCATATGTTCGCACGTCCACGATAGTACCTTGGTTTTCTTTGATTATTTTTTCTATGTTCATTTGATTTATAATTTAATACTGTTTTACTTTAGAACTACTCTTGCATTAAGTTCTGTTTTTATTTATTTCGAAGCAAAATTAATACAACAGAGAGAAGGATTCAGTAACATTTGTTACACAAGAGAAAATTTTCTCCGGCCCGCTTTTAAAAACTCCAACGACCTCTTATAAAAAAGGCATTTACTAAATTCTCATAGGAGTGAAGTTCCTCCTGAAAAAAGGATTGTAAAATAAAATCGATATCAAAATTGTTGGCGACATTCCAGGCGTAATAGGGAAAAAGAATCAGTGTGTTTTTTTCCGGGGAATAAATGAAAGAGAAGTTTAAGGAAGTAATGGGAGAAAAGGTTTTCATAACAGTAGTATGAAAATTATATCGGAACGGGAAAAGTGATTTCGCCGAGATATTGGGGCTGTAAAGACTTCCATTGGTTAAAAGAACATTGGAAGGACTACTGTTGTATAATGCGGTAAAAGAAACATACCAATCGTCTTTGAAAGTGATGTCAGACATTAGTGAAATATTGAAGGTTTCAACTGAGTCCAAAGAATTTTTATTTGGATGAAAATAATTCATTTCACCTTTAAAACCGGCCTCTTTAATATTCCCGGCCCAACCGCCACCGAGAACATAATCGGTCTGATAAATGCCTCCCAAAAACTGAAAATCATATTGCCATTTGTTAAATTTATACAGTGCAGCAGCTATATGTTCCTCATTGTTTTTTCCCGGAGCATAGGCTAATTCCAATATAGCAGCGTTGTTTAAAATTCGTTGGACTCTTACAGCATCGCTACCTGGACGTTCTTCATAATCAAATTCCAGAATGTTGTACGCGTTGAAAATATCATTGGGATTCCAAATATTATTAATCCCCCAATTAATGCGTTGTCGTCCGATTGTAATATCCCATTTTTCATCAGAATATTGAATCAGCATTCTGTCAATCATAGATTGGGCTACAATGGATTCTTCGTCTATCCATAAATAAGAAAGATCAAATAGTCCGGCATCCTGATCAATACTTTCCCCAAAATTGGGTGTTTGTTTTACTATTTCTCCGTAAAAGATACGATTACGAATTTCCAATCTACCAGTGAATTTGGGCGCTATATTTAATTTGAAATTTAACCGATTGTGAATCAGATTTGCTGATGCATTCGAATCAATTTCCTTCATGAAATAAGTGCTTTGCATGTCTTTTATATAACCGTTGACTTCTACCAAAGGCGTTTTTGTTTCCTCAGTTTGTGCATTGACCGTCATGCAGAGGAAATATATAAGTCCGATGAAGAGGTGGTTATGAAATTTCACTGGTATTTATTTAATGGCTGTTTGTTCATGAACAACGGAAGTTGGAGCGGTATCGGCAACGATTTTTCCGTCTTCGAGAGTGATGACCCTTCGGGCGCGGTTGATGACTCTTTGATCGTGTGTCGAAAAAACAAAAGTCATGTTTTCTTCCTGATTGAGTTTTAGCATCATATCCAGTAAATTTTCTGCTGAAACCGAATCGAGATTTGCTGTAGGTTCATCTGCTAAAATGAATTGGGGTTTTGGTGCCAATGCTCTCGCTACGGCTACTCGTTGTTGTTGACCACCAGATAATTCTCGGGGTCTTTTATTGATTTTGTCTTCTAATCCTATTTGTTTCAGTAATTCAAAAACCCGTTGTTCAGTTTCTTTTTTGGGACGTTTTTGCAGTAGCATAATGAATTCGATATTTTCTTTGGCGGTAAGCACCGGAATCAGATTGTAGGATTGAAATACAAAACCGATGTTATTCAAACGAAAATCAATCAAATCATTGCCTTTTAGTTCTGTTATATTCGTGCCATTAATTTCCACAAAACCTTCGGAAGGTACGTCCAGACCGCCAATCATGTTGAGCAAAGTGGTTTTTCCTGAACCAGAAGGACCTTTGATGGCAGTGAATTCTCCCCGGGAAATATGAAGATGGACTTTGTTCAACGCAAAGACCGGAATGGTTTTTTCATCGTATACTTTCGATAGATTGTGTGCATCAATTACTGTTTCTTCCATGGTCGTTATTTTTTTAAAGATTCTGCCGGATTCAGCTGCACGGCTTTTCTGGCTGGAAATAAAGCCGAAACAAAGGCTGTAATCACCACCAAAATAATCATCACACCGAATTGTCTGGCGGATAAACTTGGATAAAATACCGAACTGTAACCGAAACTTGAATACGCATCGGAGTATTGGCTAAAGTCTATTCCGGTTCGTTGGGTAATTCCAATAGTGACAAGGGCAAGTATAATTCCGATGGGACAACCGGCCAATATCAGGAAAAAAGTTTCCAGTACTATCATCATGAATATTTTGAACTCGTTCATGCCCAAAGCCATTAGCATCCCTATTTCCCTTGTTCTTTCCAAAACTGCCATCATCATGGTGTTGACAATTCCAAAACCCAAGGCCAGCATGATGATTCCCATAAAAATAAACATCATTTTATCGCCCACGGAAACGGTATAGCCCAGCTCGGGTGCAATTTCCTTCCAGTTTTGTATTTCTGTTTTGGGAAACTTTTGTTTGAGTTCGTTCTGGCTTTCTTCCAGCGATTTACTGGCTTTCAGTAAAACTGCTATTTCGTTGATTTCGTTTGGAATTCCGCCAAGCGAATCGACATCTGTAATTTTTACAAAAACATTAGTATCGTCATAAGGTGCATTTATGGTTTTGTATATCGCTTTAATCCGAAAGGCTGCCGACGCCAAATTACCTTCTGTGTCCTGAAATGTCAGTATTGCCTTTTTGTTGAGGTTCAGTTTGAGTTTTTTACGGACTCTTTCGCTCAGGATGATTTCATTTGTTTTTGCAGGATTAAAATAATTGCCCCGGATTATTTTTCCGCTAAGATTGGTTAGTAGGTTTTCCTCCCTTGGCATTACCCCGTTTATGGTAATACCGCTGCTTCCGGCGGCTGAGGCAATCATCCCTTGTATGATTATACGTCCTGATGCGGTTTTTACCAGACTGTCCTGGGATATTTCTTGAAGTATTGTTCTGCCTTTCGGCAAAAAGTATTTTATTTCATGATCCTTTCTGAATTCGGGATGGTGTAACTGGATATGTGACAATTCGCTTGAGATGGCAGTATTTATGCGTTGCTCGATTACACCATTATAAAATGCAGTCATGAAAATTCCGGCCCATAAACCAAAGCTTACCGCTGTGATGATGGTAAGGCTTCGTTTTTTGCTCCTCCAAATGTTCCTGCTCGCAATTTTTACTATCATGGCGCTTTTTTATTTTTTCATGGCTTTTACCGGATTTAGGCCTTTCACATGCCAAAGTGGGTACAAGCCTATAATTAATGCCATTACTAAGACAATCAATGATTGGTTGAAAAAAATGGCTGGGTTGAAAATGGTAGGGAAGATAGGTTCGAAACCAAATTGCTCATAAGCTCTTGCTGTTTCTCCTCCAAAACGGATAGGTCTTTCCCTTAGGTAAATGACCAAAGGCATGCTGCATAATAATCCCAAAAGCACGCCCAAAAAAGTAATCAATAATGTTTCTCCCAGTAAAACCAGTTCCAGTTTTGATTTTTTCATCCCAATGGCGATAAGCATTCCGAATTCATATTTGCGTTCGGCGGTCATCATCAAAACCGTTCCAAATAGTCCAAATCCAATGATGAGATACAGTATTCCTGAAAATATGTAAAAACTGATCGCATCGGCTTTGATATGATTGGAGATTTCTGGGATTAATTCTTCCCAAGGCATGACTTCATATTTTTTTTCGATTTGGGATCTCAGTTTTTTTGCGATGGCATCCGTATTATTTGGATCGTCAATGCCTAGAGAAATGGATGTGAGCCTGTTGTCTGCGCTTAAAAAATATTGGGTTGTGACCAACGGTAGATACACAAAAGCGTCGTTCATTCCCGGTGAAGCCAAATGCACGATGCCTTTTATTTTATATTTTCCTGCCGCCATAACATCATGAAAGCCTTGTCCAAACAATACAATAGTATCATTGACACTTAGATTAAGTCTTTTTGCCAATCCTTCAGCGATGATAACTACTTCTTCATTGTTTTCGAAATAGCTTCCTTTGATTAGTTTGCTCTTTAATTGGGTTAAATTATTTTCTTTCACAGGGTCGGTACCCACAAGCAGACATCCTTTGGTTGTATTTTCATTCGATGCCAAAACAAAGGTTTCCAGTCGCGGGACAATTTCGTTTATGGATGTGTTTTTCCTGATAGCAGTAATTAATTTTTCGTCAATCTCAAAGCTGTTGTCCAAAATCTGTTCGTCCCAATAACCTTTTTGATGTACCTGAATGTAACCTGAATAGTAACTGACCACATTTTTAATCAGGTTGTTAAATACTCCATCCTGAAGAGACTTCATTACGACAGCAAACAAAACGGCAAACGCAATGGAGGCTATTGTAATTAGCGTGCGTCGGCTGTTGCGCCAAAGGTTTCTCCAGATTAATTTCAGAATCATTTTACTTTGGTTATGTTTTGGGTAGTGAAGAATGTATCTTCAATTGGCGTATCAAAAGACAGTGAATTATAAATCATCACCGTTTTGTTTCCTTTTTTGTCAGCAGGAACCATTTCCATTTTAGCAGGTAATAATCGGCCTCCAAGCATTTTGATGTCGCTGCAATGCATAGTGTTAATTAGCGTTTTGTCTTCATCAAAATATTCGGCGTGTAGCATCATAAAATCTTTTTTGTCGATACACATAATGACTTTTCCCCAAACCACGGCTGATTTTGGTTTTGGAATTAACTGGATCTTATAGCAGTTTCTGTTGTCAATAACCACATCTTCCAGAAATGAATGATTGTAATCTTCCAGAATAGAGGCTTCCTTGACCAAATCATCATTGGTGAAATCCGTTCCCATCCAGCTTTGGCTCATCATCGATGGTGGCATTTTGATATTTCGTTCAATGGAGGGAATCCAGTTCCAGACTTCTTTTTTGCGTTTTAAAAACACTACTCCTTTTTCTTTGGCTGGAGCCAAAACTAAAATCATGGACAAATCATTGCCCTTTGTCCAGGCTTTCACACTCATTTCCCGAGTCCAGGTAGGTCTTATAATTTGGATTGTAATATTGGAGATTGAGGTTTTTCCTTTGGCCTTTTCGTCAGCTTTTTTTACAATGTCTTTTGCTTCTTGGGACACAGCAATAATTGATAAATGAAAAAATAATAAGAAGAATATCTTTTTCATACCATCGATTTTTTAATGTTAAGACTATGGTTCATCTCCCTTTGAAAACGGGCCGATTTCAATAGTAAAAAGATAAATTTGTTCCAAAGGGAGCAGATTATTCGAGTATTAAAGATACTAAAATATCTATCAAAAGGATAAGAAAATAAGTATTATTTTAATGGTAAGTTGTATTTTATCAGTGTGTTATATTTTGTTTTGGATAAATTAACCCCAAAACGAATTTATGTTTTTTGAATATTTCTGTTGATTTTTTAATCGTTAGGATTGGCTGATTTCATCATTTGCGATAATCGGTTTAGGTACTGTCATAAAATAAACGATTACTAATGAAGTTACGCTGGCCGTTGTTAGGAATGCGGCTGTAGCTCCGAACTGAAACCAGATAAATCCAGTCAGAGAACTTGCCAGCATGGCGCATATACTTTGAAGCCCTGAAAATGTTCCGATGGCCGTTGCGGTGTCTTTCTTGTCGGTAATATTTGAAATCCATGCTTTTGAAATTCCTTCGGTTGCTGAGGCATAGATTCCGTACAGAAAAAAAAGTCCAAAAAAGAGGTAGCGATTTGAATTGATCGCCATTCCAAAATAGACGACTGCAAAAAGCGAAAGACCGATGATAAATATTTTTTTTAGTCCAACATGATCTGCGAGGATACCAATGGGAAATGCAAATAAAGCATAGACAAGATTATAAAAAATGTAAATACCTATAACCATTGTATCCTCAAGTCCGGATTGTTTCGCTTTTAGTAAAAGAAAAACATCAGAACTGTTGAATAAAGTAAAAATAAGAAGTCCAGTTACAACTTTTCGGTATTCAGAAGGGCTTGTTTTCCAGTAATTAAGAAATGAAAAAAAAGAAGGGACAGTGTTTATTTTGTGTGGAATTGTGGTTTTGTCTTTTAAGAAGAAAGAGGTTAAAACGGCAAGTAGTCCGGGGATAAATGCTATAAAAAAAAGTGTCTTGTAGTCGGTTGGATAAAAATATAAATAAAGCAAAGCCAATACTGGTCCGATAACCGCTCCTAAAGTATCCATGGATCGGTGAAATCCAAAAATTTTGCCTTTTGTATTTGGCGTTGCTTCGTCTGAAAGAATGGCGTCTCTCGCACCGGTTCTGATGCCCTTTCCCGTACGGTCTACTGTTCGGGCAAAAAATATCCAAAGAGGATAAATGAAAATCGCCATCATTGGTTTTGATAACGCACTAAACGCGTAACCAATTTGTACAAAAGGAACCCGTCTGCCGGTAGTATCCGAAAGTTTGCCAAAATACCCTTTGCTCAGTCCAGCGGTCGCTTCTGCAACACCTTCAAGGATCCCAATTAATACAATTGAAAAACCAATTGTCTGTAAATAAATGGGCATAATAGGATAGAGCATTTCACTGGCAGTATCAGTAAACATGCTAACTAGGGATAAAATCCAAACGGTTCTTGTGATGTATTTCAAATTCGTTTTTTTAGTTATCAGCTGCAATACTTTTTTCCTTTGTTTATCAAAGGATTACAGTATAAATATAATCGATTTCTGCGATTAAATGAACTTGTTTACAGAAAAAGAGATTCGAAAATGTACTTTTTATGCTAAAATATTTATTTGAATTTGAAATAAAAAAAACCTCGTTTATCCAAGATATTATTGGCTTTAACAAGGTTTTGTATACAGAGTTTTTTATTTGCAAGAAGAAAAAAAGGGGACTTCTTAGACTGTTTTTCTTTTCAAAAAAGCATCGATTGAATAGGCACCGCTTCCCAATAAAAAAAGTGCGCAGTAAGATAGTAAATACATTAAACCATGTTCCATTTCGGATAAACCATCATTCTGATGTACGATAAATACGGCAACCAGCATTGTAATAATAAGCGGAATCAATGCAAGCCTCGTCCATAAACCAATGACAATAAGTATGGAGCAAAGAAATTCTGCAAAAACAGTCAAGGCCAATGAGGCAGGAACGCCAATGCCTATGGGATCGCCAAATTCCATATTACCACTCATTAAATTCATCAATTTAGAAAAGCCATGAGTAAGCATTAACAGACCGAGAGTTAATCGTAAAATGAGCGAAGCCCAATCTGATGCATTTGAAGACCAATTGGCAGGAGAAAAAAGTTTTTGCAGCATAATTTTTAGTTTTTGTTTCTTTTTTATTTAGGACTTTCACAAACTTAGAATAATTTCATGAGATTTCACTTATAAAATATTTTCTTATTTATTTCATGTTGATGCCGGTAATTAGTAGATGAAAGCAAAATTACTGAGTGTTTGTTTTGTTATGTGTTTGTTTTTAAGATGATTGAAATGATTAACTTTGTGTGTGAAGATTTTGGCTATTTAAACTATTGGTAAAGAGGCAACGGAACGATAGCTGCAAACATTTTTTACGGCACTTATTTTAATCTTCCAATGGAGCAAATAATAGGAAATTATGAGTGACAACAATATTACTATTGGTTTTGCAGGTGATGTGATGATTGGCAGGGGTGTTAATGATGCTATCTCTACTAATGGATATCGTTATCCTTGGGGGAATGTGCTGCCTTTATTGGAAAAAACAGATATCAATATCATTAATCTGGAAGCGGCGTTGACGAATAGTACTAAAAAAGTGTATAAGACTTTTAATTTTAAAGCAACTCCTGATCGAATTGAAACTCTGACAACAGCCAAAGTAACCGTTGCTAATCTAGCCAACAATCACATATTAGATTTTTCAGAAGAAGGTTTGGTCGAAACCATTCAAGCCCTAAATGAGGTTGGTATAGTACATACCGGCGCAGGGATGAATGATAAAGAAGCCAAAAAACCGGTAATTCTTACTGTCAAAAATAACAGGCTGGGGATATTGGGCTTTACAGATAATGAACCCGGATGGAAGGCGGGTGGTTCCTGGAGTGGCATTAATTACATCGATATTTCTAATAATGAGGATTGCGAAAAGGCGTTGACGGCTATAGCTGAATTGCGAAAAGAGGCGGATTTGCTTATCGTAAGCATTCATTGGGGACCTAATATGCAAGCGGAACCTGAAAGAGATTTTATAGATTTTGCCCATGCTATGATTGAGAAGGGAGCAGACATTATCCATGGGCACAGTGCCCATAATTTTCAGGGTATTGAAGTGTACCACCAGAAATTGATACTGTATGATACAGGAGATTTTCTGGATGATTATGCGGTTGACCCTTTTCTAAGAAATGATCATTGTTTTTTATTTAAGGTTGAGGTTTCCCAAAAAAGAATAGAAAAATTAGTGCTAGTTCCTGTTCTGATTTCACATTGCCAGGTAAATCTTGCCACTAATGAAGAGTATAAATGGAGCATCGAACGCGTGCAAAAACTGTCTGCAAAATTTGGAACTGATGTGAGTGATAATGGAGAGGTTTTGTTGTTTTGAAATCTTCTCCTGATTTATCTGCCAGTAAAAGAAACTGAACCAGTAAGTATCTTTTTGATTGTTTGAAGAAAAGGAACTTTTGAAAGAAATAATCAAAAAACAGCTGTCTGCTCCTGATCATCTTTAAGAAAGTAGACTTGAGTCACTGTTAATTGATACTGATCTGTATAGTTGCCCATTATTTACTAAAATTATTATGCATCAGGAAGATGGAACTTTTTTCTGTAAATGCTTAAATCGGATTTATTGAAAAGGACAAAACGCACTAATCTGAGGTGCTTTGTCTCCGGACATGTCTCATGCATGACTGAAACTACAATAGATGCTGCTGTTTCAAAAGGGTAACCAAAGATTCCTGTGGATATAGCAGGAAATGCTATGGAGTCAATTTTATATTCTTCTGCCAGTTTAATGGCGTTTCTATAGCAATTTGCCAGTAAGAGTTCTTCTGGATGATTGGTGCCATAAATTGGACCCAAACAATGAATCACATATTGATTTGGTAAATTATATGCTTTCGTAATAACAGCCTCGCCGGGTTTAATTGGAGCATATTGTCTGGCTTCTTTTTCAAGATCAGGACCTGCCTTGTGATGAATGGCCCCTGCGACACCGCCACCAGGGAGTAAGTAGGCATTGGCGGCATTTACAATAGCGGTAATATCTGGCTGATCGGTAATATCACCCATTATGACTTCAATTTCCACATCAGCTATTTTCATCAGGAGCTATTTAATTTTTTTGTAAGGAAGGGAGTAGCTCGTCTAGTCCTTCCATTGCCATTGTAAATCCTTCTTTAAAACCCATCTGAATTGTTTCTTCAAGTTGGGCCAAATCGGCATAAGAAATATGAAATTCTACCAAAGTTATTTGCCCTTTGTCGGTAAAAGTGACTTCCCATTTTGACTGCGGCAAATCGTTATTCAGATTGCCATCTGCGTCTGCAAAAGCATCAAGTCCTGTGAATTTTTTTTGAAATTGAATGTTCTTATAATCTGCTCGGGACCAGTGTTCCTGACCTTCCGGTCCAACCATGGCATAAAGCCAATATCCGCCTTCTTTGAAGTCCATGGTTTTTGTTCGGGCTTTCCAAGGTTTAGGTGCCCACCATTGGTCAAGAATTTTGCTTTTTGTGTAAGCGTCCCAAACCAAAGGAAGTGCCGCGGCAAATTCTCGTTTTACCGTGATTGTATTGTTTTGCTTATTTACAGAAAAATCAAAGGCTAAATTAGTGCTCATTTGTTATTGTTTTTCTATTGTTTAATAATTTTCAGTTTTCTAAATGCTTCTTTAGTTGCGTTCATTCTGATTGCTGGAAATTCTTCCATATTTGTCTCTTCCTTTTCTATATTTGTGGCAAAAAAGTAAACAGAATTATTCGTTTCTAAATAGCCAACCAGCCAACCGCTATTTTTGTCATTTCTCATTCCCCAACCTGATTTTCCGCTTAAAACATAACTTTCGTTTTTTTCTATCAGCATGATATCTTTCATGATATTTTCAGTTCTTTTTGAAATGGGTAATTTCGAGAAATACAGACGTTCTAAAAAATCAATTTGTTGCATTTGAGAAAATTTTGATTCTCCGTACAGCCAAAAATTATCGATTGTCAAGGTGTCGAAAACCATCCCTTTGTAATCTAATTTCTTTAAGTAAGTTTTCATTCTGTCAACTCCAATTTTTCTTGCGATTTCCTGGTAGCAGGGAACACAAGAGACTTGGAATGCTTTTTTGAAAGTCAAATCTTCTTCCCATTTTTTAAAATTTCTTTTTTCTCCGTTCCATTTAAAAATAACGGAATCATTAGCAATAACTCCTGTTTCGAGAGCAATAATGGAATTTGGAATTTTAAAAGTAGATGCCGGAATAATTCCAGTTTTCGCCCACTTAAAATCGTTAGCATAATAGGTCTGATTTTTTACATCATAAATTAAAACAGCTCCTTTTACTTTTAGACTATCTAAAGCTTTTCCAAATTCGGTTACAACAACTTCTTTCCCTTTTTTACTTTTTATTTGGCAATTGGCATTCAGGTTTACTAATAAAATTAGATTTAAAAGAATTAAAGTTTTTCTCATTTTTAGTTTTCTTTTTCGGTTCAGCTTTTCGAAAAGCCCCAACGGCAGGAGGAACTTTCATCGAAGATTTTTAATAAATTGTTATAATTTTTTAAGTTTCTTTTTAATCTTCAAATATCAGATTTTTACTTGTGTTTTTGATCGTTTGGAAGTTCTTTTTTTTCAAAAGGGAAATAATCCAGTACATCATATTTCCATATGTTAGTTGGAAATATCACCACGAGATTTGCTGTTTTTTTTCCGATATTTTTGAAAGCATGTGGAACTCCTGCAGGTATATTGACAATATATGGAGCTTTAATAGTAAATGTAGTGTCGCCCATGGCGTATAAAATATCACCTTCCAGAAGCACATGTGATTCTTCTCCTTCATGTGAATGCATTGGAGGTGCTCCCCCAGGAAATGTTTCCGTAATTCCGATAGTAAGGTTTTTATATCCGGATCGTTGGCCTTCCATGACATGAACATATTCACCTGGACCAGGATTAATGACAGGCAGCTGATCCAAAGTAAGAGCATGTTCTGAGTAATACTTCATCATCGGGGAGGTGAAAGGCCCGGGCACGGTTCGTCTTTCAAGGACTTTAAAGTTGTGATGTTGTGCATTTAATGCTGAAATAATTGAATCCGGAACTTGTTTCTTTTCATCAACCAAATTTTTTAAAGAAAATGTCTCCTTTGTCGCATCATGGAGAGTGGTTTCAGTAATGTCCGCTTTCTTATTTTCTGAACAGGAATTAAGGACTAATCCAAGTACTAATACTGCAATTAAAAATTTCGCTTTTTCCATTTTTATTTTGTTTTAAGATTGAAAATTATCCTTTAAACGGTTAGAATTACAAATAAATTAGAATTTTAAAAACGCATCTAATAGAACCCAAGTCATAGAGTTACTGATAAAATTTGAGGGCTTTGCAGGAAATATTTTTCTGTTATTGCAGAACTAAGTTAGTGAAAATAATTATTTAATTAGTTGTAAATCAGTGATTTTGATTAAATATTATTGGTTGAAGTTTTTATTGTATTATTGTTTTGGGTTCCTAAATTTTACTTTACACAAGGCACTTCATTACTTTTAGGATCAGCCTGACAACTCTGAATTAGTAATTCAAAAGTTTTGTCTTTTTGTAAAAATAAAGCTCGTTTAGTCCTGACAGTTCAGGATAAACGAGCTTGTTTTTTATTTTGTTTATGCAGGTGTTTCAATCGTTAGGGAATAGGTGTCAATAATGAAACTTTAACCCCAGATATCGTCACTATTTAATTCTCACAAAAAGATCCGATTTGCTGCAAATGTTTCTCCGTTTGGTATTTATTAAAGTTATCCCATTTCGGTGGAAAACTTGTTTTTTGACCGTACATGGAATCCAGACAAACATTGTTGTCTTTGTACTTATCATGCAAAACAGACAAAATTTTAAAGAAAAATTCATCGAGCATTACGATGGCTTCAAATTCGGTTTTGAGCGTATTATAATTACTGTCAGAAGGCGTCAATAGCTGTAATAAATCCAATACCTCATTCTTTTCAGCTTCGTTGATTTCAGTTAAATAACCGTTTTTTAAAGTTTTAAAAACCAAATTATTCCAAGCCACACTGTCATGTCCCCATTTGACATCCGGGAGATTAAGAGAATGTTCACAAATTAGAATAATGGAAAAAAGCACATCATTCAAATACTCAGCCGGAAACTCATCAAAGCTTCTGAATTCAAAACCACTTTGGTACATTTTTTCCTGATTAAAATCAAGACCAACTTCCGAAAGCAATTCATATTCCATGTCTACTTCAATCTGATCACGCCACCAAATATTTTCTTCTTTTTCGAACTTAAGCAGTTTTCTAAAATCATCAACTTTATAGGTTAGAATTTTTCCTTTAGGCATAGCTTTGTTGAAGGTACCAACACCTATGTAACGGGACATGGCATTTCTCATAGAGCCCAAAGTAAAATTTTTATCTAAATTATACTTATCACTGATCACCCCCATAATGTCGGGACTTCCTAAAGTTGCTATAAAAAAAGGTTCAAACCATTGCAACAGATAAATCGCGTTGGAGTGTGTTTTATCAAATTCATTATAATCTACAATCCTGCTGTCTTCTGTCAGTGAGGGCAACGTAATGTGAAAATGGTAGGTGCCATTATTAAACAAAACAAGGTTTTCCTGATTGGTCATGAACATATTGAGACCATTATTGTAATCCGGAAAGTTTAGTTTTCCATTTAGAACAGAAGATTCATTGATTTTATCAAGGAATAATTTTTTGGTCGCTTTAAGCTCTTTACAAGAATCGGCTATCGTTCTGTTTTCAAAATATTTGGTTACAAATTCGATAGAATCACCATCAAAATGTACAGACCCCATCGTTTTATTTCTTTGGGTAATCATACTTTGAATATTGTACGGCTGGTCCTCCAGAAAAAGTTCCATGATGGATTTTCCAAGATATTCAGGATTTTCAAGCGGTTGTGGATTTGCCTCAGCAGCTTCTGCAGATTTAACAGCTGATAATGTTTTATGTTGGTAATTTACATCAAGTTTCTCTAGCGAATGACTATTCATCATTCGGCTCACTTTGTAATTTTCATTCAAACCAAAAGCCTTTTTCAATATAGGCGCCAGGCTTTCCGGTTTGTAGCATTTTCTATAATCAATACTGTATTTCTCAAAACCAATTTTTTCTTGTATAAACTCACCAGAAACTATTAGGGATTCTTCAAATTGCATGTAGGTTTCGTTTTCTAATCCTATTCCCCAATAATATTTTTTTGTCTGATTGTCTTTCATTTATACTAATTTTCTTTTTATGGTTGATAATACTTTTAAAGTTGTTTTTTATTTGGTGATACAGATCTAATTGGTCAAAACCAGAGACAAAGAATCTTTAACGGATGGCATAAAATGTTGCTTCCATTAAAAAAGTTTTATTCGACTTTTAGAATTTTAGAAATGTATTTTAGTTTTAGGAATTTTGCACTTGTATCAACTGAATGACTGATAAAAAAGTAAAATTTTATAAAGGGGCTTATAAAATGCTAATGATTATTAATTACTTTTATATCAATAATTTAAGTAGATGAATAGCCCAAATGCCGCTTTTGCTATTCTTATTTTTTCCAAGTTGCAAAAGTAGTTTTTTATTATATCATTTCCAAGTGGTTAACTGGTTGAAAATCAATAATAATGTAAAATTTTGGAACAATCAGATTAATTGATTGGATTTATTCGTGGTAATAAAACACATAAGAGGAATATAATTCATCATTCCACCAATCTTTTTTAACTTCCGAAAAGTAGTTGTAATTCAATTTCCCTGCTTGTGATTGTAGCGGATATACTACGATATCATTCTCTCGATAAGCTTTATTTAAATCCGTTTCGGGCACAACAGGAACGATATGTCCGGAGAGTCCTTTCTCTTTTCTTTTGGCACAAATTATTCCGACGCCTCCGTTAGTGTTCACTTTATTTTGAATTTCATCGGCAGTAAACACTCTTTCCCATCCGAAATTAGATCCCCATTGTAAAAACCAATCGTGTATGGCGCTTGAATAAATACGATCAACGGTTTCTTCAAAAACAGCTTCTACATCTTCTCCCTGTACAATTTTTTTCAGGGCGTCATCCGTCCACCAAACAGTAGGGAGATATACTTTGCAGAAATGGCAAAAATCATAAGAGTAGACATTACAGTAGGTGTCTTCTATTGTTCTTTGGTATCTAATGCTTGAAACAACGTTCAGTTTATCAATGAGTTGACCAATGCTTTTTCGTTTACTCTCAGGACTAGTTAAATCTCTAAACGGAATATTGGAGTCACTGATAGGTTTGTGCTTCATTTGCATCGAATCTAAACGCGCTTCTGGATCGGGTAAGAAATCGGCAATTTTTATTTGGCCATGCGGTATTGGTTCATCAACTATTGATACGGTATATTTCTTCATTTTGGCTGCTTAAAATTAATTGGTTTAATGCCAGCAGAACTTAAATCGTTGCTTAGCAGTTATACCACCTTATTTTAGAGAATAAATTTGTTGAGGGTTCGAGCGGGGTCGAAAGTTCTGGTACATCCTTATTCAAGATAATCTCTTTAAAAAATTTAAATATAATAAAATAAACTACAAGAGGAAATATAATTCTATTATAGATTTCGAATAGAAATTTGTGAAAGGTACTTTTTCTAATTGAATGTGGAGTATGAATTTTAAGAGCTAACAGGTTTAAAAAATTGCGCAAGAGACAATTGCAGAGCGAGTTTATGTTTGTGGGCACGAGCGGGACGGTAAAGCTAGCGGGTTCTTTTGTTTTCTGTTATTTTATCTTTATCAAGTTCTGGTGTTGCACTTACTCTTGACAAAAAATGTATCGTTCCAGTAGTTTTGAATTTTTTTTGTTGCCAAAATTATCCCAAATATTAAACCTATTATACTGAATACAATTCCACAAATTAACCCAAAAGTATTTTCAAAATTGTAATAAAAAATAAAACCAGCTCCCAAACCAATTAGAGTAGGTGAGAGTGCAATTTGTATCCAGCCAATGATTTCAGTTATTAATTCAAATATTTTGTGCATTTAATTTTTTGATTCTTAAATATTCGTATAAAAATTTCCTCCGCTAATGCTAGCGTGGGTTTGGGACTAAGTTAAGATTCATCTTTCGGATTTGCCACCCGAGTGATAGCGAACAGGCGAAGCAAATCATCTCAAATACAAAACTAACTTTCCATTAAGCCAAATATCCAAATCCGTGTAGTAGCTGCTGCCTGCAGTACTTTGATTAAATTTCTATTTAGGTGCAAATCGATTATGGTCGAATAACTTTTTCTCAGAAATATGTAAAATCACAAGTTTGTAAATTTCATCGTCTGAAAAATTTTTGTCATAATTTTTTTTAACAATTAATTTTAGTCTTGTTTGTTCATTTGCTGAAATATTTTTGAAATAATTAATTGCATCATCTTTATGTTGTAATTGATTTAAGTCAATGTTTTCTAATTCAATATGGTTTGTTTCTATTGATTTATTTTTATAATTAATAACATCTGGTTTTGAATTTTCATTTTTTAACGTATGCAAGGAATTGTCTTTTGTTTGTTTTGAAGTTAATTCACTGTTTAAAGATTTCAGATCATTTTCATTAATTTGAAACTTCAAACTAAGTATGTAACCAATTAATGAAATTATAGCAACATTTATCAAACCTGATACAATTTCACTACTGATTATGTTGACTGATTCAACTAAAGAAAAAAGTTTATAAACGATGAATAAAACTCCTAAAATTTGAAAGAATAATTTCTTTGAAAAGTTTATTTTTCTAATCTGATTGCCCAGTAAAATACCTGTTAAAAATAAACCTATACTTGACGATATGAGAAGAATTCCACTTGAAACTGATGTGTCTAAAAAATTTCCTAAAGCGCTTGAATTTTCATTTGTTTGTTGAGAATAATATACTTTTAAAGAGCTAGTTAATACTAAGATTATAGACAAAGTTGATAAAAGTAAAAAAAAGATGTAGGTATAAATCAATGCATTTGCTTTTCTATAATTAATTATTTTATCAATAAATTTAGAAAAGATAAATAAAATACCAACTAAAATAATTGAACTGAAAATCGAAAAAAACATTTTAAAAAAGCCGTGAAACCAAGTTTTGTCAACATATAGTGTTTCCTTATAAATATAGAAAAGTAATAGAATTATGGAATAAATATATGCTGTTAAACTGGCAATACGATAAATCTTGCTATCTCTTTTGTGAAAATTAAAAATGTCCATAAATTTTAATTAGGTGTGTTAAAAATAAATTATAATACTCTAAAATTATGTTTGTTACTACTTTACTTTCTTTTTTTGTAGCATTACAGGTAACTCACAAATATTTTCGCAAAGCATACCTAATGAAGGTGTACTGGCGAAAGCTAGTATCACTTTATAGTTTTTCAAATATATACAAATAATATTACAAATTATCCGTCATATTTGGGGTTGGTTTTTAATGCTATAAATGGAAATTCTCTGTTGAACAGGTTTTAGGTTTGTCGTTTTAGGAAATTGCCATTGCATTTTTACCGGCGTTATTGAAATTCCATTTTGAAATACCTAACGTCATGGTATTCGCGATTTGCGTGAGGGGTAGCAGCGGCATCCTTTTGTGCCATGCAATGGAGCAAAAGATACAGCGAATGACCCGACCTTTAGGGCACGCCCCAACCGAATTCCTAAATTGTAATTAAATTTTTAGGTTATCTAATTATCTAATTTTCAAATTAACCTATCTTTGCGGTCCCGAACGATCGGGAGAAATACGTTATTATGAAGTTTGATTTATTACAAAAAGATCCGCAGTCTAAAGCCAGAGCGGGAAGTATTACCACCGATCACGGTGTAATTGAAACCCCTATTTTTATGCCTGTGGGTACCGTAGCCTCTGTAAAAGGAGTGCATCAGCGGGAGTTGAAAGACGATATCAATCCGGATATTATTCTGGGAAATACCTACCATTTATACCTTAGACCACAAACCGAAATCCTCGAAAAAGCGGGTGGTTTGCATAAATTCATGAACTGGGATCGTAACATTTTGACGGATTCCGGCGGATACCAAGTGTATTCTCTTTCATCGAACCGAAAAATTAAGGAGGAAGGCGTGAAGTTCAAATCGCATATTGATGGTTCTTACCACGTGTTTACACCGGAGAATGTGATGGAAATTCAGCGTACCATTGGTGCGGATATCATCATGGCTTTTGACGAATGTACACCGTATCCTTGTGATTATCGTTATGCCCAGCGTTCGATGCATATGACGCATCGTTGGTTGGACCGATGCATCAACCATTTGGAAAAAGTGCCTGTTAAATATGGTTACGACCAAACTTTTTTCCCGATTGTTCAGGGAAGTACTTATAAAGATTTACGCAGACAGTCGGCAGAATATATTGCCAATTCAGGTCAGCTGGGGAATGCTATTGGCGGACTTTCGGTAGGGGAACCTGCAGAGGAAATGTACGCGATGACCGAGGTAGTTTGCGAAATTCTACCGGAAGACAAACCGCGTTACCTGATGGGTGTGGGAACTCCAATAAATATCCTTGAAAACATTGCTCTTGGAATCGATATGTTCGACTGTGTGATGCCTACGCGTAACGCCAGAAACGGAATGTTGTTTACAGCCAACGGTTCGATAAACATTAAAAACAAGAAATGGGAAGATGATTTCTCTCCAATTGACGAAATGGGAATCACCTTTGTGGATACGGAATACACCAAAGCATATTTACGTCACTTGTTTGCCGCCAATGAATATTTAGGGAAACAAATTGCCACTATTCATAATCTTGGTTTCTACATGTGGTTGGTTCGTGAGGCCAGAAAACATATCTTAGCGGGCGATTTTAGACCGTGGAAAGAAATGATGGTCAAAAATATGAGCCAACGACTTTAAAATAATTATGAATTATAAATTATGAGTTAGCTTGTAGCTCATAATTCATATTCATAACTCACAATTTTAAATATGCTAACAATTATAGACAAATACATCCTAAAAAGATATTTAGCCACTTTTGTGGTGATGTTGTTGTTATTTATCCCCATCGGAATTGTTATAGATGTATCGGAGAAGATCAATAAAATGTTGGAAAATAAGGTTCCTTTTGTAGAAGTAGCCATTTATTATTATCATTTTACGGTGTATTTCGCCAATATGTTATTTCCGATACTTTTGTTTTTATCGGTGATTTGGTTTACCTCAAAATTGGCCAATAATACTGAAATTATTGCCATATTGAGTTCGGGTATTTCTTTTACGCGTTTTTTGAGACCTTATTTAATTGGGGCATCGATTATCTCTGTTTTTGTTTTGCTGATGGGGTTCTTTATTGTTCCGGCATCGAGTGAAGGTTTCAATAATTTCCGATATACCTACTTGAAGGGAGGCGGTAAGGAAGCGATGCGAGGCGACAATACAGATGTGTACCGACAAATCAGTGATAATGAATTTATCTATGTAAACAGCTTTAATACCGATACCAAAACGGCTTTTAATTTTTCTTTGGAACGATTTAAAAAGGAGCAATTAGAGTATAAAATTACAGCCAGCAGAATCAAATGGAATCCGAAGGACAGTACCTATACCCTTTATGATTTTACAAAAAGAACCTTGGGTACCCTGGGGGATAAAATAGAGAAAGCTCCTCAAAAAGTATATAAGTTTAACTTTGACTTAGAGGATTTGACACCTGTAGTCTACATCGCAGAAACCTTGAGTTTAGCCAAACTGAATGCCTTTATTGAGAAAGAAAGAAGTCGAGGCTCCTCAAATATCAATACCTATTTAGTGGTATTGTATAAAAAATACAGTATTCCGGTTTCAGCATTTATACTTACGATTATCGCCGTGGCCGTTTCGTCTATGAAGCGAAGAGGCGGAATGGGAATTAATTTGGCCATAGGAATTGCACTTGCTTTTGGCTTTGTGTTTTTTGATAAAATCTTCGGAGTACTGGCTGAAAAGTCAAGTGTTCCCCCAATGTTAGCGGTTTGGCTCCCTAACATTGCTTTTGGAATCTTAGCCATATATTTATTACGAAATGCAAAACGATAATTTAAAAAGTTACCTAAACCTTCATTTAATAGTTTTTATTTGGGGTTTTACAGCCATTTTAGGCGCTTTGATTACCATCAACGCAGATGCTTTGGTTTGGTATCGAATGATATTTGCCGCTGTTTTTTTGGCTTTATTCATTGTGTACAGAAAAAAATCTTTCCAGATTCCGTTGCCGTCATTGGCTAAGTTACTATTTGTAGGGGCATTGATTGCTTTGCATTGGATTCTTTTCTTTAAAGCTATTCATGTTTCGAATGTGTCAATAACCCTTTCCATTTTTTCATTGGGAGCATTTTTCGCTTCTTTACTGGAACCTCTTTTTTACGGTAGAAAAGTGCTGTGGTATGAAGTGTTCTTCGGGCTGATTATCATTGCAGGACTAGCGTTGATTATGAAAGTGGAAATTAATTATCTGAATGGAATGCTGTACGCTTTGGCCTCTATTATTTTAGGGGTTTTGTTTACGCTGATGAACGGGAAATTGATAGAAAGACACGATCCCTCGGTGATTTCTTTTTATGAATTTGGAGCTGGAGTCTTCTTTATTTCGATCTATTTTTTATTTCAGCAAAAATTTACGGCAGACTTTTTTGTCTTAACGTTCAATAACTGGATGTTAATTTTAATATTGGCTTCAGTCTGTACCGCTTATGCCTTTACGGCTTCGGTAAAAGTGATGCAGAAATTGACCCCTTATACAGTGATGTTAACAACCAATCTGGAGCCTGTTTACGGGATTATTCTAGCCTATTTTATTCTGGGTGGAAAAGAAAAAATGAGCACCGAATTTTACATTGGAGCACTGATAATTGTAATCACAGTTATCCTAAACGGAGTCATAAAACATTATAAAAAAGAAGAGGAAAATTAGTTTTTGAAGGACTTGTTGGGGCAACTTTTTCACTAAAATGAAAAATATGCCTTTTCAAACGATTTTAAATTTTATATTTGCACTTCCAAATCAGATAAATAAATAACGCAAAAATCCTATGGAATATTTAGATTTTGAGCTTCCTATAAAAGAATTAGAAGAACAGTTAGACAAATGTGTTGTCATTGGTAAAGAATCGGATGTTGATGTTACGACTACGTGCAAACAAATCAACAAGAAACTAGAAGAGACTAAAAGACATATTTATAAAAATCTGACCGCTTGGCAAAGAGTTCAATTGTCAAGACACCCGAACAGACCTTATACTTTAGATCATATAAAAGCACTTTGTGGAGAAACTTTCTTGGAACTGCATGGTGACCGAGGGTTTAAAGATGATAAAGCCATGATTGGTGGTTTAGGTAAAATTGACGGACAGTCTTTTATGATTGTTGGTCAACAAAAAGGGTATAATACCAAAACCCGTCAATACCGTAACTTTGGTATGGCCAATCCTGAAGGGTACAGAAAAGCATTGCGCTTGATGAAAATGGCTGAAAAGTTTGGTATTCCTGTATTGACTTTAGTGGATACTCCAGGTGCTTATCCTGGACTGGAAGCTGAGGAACGCGGACAAGGAGAAGCCATTGCCAGAAATATTTTTGAAATGGTACGCCTTAAAGTTCCTGTAATCACGGTTATTGTTGGTGAAGGTGCTTCTGGAGGTGCATTGGGAATAGGAGTGGGAGATCGTGTTTACATGATGGAGAACACTTGGTATTCTGTAATTTCTCCTGAATCTTGCTCTTCTATTTTATGGAAAAGCTGGGAGTATAAAGAACAGGCAGCCGAAGCTTTGAAGCTGACTTCTTCCGATATGAAAAAACAAAAATTAATCGACGATATTATTCCTGAACCACTAGGTGGAGCTCACTTTGACAGAGCAACTGCTTTCAAAACTGTAGAGCAATATATCATGAAAGGATATAATGAGTTGAAGGACTTATCAACAGAAGAATTAATTGCCCAAAGAATGGACAAATACTGTAAAATGGGCGATTTCAAGGAGTAAAAACTTACAAATTTATATAGAATCCGAAGCCCTATGGTTTCGGATTTTTTTTTGGTTATAAACAAAAAATAGTTAGTTATGAACATTTATTTGTAATAACTCAACACTCATATTTTTTTAATTATTGTTAATTTCGCTGCATGGAAAATTTCAAAAATATAAACCCAGTCAAAGTTGATAAAACGACTATAATAAGTCTTGAAAAAGGAAAGTTACCGCCACAAGTATTAGATCTTGAAGAAGCTGTACTTGGTGCTATGATGATTGACAAAAAAGGGGTTGATGATGTGATTGACATTTTACAGCCTGATGCTTTTTATAAAGATGCCCACAAACATATTTTTGAGGCGATTGTTCAATTATTTACAGAAACACAGCCTATTGACTTGCTGACCGTTTCTGCACAACTTAAGAAAAACGGAAAATTAGAATTAGCAGGTGGCGATTTTTATTTGATCCAGCTGACCCAGAAAATTTCCTCTTCGGCACATATCGAATTTCACTCCAGAATTATTCTGCAAAAATTCATTCAACGTAGTTTGATCCGTATTTCATCTGAAATTATTGAAGATTCCTATGATGAAACTGCCGATGTTTTTGATTTATTGGATAAAGCCGAGTCCAAATTGTACGAAGTGACACAAGGAAACATCAAACGTAGTTCGGAAACGGCTCAAAGTTTAGTGTTACAGGCTAAAAAGCGTATCGAGGAAATTGCCGGACAAGAAGGATTGAGTGGTGTGGCAACTGGTTTTGATAAATTGGATAAGCTGACTTCGGGTTGGCAACCAAGTGATTTAATTATTATTGCAGCAAGACCTGCGATGGGAAAAACAGCCTTTATTTTATCTATGGCAAGAAATATTGCGATAGATTTTGGTCATCCTGTAGCTTTGTTCTCCTTAGAGATGGCGTCAGTACAGTTGATTACAAGGTTGATTTCATCAGAGACAGGATTGTCTTCTGAAAAGTTAAGAACTGGTAAATTAGAAAAACACGAATGGGAGCAACTAAGTACTAAAGTAAAGAATTTAGAAAAAGCCCCTCTTTTTATAGACGACACTCCTTCCTTATCTATTTTTGATTTAAGAGCGAAAGCTAGACGTTTGGTGTCACAACACGGTATAAAAATCATTATTATTGATTATTTGCAGTTAATGACAGCAGGAGGAAACGGAAAAGGTGGCGGAAACAGGGAGCAGGAGATTTCTACGATTTCCCGAAACTTAAAAGCCTTGGCTAAAGAATTGAATGTTCCGGTAATTGCGCTTTCTCAGTTGTCGCGTGCGGTTGAAACACGTGGTTCCAGTAAAAGACCTTTGCTTTCGGATCTTCGTGAATCGGGAGCGATTGAGCAGGATGCCGATATTGTATCGTTCTTATACCGCCCCGAATATTATAAAATTGATGAATGGGATGACGATGAGGCCTCACCAACTGCAGGACAAGCCGAAATCATGATTGCCAAACATAGAAATGGTGGTATCGAAAACGTTCGTTTGAAGTTTATTGGTCACCTGGGTAGATTTGATAATTTAGAAGATTATGGTAGTGGTTATGATGATTTACCTTCTAGCATGAATCATGATGAAAGTTCATTTATTACCAAAAACCTTCCATCACCCAATGAGGCTTTTGGAAGCAATCTGAATCATGATGATGACGATAGCGATGTTCCTTTTTAAAAAGAAAGATCTAAAAATAAAGAGAGGCTGCCCATTTGGACAGCCTCTTTTGCATTTAAGAAATGGACTGGATTATTTTTTAATAATCAATTTTCCAGTTGTTATTTTCGTTCCATTGGTACCCTGAATAAAATAGATGCCGTTGTTTAGATATTCTAAATCGATTGTATTATTGCTGCTGTTTGTTACTTTGAACGTCTTAACTGTTTGTCCCACTTGATTTACAACTTTAAAATCACCATCAGTATCTGATAGAATGCTGATGATTCCCTTACTTGGATTTGGATACATCAAAAACTTAGATTTTGATTCGAAATCAGCTGTGGCCAATGTGGTAATAAGGACACAATCCGAAACGATAGTACAACCATTCAGAGTTATTTCCACTTTGTAAGAACCATTAGCTGTTGGAAGGAATGATTGACCAATTGCATCAGGTATAAGAGCATTTGCGCAATCAAACCATTGATAAGTAGCACCAGTTTGATTTGCGGTTAAGGTATTCGAACTAACTGAAACAAACTTGTCAATAGCCGAAGGCTCTGTAATCGTGAAGTTTTTAGTAATTGAGCACAAATTAGCATCTGAAATAGTGCAGGTATAATTTCCTGCAGCCAATCCTGTAGCTGTTGCTCCTGTTCCACCCGAAGGAGACCAAGAATAAGTCAATATTCCTGTTCCTCCTGAGGCGGTTACCGTGGCTGAGCCATTACTACCTCCGTTGCAAGTATTATCGGTTTGTGAAGTGGTTGCGGTGATGGCTGAAGGCTGAGTAATAGTAAAATTTTTAGTAATTGAACACAAATTAGCATCTGTAATAGTGCAGGTATAATTTCCTGCAGCCAATCCTGTAGCTGTAGCTCCTGTTCCACCCGAAGGAGACCAAGAATAAGTCAATATTCCTGTTCCTCCCGAAGCCGTTACTGCGGCTGATCCTTCACTTCCTCCGTTACAGGCAATATTGGTTTGTGAAGTGGTTGCGGTGATGGCTGAAGGCTGCGTAATCGTAAAATTTTTAGTAATTGAACACAAATTAGCATCTGTAATAGTGCAGGTGTAAGCTCCTGCAGTCAATCCTGTAGCTGTAGCTCCTGTTCCACCCGAAGGAGACCAAGAATAAGTCAGCGTTCCTGTTCCTCCCGAAGCCGTTACTGTGGCTGATCCTTCATTGCCACCGTTACAAGTATTATCGGTTTGTGAAGTGGTTGCGGTAATAGCCGAAGGCTCTATAATCGTGAAGTTTTTAGTAATTGAGCACAAATTAGCATCTGTAATAGTGCAAGTATAATTTCCTGCGGTCAATCCTGTAGCTGTAGCCCCTGTTCCACCCGAAGGAGACCAAGAATAAGCCAAGGTTCCTGTTCCCCCTGAAGCTGCTACCGTTGCTGAGCCATTACTACCTCCGTTGCAAGAAATATCGGTTTGTGAAGTGGTTGCGGTGATGGCTGAAGACTCCGTAATGGTAAAGTTTTTAGTAATTGAGCACAAATTAGCATCTGAAATAGTGCAGGTATAATTTCCTGCAGCCAATCCTGTAGCTGTAGCTCCTGTTCCACCCGAAGGAGACCAAGAATAAGTCAGTGTTCCTGTTCCTCCCGAAGCCGTTACTGTTGCCAAACCATTATTGCCTCCATTGCAAGATACATTGGTTTGTGAAGTGGTTGCGGTAATAGCCGAAGGCTCCGTAATCGTAAAGTTTTTAGTAATTGAGCACAAATTAGCATCTGAAATAGTGCAGGTATAATTTCCTGTAGCCAATCCTGTAGCTGTAGCCCCGGCTCCCCCCGAAGGAGACCAAGAATAAGTCAAGGTTCCTGTTCCTCCTGAAGCGGTTACCGTGGCTGAGCCATTACTACCACCGTTGCAAGAAATATCGCTTTGTGAAGAGGTTGCGGTGATGGCTGGAGGCTGCGTAATCGTGAAATTTTTAGTAATTGAACACAAATTAGCATCTGTAATAGTGCAGGTGTAAGCTCCTGCCGTTAAGCCTGTAGCTGTAGCTCCTGTTCCACCAGAAGGAGACCAAGAATAAGTCAAGGTTCCCGTTCCTCCTGAAGCCGTTACCGCGGCCGAACCATTACTACCTCCATTGCAAGATACATTGATTTGAGAAGTAGTTGCGGTGATGGCTGAAGGCTGCGTAATCGTGAAATTTTTTGTAATTTGTGTTGATTCTCCATCAGTAATTGTACAGGTATAGGATCCGGCGGTTAAACCTGATGCCCAAGCACTCGATCCACCTGAGGGTGACCAATTATAGGAATAAGATGCGATACCGCCTGAAGCCGTTACTGATGCAGCACCATTAGAGCCGCCATTACAAGAAACATTCGTTTGGCCGGTCGATGCAAATAAACCAGCACCCGTAGTAAAAGTCAAATCTGATCCATAGCTCGTTCCTGCCGAATTGATTGCATACGCTCTAAAATGCACAAGTGTTCCTGCAGGCAGAGAGGAAATTGTTGCACTAAAACTCCCCGTTCCCGAGCCATTGGCTACTTTAGTATTGGCAGTGGTGGGGTTGGCAGTAGTGGCCCAAACAATACCTCTTTCCGTTACTGTTGCTCCGCCATCTGCGGTAACATTTCCGCCAAGAGTTGCTTTTGTTGCGCCAACTCCTGAAGCAGCGGTTGTTGTAACGGTTGACGCTGTCGCGGCAGGTGTTGAAAGTAAACGAAAGTTGTCAATGGCAAACTCCGCATTAGTACCATTTGTGAAACAGTTTAAACGAATATCCAAAGTTGTTCCTGTACCGGTAATATTAGCTGTAAATTCACTAAAAGCATAACTCAAAGCAGCTCCATCACCAGATTCATCACCATTTGTGTCTAACTTTAAATTAGTGCTGAAATTTGGATCCGAAGCATAGAATGCTACAGCTTTTATCCAGTTACCAGTACCATTAATTCGATATTCGACAACGAGAAAATCTTGTAAATTTGTAGCTTTCCAATCGATACCCTGCCAACTTGTATTTAGATCACTTGCTGCAAAGAGTCCTTTAAACGATAAACCCGATTTTCCTGAAATATCAATCCCACTCCACGTAACTTGCTGGTTGGCGCTTATAGAGATATTGGTGCAGGTTGGACCAAAATCAATATTTTCACCGGCCCAGAATTTTGTTCCTTGAAAAGCAGAATACGTTCCGCTTTGTATCGCAATTCCTGAGAGTGCTGTTCTAAAAAAATAAGAAGTCGCAGGGGGACCGCCACATGAAAATTCAGTAATAGAAGGTGTTCTTGTCCCTATACTTGGGGCACCAGTATCTTCAAAAGTGTCACTCCAAAATTGCGTTTGCGCTTTTCCTTGTATATAAAAGAGACACATTAGTATCGCAAAGGTTAATGTAAAGTTCTTTTTCATAATCAAATAGATTTAAATTAATGGTTGATTCTAAATTTTAATGTGGTCATTAAATGTGCTTGGTTTTAAAACTGCAAATTGTCGAGCTGTCATAATACCAATGTCTGTACTGAGAATCTCAACAGCAATTTGTAAGTTGTCTTCACAAGCAATGTTAAGAGTGTCTTTGAGCGATACAATTGTCCCTGCCTGATGGGTATGTGGTTGATTCAATATAGTTGCTGAGATTATTTTGACCTGTTCTCCAAGAATTGAAGCATCAGCGCCTATATTCCAAGGGTTACAGGCATTAACTAGTGAAATGATTTCTTGGGCAGACATTCGTTTCCAATTAATATAGGTGTCCGCTAATTCCGGTTTTTCATAGTAGTAGGACAAGTTTTCATCTTGCGATTGGCTAGGGATTTTACTTGCAAATTGTACCATATTGGCCATATTCAAAGTCACCTGAGCCATGCGTTCACTTAATCGGATTGTTAGTTTTCCATAAGTGTCACCATTTTCGATAAGAACAGGGTCGTTAAAAATAATATTTCCTTGATCGAATTTGGAGTTCATAAAGTGTGCACAAATAGCTGTTTCTGTTTCCTGATTTTTAAGGACTTCAAAAATGGGCATCGGTCCACGGTATTGTGGCAAAGGACCAGGATGGAAATTGATGAATTTATCCTCTCCGTAAGACAAAACTGTTTCGGGAAGCAAGAAGGGAAATGAGATGCAAAAAATATAGTCGGGTTGAATGGTATCAATCCAAGACCTCATTTCAGTAATACTTTTTTGATTCGGAAAAGATTTAAAACCGATGTTGTTGTCTTCAGATTCTCTTTCTAAAGCTTCTATAATTGTGTCACTGCCTTTACCAATGGCTATGCCGCATATAAATTTTTCATATGCCAGTAATTGCAATGTTTTAAAGGCAAATTTTCCGCCACACAATACCAGTATTTTTTTCTGTTTTTCCATATTAAATACAGACATAACTGTTATACCAAGCTGATCTTGATTGGTTTAAATCCTCATTGATTAATTGTTCGAAATTTTCATGTATAGCATCAGCCTCACCCTCTAATTGTACTTCACATTTCCCTTCAGGGTTAGCTACAATGCTTGCTTTATACAATGGTGAAATGGAAGTATTGGTTTTTGAATCAAAATAGATGTTTCCTCTTGGACCTACAAATTCGAACGATTGTAAACTGGCCGCAATCTGTACAATATTGTTTTTATGCTGATCCATCAATTCAAGCACTTTTAGAGCGATTACAGCACTTTCCCAACTTAATAATGAGAATAAATTGGGGGTTCTGCCCGCTGCAGTGATTGTTTCGGTAAAGATTTTATTCTCGGGGGATTTTATTTTTTTTGACCAGGCAGCGATACCTTTTATGGTGTTATTAGGATATTCTGTAGTGGCAAGCATTGATTCTTCAAATCCAAAAGGAGGTAAGTAGATTGGAATCTTTTCATCACCAAATGCGGTTTTAATACCTTCAAAATACCATTGTACAAAATCACCGCTAAAAATACTTAGTAAAGCGCTATCTGGAAATTGGTCTAAATGAGATTGGAGAGGGGCCACAGTAAAATCTTCTGTTTTGTACCCAGTCGCATGATTGAAGACAATTTTGCCACCGCTAACTTCAAAACTTTTAGAAATACTATGGGTATGCAGATAGCCGCCATCATAATAACCGGTCACCATTCCGGCACTTTTATACCCATCGTTAAAGGCTTCTTTTGCAGACAGCCAGGCGCCTAATGCATTATGAAGCGAATGATAAAAAATATTAGGACAACTTGGCCATTCCTGGGGCAAATTAGCACCAGTATCTAAAACAATCAGCATTTTATTAGCGGCCAGAAATAAAGGGCGAAGCAATTGTGCGGTTCGATGCCCTATATAAGCAATTACCAGAGAGGTGTTTTCTTCCAATAAAAGTTTTTCGGCACTGCGATAACATTGTTGTTTGTCAGCACCAAAGCCTATATTTTCTGTTACGATTCTAATATCCGTTCGCCCTGATTGCTTTAATCCGGATCGTAGTCCCTCGTATAAATCAAAACCTATGGTTTCATAGTAAGTGGAGCGAGCCAGTAAAATTCCTATTGTTTGCATGTTTTCTTTTAGTAATTAAAAGAGGAAATTTTCGATCTGAAAATTTCCTCTTTATGATAATTTCAATTAGCTTCTACTTGGAAATATTCCTTCTAAGGCAATGGAATAATTAATGACCAAGTACGGGTTCATGACATCGACTGGCAGACCCGATCCGCTGGTATCTGTAGATCCGGAAAGCTCAACGCCACCGGTATAAGTTCCGCTGGTTGGGCCATTGCCTGAGTACACCGGACTGGCAGCATTTGCAGGAAAGTTACCTTCTGGAGCTGTTTCATCGGCATTTGCAGAGGAAGCTTTTAATTTAGCAGAAGCTGCATTCAAGGTGTGCCCATGCGGCGGCATATTTGATGGTAGTATCGATACATTTGGAGTGCCTCCCGTTTGTCCTATAAGATAATTTGGAAGTCCGGGACCTTGCCCTTGACCAATTGGCATACGGCCTTGTAAATCAGGAAGACCAAAAGTATTTTGACCATCGCCTCCGTAGTTGGTTCCTATTAATGAAAAAAGAGCGGTGTTCTCTGCGATCGAAATGACTTGTCCAGCGCAAATCTCATATCCTCTTGGCGGGAAATTAAACCCTAAAATTTTAATTTCTCCAATGAATGGTTCTGTTGACATAATTTTTGTTTTTCGAATTAGTAATTGTAGTAAGGGACACTATTAATTGCGACTAGGAAAAATGCCATAAATAGCAATAGAATAATTGACTACGAGATAAGGATTCATCACAGAAACAGGAATGCCTGATCCGCTGATATCTGTAGAACCGGAAAGCTCGACACCTCCTGTATAAGTCCCAGTGGTTGCCCCGTTACCTGAATAAACCGGGCTTGCAGCGTTAGCAGGAAAGTTACCTTCTGGAGCTGTTTCATCGGCATTTGCAGAGGAAGCTTTTAATTTTGCAGACGCTGTATTTAGTGTATGGGCATGAGCTGGCATGTTTGATAGTGTTAAAGCAATATTAGGAGCTCCATCCAATTGCCCCATGGCATAGGATGGTAATCCGGCTCCGGTCCCTTGTCCTATTGCTGCGCGACCTTGTAAATCAGGTAAGGCAAAAGTCTGTACTCCGTTACCGCCATAAGCGGTTCCTAATAATGAGAATAAAGCCGTGTTTTGTGAAATGGACATGATCTGTCCATTGCAATTGGCATAACTTTTAGGGGCAAAATCGAATCCGAAAATTTTAATTTCTCCAATAAATGGTTCTGTTGACATAGTAATAGTGTTTATGATTATTTAAATGGTTAATTTTTGGGGCTTTAAAAGAGAATTTTCTGTTGTGAAATTTCTGCTGAATTACAACAGTACAGGTTTAGATTTTCGAGTTCTGAATGGCGCTGTTTTTCACCTGTGATTTTGGGCCTAAAAGCTTGATTCTTTAAAATGATTTGTTTCACCGGTATTCCTTTAAAGTTTAAAACAAATTTAGGTTCGAAAGGAGATTGAAAAATAGGTATTTACACCTGTTTTTAGTTTTGTTGAGTATTAAGTGTTTGTTATGTAGTTGATTATGGTTTTAATGCAATGTTTGATTATTAGGAAGTATTCTAACAAAATTTTAAAGAAGGATCTCAATAAGAACGCGGCTTTGCGAATTAAGTGGAGGAAATTATTGATAAATAGGTTAATTAAAAAAGGCACAACAATAGCCTTTTCTTGAGGATTCTGCTATATCCCAAGATTTCAATCGTACTCTTTTTTTTGTTAAAACTTAAAAAAATGACTAGTTTAGCAATCTGTTTTTTAACCAATAAAAAGTACAACCATAAAAACTAAAAAATTATGTCTGAAGAAACCACAGCAGCTAAAAAAGTAAACACTATTCCGCTTAAAGAAGCACAAAAATGGGCAAAACGTTGGTCCAAGAAAGAAGGAAATTACAACAAACATCATGAATTGCATGCGTTCCTGATTCCTAAAATTGATTTGCAGGAAGTATTAGCCGAAGGCATTGATGCCGTAAGAGCTTATATTGGCGTTGACGATGAAGGAGTTGAAAAATTAATGATTGTAGGTACTAAATACGATGCGGCTACTGGTATTTATGTGGATATGATTACGGTTGGAGACGGAGATGTTGCCGCTGCAGCGGATGATATTTATGATGTTACACGACCTTGTCCTCCAGTTTGTGATCCGGCAAGTCCAATGTTTCAATAGAATTGATGATAATACTATTTGTATATATTGGATATTTAATCTTATTGATCAATTTGATCTTATTTTTAAAAGGCTTTTCCAAACAAGGAAAAGCCTATAAGATTTTTGCGGGATATTTAGGGATGATATTTATAATTCAAATGCTTGCAGAGCTTTTCTATAAAATTGATTATCAAAATCTGTTTACAACCCATTTGTATTTTATTGGACAATTAGTTTTGTTGAGTTTTTTTTATTTATCTATTTTGAAAGATGATTACCAAAAAAAGGCTGTGAAGATAGGTTTAGTTTTAGGACTGTTGGCTCTGGCAGTTCAATATGCTTACAATCCAGGTTTATTTTACAAATTCAACTTATTCGAAATATTCATTACTTCTTTTTTGCTTATTATTTATGCAACTTTTCATTTTTACAATATGTTGAATGAGAAAAAAGAATTTTATTATATTAATATAGGAATTTTAATGTATCTGTTCGGAAGTTCTATCTTGTATTTGGTGGGAAATTTAACAGCTGTATTAAGCCCAAAAATGAGTCTAATCACTTGGACTCTAAATGCTTTTTTGTATATCATTTATCAAGTTTTAATTTTAATAGAGTGGAAGAAAAGCTTTTATAAAAAGGGAATTCAATAAAAAAAAATGAAAAAAGACGTTATTCTGGAGAGTGATTTAGTGGCCATAATTATGTACAGCTGTGCCGCTTTTCTGTTGATGGGATTGGTTTTGGTCTTGTTTTTCTATTTTTCGAGAAAGAAAATTATCCAGAAGGAATTAGAAAAAAAAGACTTGGAAATTTATCATCAAAAGGAGTTACTTCGGGCCGGAATAATCACCCAGGAAGAAGAACGCAAACGCATCGCCCAAGATTTGCACGATGACATCAGTTCAAAATTGAATATCGTATCCCTGAATACCCATTTGCTCACCACACCGGATTTGTCCGACAAAGAACTCGCTGAAATCACAGCAAATATTCTCAATCTTACCACCAAGGCATTAGAAAATTCAAGAAAAATAGCCCACGGTTTATTACCTCCTGTTTTGGATAAATTTGGACTTCATGCCGGAGTAGAAGAGTTGTGTTTTGAATTCAACAGCAGCAAGAAGGTGGCTGTTCATTACCAAAATGCAACCCAATTTGACAATGAGGACAGAGACAGGCATTTGCACGTTTTCAGGATTTTGCAGGAATTGATGAATAATTCGCTGCGTCACGGAAAAGCAACTGAAATCTCTATTGCATTTGATGAAAAGAATGGAGCGAAAGTTTGTACGTACAAAGACAACGGAATTGGTTTTGAGATGAATGATAAAAAACATCAAAATGGTCTGGGGATGAAAAATATAGAAAGCAGGGTGACTTTTTTAAATGGTTCCATTAACTTTGACTCTGGTGTCAAGAAAGGAATCGCAGTTGTTTTTAATTTTTAACGATGGAAACCAAAATAAAAATAGTTTTAGCCGACGATGAAATTCTGTTTAGAAAAGGAATTTCCTTTTTGTTGGGAAGAGAAAAAAACATTGATATTATTTTTGAAGCTTCAGATGGTGGTGAACTGATTTCGTTTTTGAAGGAAAGCAAGATTCATCCCGATATTATTGTTATGGATTTGAAGATGCCTGTATTAAATGGAGTGGAAGCTACTAAAATGATTCGTAAAGATTTTCCGGAAATTAAAATTATAGCATTAACCAGTTATAATTCGAAATCATTTATAGCTAATATGATAAGTGTTGGCGCCGTTTCTTATTTGGTCAAAAACGCTACACCACAGGAATTACTGACAACAATTAATGAAGTAGCTAAAAAAGGATTTTATTATGATGAGTTTGTAATGAAAAACATTCATGATAATGTGTTGGCCAGTAAAAATACCAGAAGTCATTTTGATACCAATTTTCTTAGCTCTAGAGAATTAGAGGTACTTAGGTTGGTCTGTGAACAAAAGAACACAGCTGAAATCGCAGAAAAACTTTTTATAAGTCCAAGAACAGTTGAAGGTCACAGAAATAATTTATTATTAAAAACAGAATGTAAAAATGTGGCAGGATTGGTGGTTTATGCCATTCAAAACGAAATTGTGACTCTGGGAGATTTATTAGAATAAAGAAAATTCCCGTCTATAATTACCAATAAAAGAGCCGACTCAAAATCAATGGAGTAGGCTCTTTTTTATTTTTATAAACGATAGATTTATTCTTTAATCTGACCATCTGCAAGCACTACAATAGTGCGTATTTTATTTTCTTTCTCAAGTTTAAGTCGGTATTGTTTTTTTGTAATCACACCATTTTTTTGAAAATAAAAATAGGTATCATCAGTAATTTTCCAACCCGGAAATTCATTGAGCACCGAAGTCACAACCGCATTGGGGAGTTTTACTCTTTTATAGGTTTCCTCTACACTGGCTAATTTTTGGTCATCGTCATAGGATGCTAATATAGTCCCTCTTTCGATTTCCAAACAGAGTCTGTAGGTGGGATTTTCTGTATCAGTTTCTTGAACAAAATAATCGACAAATTTTCTTTGAAGCCCATTTACTACTGCATCTGAGTGCTTGTCTGGTACATAGGCTTCCATGGTTTTTCCGTTTGTTTTCACAATAATGCTGGGTAGGGGGGCAAGTCCGGGATTTTCATTCTCAAAATCGGCTGGCAACGCCATTTGGCTGTATGCTGTATGGGTAAAAATTACCAATAACAACGTAATAATAAGTGTTTTCATGATGTGCGAGTTTAATAAAGGGTTTGGTAAAATGATAGTGTACGATCTGTATCCTCTTATAATCAGTGGTGTCAAGCAAATAATGACAGTATAAACCAATAAGTTCATGGCTTATTTATAAGGAAACACAATCAATTTTAGGTTTAGTCCCTATTTCTTTATGTTTTTAAAAAAAGGGATGATGACCTGTTTTAAAAAATAGAGTCATAAGCAATTTGTTTGTAAATTAATAAAACAGCCAGTAGGAATTTTGGGGATTTTTTTGGATGGCTCAGGAATTCATGATTCATGAAGCCTGTTTTTTGAGGCTATAAAATTTAATCAAATTTGAAAGCGCTGTTATTTAGATTGGGAGCTAAAGCGTATTTCAGGAGTAGGATTTAAAAACGTATATTTTCTTTACTAATTTTTATAAGGATGTTATTCGTTTATTGAAATTAAGAAATAATAAATAGAATAGAAATTACATAATACGCTATAAGCGTAACAATCAATAGGCATACACTCATTTTTTTTAAAAAAATTAAAAAATTTTTTATTTTTCTGTTCTCTTGCATAACGTTACTAATCATCATTGTAAAATGTCTTATTATTTATTCAAAGTTAACGAGTTCGAACAATTGATAAATGCGTATTTTTACCTGTTTTTTATAGTTAACATAGATTTATACTTATGTCCAAAAAAATAGTGTATCTGCTTTTATTGCTGCTGTCAGTATCGGCACGCGCCTCTTTTATTCTGTTGCCTATGGATGAAACTTCACAACAAAATCATCTTAAGGCATACGGCATAACGTATTGGTGTTTAAATAAAAACTACAAGGCCAGCTGGTTACTCAATTACCGTGGCGGTTCTTTTTTGCTGCCTGATGCGGAGGAGATTCGTAAAGAATGCCAGATTAGGGGAGTGAGTTTCGAGATCCTTTCCGATAGTGAAGAAGTTGCAATCCTTAACGAAATTTCCAGTCCTTCCCAGAATATGGAATCGGTTGTCTTAGAAAAAGCGCCAAAAATTGCCGTTTATACCCCTAAAGGGAAACAACCCTGGGATGATGCTGTAACATTGGTTTTGACTTATGCCGAAATCCCATTTACGCCCATTTATGATGAAGAAGTACTGGCAGATCAGTTATTGTTGTACGATTGGCTGCATTTGCATCATGAAGATTTTACGGGACAGTACGGAAAATTTTATGGTGCTTATAAAAACGTGCCTTGGTATATTGAACAAAAGAAAGAGGCAGAAGCTTTGGCCACTAAATTAGGTTATGCCAAAGTATCGCAGGAGAAAGGGGCTGTTGCCAAAAAAATCAGAGATTTTGTAATAGGTGGTGGTTTTATGTTTGCAATGTGTTCTGCAACGGATAGTTTTGATATTGCCTTGGCTGCAGATGGTGTGGATATTTGTGAAACGATGTTTGATGGCGATGCCAGTGAGGGCAATTACCAATCCAAAATCAATTACAACAATTCATTTGCCTTCAAAGATTTTATTTTGGAAAGAAGACCGGAGCAATATGAATTTTCAAATATAGATATGACTTTGAAAAGAAGAATTCCTATGGAGAAAGACTATTTCACCTTGATGGAATTTTCGGCAAAATGGGATCCGATTCCCAGTATGCTCTGCCAGAATCATACCCAACTGGTGAAAGGATTCATGGGGCAAACGACCTCTTTTGATGCGGCATTAATTAAATCGAATGTGTTGGTGATGGGGGCCTGTGAGCTTAACGGGGAAGCGAGGTATATTCATGGTGAAAAAGGAAAAGGAATGTATACATTTTATTCCGGGCATGATCCTGAAGATTTTCAGCATCAGGTGGGAGATCCGCCGACTGTTCTGGATTTGCATCCAAATTCTCCGGGTTATCGGTTAATCTTGAATAATGTGCTGTTTCCTGCAGCCAGAAAGAAAAAAATGAAAACCTAACGGATTTACTATTTATAAAGTATAAAAAACACCTGATTTGTTTCTACAACAGTTCAGGTGTTTTTTATGGAATTAATTCAAAGAGAATTCAAACCAAATTGGGATATGATCTGAAATATTTCTGGCTTCTTTCAGCGAATTAAAATTTTTGTAAAACGGAATGAAACCGGATTTGGTGTTTTTGAACTTGGTGGTTTCGTAAAACATATTATCAAATTCGGAAGCCAGACAAATATTGTTTTTGCATTCCTGTTTTAAGGAAGTTTTTTGGTTGACCAAAACGGACTGATAGCCCATTTTTTTCAGCGGATTGAAAACTGTATGCGATTGCGGACAATTGAAATCACCAGCAAAAATCAAATTCAAAGCGGGATATTCAGCCGGTAGAAATTTGAAATATTTAATCTCGGTTTCGGGCTGTTTGCTCTTGGTAATAGCGTGAAAGTTGACCACCGTAAATTGTTTGTTTTCATGTTGAAAGGTGCAAAAATAAGGCTCTCTGTCAATCTCTAAATGGTATTTTTTTTCGAGCCAGGCTCTTCCAATTTTTTTAAGTTTACTGGTTTTCCAGATAAATGCATAACGCTCCGTCTTATAGGAGCTGCTGCTCGTAGGGTCACTAATTACATAGTCCCATTTGGCTCCCTTTCGATTGAGTTCATCGGCCAGTTTTGCAACTGCCTGCGCACCGCCATAACCTGCAACGACCTCCTGAATTGCGATAAGGTCATACTCCCGCAGTGTATTGGCAATATGGTTTATGGTTTCCTTAGATTTTGACTTGCCAAAGTTTTCCAGATTCCAAGAAAGGAGTTTGGTTTGGGAGAAAAAGGAAGTAGAAAAAAGTAAAAAGAGAACAATGAATATTTTCTTCATTTTTCAGGATTAATTGCCAAATATAAAGATTGTAAAAAGAATTATTAATCTTCCCAACCACAAAGTTCTAGTCCATAACCCTGAGCTTGGTTTAGAGATACTTTTACAATTTTGTGTTTACAGGAATTAAGCCCTCGACATGATTCACTGTAGTGGTATTTTTTTGCACCAGTTGAACCACATAAATAGACGCTCGTTTCGGCAGTTGGAAATACTGTAAGAATTGTGAATAATAAGTTTACAATAAGTTTCATTAAGTGATTGTATTAGTTAACTTCTAAGTCATATTCATTACCTTCATTATCAATACCTTTAAGTTTTCCGTAATCTATCCATTCTACTTCAATGTTGATTTCTTCATCCTCATTATTAGTAATAATTCCGGCTCCATATTTTCCTTTTACGTTTATACTACCATTCACTGGATTCCCATTTAAATCAAATCCGGTTACATCATAGTTATATTCATAAATACCAGAGGTTCCAGTTCGATATTCGTATTGGTAAATAGTGTCCTTATGATAAGTTTTAGCTTCTTCTGGCGTAATAGTTTGAACGTCATCTGAAGTAATCACTTCTTCATAGAATGGTTGAGGTTGAACTTTTTGCTGTTCTTTTCTACAAGAAGTTACTAGCCAAAATGTAAGTAATATATATAGTAATTTTTTGATCATGCTATTTCTTTCAAAAATAGAGCTACTATAGATTAATTTCTTACGGAAAACCGTAATGGGACTGAGAAAGGAACATCCATTTTTTATGTTGAAAATTTATTTTTTAAAAAAGGTTTACCGATCAATAACTTATTGCAATTTGGACATTTCTCTAAATTCATATCAATTTAGTTTAGTTATTAATTAATTTTCTGTTTGATACAACCCAACTGTGTCCAATAGCTCCTTTTCAAATTGATAGATATCATCTACAGATTGGATGGATTGTCTAATTTCATTTTTATTGTCATTGAAAAGACCAATGTATTTTTTACCTCCATTGAGATGTAGTCTACATAAAGGTTTTCTGTTATTATCGTCTAATAGAATTCCAAAATAGGATTGAGTATCACGATAAACGATTCGGTTTACAGGAATTTTTCGTCTCAAAATAGCCACTACAATTCGGTAGGCTTCAAGTTCTTCTTCGCTGGTAATAACACGGTTTTCTTCCTCAATAGGTTCTATTTTTTCTTCTTGTTGTTTGATAGTTTCTTTATTGAGAGCGGCATTTAAGCGATCATTAATTTTTTCATTGATGAATTGATTGAATGCTTTTTGGACCAAATCTCTAAATTCTTCCATGACTTTTTCAGTCAATCTGCCAGTGTAGACTTTATTGGCAAAAAGTTTTATAAATTCATTGGAAGGATTTTCAAGTTCATCATTGATTTGTTTTTTGATTTCTTTGGCGTACTTTAAAGCACTTGCATTATTTACAATATGATCCACATTGAAACTTGATTTATGAAATTTGGCAATTTCAACAATGGAGTTTTCTTTGAGATTGGCAATGTCAAATTCAAGAAATGGTTTTTGATCCATTTTGTTTTTTTCATCCAAATCGGTGAAAAATTGATATTGAATTCCATTGGTCAAAAGAGCAAAACGTGTTTTGGTTACATGGAAATAGCGAAACAACTGTGAACTGTGAATAGTAAGATTTTCTTTCCAACTTTTACATTCAACAATTAGAATGGGTTCTCCATTTTGAAAAATAGCATAATCTACTTTTTCTCCTTTTTTTAAACCTAAATCGGCAGTAAATTCAGGTACAACTTCCGTAGGATTGAAAGCATCATAACCAAGCATATTTATGAATGGCAGTACAAAAGCATGTTTGGTAGATTCTTCGGTTTCAATTTTATCTTTTAACTGATTGATTTTTTCAGCTAACGATTTGAGTTGAATAGTGAGTTCCATAATATTTGTTTATTAGTTCATTTCAAACCTACTGATATTAAAAATCAATACTTTACGGTTTTCCTCATTTGGAAAATAAAAGTCATAAAAGTTCTAGTTTTCTATATCTCCTTCAAAAATTTTATCGCCATCGGTGGTTAGAGGGGTTTTTCCTTTTTTGTTTAAATTCGGAAGTATTATGACGGAAGGTTTGTGGTATTTCTGCTTTTTTGGGATAGCAGACCAACAAAGAAGAGAAAGAAATAATTGGATGATATTTTTTTGTATTGATTTTTTTTTAAATGGATGTAAACTGAGTGAATGAAAAGTGATATCTGTACGGAAATCCGTAAAGGGAGAATAAAATTAAAGGAGTTTCGTTCTACTAAATTCCAATTAAAAGAGATTTTTTTAAAGGAAGTTTGTAATAGGATTAAAGTTTCTTAAACCGATATTTCAATGCAGTGAGAATAAAAATAATGATAAGTGCTATCATTATTGGAATAAAGCAAACTTTGCGATCGATGAATTCAAAATAGCTTGCAATCCCTAAAACAATGAGACTGGCTATGATCCCAACCGATACAATAATGCTATAAACAAAATTTCTTTTGAAAATGGTTATTCCAAATAGCAATTCTTTTGTGTTGGTACCTTTTGAATGGCTTGATTTGATTTGATTATTTTCTTGCATTGGATTATTGTATTCTGACAAACTTAAAAGCATTATTTGAGTTTCTTTTACGGAAAAACCGTAAAATTTAAGGAACGATGAAAAAGAAAATTACACCAATCCAAAATCTTTGGCTAAGGCAATAAGATGTACATTATTGTTGGCCTTAAAATAGATTTTTAGTCGGTTAATCCTTTTTTCGAGGCTGCTGGTACCATTAGGTACTATTCCAGATTCTTTGAATTCTGATGCAATTTCATCTACGGTACTTCCTTTAGACAATGATTTTAAAAGGGCAATGTCATAGCTTTCAATTTCAAAAAGGGATTTGTCTTTTAAGGCATGAGATAATTCTGCAGAAACTATTCTTTCTTCGTTGTCATAAATGCGTTCAATCGCTTTTTTCAGTTCGGGTATACTGTCGCGACCTTTTGAAACATAAGCGTTGATGCCTAAATTATTGAAAAGTGATTTTATTCTAAAAGATTTGTCTTCAATAGAGAATACGATTGTTTTGATGGTTGCCTGTTCTTTTTTGACGGCTTCTATAAGTTCTTCACCAGAGGTCAGTTTATTTTCTCTGTGATCTGTTTTGAATGATAAATCGCTGATTAGTAAATCGTAAGGAACATTGTCATGAATAGCTCTTTTTATTTTTAGAAAGGCGTCATCACAGTATTTGGCGTGATGAATTTCTAAAACAGCAAGTTCCTGTAGCACTTGAACTACGGAAAAACTGATGCTGTCTAAATCTTCTGCTATTAAAACTTTTTGAAACATAGAATCAAAGATTATAATGGAAATGTAATACTTACTTTGAATCCTTTATTGGATTTACTGTCAAAAGTAATGCTTCCTTTTATGGCCAGAATACGGTTTTCCACATTTTGTAGTCCATTTTTTATATTTATTTGACTGATATCAGCTCCGAGCCCGTTATCACTGTAATCGATCTGTAAATTTTTATCATTTTCTTTGAATGCAATTACCACCAAACTGCATTTGCTGTGTTTTTTCATGTTGACCAAGAGTTCTTGCAACACTCTGTACAGGGTTATTTTTTTAGTACTTTCTAAAGCGTTCCAATTAATAGTATCCAATCCGTTGACCAATATATTTATTTCATTGGTATTGAAAGTCGCCATCATTTCTTTTAGATTGGGCACAAATTGCAGTCCGGTCTCGATAATACTGTTTTCTTTCGAAATATTACGCGTTCTGGAATAGATGGTATCCAGATTGTTCAACAATAGTTCTTTATTTTGACTGCTGGATAAATCCTGAGTTTCGGCAAAAGCCATCGCATGATAGACATCGTTAGCCAGTTCGTCATGTAATTTTTTAGAAATCCGGATTTCAGTATCGTAAGTGGCTTTCACCTTTGCTCGTTTGTTTTTTGCTTTCCAAAAATAATACAGGAATGTGGTGACGAGAATACCTGAGAATATCAGGAAATAGGAAATCAGATTTTTGTTTTTTTGTTTTTCTAATTCAAGGGCATTGGCTACTTTTTGAGCTTTTAGTTGTAGATTTTCATCCCGCTCTTTCTTCGAATCGTATTTAATTTTTGCAAATTGGTTTTTTGCTTTTTGCTTTACCTTATTGATACTGTCATTGATTCGAAGGTAATCTTCAGAATGCTTTTTCGACTGATTTCCTGAACTGTTGTGTATCAATAACGCTAATGTCTCCAAACGATCATTGGCATTGTTTACTTTGGTTGCTTTTTCATAGGCCAATTCGGCATATTGATAGGATGAAGCAGGATTAGTTTCTTTATAATATTCAGACAAATTAAGATAGGCGGCTACCATTCCAAAATCATCATTTATTTTTTTTCGAATGGCTAGAGATTGGTTTAAGCAATTAAGACTTTTGGAATCACCTGTTTTAAAATAAGAACTGCCCAAATTACCCAGTACACGGGCATAATGTTCTGGATTGTTTATTACGTCTTTTTGTTGACTCAGCGGCAAAAGAATGGCTATGGCTTTTTGATAATCGGCCTTGTCCATGTATATGCCTGCAATATTGTTTTTAAGGATTGTTTTTGTTAATTCATCTTTTGTAAAATCCAAAGCTTTGTTGTAATATAAAATGGCATTGTCAAAATCAAAAAGTTCTTTGTAGTTGATTCCTAATGAGTTGTATATGGCAATTTTGTAATACGGATCCGTTGTTTTTTGAAAAAGAGGAATCGTTTCTGTTGCGGTGGCTTCACTGCTAACATAATCCCCTTGTATTTGCTGGATTGCAGCCATTTTAAGTAAGGAATAGAGAATTTTGTCCTGATCTTTGTTTAGGTCACTGTTGGATTTTATTTTATTATAATAGTAGAAGGCGCTGTCGAATTGATCAGTCCCATAATATTTTTCGGCACGGTCAATATAGATTTCGTAAGCTGTTTTAGTTTTAGCCGTAGTAGGGATTGTTTGTTGTTTTTCACAGGATTGTAAGATGAAAAATAATCCAAGTAAAACAAAAATCGGGGAATGGACTTTTTTAAGTTTCATTCCCCGAAAATACTGAAATTAATTAAAATAATGTATTATTAAAATTAACAATTTGCATTAAGGTTTTGGTGGAGTGGTGGGAGTTTGTCCGCTTGAATCATCGCCGGTATCCGCACTGATCTGTGCTGCAACATTTTCTGGAGTGGTTTCTACTTCGTCATTGGTACAGGAAATCATATTCATGCACATTAGGATAAACGTCGCCGCTAAAAAAACTTTTTTCATTTTGTTTTGGATTAAAAATTAGACATGAGTTGGGCTGTCCGAAATTCAAATCGGATAATTGCCTGAGTCGAAAACCATTTATAATGGGCTGCTCTTTTTATTTTTTTGGGAAGTGAAGTGTGCTATAACAGAATGGAATAATTTGTACTTCCCGGACGAACTTCCCAGACCGTTTAGCAACACTTTTTTGAAACTGTTTTGTACATTTGTCTTAATTGCAGGTTAAAACAAGAACCGTTTCTTGAAGCAAAGGAATGTCGTTTTTGAGTTTCTTATACCTGAGAATTCCAATCATTCCGGTGATTCCGAACAATTCCGAACAATTCCAATAAACTAGTTTACTATGGATACCCTTGATGCTTATAAGGAGGCTGTGAGAGCTAAATACCAACTGGAGAAATCCGGAAAATTTTCAGACTATTTCATCAATCCGTCTCCTGCAAAACTTAAAAGTTTGTGTGTTTTGCTTTCCGAATCAAATCCCAATTTGGTTGATGAAGGTATTTTTGATAATTTTTTTAATTTTAAGGAAGGGGAGAGCAAAATCAAACAGATTAAAAAGTTTGATACAGATAAGTTTAGACCGTTTAAAAATTTCTTAATTCAGAACACCGATATTAGTCAGCTAGAAAGTTTGAATCTTATAGCTGTTTTGGTTGACTTTAATCCGAGACCATATGTAAAGTTTAGAACGGCTAATTTTTCAGGAAATGATATGACGGAATTGGAGATAGCTATTCATAATGGGCAAGAACGAAAAACCGTCAGTAATCCAATTAATTTAGTTCAAGGTTTTGAACCGATAAAAAGGTTCTCTGGAAAAAAGAAGGCCTTGTTGGGATTTATTGTACTATTGATTGTTGCTTCTTTGGGATATAGTTTTAAGAATATTTGTTTTCCTGAAAAAAATGGAATGGTTTGGAAAGGCAATCATTATGAAGCGATAGCATATGAAGAAGTGAAGAATGGAATTGACGTCAAACCGATAAATGAATTCGAATTAGAGCATTTTAGAAGAATTGCCGTTTGTGATACAACTACTTTTTTTAAAAATGGAAATGAAGAACAGCCACTTGTATGGTATGGAAAAGATCCAAAAACAGGAGAATATGAATATTTTTCCCAACCCGGACTTCACCCCGTGACCGGAAAAACATTAAAGAAAATCACGCCTTACATCATTAAAAAATACTGCTCAAAATGATTATTTCATAATAATAAGTTCTGAAGTAAGTCTGCCGTATTTTAATTATTAACTATAACGTTTGAATGCAAAAACCACTGTGTTTAAGGGGGTATTTAGGTGGTTTAAACCTAAGGCAATTACTAAAAAAGAAGTAAATTTATACAGGTAAATTGTTAAAGGAATAGTGTTATAGCTTTTAAAAATCAACTACTTTAAAACCCATGATTTATTTTTTTAGACAATTAAAATTTTAATAATTAAAGTATATAAATTATGTTTAAAAATGGTTTAAAGATCCTGATTGTATTTTTTCCTCTGTTTGTTTTGGGGCAAACCCCAACCGAAAAGGAAATCAACAGTCAGTCACAATCCTGGTTTAGTATAAATAATAATTTTAAGTTCAATGACCATTGGGCATTATTGGCTGATTTTCATGTCAGAAGGACTGATTTTATGAGTGAAGAAAGTTTTTATTTTGTGAGGGGAGGTGCTGCTTACATGCCAAATTCTAAAGTTTTATTAGCCTTGGGTTATGCACACATGTGGGTTGCGCCAACTAATCCGGACTGGGAAACGTATTCCAATGAAAACAGAATTTATCAGCAAGCGCAGTTAAGTTCGAAAATAGGGGAGGTGAGTGTTTTGCAAAGAATTCGAAATGAGCAACGTTGGCAGGACAAAATAGTAAATGATGAAAGAACAGGTGAAAAACGTTTTACGGACAGAGTACGTTATTTAGTAAGTTTTAATATTCCCGTTTTTAAGAAAAAAACATTACCGTCACTTGTGGTTGCAGATGAGATTCTGATTCATTTTGGGAAAGAGGTGATTTATAATACCTTCGATCAAAACCGACTTTTCATTGGGATCAAACAATCGATAAATCCAAAACTTAGCTTTGATTTTGGGTACATGCATGTATATCAACAAAAATATTCGGGTTATCAGTATGACTCCAACCATACTTTAAGATTGTTTTTCTATTATAATAACAGCATAAAAAATCTAACTCATTTTGGACATCATGCTTCTGGAGATGAATAATTTTCAGACTTAGTTTTTATTATACAAAAAGTCAAAAAGGAGAAGGTTTTTAGAAACGGTTAAATTTTATGAGGAGTCTTTTATCCCCCTAAAAATATCGTTAGTACGACTAAAAATATACCAATAGCAACATAAGAAAATGCTGTAACAAAAGGTTTTAGTCCGGAGTACTTTGCAAGGGAGTATCCTGCTAAAAACAATAATATCAGGGCTATCAAATTGGATAGCCTCATCGCTGCAGCGACATCTTTCATTATAAGAAAAGGCAGTGCTACGGGAAGTGTACTGAGAAAAACCAGTAAGAAGATTTGTCCGGCAATCATAAAATCCTTTAGGTTCAGAGAATTTTTTATGCTGACTTCCGGTAATTGTTTCAATTTTTCATTCAGTCGGTCAATCTCATCATTAGTCATGATTTCTGAAATAAGCGGAGAGATACTATCTCTGATCATTTCGCGGGAAGCATCCGATGATTTGGTTTTCTTTAATTCACCCAATTGCATGATACTATGGGCACGACCTATCAGTGTATCCATTATATACATAATTCCATCGACCAGACCCCAGGCCAGGTTGCAGCCTAAGGCAGCCCACATTAGCTCGTTGACTTCCTGCTTTCCAGAAGTCGAGGCACTTATGGTTCCTGTAAATGTAAGTACCATAATCAGTCCGAAAAGTACTTCTGAAAGTCGGTCCGGCATATTCAGGACTGTCCATTTTTTGATGCGGGATTTCCAAAAATTATTTTGTGTGTTCATAGCGACTAGTCACTTACGATGAAACATTGAATAATAATAAGTGTATTGTTTTTCAGTATTTTATGCTACTATTTTAGCTTTAAAAAAAACATCCTCTAAGTTAGGGTATAATTTTTATATAAGTAGAACGACGATAAATTTTTTATGCCAATTTATCAGAAAGAGAGAATTGTGAAATTGATTGTTTTTTCCATTCAAAAGGCTTAATGCTGGTTCCGCATACTTTGAAGCTATTTTTTTCAAATAATCAATTGTGAGAAAGTTTAAATCTAGGCGGTCAAGATTTAGAAAAAGCAAAAAAAAAACTCAGACCCGAACTTTGATAGTTGACGGGGTCTGAGTTTTTAAATAAAGATTTTATTTTATTATAAGTGCGGTATCAATCAGGAAAATGAGATTGGCGCGATGAGCTTTTGTACTTTCATCTGTAGAAGTAGCAGTAGTAAGCATTATTTTTATCTTTTTTAATGTTTGACGTGCAGCTGCTTTCGAAATATCATCATACATACCTTTGGGTCCATTTACATCGGCAATTTCTATAACCTGTTTTACAAAATAAGTCTGAAGGTATTGTCTCTGGATGTTTACTTTTCCAACTAAATCAGCTTTAAATATGCCGTTAACTAAATCGGTCATAACTTCAGCTACAGAATACGTATTCCCATAAAGACTCGTATTCGAAATACGTTGTAAAGTTGTGGGATGAAGGATGTGTGAAAGTGCTGCATCGGTTTGCATAGACAAGTAAGTAGAACTTAGCTTAGGGTCTTCCGTAGCGGAGAAGAAGCCAAAACCACGTCTTTGCAATTGTAAGTAGGGATACAAAGATGCGTCAGCATCAAATGCGTTTGGGGCAAATGCATATTTATTTAACAAAGCAATAGCTCTTTTTTGTTCTGCTTCAGCGACTGGGGTAAATGGTTTTTCTATTGTATTTTGGCCCACAAAACTTCGGTCAACATATACACCGCCAACATACCTGCTAACCACCGCAATCATGCTTCTTCTTTGAGCGTTTAATGTGGCAAATCTAGATCTTAATTCGGCATAACTTTGTCCTTCTTTACTATATTTGGCTTTAAGTTTAGGCATTACGTTATTGACTAATTTAAATCGTTCTTCAGCATATCCTATCGCATCACTGCTCAAATCATCGACCATAACATGCGGGTCAATCGCTTTTCCGGGCGCTCTCATATCATCAGCATCGTTACCAAAAGCAAGACCTGGTTCGGTACTGCGGTTAAGGATTTTGTTTAACTCAGTTTCTTCCAGTTTTTCGTCAAATTCTCTATAGCCATATTCGATGGCCCAAAGATCATATGGTCCTGGCTTGGTAGTGAAATAATTTCCTTGTTTGGTTCGATCTAATGAAATATTGATTGTTGGATAATCCATCACAGAACCGATTAATCCAATTTTTTCGGTAAGAGCGGTATTGTTAAGGTCTGAAGGCTTCAACATTTGACTCGCTTTCATATTGTGATTCAGGCCGAGTGTATGCCCCATTTCATGTAGAATTAAATAGTACAGAAATTCTTGATGAACTTTTAAAATAGTGTTGGGATCCTCCCCGTTTGCTTCGGTTATGGTTGCTCCCAGCAAAAACTGATTTTTGAGTTCGCTGGCCATGGTACAAAAGCTACCATCTTTATGAAAATAGCTGTCCAGATTGGCTTGATTTTGCATGCTTTTTTCCGAAAACAATTCTTCAATAATCGGTAATCCGCTTACGGAACGCCATTCTACCGTAATATCAGATCCTAAAATCTGTCCCGTGCGCGGGTTAGCAAAACTAGGGCCAATCGCTCCGTAACTAGGATTTGCAGAGGCCACCCAACGGATAACATTGTAACGCACATCACCAGCATCCCAGTCAACAGTGTCTGGTTGTATTTTCATTACGATTGCATTTTTGTAACCTGCTTTTTCAAGGGCCTGGTTCCAACGATTACCTGCTTCGACGATTGTTTGACGGTATTCAAGAGGGGTTGTGTTTTCTACCCACCAAACGATAGGCTCCACCGGTTCACTAAGGATTGCAGCAGGATCTTTTTTAGTTAAAAACCATCGATTAATAATGTCTTTATAAGGTGTAGGTTTTATGCTTGTTTGGTCATTAATAGTTTGACCAAAATACCCGATACGGGGATCATCTCTTCTGGGTCTGAAATTATTTTCAGGCATTTCTAAAAAGGTGTGTTGCATACGAACACGCACATAACGGGCATCTGTAATATCGTTGCCACCACCGTTTAGCGGAGCAGGATTGTCATAAGCTAAATCTACAATAACGTCGGTATTGTTTGGAAAAGAGCGGACAGTATTATATTTTGATTTAGCAGCATTGAAATTACCGAGGTTGAAAATGGCTCCTGGAGCTAATCCTGGGGGTAAGGTAGGTTTTACTGGATCTAATTTTTCGCTTAGAAAAAGTCCATCTGCGACAATCAGGAAACCAGTGCTGTCTTGTGCTACAATTTTTTCAGCAAAAATAATAGCTTCCGCAATATCTGTACCGGCAGTTTTGCTTACAGCATTAGTTTTATCGTAGTAAAAAGCAGTGTTTACTAATCCAAATTCAATTTTGTCACTGGCTTTCTTAATGTTAAAAACGTTGGTAGAACGGTGCATACTTTGGTTCAAATACAAAGAGGTTGGACCATTCATAGAATAACTTTGGTAAATAAATTCTTTATCCAGCTGGTTTTTCTTGATGTAAAGTTGCATATTTCCTGTAACTGTATCTTGGTACATCGTAAATAAGCCTTCAATTTTCTTGCTACCTTTTATTTTATCTGTTATGGTAACTTTATCCGGTTTTTTGGTCTTAGTTGTGTCAGATTTTGCAGCGGCTGTTTCTTTTTTATTTCCTCTTTTGCGACCTGATTTGTCTTGGGCAAAAGCATTACTTTCAAAAAATAATAGTGCCAAAGAACAGACAAGTGTAATTTTTAATTTATTCATACGATTTTCTAGATTAATGAATTTTTACGAATGATTTTATTTTTAACAAATTAATTCTGTATAAAACTACTATTTATATTTGAAATTATGTAAGAATTGTTATATTTTTATTTTTCTGATAGTTTTCTTTTAGGAAGGATTTGGTTTCATATTAGGGTATAAAAACAAAAAACCCGCTCTTTCGAGTGGGTTTCTTTATATAAGTAAGTAATCTTAAATTGAGTTTATAAAACGTTTATTTTACTTTGTTAAGTATTGCTTTGAAAGCATCTGGGTGATTCATTGCTAAATCGGCAAGAACTTTACGGTTCAATTCGATATTGTTAGCTTTTAATTTCCCGATGAATTGAGAATAAGACATTCCTTCCAATCTAGCTCCAGCGTTGATACGTTGAATCCATAATGCACGGAAATTTCTTTTATTCACTTTTCTGTCACGGTAAGCGTAGCACATTGCTTTCTCTACCGCATTCTTAGCAACTGTCCAAACGTTTTTACGTCTACCAAAGAAACCTTTGGCTTGCTTCATTATTTTTTTTCTTCTTGCTCTTTTAGCAACTGAATTTACCGATCTTGGCATAATTTTACTGTTTTTTTGTAGCAGGCGTCCCGAATTGAATCAAGAGAACTTATGGCCATACTCCAAGGTTATTGAAATTGTTTTAACCTGAATTTGCTATAAGCTATAGGCATTAGGCTATAAGCATATTGCTTACGGCATAAAGCTTAATGCTTTATTAGATAATTCTTAATTGTTGTTTGATGCTTTTCATATCTGTAGAGTGAACTAGCGCTGAATGAGTCAAAGCTAATTTACGTTTTTTAGATTTTTTAGTCAAGATGTGACTTTTAAAAGCATGCTTTCTTTTAATCTTCCCAGAACCAGTAACTTTGAAACGTTTCTTGGCGCTAGATTTGGTTTTCATTTTAGGCATTTTTTCCTAGTGTTTTAATTTATTCTTACTTACTTATATTTTAGTTTTCAGTCTTGGTTCTCAGTTTACAGTCTGAAAACTGAAAACTGCGACTGCCAACTTCTTACTTCTTTTTCTTAGGAGCAATGAACATAATCATTCTCTTTCCTTCCAGAACCGGCATCGCTTCCACTTTACCAAATTCTTCCAAGTCTGTTGCTAATCTTAATAATAAAATTTGCCCTTGATCTTTGTAGATAATTGAACGTCCTTTGAAAAATACAAAAGCTTTCAATTTGGCACCTTCTTTTAAGAATTTCTCAGCATTTTTTCTCTTAAACTCATAATCATGCTCATCGGTTTGCGGACCAAAACGGATTTCTTTTACGACTACTTGTGTAGATTTCGCTTTTAAGACTTTGTCACGTTTCTTTTGTTCGTAAACAAATTTCTTATAATCCATGATTTTACAAACCGGTGGATCTGCATTTGGAGAAATTTCAACCAAATCCAATTCAAATTGGTCGGCTAATCTCAAAGCTTCTGAAGTTTTAAAAACTCCAGGCTCTATGTTTTCACCCACAAGTCTTACTTCTGGCACACGGATAAGATTGTTTATTCTGTGTGCATCCTTTTTTTCTACGCGAGGTTGATAACCTCTGTTGCTTCTTATTGCTATGACTTTATAATTTAAGTTAAACTGTAAATACTTTTAATGTTTTGCTGACCTCTTCGTTAACAATAGCTGCAAATTCCTCTATTGTAACGCTGATATTTCCTTTTCCTTCCTGTCCATGACGACGGATAGAAATAGTACCGTTTTTCTCTTCTTCCTCACCTACGATCAACATAAATGGGGTTTTTTGCATCTCAGCATCTCTAATTTTCTTCCCGATTGTCTCGTTTCTGTTGTCAATTAGGGCGCGAATTTCGTGATTTTCCAGCAAATCTAAAACTTTTTTGGCATATATTTCATATTTCTCGCTCAAAGACAAGATAATAGCCTGTTCAGGCATTAACCAGAGTGGGAAATTTCCTGCTGTGTGTTCTAGTAAAATAGCTATGAAACGTTCCATAGATCCAAATGGAGCTCTGTGAATCATAACCGGCCTATGTAATTCATTGTCAGATCCTTTGTAAGTCAATTCGAAACGTTCCGGCAGGTTATAATCGACCTGAATTGTTCCTAATTGCCACTGTCTTCCCAAGGCGTCTTTTACCATGAAATCCAACTTCGGACCGTAGAAAGCAGCTTCGCCATATTCTATCACTGTATTCAATCCTTTATCACGTGCTGCATTGATAATGGCATTTTCTGCTTTTTCCCAATTTTCATCAGAACCAATGTATTTTTCTCTGTTTTCTTGGTCACGCAATGAAATCTGAGCCGTGAAGTTTTCAAATCCTAATGAGCCAAATACATAAAGTACTAAGTCGATTACTTTTTTGAACTCCTCGTCTAATTGTTCCGGTGTACAGAAAATGTGTGCGTCATCCTGAGTAAAACCACGAACACGAGTCAAACCATGCAATTCACCACTTTGTTCGTATCTGTAAACAGTTCCGAATTCAGCATAACGTTTTGGTAAATCTTTGTACGACCAAGGTCTTACATTGTATATTTCACAGTGGTGAGGACAGTTCATCGGTTTCAATAAAAACTCTTCCCCTTCGGCAGGAGTGTTTATAGGCTGAAAACTGTCAGCTCCATATTTCGCATAATGCCCTGAAGTTACATACAATTCTTTTTGACCGATATGCGGTGTAACTACTTGTTCGTAACCTGCTTTTTTCTGTGCTTTTTTCAAAAATTGCTCTAAACGATCTCTCAAAGCGGCACCTTTTGGCAACCACAATGGTAAACCTTGACCAACTTTAGACGAAAAAGCAAACAATTCCAATTCTTTACCTAGTTTTCTATGGTCGCGACGTTTTGCCTCCTCTAATAATTCTAAGTATTCAGTTAGGTCTTTCTGTTTAGGAAACGAAATACCGTAAACACGAGTTAACTGTTTGTTTTTTTCATCGCCTCTCCAGTAAGCACCGGCCACACTCATGATTTTCATCGCTTTGATAATTCCAGTATTCGGAATATGTCCACCACGACATAAATCAGTAAAAGTTGAATGGTCACAAAAAGTGATGGTTCCATCTTCAAGGTTCGAAATTAATTCTGTTTTGTATACATTGTCTTTGTATACTTCCAGAGCTTCAGCTTTAGAAACCGGGCGCAATTTGAATTCATGTTTTTCTCTTGAGATTTCTAAAACGCGATCCTCAATTTTTTTGAAATCGGCATCAGTAATTTTATGATCTTCAAAATCCACATCATAATAAAATCCGTTGGCAATTGCTGGTCCAAGAGTTAATTTGATACCAGGATACATTTCCTCGAGAACCTGAGCCATTACGTGTGAAGTAGAATGCCAAAACGCTTTTTTTCCGCCTTCGTCATTCCATGTATATAAAATAAGACTGCCGTCCGTTGTTAAAGGAGTGGTTGTTTCAACAATGGTACCATCAAAAGAAGCCGAAATTACATTTCTGGCAAATCCTTCGCTAATGCTTTTGGCAACATCCATGGGAGTAATCCCAGGAGCAAACTCTTTAACTGACCCGTCGGGCAAAGTAATCTTAATCATTTTTTATATTTTTAGGAATGCAAATATAGGTCATTGCAAAAACACATACAAAATATAAAGAAGGTTTGTAATGGGGAAATGTGTTTTCTGTTAAAATACTTACTAATCATAGGATATTAGTATTAAAATTTTGTTCAGATTTAAATTTTGTAATGCATTTTATTAGTAAAACCTGCTTTCGAAGTTTCGGGACTGAAAACAATTCTTTACTTTTGCACCACACAAAAAAATCACCATGTATAAACTGTTCGTTCGCCCAATACTTTTTTGTTTTGATCCGGAAAAAGTACATTATTTTACCTTTTCATTGATTCGTTTTGTATCTAAAATACCAGGTTTTCCATCTCTTTTCAGAGCACTTTTTGAAGTAAAGGATAGCCGACTGGAAAGAGAAGTTTTCGGTTTAAAATTCAAAAACCCAGTTGGTTTAGCCGCAGGATTTGATAAAGACGCCACTTTATATCAGGAGTTTTCTAATTTTGGCTTTGGTTTTATTGAAATTGGAACGCTTACGCCAAAAGGACAAGAAGGAAATCCAAAAAAACGTTTATTCCGATTGAAAGCAGACAATGCCATTATTAATAGAATGGGGTTCAATAACGGAGGTGTTCTTGAAGCAGTGGAACATTTAAAGAAAAATAAAGGGGTTCTTATAGGAGGTAATATTGGGAAAAATAAATTGACACCAAACGAAGAAGCTACATCGGATTATGAAATCTGTTTTGATGCTCTGTTTGATTATGTGGATTATTTTGTAGTGAATGTTAGTTCGCCAAATACACCTAATTTAAGAGCTTTGCAGGACAAAGAGCCGTTGACACAATTGTTACAAACCTTACAAAATAAGAATTTGGCAAGGCCAAAACAAAAACCAATTTTACTGAAAATCGCTCCCGATTTGACTGACGAGCAATTACTGGATATAATAGATATCGTAAATGAAACTAAAATTGCCGGGGTAATTGCTACTAATACAACACTTTCGAGAGAAGGATTGCAATCTGAAAATAAAATTGAAACTGGTGGTCTTTCCGGAAAACCATTAGCCAAACGTTCTACTGAAGTCATCAGATTTTTATCTGAAAAAAGCAATAAAGCATTTCCAATCATTGGAGTGGGAGGAATTCATTCTGCTGAAGATGCCCTAGAGAAACTGGAAGCCGGAGCAAGTTTGGTTCAGATTTACACAGGGTTTATATATGAAGGTCCTGCTTTGGTGAAAGCCATAAATAAAAAGATTTTAGATCGATTATAGTTTTTTAATTTTCGATACTGTCAAAATTAATGCGTCATTCTGAACATTACCAGATATTTGGGAATGTTTAGAATGATGTTTTTTTTTTATAAAAACTTTGCGAGGAAGAACCTTTGCGAATTTGCAACTTTTCCTATCTTTGAATTTCTATGGAAACAGTAAAAATTATAGAATGCCCACGCGATGCTATGCAAGGCATAAAGACATTTATTCCTACCAAAAGGAAAGTGGCTTACATTCAGTCTTTGCTTCGGGTTGGTTTTAATACCATAGATTTTGGCAGTTTTGTTTCGGCTAAAGCGATTCCTCAAATGCAGGATACCGCCGAAGTGCTGGCTCAGCTTGATTTGTCTCAAACGAGAAGTAAATTATTGGCTATTATTGCCAATACGCAAGGAGCAATAGCAGCATCTGCTTTTAAGGAGATCCAATATTTAGGGTTTCCTTTTTCAATTTCAGAGAATTTTCAAATGCGTAATACCCACAAAACTATTGCGGAATCATTAGTTACTTTACAGGAGATTCTGGAAGTGGCAGACAAAAGCAATAAAGAAGTGGTAGCCTACCTTTCTATGGGTTTTGGTAATCCGTATGGAGATCCCTGGAGTACGGAAATAGTCGGGGAGTGGACTCAGAAATTATCCGATATGGGGGTAAAGATTTTATCACTTTCGGATACTGTGGGCAGTTCAACGCCTGATGTTATTTCGTATTTGTTTTCGAATCTGATTCCAAAATACCCACAAATAGAGTTTGGAGCTCATTTGCACACCACCCCTGATAAATGGTTTGAGAAAATAGACGCAGCTTACAATGCCGGTTGTCGTCGCTTTGATGGAGCGATTCAAGGTTTTGGAGGTTGTCCAATGGCGACAGACCAATTAACGGGAAATATGCCTACTGAAAAATTGTTATCGTATTTTACTTCAAAAAAAGAAAATACAAATTTAAGTCCAATGAGTTTTGAAAGCGCTTATAACGAAGCATCCAAATTGTTTGGAGAATTTCACTAAAGGGTAATAATAGTAATGATAAAGCGTTTTGATTAATAGAATAGCCCTTTTTAGATTTTGAATACCCTTATGAAATACTCCTTTCCAAATAAAATTATAGCTACACTGTTTCTCACACTAGTTTCTTTTTCATGTGCCAGTGATTTAGATTTTGATCAGGTCAATGATGTGAAATTAGAACCAGCCTATGTTACGAACTTGGCTTATTTTGATGTTCCTGCCAATGATTTTGTTACAGGAGGAACAGAACAAACGCTAACTTTTGATGAGCAAACCGTCGATCTATTTAATGATGATTTCTTCAGGGATAATTTAGTCAAAACGGAGTTCTTTTTTGAGTTTAATAATACAATAAATAGAGCCTATGCAGTAGATATAATTTTGTTTAACGCCAATGATGCTCCTTTGTATACGATGCATTTTGATGTGCCGGCTTACACAGGAGTGGATAATTTGGTAACCAAAACTGAGGTGTTTGAAGGTGCTAAACTTGATTTGTTAAAAAATACCGTTAAAATGGCTTTTGTTCTAAGGCTGCTTCCTGGTCCGGTATTAAGCGAAAGCAGTTTAGGAAGCATAAAACTTCGTTCTGGTTTAACCGCTTATTTGGTTGTTGAATGAGAAAAATAGTCTTGCTTTTTGTTTTATTTATAACATCGTATTGCTTTTCCCAGAACAAGCAAATTGTATATAATTTTACCGCAGTTCCCCAGTCTTTAATGACTAATCCGGGTTCTGATGTTAAATACAAATGGTATTTTGGAGTTCCGTTATTATCAGGGATTTCTACTAATGTTGGGTCCAGTGGATTTTCAGCTTATGATTTATTTGCCGATAACGGAGTTGATTTTAATATCAAATTACGTGAAGTGTTGTTCTCAACCTCAAGAAACGACAAGGTTGTGGCTAATGAACAAGCCGAAATATTTAGCGGAGGTTTAAGAATTGGAACGGAAGAAGAGAAAGCGTATCTGTCTTTTGGGATGTATCAGGAATTTGATTTGTTTTCTTATGTTCCTAAAGATATTGCTATTTTGGCCATAGACGGAAATAAAGATTATATGGGTAAAGTGTTTAATTTGGGTGATTTGACTGCTAAAGCCGAATTGCTTTCCGTGTTTCATGTTGGCTATCATAAAAATGTAAATGAGAATTTGATATTGGGAGTTAGAGGAAAAATCTATTCGAGTATTTTTAACGCCAGTTCGACAAAAAACGACGGTTATATCTATACCATTCCGTCTAATAATTCCGTTTACGAGCAGGTTATTTATTCTGATATGCAAGTCAATACATCTGGTATAGCCAAATATGATGATGATAATTATGAAGCTGATCTTGCAAAGGATATTAGAAAAAAAGCATTTTTGGGAGGAAATTTAGGTTTAGGAGTAGATTTAGGATTGACGTATTATCCTCAAAAAGATATCCAGTTAACGGCAAGTGTACTAGATATTGGCTTTATAAAACACACCAAGGAAGTGGAAAGTCTCCGCTATAAAGGGACTTATAAATTTGAGGGTGTATTGCCCAATTTTAGTGGAACAGACGAACCAGCCGATGCCTATCAGGAATTCAAGGATGCTATTCCATTGGATACTTTGTATACCAAGTACACCACTTGGAGACCTGTTAAATTTAATTCTTCTTTCCAATATTCATTTGAAGAGGAAAGGTCTGAAGATTGTGATTGCCAGGGATTTGATTCTGAAACCTCTTATAAAAGTTCTCTTGGAGCCCAATTGTTTGTTATGACGACACCAAGAGCACCTTTGGCTGCCCTTACAGCGTATTACAGAAGAAAAATTTTGAATGGATTACAGATGAAGGCTACTTATACGGTAGATTCCTATTCGTATAGTAACATTGGTTTAGGAGTGTCCAGTCAACTCGGGCCTGTTAATTTTTATGTGCTTGCCGATAATCTTTTGGAGTATAAAGATGTTACCAAAGCCAATAGTCTTTCGTTCCAGCTTGGTTTTAATTTAATCTTTAAAGACAAATAATTGGAATTAGGTATTTTTTACTTTCTTAAGCGTTTCAGTCCCTTGTAGATTTCTATCCAAAAAACGGAAATTCCTCCCACCAAAATACTTAATCCTATTTGATGTCCCGTTACACTATGAAACATGAAAAATTGAGAAAAACTTGGAACAGACAATAGTAAAGCGGTAATGAAAATGGTGACTCCGATAATCATCAGCACTAGATTATTTTTGTATTTCAAAGTTGTAAATAGGGAATAGTAAAAAGAGCGATTAGTGAGAGTTAGGAAGATATTGGAAGCTATCAATGTTAAGAAAACAACGGTTCTGGTCTCGCTTTCCACACAGTTTTGATTGACACAATATTGGTAGACAAATAATAAACCGAGAGTGATGGCGAGCCCTTGCAGAATACTGATCGTTATTTCTCTTAGATTAAAAAAAGTATTGGTTAATGGTCGTGGTTTTTGGAGCATTAAATTATCTTCCATCGGTTCATTTTCATAAATAATAGAACAGGTGGGGCCCATTATTATTTCGAGAAAAATGACATGAACCGGAGAAAAAATATTTGGATAGATCCATCCCAAAGCCAGCGGAATAAAAACAATCAATATTATCGGAATATGAATGGATATGATGTATTGAATGGCCTTTTTTAGGTTGATATAAATTTTTCTTCCCATCGCAATTGCATCAGTCATTCTGGCAAAATCATCGTCGACAAGAACAAGATTAGCGGCTTGTTTGGCAATTTCAGTTCCTTTTTTGCCCATTGCAATCCCTATATGTGCTGATTTTAGTGCCGGACCGTCGTTCACGCCATCACCGGTCATCGCTACGATTTGATTGTTATCTTTTAAGGCTTTGATGATTTTGAGTTTGGCATCAGGAAACATTCTTGTGAATATGGTGGTTTCCATTACTTTTGTTTTTAAAGTGGCATCATCCATAGCCATCAGATCATCACCATTTAATACTTTTTCCGGGTTTTTAAAACAAATTTGCTTTGCAATTGTCGAGGTGGTGGCAGCATTATCACCTGTTATTATTTTTACTTCGATTCCGGCATTATAAAAGGTTTCAAAAACACTTTTTATATTTTCTTTAGGAGGATCGTAAAAAGCTATCAGGCCTTTAAATTGAAAGGAAAATTCCTGTTGTGTTTTAGGATAATTGTTACCGTGAAATTGTGTAACCCCAACTCCCAGCACCCGAAACCCTTTATAGGACATGGTTTCCATTGCGTTAAGTATCTGTTGGGTTTCCTTTTCGGATAAATCGGAACAGGCAATCAAAGCTTCTGGTGCTCCCTTGGCGGCAATAATTCGGGTTTTATTGCGGTTCTCAAAGACATGGGTCATCATGGGTGGCTTTCCACTCAAAGGATATTCGTGAATTAATTTAAAATCACAGCGTTCGTCTTCTAATTTTAATGCTCCATAGGTTTCGTGAAGCGCTATTTCCATGGCGTCAAACGGAATGGGTTCACTCGCCCACATAGAAAGGCATAGTAATTCTTCTTCTTCTTTATTAATAGTTTCAATTGAATCAGAAATAGTATTCGAGGAAAGCGTATACCATTGCGCCAGACTCATTTTGTTTTCGGTAATAGTCCCTGTTTTATCCGTGCAGATTACGGTGGCGCTTCCCAATGTTTCAACTGTTCTGATCTGTTTGACAATTACTCCCATTTTCATTAGACGCCAAGCACCTAAAGCCATAAAAGTGGTAAACGCAACCGGAATTTCCTCCGGGATGATACTCATTGCCAAAGTCAAGGCTTTCAGTAAACTGTCTAAAATATCTTTGGAATTATAGAAATTAATGATCCAGACAAACGTAAAAATCACTAAACCAACAAAAGACATTTTCTTTACAAAATTTTCCATTTGCTTTTGCAAAGGCGTTTTTTCCTCTACAATTGTATTTAGACTTTTTCCTATTTTTCCCAATTGGGTTTGGTTTCCAATCGCGCTAACTTTACAAATTGCTAATCCGCTGGAGGCAATAGTACCTTGATATACCTTATTGTCTTCTGATTTCTCATTTTTGAAAACGGTGAGGGATTCGCCGGTGAGGACAGACTCATTTACAGAAAAATCATTTGATTGTATGATGATTCCGTCTGTTGGAATAAAAGTACCTTCCTCCACTTGAATAAAATCACCTAAAACTATTTCTTCACTGGGAATTTCGATAACGACACCATCACGAATTACTTTGCTTTTGGGTTGGGACAATTTTTCTAAGGCTTCGATGGCATTTCTGCTTTTTGATTCCTGATAAAGAGATATGGTTGATACGAGTGCTATGGCGAAGGTCATAAAGATGCCATTTCCATAATCTCCGGTGATAAAATAAATGCTTGTGGCTGTGACAAGAAGTAAAAACATAGGCTCTTTAACCATTTCAATCACAGATGAAAGGAAAGTATTTTTATTCTGATAGGTTAGAGAATTAGAACCATTTTGAATTCGGGATTGTATAGCTTCATCATTAGAAAGCCCTTTTATTTGTTGGTTTGCTTCTGTCATATCAAAAAAAATAGGATTTTATCGATTGCAAAAATCGGGGGCAATAATCGTATTAGAAATACCTGTGAACTGCAATTTAATCATTTATTATAAAATTAGGATGGTTTTTTGCTTAAGATTTTCTATATTTGCACGCAATTTAACTACAACTACAAATTGCAATGATCGCACACAACTCTAAGATTATCGGTGAAGGATTAACTTACGATGATGTCCTATTAGTACCTAACTATTCGAATGTGCTTCCTCGCGAAGTGAGTATCCAATCCAAATTCTCAAGAAATATAACACTTAATGTTCCTATTGTATCCGCTGCTATGGATACTGTAACCGAAAGTGCAATGGCAATTGCTATGGCGCAAGAAGGAGGAATTGGTGTTCTGCATAAAAACATGACTATCGAGCAACAAGCTGGCAAAGTACGTAAAGTAAAACGTGCAGAGTCAGGAATGATTATCGATCCGGTTACTTTGCCTTTGACTTCTACTGTTGCTGATGCTAAAAGCGCGATGAAGGAATTCGGAATCGGAGGTATTCCAATTGTTGATGAAAACAAAATATTAAAGGGAATCGTTACCAATCGTGATTTGCGTTTTGAAAAAAACAGCCTAAGACCGATTGTTGAAGTAATGACTTCTAATAATTTAATTACTGTTGCCGAGGGAACTTCCTTGGAGCAAGCCGAAGTAGTTTTACAAGGACATAAAATTGAGAAACTTCCGGTGGTAAATGATAACTATGAATTAGTTGGATTAATCACTTTTAGAGACATAACAAAACTAACCCAAAAACCAATTGCTAATAAAGATGTTTACGGACGTTTGCGTGTAGCGGCTGCTATTGGAGTAACCGGTGATGCAGTTCAAAGAGCTGAAGCATTAGTTAACGCTGGTGTTGATGCTATCATTATTGATACTGCTCACGGACACACGCAAGGAGTAGTTAATGTGTTGAAAGAAGTAAAAGCTAAATTCCCGAAAATTGATGTTATCGTTGGAAATATTGCTACTCCTGAAGCAGCTAAATATTTAGTAGAAAACGGTGCTGATGGTGTAAAAGTAGGAATTGGTCCAGGTTCTATTTGTACCACACGTATTGTTGCCGGAGTTGGTTTTCCTCAATTTTCTGCAGTACTTGAAGTGGCTGCGGCTATCAAAGGAACCGGAGTACCTGTAATTGCTGATGGTGGAATTCGTTATACAGGTGATATTCCTAAAGCTATTGCTGCAGGAGCTGATTGTGTGATGTTAGGATCGCTTTTAGCTGGAACCAAAGAATCTCCTGGAGAAACTATTATTTTCGAAGGAAGAAAATTCAAATCATACCGTGGAATGGGTTCTGTGGAAGCAATGCAAGAAGGTTCAAAAGACCGTTATTTCCAAGATGTTGAAGACGATGTTAAGAAACTTGTTCCGGAAGGAATTGTGGGTCGTGTTCCTTACAAAGGAGAATTAAACGAAAGTATGCAACAATTCATTGGTGGTCTTCGTGCCGGAATGGGGTATTGTGGTTCTAAAGATATTCCAACATTACAGGAAACAGGACGTTTTGTTCGTATTACTGCAAGTGGTATCAACGAAAGTCATCCTCACAATGTGACTATTACTAAAGAAGCTCCAAATTATTCAAGATAATTGTCAAAAATCATAAAATCATAAGGTGTACTTTTAAAGTGCACCTTTTTTTTTATAAAAAACAAGTGCAGTTACACAAATACAAATTAAGTTTTGAGAGACTTTAAAACTTTATAACATCCGACTTTAGACTCATATATTAATTATGAACCAAGTCAGACAATAATTTCTTATCGCCCACAATCCAAAGGATATCCTCTTTTTCCAAAATTATATAGGATTCTGGATTCAGGATACGTTTTCCTTTTTTCTCCAGACCTACAATCAGTCCGTTTGTCTTTTCCCGTAATTTTGAATCTTTGATACTTTTTCCGATAAAAGCTTCGTTTTTTAATTCGATCTGACGTAATACTATTTCAGGTTCGTTTGAAACATCCGGTGCATCCATTTCATGTTTGTCCAGATAGGATTTAAATTCCTTTACTTGTTTATCGGTTCCAATTACACAAATCTCGTCTCCCGGAAATAAGCGTTCGTTTTTATTTGGAATGTTAATCATGATTTCCCCTCTTCGGATAGTGGCAATGTTGATTCCCAATTGTTCCCGAATCTGTAACTCTTCCAAAGTTTTTCCTGCAATATTTGAGGCTGGGGCAATATCAAAAAAAGCCATATGCTCGTCCCAAGGTGATAAGCTGCTTCGTGTTCTTTTTATTTTGGTAATCTCGCGGTCATTTAGGTTTCTTAAAAAATGACTTTCAATTTTATGGTATTGTGCATTCAATTTTTTTTGAAAAACAAAATAGACTATCACAGCCCCAACCAGTGTAATCAAAGCAATTACAGGCGAGAAAAAGATATTCAATAAAAAACCAATAAAAAAGATGGAAAGCACTAATCGAAATAAAAACATCATGATTATTGGTCCTTGATATTTTCGTTCCTCCAACAAAATGGAGAGTTCATGTGTGGCAAAACGGCGTAACGACAGTGCCCATAAAAAAGGAGATACAACAATTAAAGTGATCAAAGCACCTAAAGCATTTCCAAATTGAAAATCAGTTACCAATGGTAAAAGATATTTGGAAGAAAGCAAGATGACCGCAAAAATAATAACCGACAGTAAAACCAATTGGGTCAGGTAACTGTTCATTACAATTTGCCAGTTGCTTACGGATTTTATGGCCTGGGTATTGGCACTATATCGTTCGATGCTTTTAATCCATCTTCGAGGTAATTTTCTTGCCAGAAATTCCGAAAAAGGAGTGGAAAATTTCACCATAAATGGGGTAGTAAAAGTCGTTACTGCAGAAACGGCCACTACAATTGGATATAAAAAATTACTGGTAACATTTAGTGTCATTCCCAGTGAGGCAATGATAAAAGAGAATTCACCAATTTGCGACAAACTCATTCCGGTTTGTACAGACTGCTTTAAAGGTTGTCCCGAAAGTAAGGCACCAATTGTCGAACTGATGGACTGTCCGAAAATGGTAACGAAAGTCAAAATCGCAACCGGAAGGGTATGCGTGTATAAGGTTTCGGGATCGATTAACATTCCTACCGATACAAAGAAAACGGCGCCAAATAAATCTTTTACTGGTTTTACCAGGTGTTCTATATGTTCTGCTTGTGTGGTTTCAGCAATAATGGAACCCATGATAAAAGCACCAAGGGCGGGAGAAAAACCAACATTGGCAGCCAAGCCTACCATCATCAGACACAAGGCCAATGAAATGATAAGCAACATTTCATCAGTCAATAAATGTTTTGCTCTTTTGAGTAAGGTGGGAATAAAAAAGATTCCGCTTACAAACCAAATCGTTAAGAAAAAAATCAATTTTAATACGGATTGCATTAATTCCATTCCCGAAAATTGCTGACTCACTGCAATTGTCGACAGCAATACCATCATTAAAATTGCGACAATGTCCTGCACAATAAGGGAACCAATAACAATTCCGGCAAACTTTTGCGCTTTTACACCTAATTCATCAAATGTTTTGAGGATAATAGTCGTCGATGAGATAGAAAGGATTACTCCAAGAAACAAACTGTCCATTTTTGACCAATCCATCCATTGTCCTGCGAGAAAACCAACAAAAACCATTGTTATAATTTGGGTGACCGCAGTAATTGAAGCCGTTCCACCCACTTTCATCAACTTTTTAAAACTGAATTCCAGTCCTAAACTGAACAATAGGAAGATAACGCCAATTTCTGCCCAAACTTCTACACTTTTGATATCTTTTACTGAGGGGAAAAAATCAAAATGATTTCCAGCCAAAAAACCAGCAATCAAATAACCCAAAACTAAGGGTTGCTTCAGTCTTTTAAACAATAAAACGGCAATTCCCGCGGTGAGGAGTATCAGACCTAAGTCGCTGATCAGTGGTTCTAAATGATGGGAAACTTCTGCTACTTTTTCTGATGCACTCATAAATTAGTCTTTTTTTCAGGAGCTATTTCAGCTCTTCGTTCCAATCTCATGGTCAAAAAGTTTTTTTCTAAATACTGAAAGGAGCTTCCGTTGGTCGCTCTGTCAGTGCAAGAAAAAATAGCTTTTTTCCTTCGAGACTTTCTGCCCAAGTTTCGGGACTGTCTGGGCTAAATTACAAAAAACCTTTAAATTCTAAGGGACTTTTCCATTCTTAAAAAGGATTTTTAACTTCAATTTATAAAAAAAGCCATCGGTAAGGATGGCTTTTTTGTAGAATTCGGTATCTATTTAAATCCCCAAGAAATTACTTGGAGTGATTTGCAGCAATTCAGCTTTGATTTCATCTGAAACATCTAAGGTAGCAATAAAGCCATGAATGGCGTTTTTATCAATCGCTTCATTTGTTCTGGTTAAACCTTTCAAAGCTTCATAAGGGTTAGGATAAGCTTCACGACGCAAAATAGTTTGAATCGCTTCGGCAACAACTGCCCAGTTTTTTTCTAAATCTTCGTGAAATTTAGATTCATTTAATAACAGTTTGTTCAAACCTTTTAAAGTAGCTTCAAAAGCGATGATGGTATGTCCCATTGGTACACCAATGTTTCTCAAAACAGTACTGTCGGTCAAATCACGTTGCAGTCTTGAAACAGGTAATTTGGCAGATAAATGCTCGAAAATAGCATTGGCAATTCCTAAATTTCCTTCTGAATTTTCAAAATCAATTGGATTCACTTTGTGTGGCATAGCCGATGAACCAATTTCTCCCGCTTTGATTTTTTGCTTGAAATATTCCATGGAAACATACGTCCAAATATCTCTGTCCAAATCAATAATTATTGTGTTGATTCTTTTCAAAGCATCAAAAAATGCAGCGAAATGATCGTAATGTTCAATTTGTGTTGTTGGGAAGGAGTGGTGTAATCCCAGATTTTCTTCTACAAATTTACCTCCGAATTTTCTCCAGTCAATTTGTGGATATGCCACATGATGTGCATTGTAATTTCCGGTTGCACCACCAAATTTGGCTGCAAAGGGAACATTAAACAACAAACGCATTTGTTCTTCCAAACGTTCTACAAAAACACCAATTTCTTTACCCAAACGAGTTGGTGAAGCCGGTTGTCCGTGTGTACGCGCAAGCATTGGAATATCTCTCCATTCTACACTCAACTCTTTTAATTTTGAAGTCAAAGTAATCAAAGAAGGCATGTACACTTTTTCAAAAGCATCTTTTGTCGAAAGAGGAATTGCTGTATTGTTGATGTCTTGTGATGTCAAACCAAAGTGGATAAATTCTTTGTGAGCAGACAATCCTAATTTTTCAAAAGCATCCTTGATGAAATATTCTACTGCTTTTACATCATGATTGGTTACTTTTTCAGTTTCTTTTATCCAAAGAGCATCTTCGGTAGAGAAATTTCTATAAATGTCACGTAAACTTTCAAATAAAGAAGAGTCAACGTCTTTTAGTTGTGGCAAAGGTAATTCGCATAAGGCAATGAAATATTCAATTTCAACCAATACGCGGTATTTGATTAAAGCTTCTTCAGAGAAAAAAGGAGCCAATGAATAGGTCTTATTTCTATATCTTCCGTCAATCGGGGAGATGGCATTCAATTCGTTTAAAGTTGTCATTGTCGTGTTGTTTGTTCGAAAGGCACAAATATAAACCTTTAGAAACAATTTAGAAAAGGATTACTTTTTAAATAAGTGGGATAAGTTTCTTTTTTAGTATTTTCATTCCTTCAGACGCTACTTCTGGAATAACTTCTAAAGGATTTCTCAAATTTGGAATCTTAACAGGTTTGGGATCAATATAAAAAATGGGTATTTGTGGTTTAGTAAAATCGATTAATCCTGCTGCCGGGTACACTTGCAACGAAGTGCCTATAACCGCAAAATAATCGGCACTTTGAGTAATCTCAACTGCTTCTTCAAGCGCAGGGACTTCTTCACCAAACCAAACGATATGGGGGCGAAGCTGCGTTCCTCTAGTATCTAAATCACCAAAATTCAAATCCTCTTGCCAGTCCAAAATATAATTGAGGTCTGTACTGCTTCGTACTTTCAATAATTCGCCATGCAAGTGCAATACGTTTGTGCTTCCGGCACGCTCATGCAAATCATCAACATTTTGAGTGATGATGAAAACATCAAAATCATTTTCTAATTCGGCCAAAATCTGATGTCCCAGATTGGGCTGCACTTCTTTCAGTTGTTTTCGTCTCTGATTATAAAAATCAAGAACCAGTTTAGGATTTTTACGCCAGCCTTCAGGAGTTGCAACATCCATAACATTATGGCCTTCCCAAAGTCCGTCGCTATCCCGGAAGGTTTTTATACCGCTTTCGGCGCTAATTCCGGCACCGGTCAAAATCACTAGTTTCTTTTTCATTGGTGTAAAATTCATTAGTATATAAAACTACTCTTTTTTAGTATTTTTGCCAAAAAAATAAACTACAATGATCGATATCGATTACCTTAATTTTCTCGAAAATATCCTAACCGAAAACAGAAAAGAGAAATTCCTGAAAGTATTGCAAAACAGAACCAACCATTTTACAATAGCTGTTGAAGATGTTTTTCAGATGCACAATACAAGTGCAGTAATGCGTAGTTGCGAGGTTTTTGGGATTCAGGAATTGAATGTAATTGAGCAACGATATGGGAAGAGTATCGACAAGGAAATTGCAATGGGAGCACAAAAATGGGTTGATATTAACAAATTTGACAATGTGACTAATTGTGTGGATACCTTGAAAAATAAAGGCTATCAAATTATTGCTACCACACCCCACGAAAATGATTGTCTTTTGGATGATTTTGATATTTCGAAACCAAGTGCTTTATTTTTTGGAACGGAACGTGACGGATTATCAGAAGAAATTTTACAAAAAGCCGATGGTTTCTTAAAAATTCCAATGGTAGGTTTTACCGAAAGCCTGAATATTTCTGTTTCGGCAGCCATCATCATTCAAAATCTGACGAATCGACTGCGAAATTCAGATGTTGATTGGCATTTATCCGAAGAAGAAATTTTGATAAAACGACTGGCTTGGGCTAAAAATTCAATTAACGATATCAAAAGAATTGAAGCTAGGTATTATTTAGAAAATAGTAAATAATTGAGTGTAAGGGCTATTTTTTTTAAAGTCAACTCTTATTTGGATTGGTTTTTTTAGCGCTATTTCCGAAGTTTAATCTGTATTTTTGTCTGTTATAAAAGTATCTTATGAAAAAAATAATTTTGTTTTTTGTTTTGAGTGTAGCTATCAATCTTCAGGCGCAACAACGACCAAAACTTGTGGTCGGAATTGTGGTAGACCAAATGAAGATGGAATATCTGTATCGTTTCTCAGATGATTTCACTCCCAATGGGTTTAAAAGAATAATGAATAACGGGTACACTTTCCATAATATGCATTACAATTATGTACCGACTTACACTGCGCCAGGGCATGCCTCTATTTATACTGGTACCACTCCTTCTACTCACGGAATTGTTGGTAATGATTGGTTTAATAAAGAAATAGGAAAAGACATGTATTGTACGGACGATGCTTCTGTAAAAACACTTGGTGACGGTACAGACAAAGAAGGCGCGATGTCTCCTAAGAATTTATTAACGACCACTATTACTGATGAGTTGCGAATGGCAACCAATTTTAAAGGGAAAGTGATTGGGATGAGTATCAAAGACCGTGGAGCTATTTTACCGGCAGGTCATTTTGCCAATTGGGCATTTTGGTACAGTAAAACAGGAGCTTTTATTTCGAGCACTTTTTATGGTGCAGCATTACCGGATTGGGTAACACAATTCAATCAGGAGAAAAAACACATGGACTACATCAATAAAGGTTGGGATTTATTGAAGCCTTTAGCTACTTATAACGAAAGTCTTCCGGATGATAATCCCTACGAAGGTAAGATAGACAAAACAACAGGTCCTGTATTTCCGTATGATTTGAGTAAAATCTATAAAGAAAAAGGCGGTGATGTATTGAGAACGACTCCTTTCGGAAATGATCTTTTGGCTGATTTAGCGATAAGAGCAATAGAAAAAGAAGCATTAGGAAAAGATGATATTACCGATTTTCTTGCGGTTAGTTTTTCTTCAACAGATTATATTGGACACACTTTTGGTCCTCGTTCTATGGAGTTGCAGGACACCTATTTACGTCTGGACCAAACCTTAGCTAATTTGTTGGGCTATTTGGACAAAACGGTTGGTAAGGATAATTATTTACTTTTTCTGACAGCTGACCATGCAGGAGCAGAGAATCCAAACTATTTGAAAGACAATAAATACAATGTGAAAAATATCCCTTCAAAAGATATTGTGGATGCTTTGAGGAAGTATTCTACTGAAGCCTTTGGGGCTGATTTGGTCTTGGATTATTCTAATTTTAATCTTTTTTTCAATAAAACACTTTTGAAAGAGAAAGGATTAGAATTGGGTAAAGTGAAACAGGGTTTCAAAGATTTTTTGATGACTCAGGAACAAGTGAAACGAGTTTACACCGAAGAAGAAATTTTGGCATCCTCAGGAGATGATTATTTTCTAAGTTTTATAGCAAAAGGATATGATCCTAAACAAAATGGTGATATCGTTGTCTTGGATAAGGCTGGTTACATGGAGTATCATGCCACGGGAACTACGCATGGAACTCCTAACAGTTATGATACCCACGTACCTTTACTTTTTTATGGATGGCAAGTGCCAAAAGGTGAGCTGCATGCCAAAAAATACATTACACAGATTGCACCTACACTTTCCCAACTGTTAAAAATTCCATTTTCGAATGGAACAGAATCCGAAGTACTAGAGACACTTTTAGATAAATAGAAGTTAACTTAAAGTTTGAAATAATCCCATTTTGTTGAAGAACAGAATGGGATTTTTTATTTGGTGTTTGAAATAAAATATTTTTTAGTTTTGTTTAATTTGTTGATATTCAATGTTTTTAAATTTATTTTTATTCCGATTTTTTGGGTTAATATAAAATAATCATTAATTTAGAATTAGAATTGCAATTCGGATGATTCAAAAAGAAATTAGAAAGAGTGTTGAGAAATTTAAATAATTAGCTAAACCTAAAAAACCTTGCAAATGAAAAACATCCTAAAAAAAGTGCTGGTGCTTCTGATTGTCGGACTTGTTGCGGTATTGCTTTATGTAAAATTGGCATTGCCAAATGTTGGTAAACCTGAAGAAATTAAAATTGAACCCACTGCGAAACGCCTTGAAAGAGGAAAATATTTGGCAACCAGTGTTTCTGTTTGTATGGACTGCCATTCTACACGAGACTGGAATAAATTTTCAGGACCTTTAGTGGATGGAACTCTTGGTAAAGGAGGAGAAGTTTTTGATCAGAAATTTGGTTTTCCAGGCACTTTTTATTCCAAAAATATTACTCCTGCAGGAATTGGTAATTGGACAGATGGCGAAGTATTACGTGCCATTACCAGTGGTGTGAACAGGGACGGAAAGGCTTTGTTTCCCGTAATGCCTCACGCTCATTTTGGAAAAATGGACAGGGAAGATGTATATTCGATTATCGTCTATTTGCGATCTTTAAAGCCTATTGAAAACATAGTTTCTGATTCAAAACCTGATTTCCCGATGAATTTTATTATCAATACCATTCCTCAAAAGGCAGAATTTTCCAAAATACCTAGTAAAAGTGATACAGTAGCGTATGGGGCCTATTTATTTAATGCTGCTTCTTGTTCAGAGTGTCATTCAAAACAGGAAAAAGGGAAACCAATTGCAGGAATGGAATTAGCAGGTGGCTTCGAATTTAGAATGCCAACAGGAGGAATTGCCCGGTCTGCTAATATTACACAAGATCGTGAAACCGGAATTGGGAAATGGACAGAAAAGGACTTTGTTGAACGTTTTAAAGTGTATGCCGATAGTTCCTATGTTCCTAATACAGTTGGGAAAGGGAATTTTAATACAACGATGCCCTGGACAATGTACAGCAAGATGAACGCAGAGGATTTGAAAGCTATTTTTGCTTATTTGAAAACGGTTAAACCTATTAAAAATAATGTTGTGAAGTTTTAAAGACAAACGTATTATAAAAAAAACTCCTGTCAGATAGTATAAGACAGGAGTTTTTTTGTTTTTCAGAACTGCTTTCAGCCTTTTGATCTAAAATTTATTTTCTACTTCAGCGGCCTCCAGCATCAGATAATGTAAGTCGGTATTTTTGATAAACGGACTCAATAAATCACTTCCGGGACCGTACATCGCTAGTTCTGTGTAATCAGCAGAATGATCCATACTAATCCATCCTACAGAATTGTGTTTCTTTTGCAAATCTGCCAGCATCTTGAAAGGCAAATGTTTTGGGTTGTACAATCCGTCTTCCATTTTAATATTCGAATAATAATTCAAAATTTCTTTGGCTTCCTCTTCTTTGAAGACAGTTTTAGTGGCATATTCAATTCTTTCTATTGCTTGAGCGACAGAAGTTTCTTTTCCCATTCCGTTTAAAATCCAGTCATTGGTTTGCTTGTAATTTTGAATGGTATCAAAATTATCGTTGGCGTCCTTTCCGTATATTATTCCTGGATTGGCGTTACCATGATCAGTAGTTATAATAACCAAGGTATTCTTGTCTTTTTCGGCAAAATCAATCGCTACTTTTACAGCTTCGTCATGTGCGGCCTGATCATAAATTAAACCGGTAATATCATTTCCATGCGCAGCCCAATCAACTTTTCCCGCTTCAACCTGAAGTACGAAGCCATTAGGATGATTTTTCATTTTAGCGATGGCGCGCTCTGTCATTTCTGCCAATGTCGGAATTGATTCGGTTAATTCCTTACTGCTTTCTCTGTCCTTAGAATAGGGAAGACCGTCGTTGTGAAATACACCCAGTATAGGTTTATTGTTATCACAGGCTAACATTTCGCTTTTATTTTTTACTACAGTAAATCCTTTTGTAGTAAATTCTTGGTACATGTCTCGTTTGTCTTTTCGGCTTTCGGCTGAGAAATAATTATTTCCTCCTCCCATCATGATATCAAATTTTAGGTCCAAATACATTTCAGCAATACTTTCCTGACTGTTTCTACTTTTGGAAGCAATGCAAAAACCTGCTGGAGTGGCATGGGTAATCGGAACTGTAGTTACACAGCCTGCCATTTTTCCTGCTTTTTTAAATTTTTGCCAAATAGGAAGGTATTCTTCACCGTTTACACCAATATTTAACGAGCCATTTTTAACACGGAAACCACCTCCCCAAGAGGAGCTTGCTGCAGCGGAATCGGTTACTATTGAGGAGGCGGAAGCCATATCCATCATGGCACGACTGACTTTTTTGTCTTTGTACAGTTGAAGCCAATTACTGCCTTTTCCTGTTTTTCGGTTCAAATAAATATCAGTCATGTTTAAGGTACCAATGCTCATCCCGTCACTGACTATTACGATAATATTTTTAGCTTTTTTATTCTTTTTTATAGTATCAAAATCCAGTTCAGCACTATTACCTTCAAAAGGATTTAATAAAGACGCTCCAAGAGCGAATAAAGAACCGTTTCTGAAAAATTTCCGTCTATCCATTGAATGTTAATTTTTGTAGGAATTCCAAAAGTAAATAAACTGAGGCATTGTAGGTGTTAAGGACTGTTTAATTTTTCATAAAAAAGAAGAAGTGTACACTTAACTGGGGTTTTGTAAAAAAAAATCCCGTCTAATTTTATAGACGGGATTTATATTTTAAACTGTTGCCACTGTTTCAGGCAAAGGAATCTGATTTCTTAACAAATCTTCAAAGGTTTCATGCGCTCGGATTAAATGTCCTTCGCCATGTATCCATAATACTTCAGCTGGTTTGTATCTGGAATTATAATTTGAAGACATTGAGAAACAATACGCACCTGCATTTCTAAAACATAAAATATCACCTTCTTTTATTTCGGCAATTTTTCTGTTGTTGGCAAAAGTATCCGTTTCGCAAATGTATCCTACTACAGAATAGAAACGCTCTTTTCCTTTTGGGTGAGAAATGTTCTCGATATAGTGTTGTGAACCATAAAACATTGGTCGGATCAAATGGTTAAATCCACTGTCTATTCCTGCAAATACAGTAGAAGTAGTTTGTTTTACTACATTCACTTTTGCCAAAAAGAAACCGGCTTCACTCACTAAAAATTTTCCTGGTTCAAAAATTAAAGTCAAATCTTTACCATATTCAGCACAGAAAGAGTTGAATCTTTTTGATAATTTTTTTCCTAGTTCTTCAATATCCGTTTCGATATCATCTTTTTTGTAAGGAACTTTAAAACCACTTCCGAAGTCCAAAAATTCAAGATTTTTGAAATTTCTCGCGGCATCAAATAATATTTCGGCAGCATATAAAAACACTTCAATATCTAATATGTCTGAACCGGTATGCATGTGAATACCAACAATATTCATATGAGTATTTTCGACAATACGAACCAAATGGGGTAATTGATGTACAGAGATACCAAATTTACTATCGATATGTCCTACTGAAATATTGGCATTTCCACCAGCCATTACGTGAGGATTGATACGGATGCAAACAGGTACATTTGGGTATTTAGTTCCAAATTGTTCTAAAATCGACAGATTATCAATATTGATTTGAACACCCATTGCGGCAACTTCTTCAATCTCTTCAAGGGAAACTCCATTGGGAGTATAAAATATTTTATCAGGTTCATATCCAGCATGAAGACCTAATAATACTTCCTGAATAGAAACGGTATCCAATCCAGATCCCATTTCTTTTAATAATTTAAGTATGGCCACATTAGACAAGGCTTTCATAGCATAATTGATACGCAACTTATCAACCTTAGAGAATGCTTTTGTTAATCTGTTGTATTGAGATTGTATTTTCTCTGCATCATAAACATATATGGGCGTACCAAATTGTTCTGCTAACTGTAATAAGTCTTTTCCTTGCATTTTGATTCTATTTTTGAGCAAATTTATTATTCTTTATCAATACAAACAAATTAATACACAGATTATAACAAATTATAACAAATTGTTATAATATAAACAATTGTCATTGTTGTTGGCGTTTTTATAACAGGTTTTAAAAAGAAATCCCTTGATAATTATTTTTATCAAGGGATTTCTGAAAAATCATTTTTATTATAAACTTGGTAAATCACCATTGCCTTTTGTTGGCAAGTTGGTGCAACCCATTAAGAATAAATCTACTTCTCTTGCCGCTTCACGACCTTCAGAGATAGCCCAAACGATTAACGATTGTCCTCTTCTCATATCGCCGGCTGTAAAAATATGGGGCACATTAGTTTGATAATTAGTTGCTTTATAATTGCTTCTCATATCAACTTCTAATCCTAATTGCTCGCTCAAAGTTTTTTCAGGACCTGTAAAACCAAGTGCCAGTAATGCTAAGTCACAAGGCCATATTTTTTCACTACCTTCTTTTTCAATTAGTTCAGGTCTTTGGCCAGGAGTCATTTTCCATTCTACTTCAACGGTTTTCAAACCTGTCAATTCCCCTTTTTCATTACTAATGAATTCTTTGGTATTGATTAACCAGTTTCTGTTACAACCTTCTTCGTGTGAAGAAGAAGTTTTAAGTTGCAACGGCCAAAATGGCCAAGGAGTACTTTCACTTCTTCCTACCGGAGGTTTTGGCATAATCTCAAAGTTAGTAACAGATTTAGCACCATGTCTGTTTGAAGTTCCCACACAGTCAGAACCTGTATCTCCACCACCAATAACGATTACATCTTTACCAGTTGCTTTAACTTGATTCTCAATTTTTTCTCCGTATAAAACTTTTGTTTGTTGCGTTAAGAAATCCATGGCTTGAACAACACCTTTGCTATCAGCACCTTTTGTTGGTAAACCTCTTCTTTCTGTAGCTCCTCCACATAGAACGATAGAATCAAAAGCATTCAATTCTTCAACACTATAATTCACCCCAACATTTACGTTAGTTTTGAAAACAATTCCTTCTGCTTCTAAAATAGCTACTCGTCTGTCGATAATTCCTTTCTCTAATTTAAAGTTTGGAATTCCATAACGAAGTAATCCACCGATCGCATTGTCTCTTTCAAAAACAGTAACAGTGTGTCCTGCACGGTTTAATTGTTGTGCAGCCGCTAAACCAGCAGGGCCTGAACCTATGACAGCTACTGTTTTACCAGTTCTTGTTTCTGGAGTTTGAGGTTTAATCCAACCTTCAGCAAAACCTCTTTCGATAATACTTTTTTCAATATTTTCGATCGCTACAGGTTCTTTAATAATACCTAACACACATGATTTTTCACATGGAGCAGGGCATAATCTACCTGTAAACTCTGGGAAATTATTTGTTGATTGTAAAATTGCCAAAGCACTTTCCCATTCTTCTTGATGTACCATGTCATTAAAGTCAGGAATTAAATTTCCTAACGGACAGGCACTGTGGCAAAAAGGAATTCCACAATCCATGCATCTTGAACCTTGTTCTTTTATTTTATCTTTTGCTAACGGAATCGTAAACTCATTATAATTTGATATACGTTCTGCAACAGCTATATTACTTTCGTCAGCTCTATTATATTCTTTAAATCCGCCTATCTTACCCATAACTATGCTATTAGTGCTTCTATTTGTTTTTCTTCTGCTAATCTTTGTAATGCTTTCTTGTAATCTGTTGGCATCACTTTGATAAAGTGTTTTTGTTGATTTTCCCAATCTCCCAAAATTCTTTTTGCCAATGGACTGTTAGTGTACATAGAGTGATTTTTAATCAAGTGTTTCAATTTGATTATGTCTTCATCTTCTGTTGGTTCAAAAGCAACCATTTCCATGTTACATACTGTAGCGTCAAATTTATTATTTGGATCATAAACATAAGCAATACCACCGCTCATACCAGCTGCGAAATTTCTTCCTGTTTTACCCAAAACGACTACAGTACCACCAGTCATATACTCACATCCGTGATCTCCAATTCCTTCAACAACAGCAGTTGCTCCAGAATTTCTCACACAAAAACGTTCTCCAGCCATACCGTTGATATACGCTTCACCGGTGATTGCTCCGTAAAGGGCAACGTTACCAATGATGATATTCTCTTCAGGTTTGAATGTAGCAGTAGGAGGTACTTTGATAATTAATTTTCCTCCGGAAAGACCTTTTCCTAAATAGTCATTACAGTTTCCATGAATTTTGAAAGACAATCCATTGGTAGCAAATGCACCAAAACTTTGTCCTGCAGAACCTGTAAAGTCAACTAATATGGTATCTTCAGGTAAACCTTGAGCACCGTATATTTTTGAAATCTCATTACTCAAAATCGCACCAACTGAACGGTCTGTGTTTTTGATATTAAAAGTAACTCTTGTTTTTTCTTTTCTATAAATAGAAGGAATAGCCGCTTTTATAATATCAAAGTCAAGTACATGCTCTAATGCGTGATCTTGTGTAGTTGTATTATGATTTGGAACTGTTTTAGCTTTTTCTGGTTTATAAAGAATAGAAGATAAATCTAAGCCATTTGCTTTATAATGCTTGATAGCTTTATTGACATTCAGTTTTTGTGACTGTCCTACCATTTCTTTAAGCGTTCTGAATCCTAATTGTGCCATAATTTGTCTCAACTCTTCAGCAATGAAATACATAAAGTTGATTACGTGCTCTGGTGTTCCTTTGAAATTTTTTCTCAATTCTGGATCTTGTGTAGCAATACCAACTGGACAAGTATTCAAGTGACAAGCTCTCATCATGATACAACCGGAAGCTACCAAAGGAGCAGTGGCAAAACCAAATTCTTCGGCTCCAAGTAAAGCAGCGATAGCTACGTCACGTCCTGTTTTCAATTGTCCGTCACATTCTAATACTACACGGCTTCTTAGATCATTTAATATTAATGTCTGTTGTGCTTCAGCAAGTCCAAGTTCCCATGGAATACCTGTATGTTGTAGTGAAGTTAATGGTGCAGCACCAGTTCCTCCATCATATCCTGAAATCAAGATTACGTCAGCTTTTGCTTTGGCAACACCGGCAGCAATTGTTCCAACACCTACCTCAGAAACCAATTTAACGTTAACACGGGCCTCACGGTTGGCATTTTTTAAATCAAAGATCAATTGTGATAAATCCTCAATAGAATAAATGTCGTGGTGTGGAGGAGGAGATATAAGTCCAACGTAAGGAGTTGAATTTCTTGTTGCAGCAATCCAAGGCACTACTTTTTCTCCGGGTAATTGTCCACCTTCTCCAGGTTTAGCACCTTGAGCCATTTTGATTTGAATCTCTTTGGCATTAGTCAAATAATTGATAGAAACACCAAATCTTCCTGACGCCACTTGTTTGATAGCACTGTTTCTGGAATCTCCGTTAAGCTCTTTTTGGAAACGTCTTGAATCTTCTCCACCTTCTCCAGAGTTACTTTTTCCACCAATTCTGTTCATGGCAATAGCCAAATTCTCATGGGCTTCCTGACTGATAGATCCATAAGACATCGCACCAGTTTTGAATTTTTTTACAATTTCTGTCCAAGGCTCTACTTCGTCAATAGAAATCGGATCTAAATTATTGAATTCAAATAACCCTCTGATAGTCATTAGGTTTTCGCTCTGATTGTTAACCATATCAGAATATTCCTTATAGCTTTCTGGACTGTTTAAACGAACCGCTTGTTGTAATTTTGCAATTGTAGTTGGGTTAAACATGTGTTTTTCACCAGATCTTCTCCATCTGTAGATTCCTCCAATTTCTAAAGGCAATAAGTTTGCGATTTTTGAATTAGGGAACGCCTTTTGGTGTCTTTTCTTAACTTCTTTTTCAACTTCCATCAAACCAATTCCTTCTATTCTTGAAGGAGTGTATGGGAAATATTTAGAAGTGAATGTTTTATTTAAACCTAAAATCTCAAAAATTTGTGCCGCTCTATACGAATGTAAAGTAGAGATACCAATTTTGTTCATGATTTTAAGAATACCTTTTGCAATCGCTTTATTGTAATTGGTAATTGCATAATCTGCTTTTACACCTGTAATAAAACCTTCATTTACTTGGTCATGAATAATTTCATTTACCATGTAAGGGTTTATCGCACTGGCACCGTATCCAAATAATAAGGCGAAATGGTGTGGTTCACGAGGTTCAGCTGATTCGATGATGATACCGAATTTTGAACGCACTCCTAAAATGTTAAGGGAATGGTGTATGTAAGAACAAGCCAATAACATAGGAATTGGAGCTAATTTCTCCGTTACACCTCTATCAGAAAGAATAACGATGTTGCATCCTTCAGATACAGCTTTGAAAGTAGCCTGAACGCATTTCTCTAAAGAACGTTCTAAACCATTTACCCCTTTTTCTATTTTATATAAAGTAGAAATAGTTACTGATTTAAAATCTACGTGATCAATGTTTCTTATTTTATCTAAATCCTCGTTAGAGATAACCGGATTTTGGATTTTTAATTTTTTACATTGTTTTGGTTCGATATCAAAAATATTGAAATCGCCTCCGATTGCTAAACTGATATCAGTAATGATTTCTTCACGAATACCATCCAAAGGAGGATTGGTAACTTGAGCGAATAATTGTTTGAAATAGTTGTACAACAATTGCGGTTGCTCTGATAAAACTGCCAAAGGAGTATCATTACCCATAGAACTAATGGCTTCTGCACCTTGTGCTCCCATTGGGTTAATGATTGTTTTTAAATCCTCGATAGTATAACCGAACAAACGTTGTCTGGTTGAGAAATCGATAGTCTCAGTTGGAATTGGATTGTTCGTATAAGGAATTTTTGCCAATTGCAACAAGTTCTCGTCTAACCATTTTTTGTAAGGACGTTTGGTAACGATTGCATTTTTTACTTCATCATCTTCAATGATACGACCTTCATTCATGTCCACAAGGAACATTTTTCCCGGTTCTAATCTTCCGTGTTGTACTACATCTTCCGGATTGATGTCAAGAACACCAATTTCAGATGACATAATTACGAAACCACTTTTTGTTAATGTATAACGAGAAGGACGTAATCCATTTCTATCTAATAAAGCTCCAATTACATTACCGTCAGTAAACGGAATAGAAGCAGGACCATCCCAAGGTTCCATAATACAAGAGTTGTACTCATAAAACGCTTTTTTGTCCTCAGACATGGTTTGGTGTTTTTCCCAAGCTTCAGGAACCACCATCATCATCGCTTCCGGTAAAGAACGTCCAGTCATCAATAATAACTCGACTACCATATCCATAGAAGCTGAATCTGATTTTCCTTCTAATATAATAGGGAATAATTTTTTGATGTCATCACCAAAAACATCGCTTTTCATTAGCTCTTCACGAGCACGCATTCTGCTGATGTTTCCACGAAGAGTATTAATCTCTCCATTGTGACACATGTATCTAAATGGTTGTGCCAATTCCCATGAAGGGAAAGTATTAGTTGAGAAACGTTGGTGTACTAAAGCTAGTCTGGTCACCAAGTCATCATCCAATAAGTCAGTATAGTATCTGCTAATGTCTTCCGGCATTAACAAACCTTTATAAATAATAGTAGTAGTAGATAAACTTGAAAAATAGAACATGTGACTTTCAGAAGTTCTTGAATTTCTGATTGTGTGTTCTGCTATTTTTCTGGCAGCAAACAATTTAGCGTTAAATTGTTGTTCTGTCAGGTCTAATCCGTTTTTGGAAACAAAAACTTGTTTTACGGTTGGTTCTTTTTCGGCCGCAATTTGTCCTAGATTTGAAACATCCACAGGGACATCTCTCCATCCTAAAATTTTTAAATTTTGTTCTTTGATAGTAGTTTCAAAAGTCGTTTTACAAAAAGCAACTTGATTTTTGCTCTTTGGCATAAAAACCATTCCTACTGCATATTCCCTGGTTTCAGGAATTTCAAAATCACATACTTTCTTAAAAAAATCATGAGGAATGTCAAACAAAATTCCTGCTCCATCTCCAGTTCTTCCATCGGCACTCACAGCACCACGGTGCTCTAATTTTATTAAGATATCGAGTGCTTTATGGATAATGTCATTAGACTTAATTCCATTCAAATTACAAATAAATCCTGCGCCACAGTTGTCGTGTTCAAATTCAGGCAAATAAAGGCCTTGTTCTTTAACTTTCATGCTTGATATTTTTTTTACAAAATTAAAGATTTCATGACATATAACGAATAGAAATGAGGTTTCAGGCTTATTTTTGCAATAATAGTAGAAAAAGGTTTGATTAATGATAATATTATTATTTTAAGACAGAGGAATTGACATTTCAATAATGGCGAAACTTAAAAAGGCATTAAAAGTTGTGATTTTTAACAAAAAAAGTCAATTTTAAACTCGATTTTATATTTGTAACAAATTAGTCGCTATTTTTTAAATTTTTAAATCCAAGCCTTGTTTATTACAGGTTTTAATCAAACAAAATGAGACCTTAATAATATGTAAAAAAAAAATAACAGTTATGTTTAATTTTGCTATTTTTGTGCCACTTTTATTCTGAAATAAATTCAGAATCCAGACAAATTCTATATTATGAACATACACGAATATCAAGGAAAAGAGATTCTAGCTAGCTACGGAGTTCGCATTCAACGCGGAATTGTGGCTAACAGTCCAGTAGAAGCGGTTGCTGCTGCAAAACAATTAACTACCGAAACAGGTACAAGTTGGTATGTTGTTAAAGCCCAAGTTCATGCAGGTGGACGTGGAAAAGGAGGCGGAGTAAAATTGGCCAAAAATTTACAACAAGTTGAAGAAATTGCAGAACAAATTATTGGAATGCAATTGATCACACCACAAACTTCGGCTGAAGGTAAAAAAGTACACAAAGTTTTAATAGCTGAAGATGTATATTATCCAGGTGAAAGTGAAACTTCAGAGTTTTATGTTTCTGTATTGTTGAATAGAGCTACAGGTCGTAACATGATTATGTATTCTACTGAAGGTGGAATGGATATTGAAGAAGTTGCTGAGCACACTCCTCACTTAATCTTTACAGAAGAAATCGATCCAGCTGTTGGATTGCAAGGTTTTCAAGCAAGAAGAATTGCTTTTAACTTAGGTGTTTCTGGAAATGCTTTCAAAGAAATGACACAATTCATTACTGCTTTGTACAATGCGTATATTGGTTCTGATGCATCAATGTTTGAAATCAACCCTGTTTTGAAAACATCTGATAATAAAATTTTAGCTGTAGATGCTAAAGTTAATATCGATGATAATGCTTTGTACAGACAAAAGACTTATGCTGATATGCGTGACATTCGTGAGGAAAATCCAATCGAAGTAGAAGCGAAAGAAGTAGGTTTGAACTATGTAGATCTTGACGGTACTGTAGGATGTATGGTAAATGGTGCAGGTCTAGCGATGGCAACTATGGATTTAATTAAGTACGCTGGTTTTGAACCTGCAAACTTCCTTGACGTAGGTGGAACTGCTGATGCAAAACGTGTTGAAACTGCTTTCCGTATTATCTTAAAAGATCAAAACGTAAAAGCAATTTTGATTAATATTTTTGGAGGTATCGTTCGTTGTGACCGTGTGGCACAAGGAGTTGTTGATGCTTACAAAAATATGGGTGATGCTATAAAAGTGCCAATCATTGTTCGTTTACAAGGTACTAATGCAGCTATTGCAAAAGAATTAATCGATAATTCAGGAATGCCAATTTTATCTGCTGTTGAATTTCAAGAAGCTGCAGATCAAGTACAAGCGGCTCTTTCTTAATTAGAAAATAGTTATATATTGAAAAATCCTGAGTGAATGCTCAGGATTTTTTTTGCTTTATATTTTTTAGCACGGTAAATGTTCTTTTTGGGTTTTTATAAATAAAACGACTTTGATTATAATATAAACTTATCATAATAATTTAATTATGTGTAATCTATAGAATACCTTTACACTTTACTAGTGTTAATGTACTGGTTTATCTTAATCTGTTACCAAATGAAACTTCAGATACAAAATAATTTTACTGTCGAATTGCCTGCTGACCCAAGTGAAATCAATACTCCGAGACAGGTACAGCAAGCTTGTTTTTCGTATGTAGCGCCAAAGAAACCTTCCAATCCATCTTTGATCCATGCTTCAGTGGAAGTGGCTAATTTTATAGGATTGTCTCAGGAAGATATTCTTTCGATTGATTTTTTAAATACCTTTTCAGGGAATACCATTTATCCGGGGACAAAACCTTATGCTTTGAGTTATGCTGGGCATCAATTTGGAAATTGGGCGGGTCAATTGGGAGATGGACGTGCCATCAATTTAACCGAAGTGGTTCATGATGGAAAGTCCTATACATTGCAATTAAAGGGTGCGGGACCGACACCGTATTCTCGTACAGCCGATGGTTTTGCAGTATTGCGTTCTTCTATACGAGAGCATTTGTGTGCCGAAGCGATGCATTATCTCGGTGTTCCCACAACTCGTTCGCTTTCGCTAATGCTTTCAGGAGATCAGGTACTGCGTGATATATTGTATAATGGAAATCCTGCTTATGAAAAGGGAGCCATCGTTTGCCGAGTGGCGCCTTCATTTATCCGTTTTGGTAGTTTTGAATTGTTCGCTTCCCGAAAAGATCATGCTACGCTGCAATTATTAACAGATTACACTATTAAACATCATTTTCCGGAAATAAAAAGTGAAGGAGTAGATAAATATCTGGCCTTTTTTCAGACGGTAACTCAAACGACCCTCGAAATGATTGTGCATTGGCAACGGGTAGGTTTTGTTCACGGCGTTATGAATACCGATAATATGTCTATTCACGGGATTACTATAGATTATGGTCCATATGGATGGCTGGACGATTATAACCCCAATTGGACTCCTAATACAACTGACAGGGAACATAAAAGATACCGTTTTGGTAATCAACCTCAAATCGCTTTGTGGAATTTATACCAATTGGCCAACGCCTTATATCCTCTGATTAATGATGCCAAACCGTTAGAAACTATCTTAAACGCTTTTAGCAGTGATTATGAAAAGAGGTATTTGAATATGATGCGAAATAAACTCGGTTTCAAAATAATAAAGGAAGAAGATGCTGCTTTAATTGAAAGTCTAACCGAGCTGCTTCAATTGGTTGAAACCGATATGACTATTTTCTTTAGAAATCTGAGTAATGTTCAAAAAGAGAATTCAGCTGTCGATGCTTTGAATGCAATTAAAGAGGCTTTCTACAATGAAAAAGAGCTTGGCGGTGCTATTCTGAATAAATGGTATGCCTGGTTTGAGCAATATCATAACCGAATCAATCTAGAGGTGCTTTCGGATGCTGAAAGAAAAGAGCAGATGAATACCGTAAATCCCAAATATGTATTGCGAAATTATATGGCGCAATTGAGTATAGATGCTGCTGATAAAGGAGATTATTCGTTACTAAATGAATTGTTTGAATTGCTTAAAAAGCCCTACGACGAACAAGCCGAAAGTCAAAAATGGTTTGCCAAAAGACCCGATTGGGCCAGAGATAAAGTAGGTTGTTCTATGTTAAGTTGCAGCTCTTAATTTAGATTTGCTAAATAAACTTATAAAAATCAAAAAATCCTGAACTCGACATTCAGGATTTTCTTTTATTGATTTCCAATTTCTTGAATTTTATCTGATTCGTAAACAGTAAATCCCCTGTTGTTTTGTTGCGCTATTGTCACAAGTGCTTTAGCAACTGTTTTACTTTCAATTGCTTTGTATTTTTTTAAATTCCCAATCAATAGAAAGGAGAATGTTTTCATAAAAAGGGCGCCTATTTTCTCTCCGAATCTGAATTCTGTCCGGTTTCCTAAAAGAAGAGATGGTCGTAATACGGCAACACCTTCGAAATTACAATTTTTAAGAAAATCTTCCATTTCTCCTTTGGTTTTCAAATAGAAATTAGAAGAAGTTGCATCGGCTCCAAGTGAGGAGATAATCAGAAATTGTTTGACTTTATTTTGCAAAGCAGAAGCGGCAAACTGTTTGGGGTATTCAAAGTCTACTCTTCTGAAGGCTTCTTTGGTTCCGGCTTTATTTATAGTTGTGCCAATAGTACAAAAGAAATCATCGCCAATAACTAATTCTTTATAGGTTTCGGGTTTGTCAAAATCAATACAATGCTGTGTTAATTTTGGATGGGTGATTCCAGTATCTCTTTTAACGAAAGTGATTACCTTTTCATACTCCTTACTTTCTAAAAGAAGCTGTAATAGTTGAGAGCCGATTAAGCCCGTACTTCCTATAAGTAAAGCCGTTTTCATTTATTTAGGACTTCTTGTTTTTACCGTTATTGAATTTTACTTTTTCAACAACTTGTACTTTTGGAGCTTGTTTTCTCGCATTTGGATTTGAAGAAGGCTTCTTTTTAAAGTCAGTTTTTGGCTTCGCTTTAAAATCTGTTTTTTCTTTAGATCCTTCTTTTACTGGGATTTCTGCTTTATGTTTAGCCAAAACATCTTTTGGATTTTTCGGATTTTCTTTGGTGCCGCGAAGGTGAATTACCAAACCATTTAGGAAATTACGCAACACCTGGTCACCGCATTCCATGTAATTTTCATGCTTTTCGTCACGAAAAAAGGCACCTAATTCAGATTTTGAAATTCTAAAATCAACTAATTCTAAAATTTCAACTATTTGATCGTCACGTAGCATTAAGGCAACACGTAATTTTTTGAAGATATCGTTGTTTGTCATGTTTTTATTTTTTACAAAGGTACATTTAAAAAGCAATTAGACTGCTATTTTAAATTTAGAATTGATAGGAGTTCAGAACGCTAATCAGAGTGTTCAGATCTTCTTTTGTATGATTGGCAGTAATTACAATTCTATTTAAATTTTTAATGTCGGTCGGGTATTTAAAATTGGTTACGATGATTTTATTTGCTTCGAAAATTTCATTTATTCCTTCTGTCTCAGGGTATATTACGGGATAATCGGGATTGAAAGCAACTGCTTTGTTTTTAACCAAATGAAGGTCGATGTACTGAAGATTGTCTTTCAGTTTTTGATGCTGAGTGTAATAGAGTTCTTCTGCATCGCTCAGGGTTTGGACAAAAGCAGCATTCATTCCGGCACTGGAAACAAAGGTGTCTAATTCTCTCATTTGATTGAGAAAGGAGTAATCACTGGCAATCACTCCGCCTGTCAATCCAAAAGCTTTTCCTAAAGATGCCACCATAATTTTTCTTTTGATATGAGGCATATGTATAGTCGAAAACAGTCCAGAACCATTGGCTCCCAGAATACCAAGAGAATGAGATTCGTCGATAATTAATGTAATTTCTTTGTGCGACGGAATGGAATTCAGAAAGGAAAGATCAATTGGTGCTATATGTAGCGAAGGAACGGCATCGGTTAGAATCGTGATTTTTTCAGATATAGAATCTAATAATCTTGGATGTACTTGCTTTCCAATAAAAAAAGGCAAACTATTTGGCGCTTTGATAGCAGGATGAGCTTCCGGAAAATGAAAAAAACAATCGGTTTGAGGGATTAATGCTTCAATAACTAATTTTCCTGCCAGCATTCCTGAGGAAACAGTCAGCGCAGCATCAGCATTGATATACCTGGCTAAAAAGTGTTCCCCTTCTTCATAAGCGGTCAGTTGAATATTGGCATTTCTGGAGCTTCCATAGGCGGTTCCCCATTGTACTATATTTTTGATGAGTAGTTGTTGGAAGTCCGGATTGGTGGGTAATCCTAAATAGGAGGTTCCTCCAAAATACAAATACTTATCATGATCGATTTCAATTATTCTGTCCGGGAATTGGTTGACTTTCATTTAAAATTAAATTAAAGTTACTCCTGTACCGTTTAGTTTAGAATAGCTGACTTTTCCGTAATTGATAGTGACTCCAACAGCAATATCTTCCTCTAACAATAAAGCACCGTCCATATCCACATAATCCAAAACGGGCAATAAATGTGCAATGGCAGAAATTCCTACTGAGGATTCGGTCATACAGCCGACCATGGTTTTTAATCCTAATTTCTTAGCTTCCTCAATCATTCGTTTTCCTGGAGTTAATCCGCCACATTTTACCAGTTTTACATTCACCCCGTGAAAATGATGAAGACATTTGGCTACGTCTTCCTCAACAATACAACTTTCGTCGGCTATTATAGGTAAAACAGAGTATTTGAAAACTTCTTTATGGGCTTCCCAATTGTCTGCTTTCATGGGTTGTTCCAAAAATTCAACTCCCAGTTTTTGCAATTCAACAGCATTATTAATGGTTTCTTCTACGCCCCAGCCACAGTTGGCATCAATTCTAAATATGGCATCGGTATGTTTTCGAAGTTCTCTTACGATGGCGATGTCTTCTTTCGTACCCAATTTTATTTTATAAATCGGCCAAGGCAATTCCTTCATTTTTGAAACCATTTTATCTATAGATGCAATTCCGATTGTATAATCAGTCATTGGATTTCGTTCGGTCGTGTAACCCCATAAATCGTATAATTTCTTTCCTTTCTTGCGGGCATACAAATCATTATAAGCCATATCTACCGCACATAAAGCAAACATGTCGTCTTTTAAATAAGGATATATTTTAGCCCAAAAAGCTTCAGGTGTTTCGGTATCGCTGGATTCAATTAAGGAACGATTTTTTTTCAAGTCCTGAACCATCATGGGAACGGTGGTATGGTAATAGGGATTGGAAGTTGCTTCACCAAATCCTGAAAAATCACCACTTTTTAACTCTACAATTAAAGAAGGTTGAAAATCGATAGATTCCCTTGAAATAGTAAACGTATGTTTTAATTTAAGGTTGTATTCTCTTAAAATCAGTTCCATAATAGATTGTGTTTGTCGCTTAAAAATATAAAAAAAGGTTTAATAACCCAACCATAAAACAGCATCGACGAAACCGTCACGCCATAATTTTTCGTTATGGTGTCCTTCTTTTACGATTTTCTTTTCATTCAAATTGAGGCAATAACATCGTTTCGTATTGATTAGGTGTTCCATTTTATTGAGGTCACTAATCATAGAATCATCATCTCCTTCTTTATCTCCACAAAGGAAATAATATTTGGTTTTTGTTTTTTTTGTTTTTTCTGTAAATTCAAAAATTTCCTTTCTGTTAATCCAAAAAGCGGGCGAAAAAACACCGGCTTTTCCAAATACTTCGGGATACTTTAGAGTTGCATAAAAGGAAGTCAAACCGCCCAAAGAGCTTCCCATAATGAGAGTGTGTTTTTTCTCCGGTTTAGTTCTGTAGGTTGCGTCAATATGTGGTTTTAGCGTTTTAACAATGAATTCCAGATAACTGTCTGTTTTTCCACCACCATATTTTTCGTTTTTATAAGGAGTCAATTCATCAATCCGTTTGTCGTTTCCATGTTCGATACCAATAACAATAACCTGTGCACTAAGGCTGTCGAGCTTTTCGTCGATATTCCATTCTCCGGCATATGAAGTTTTGGTATCAAATAAATTTTGGGCATCATGCATATAGATTACTGAGAATCTCTTCTTTGAAGCGGAATAATTTTTGGGTAAGTACACCCATATTTTTTTATTGGTTTGCAGTTGCGGCGCTTCAATGTTAAAAGTGGAAACCTGTTTGGAAGCTGTGCTTTGGTTTGTCGATCCGGCTTCTGTATTAGGCTCCTGTGCTTTGATGGTTGTTACTGATAGTAAGAATAGTAGGATGGGAAATATTCGATGAATCATTAAGCAGTTTTTTGTGTTTTAACTATAAAAATAATATTTTAGCTAAAAATACTAATTTGATGAATACTTTCGAAGAAAAAAGGAGTTTACTTTTGGAGATGATTGCCTTTTCTACCGTTGATGGACATTTGCATAAAAGAGAATATGAGTTTTTGGCAATTGTGGCCAATGAGTTGAATATTGAACAAGACGTTTTTAACGATTTTTTTCATCAGGAATTGCCACAACTGACTATTAAATCTGAGTTTCAACGGATTCAGCACTTTTACAGATTGGCCCTGCTGATGTATTGTGATGGTGTTTTACATAAAAAAGAAGGTCACGCGATCAGGCAAATTGCAATTAATATGGGACTGAATCCTACGGCTACGAAGCGTGTTCTCAAAATGATGAATGAAGCACCAAATGCCATCATTAATCCTGAAACTTTATTGAAAACGTTTCATGAGCAACACAATTAAGCCAATTGTCCTTGCAAGGCTTTTATCTCATCACGTAATTTGGCAGCCTGCATAAAGTCAAGTTCTTTTGCTGCTTTTTCCATTGATTTTCGTTTTTCCCGAATGATTTTCTCAATCTCGGGTTTGGACATATAAGCGGTTTCGGGTTCTGCAGCGGCTGGTAAAATATGTCCGAGTTCATATTCTACCAAAGGATTTTTGGTAAAAGCAGAATCTATTTTTTTGTTCAATGCTTGCGGAACCTGGTTATTTTCCGTGTTGAAATTAATCTGTTTAGTACGACGGTAATTGGTTTCATCAATCGTTTTTTGCATGCTGGCCGTGATTTTGTCTGCATACATAATGGCTTTCCCGTTTAGGTTTCTCGCTGCACGACCAATGGTTTGCGTAAGCGAACGGTGGCTGCGTAAAAATCCTTCTTTATCGGCATCCAAAATGGCTACCAGTGACACTTCTGGTAAATCGAGTCCTTCACGTAATAAGTTGACACCAATCAATACATCAAACAGTCCTTTTCGTAAATCCTGCATGATTTCGATACGTTCCAAAGTGTCCACATCCGAATGGATATAGCGACAACGAATGGAAACTTTCGTTAGATATTTAGCCAATTCTTCGGCCATTCTTTTGGTTAAAGTGGTTACTAAAACTCGTTCATCCAACTCACAACGCACTTGAATTTCTTCAATTAAATCATCAATTTGGTTTAAGCTTGGTCGAATTTCGATAATAGGATCCAGTAGACCCGTTGGTCGAATAACTTGCTCCACATAAACGCCGTCGGTTTTTTGTAATTCATAATCGGCAGGTGTGGCCGAAACATAAATGACTTGGTTTTGCATAGCCTCAAATTCCTCAAATTTCAATGGTCGGTTATCCATGGCTGCCGGTAAGCGGAAACCATATTCCACTAAGTTCTCTTTACGGCTCCGGTCGCCACCGTACATGGCATGAACCTGCGAAAGGGTGACATGACTTTCATCTACTACCATTAAAAAATCAGACGGAAAATAATCTAATAAACAGAATGGTCTTGTGCCGGCTTCCCGTCCGTCGAGATAGCGGGAGTAATTTTCTATTCCCGAACAATAGCCTAATTCCCGAATCATTTCTAAATCGAAATTGGTGCGTTCTTCTAAGCGTTTGGCTTCGAGATGTTTTCCGATTTCTTTAAAATAGTCAACTTGTTTGACCAAATCCTGCTGAATTTCCCAGATGGCATTTTGCAATACATCGGGAGAAGTCACAAACATATTGGCAGGATAGATAGTCAACTTTTCAAATTTTTCGATGACCTGAGAATTTTTCACATCGAAACTTTCTATTTCTTCTATCTCATCTCCGAAGAAATGAATTCGAAAAGCATCATCAGCATAACTTGGATATACTTCAACAGTGTCTCCTTTTATTCTAAAGGTTCCCGGATTAAAGTCAGCTTCGGTTCGGGCATATAAACTCTGTACCAGACTGTGCAATAATTTGGTGCGGGAAATGGTTTGATTTCTTTCTATCGCAATAACATTCTTTTGAAATTCCACGGGATTACCAATACCATACAAGCAAGAAACAGATGCTACAACCAATATGTCTCTTCTTCCGGAAAGGAGGGAAGAGGTGGTGCTCAAACGCATTTTTTCTAATTCTTCATTGATGGATAAATCCTTCTCAATAAAAACACCAGTTACAGGCATGAAAGCTTCCGGTTGGTAATAATCGTAATAAGAAACGAAATATTCAACTGCATTATTGGGGAAAAACTGTTTGAATTCCGAGTATAATTGTGCCGCCAAAGTTTTGTTGTGTGCCAAAACTAAGGTAGGTCTTTGTACTTCCTGAATCACATTAGCCACCGTAAATGTTTTTCCGGAACCGGTGACACCCAATAATGTCTGGAATTTTTCTCCGTCAATAATACCTTGAGCTAATTTTTCAATCGCTTGTGGTTGGTCGCCTTTGGGCTGGTAATCGGAGGATACTTGGAAATTCATTTGTTTATATGGATAAGCCCTTAAAGTTAGGCGATTGCAAAGATACGAAGATTGGTTTTTACAAAAAACATAAAGAAAATCTAAAAAAAAAATACTTCGAATAAATATTTTTTAAGAAAGTTTGCTAGTGAATTAAATCAGCGGACGGAGTTTTATTTTCTGATTTCAATTTACATTACGGGATTTGTGTCTTCTTTTTTTGATTAAAAAGTAAAAGGAATCATCTTATAAAATGTATTAAAAATACTAAAAAATCTGTTTTTTGGCAGATTTTAACTAAGTATTAATACTTAATTTCGTCTAAGTAATAATTCAAAAAGTCTTTAATATGAAAAAAATAGTATTCAAATTATCGTTAGTTGTACTAGCGTCATTCTTTATGGTAAGTTTTAAAAACGCAGCTAATAGCAATTCAGTTTTAAAAAATGAATTACCTGATCCTCCAAAAACGAAACGATTGGTTTTAGAAAAAGCCAATTTGGTTTTAGGTTTTATAAAACTGACGGATATGGCTCCATTGGCAATTGCCAAACATAAAGGTTTTTTTGAGGATGAAGGTTTAAATGTCACCTTGGAGGTACAGGCTAATTGGAGAGATATTTTGGATAAAGTAATTGACGGCCAAATTGATGGCGCTCAAATGTTGGCGGGTCAACCTATTGCAGCCTCCATTGGATGTGGCAGACAAGCGGAGCTGGTTACTTCATTTTCTATGGATTTAAACGGAAATGCCATCACTGTTTCTAATGATGTTTGGACAAAAATTGAAAGTACATTACCGAGAGAGTACGGGAGACCCGTACATCCAATACCGGCAAGCGCGCTTATGCCGGCAATCAATTTATATAAAAAAATGAATAAACCATTTACGATGGGAATTGTTTCGCCGTATTCTAACCATAATTATCAATTGCGATATTGGCTAGCCGCTGGTGGAATAAATCCAGGATTTTATAACAATGTCAATGTACAAGGCACTACTGTAGGGCAAGTATCATTGTCTGTAATCGCTCCGCCACAAATGCCTTCTTCACTCGAGGCTGGAACAATTAATGCTTATTGTGTGGGAGAACCATGGAATCAACAGGCGGTCGATCAGTCGATAGGAGTGCCTATTATAGCCAGTAAGGACATTTGGAAAAATCATCCCGAGAAAGTATTTGTTATGACCAAGGCTTTCGTTGAGAAAAATCCCAATACAGCAATCGCTATTACCAAGGCATTAATTAAAGCTGGAAAATGGTTGGATGATCCGGAAAATAGAAAAGAAGCTACCCGAATATTATCAAAATCGGCTTATGTTGACGGAGAGAAAAGGGTGATCGATAATTCGATGTTGGGTACCTTTGAATTTGAAAAAGGAGATGTTCACTCTTTGCCGGATTTCAATGTTTTCTTCAGATACAATGCAACTTATCCATATTATTCTGATGGTGTTTGGTTTTTGACACAAATGAGACGTTGGGGACAAATTGCGGAATCAAAGTCGGCAGAATGGTATGATTATAAAATCAGGGAAGTATACAAACCGGAAATATGGAATAAGGCCGCTAAACTATTGCTTGATGAAGGTTTTATAGCCAAAAATGATATTCCAGAAACGGATGGATATAAACCTGCTACTACTGATTTTGTTGATAATATGTTATACGACGGTAAAAAGCCTGTTGAATATATCAATGGTTTTAAAATTGGGAATAAAAACTAATCATTCCATGATTTAAGAAGCGAATCGATTCTAAAAAAAAACTCCCTTATTTGAAAGAATAGGGGAGTTTTGTTTAAAATTTCCAAGCTTTTTGTTGTGCTTCGCTCAAAAAAGTCCAGGCTACAATTCGGCTTGTTTTTTGGCCTTGAGCCATATCAATTGTTTTTACATCAACGGCACTTACTTTGTTTAACGTCTTGTAGATACTGGAAAGGTTTTCTTTTTTGGAAACCAAAGTCGTAAACCACAAACACTGCATTGGGTATTTGGCACTTTCGTAAATCATTTGGGTTACAAAACCAATTTCGCCTCCCTCACACCATAATTCGGCATTTTGCCCTCCAAAGTTCAACACTGGATTTTTGGTTCGGGTATTTTCTAAATTATTAATTTTTCGTATCGAAGATTTTGTAGCTTCTTCTTTCGAATTATGAAAAGGTGGATTACAAATGGTGAATGCAAATTTATCTTCTGGCGTGATAATGTTTTTAAAAATAAAACGACTTTCAGTTTGTAATTGCAAGCTGATCGCATCCATTAAACGAGGATTGTCCTTTATAATTTTTTTACAATTCTGAATCGCTTTTTCATCAATATCAGTTCCTACAAAACTCCAGCCATAGGTTGAATTTCCTATAATTGGATAAATACAGTTCGCACCAATTCCTATATCCAGACCTTGAACGGTTTCTCCTTCGGGGATGATTCCGTTATTAGTTGAAGCTAATAAATCGGCTATAGAATGAATATAGTCTGCTCTTCCTGGAATTGGTGGGCAAAGGTAATTGGTTGGAATATCCCAGTTTTGTATGTCAAAATGGAGCGCTAACAAAGCTTTGTTTAACGATTTTACTGCTTCAGGGTTACTGAAATCAATCGTTTTTATGCCATGCTCATTGATAGAAACAAAAGGTTCTAATTCTGGAGTAATCTGTATTAATTGGTCAAAATCGTATCCAAATCTATCTAGATTTCGGGGATGTAAATTGGTCTTTTCGGTAATCGTTTTCTGTTTCATTTTTTTCATTTCGCCGCAAAGATAGGCAATCTGTTTTTGTCAAAATGAATGTTGTCAAATAAATGGAAGGAAATGAGAAATTTAGGGATTGCTAATTAATCCATGCATTCCATCATCAATAAATCACCTTGGTCATGCTCAATGGTAACGATGCCGTCTTTGATAACATGATTACTGCTTCCGGTTCTGTAACCAATGGTCAGGCTGTCGTCTTTTAAGGGATAGAATAAATTATCAGAATGAATGCCGGTGACATGTCCAATCGGGATTAATGATATCGGCGTATTAGCGGGATACCATTTTTCGAATTTTTTGGGTAATAAAAATACTTTAGAATGATCATCCAAAATGACAATTTTCAATAAATTTCGGTATCGCGTGATATTGGTCAGATTGGTAATGGTGTGGTCGGCTCTTTTTCCGGTAGCCCAAACCACGTTTACAGATGGAATTTTTCTCTCAATCAGGTAATCAAAGGCTTTTTCCAAGTCGGTTTTGTTTTGATCGGGCGTGTGAATAATTTCAATAGGATATTGTGAAGTCTGATAGATTTCAGGATCAAAACCACGATCAAAATCACCCAGTAAAACATCTACTTTTATGTCCAGTTCCATGACTCTTTCGATAGCCGAATCTAGGACAACAACAAGAGGAGACCATTCTAATAATTGCCCTAATAATTCAGGGTTACAGGCAGCCCCATTGGCAATGATTAATGCAGGTTCTTGGTCATCTCGAACGATATGGTGTGAAGACATAGTTAATTATTAATTACGAATTGGAAATTCCGAATACAAAGATAGTGATTCATAATTCGTAATTTGTAATTCCCAATTTTTTAGCCCTGATAAAAATGGAAAGCCCGGACCGTAAAAAAATAATTTTTCTTGTCCTGAAAGAGCGACTCTCGGAAGCTCCTTTCAGAACTTAGAAAAATAGTGTTTTAAGGGACGACTTGCAATGGATAGCAGGAACAGCTCCTGATTATTCTACCGTGTAGCTAATGTTGTCTACTTCGCTTAACGAAAAATAACCCAAAGGATAATTTGTAGCGTTTGTAGTGTTTATGATATTTCCTCTTACTGTTGCTGGTGGGGATTGAAAGGGGCCACCACCATTGTTTCCGGCAATACTTACTAGAACGCTCATGTAATTGTAATAGGTTTTAGAAATTCCGTAATGGCTGATTTCTATTTGATCACCTGATTCCAGTTCGTCATTTTGGGATATGCTGAAGAATTCATTTCCGTTAAAAAATTCATCTTCATCAACATAATAATTTGATTTTACTTGATTGGAATAAACATATTTGTACAGGTAATAATTGGGTTCGCCGGCAGGATCATTGAAGAATGTCTTGATTTCAATGTCTTTTCCGGTAAAACCACCTTCATTATTTTGTACAATTTCTGTTATTGGTGCAACAGATTTTAAGGTTTCTGTGGCAGTATAGGTATTGCCTTCACTGATGACGGTCAGGGTATAGGTTTCGTCAATGACTGGTATGAAATCATTGCAGACGTATTCGCCAGAGTTAGCTGTTTCAACAAAAGTGAAAATCACATTGGAACTGTTTTTAATGAAGACGGTGGCTCCTGAAACAGTTGGAATTACATTGCTGTAGTAAGCTGTTGTAGTTGTCAACTTAATTTTCTGCTGATTTCCGATTGTTCCTTTGTCCCAATTGATAGCGGCTTCTATCACCAGTTTTGGCGGTGCAGTATCTAAATCTACTTCAACAACTTCTTCGCAACTGCTAAAAAAAACAGTCATCAGGAATACTAAATAGAGTGTTATCTTTTTCATCACAATTAAAATTTAAAATTATAACTAACCGCTGGTACAACACCAAAAATAGAAGTCTTAACGGCTTCATTATATCCGGTATCTACGTTTTGCCTGAAATTGATCGATGCGGCATTTTTACGGTTATACAGGTTGTAAATACTAAAAACCCATTCGCCTTTCCAGTTTCGGTCCTTGTTTTTTCTAGGTGTCAAAGTCGCGGCAATATCGAGATGATGGTAAGCTGGTAGTCGGTTTTCGTTTCTTAATCCGTAACTGGGAACATTGATTCCAAGGTATTCGTATTGTCCATTAGGATAGGTTACCGGTTGCCCCGACTGTAGGGCAAAATTAGCTCCGAAAGACCATTTTTCGTTTAAGGTATAGGAACTGGTTATGGCAATATTATGGAGTTTATCATAGACTGAATTGTACCATTCTCCGTTGTTGATTCCGGATTCTAGAGGTGTTCTTCCTGGTGTTTGTTGTTCTGATTTGGATAATGTGTAGGAAATCCAACCGTTTAATCGGCCTTCGTTTTTCCTTAACATCAGTTCCAATCCATACGATCGCATTTGGCCATTTAGAATTACTTGTTCAATGGCTTTATTGGCAATTAAGTCAGCACCGTCAATATAATCCAATCGGTTTTGAATTTCTTTGTAATAGGTTTCTACTTCCAGCGAGTAGGCTCCGTCTTTAAAATTTCTGAAATACCCCAGAGCCACTTGATCGGCAAGTTGTGGTTGGATAAAATTATCACTCGGAGTCCAAACATCCAGTGGAGTTGGAGAAGAAGTATTCGAAATCAATTGCAGGTACTGAACCATACGGTTGTAACTTGCTTTTATTGATTGATCCTCATTCAGTTGGTAAGCAAAAGAAAAACGGGGTTCGAAGTTATTGAAACTTTCAATGACCTCATTTTTTCCATAGTACTTAGTGTCTATAGGCGTGGCTTTTTCATAAATCTGCATATCAGTATTAAAAGTCACGGGATTGTTGTCTTGGTAGATGTTCACGGTCGATTCACCTAAACGGTAAAATAAACTGAAACGGAGTCCATATGAAATGGAGATTTTCTTGGAAATTTCTTGGTCGACATTGAGGTAAACTGCAGGCTCCAAAGCGTATTTTTTATCCAATTGATCGTAATTGATTCCTGATTCGGTATCTGATGGTTTGATGGTTCCGGGATTAAAATCATAATAAATGGCATTCGCACCATAATTCAATTTGAATGTATCTGAAATGTAATTTTTGAAATCGTATTTGATGTTGTAATTCTTGATGCCGGAATCCCATTTGAAACCCACAAAATCCAAATCTAAGCCATAATAGTAATCACTGTAAATGAGGGACAGATTTGAAAATAGTTTATCAGAGAATAAGTGATTCCAGCGCAGGTTTAAAGTCGAATTTCCGTAGGTATTTGTAAAACTTTTGTTCAGGCTGAAAACGTCACGACCAAAATAACCGGATAAATACAGACTGTTATTGTCATTCAGTTTGTAACTTAATTTGGTGTTTAAATCATAAAAATAAGCTGCATTGTTTTTTTGTTCTTCGGATAATTTTAAAAATAAATGGGCATACGAAGCCCGTCCTCCGATAAGGAAAGAGCCTTTATCTTTTACTAATGGTCCTTCGGCCAAAAGTCTGCTTGATATGAGTCCGATGCCGCCATTCATGTGAAAAGCTTTACTGCTACCGTCTTTTTGATAAATGTCCAAAACAGAAGAGGCTCGTCCTCCGTAACGAGAGGGAATTCCACCTTTATACAATTTTAAATCTTTGATAGCATCCGGATTAAAGACAGAGAAAAAACCAAAGACATGTGAGGAGTTGAATATCGTTGCTTCGTCCAGTAAAATTAAATTCTGGTCGGCACCACCACCGCGAACATTAAATCCTGAAGCACCTTCGCCTGCATTGGTCACACCGGGAAGTAATAAAATAGATTTGAGGACATCAACTTCTCCCAGAACAACCGGCATTTTTTTGATGGTTGAAATAGAGAGTTTGTTGACACTCATTTCGGGTTTCTTAATGTCGGTTTTGGATCGGTTATCGGTAATGATTACTTCTTGTAAAGCTGTTTCATTTCCGAAAAGTTTGAAGTTATTTTTGATGTTCTGATTTAGAGTAATACTTTCTTCCAGAGTTTGATAACCCAGATAAGAAATTTGTATCGTGTAATTTCCTTTGGGGATTGTTATCGAGTAAAACCCGTATTCATTGGTTGTAACGCCGGTTTTTAATTCGGGAATTAGTACGTTCACGCCGATCAGGGTTTCGTTGCTGTTGGCATCGGTAATAGTTCCGCTAAGTGTAAATTTGTCTTGGGAAAAAGAAGATAAGGTAGCGAATAGAATTATAAATAAGAGGCTAATTTTCTTGGGAATCATTGCTTGATTTTTTTCTATTGTAAAGAGAGGCAAATCTCACTAAAATATGCCTAAATTGGTGTTCAACAAACGTTAATATATTGCTAATAAAAAAAGACAACCGTTTCCGGTTGTCTTTTTGGATATATTAAAATGCTTTGTTAAGCTATTTTTGCAGGAACGTTAATTTGAGATAAGATAGCATTGAATGTTTCGCTAGGTCTCATCGCTTTGCTGGTTAATTCCGAGTTTGGCTGGTAATATCCACCAATTTTCTGTGGTTTTCCTTGAGACCCAATTAATTCAGCATTGATCTTAGCTTCATTTTCATTGAAAGCCTTAGCGATAGGAGTAAAGATAGCTTTCAAAGTCGCATCTTTATCTTGTGCTGCTAGTGCTTCTGCCCAGTACATTGCTAAGTAAAAATGAGAACCACGGTTGTCAATTTCTCCTAGTTTACGAGCTGGTGATTTATCAGTTGCTAAGAATTTTTCTGTAGCTACATCAAGAGTTTCTGCTAGGACAATTGCTTTAGAATTGTTTAAAGTTTGTCCTAAATGTTCTAATGAAGCACCTAAAGCCAAGAATTCACCAAGAGAATCCCAACGTAAGTATCCTTCTTCTAAAAATTGCTCAACGTGTTTTGGAGCTGATCCACCTGCACCTGTTTCGAACAAACCACCACCATTCATTAACGGAACGATAGATAGCATTTTTGCAGATGTTCCCACTTCTAAAATTGGGAATAAATCAGTTAAATAATCACGCAATACGTTTCCTGTTACAGAAATAGTATCTAATCCTTTGATGATTCTGTCTAATGTGAAGTTTGTCGCTTCAATTGGATTAAGGATTCTGATATCTAAACCGGTTGTATCGTGATCTTTTAAATATTTTTGTACTTTTTGGATTAATTCTCTATCGTGCGCTCTGTTGTTATCCAACCAGAAAATTGCAGGAGTATTAGATAAACGTGCTCTGTTTACAGCCAATTTAACCCAGTCCTGAATCGGAGCATCTTTCGCCTGACACATTCTGAAAATGTCATTAGCTTCTACAGCCTGTTCCATTAATACATTTCCATTGGTATCAACTACACGAACGACACCGTCTGATTTTATTTGGAATGTTTTATCGTGAGAACCATATTCTTCTGCTTTTTGTGCCATCAAACCTACGTTTGGTACACTTCCCATTGTCGTTGGGTCAAAAGCTCCGTGTTTTTTACAAAAATCGATAGTCGCAGTATACACACCAGCATAACATCTGTCTGGTATCATAGCTACAGTATCTTGTCTTTTTCCTTCTTTATTGTACATCTGTCCTGAAGTACGAATCATAGCCGGCATAGAAGCATCTACAATTACATCTGAAGGAACATGAAGATTGGTAATTCCTTTTTCAGAATTTACCATGGCCAAAGCTGGTCCGTTTTCGATTGCTTGGTTTAATGCTGCTTCAACTTCAGCTTGCATCGGATGACCGGCAATTTTTGCATACACATCACCTAAACCGTTTCGGGTATCAATATTTAATTCATTAAATAAGGCAGCGTATTTTTCGAAAACATCTTTAAAGTAAACCTCTACGATAGCACCAAAAATAATAGGATCTGATACTTTCATCATCGTAGCTTTCAGGTGCACTGAAAGTAATATATTTTGTTCTTTAGCTTCTTTGATTGTTTTGGCAACAAAACTTTTTAAAGCGTTTAGGTTCATTACTGAACTGTCAATAATTTCACCTGCTTTTAGTGGGGTACTCGCTTTCAAAACAGTAGTGGAACCATCTTTACCAGCGAATTCTATTTTAACATCTGTAGCATCCGAAACTGTGATTGATTTTTCACTTCCGTAAAAATCACCGCTTTCCATAGAGGCAACATGAGTTTTTGAGTCAGCAGTCCAAGCACCCATAGAATGTGGGTTTGCTTTAGCATAATTTTTAACCGCTTTTGGAGCTCTACGGTCAGAGTTTCCTTCACGTAAAACCGGATTTACGGCAGAACCTAAGATTTTAGAGTATTTAGCTTTGATCGCTTTCTCCTCGTCAGTTTGTGGTTCTTCAGGGAAGTTTGGTAATTTATAACCGTGAGACTGTAATTCTGCAATAGCTGCTTTTAATTGAGGAACAGATGCAGAAACATTTGGTAATTTTATAATGTTTGCTTCAGGAGTGTTGGCTAGTTGGCCTAATTCTAATAAAGCATCACCTGTTTTTTGATCCTCAGTCAAAAACTCAGGGAAGTTAGCTAAAATTCTTCCTGCAAGAGAGATGTCTCTTGTTTCAATTTCAATATCTGAAGTAGCTGTAAAAGCTTGGACAATAGGTAAAAAAGAATATGTTGCCAATAAAGGCGCCTCATCTGTAAGAGTGTAAAAAATTTTTGATTTTTGTGTCATTTTTTTATTTTTATAATCGAATCACGGTTAATAGGAGCCCTAATAATTGTTCCAATTGAAATAAGGCGAACAAATATATGAAAATCAGATGTAATTGTGGTCGGGTTTTGAGTATAAAAAAGCGAATTTAGAGATTACTAACGTGTTATTCTGAATTTGTGATTTTTAGCATGGTTTAAATCCTAAATTGGGAATTCGGAAGGGGTTTAATTGTCAAAAAAAAAGTCCCAACACTGTTGGGACTTTTATAGTAAAGAAATAGTAGACTATCTTCTTTTGTCTCTAATTTTAGCTTTTTTACCAGTAAGTTCTCTAAAGTAGAAAATTCTAGCTCTACGAACTGCACCTTTCTTGTTGATTTCAATTTTTTGTAAAGCTGGCAAGTTAACTGGGAAGATACGCTCAACTCCAATAGCACCTGACATTTTACGAATTGTGAAAGTTTCTGTGTTTCCAGAACCTCTTCTTTGAATAACAACTCCTTTAAAAAACTGTGTTCTAGTTTTTTCACCCTCTCTAATTTCGTAGTAAACTGTGATAGTGTCTCCAGCTCCGAAAACAGGGAAATCTTTTCTTGTTACGAACTCGTCTTGAACGAATTTCAATAAATCTGCCATGATATTTTTTTAATTATGGTTTTAAATTAGGGCAACATTCGCGGTTCTCGCCAGAGGTTGGTCTAATGTGGGCGCAAAAGTAAAAAATAATTATGAATTATGAATTATGAATTATAAATTATTTCTCGTAATTCATAATTTCAAATTCGTAATTTATTCCTCCAACAAATCCGGTCTTCTGGTTTTTGTATGTTCATAAGCTTTATCTTCCCTCCATTTGTCGATTTTGGCAAAATTCCCACTGGTCAAAACTTCAGGGACTTTCCATCCTTTGTAATCCGCCGGGCGAGTATAAATGGGACCTGACAACAAACCGTCCTGAAAACTGTCGGTCAAGGCTGAGGTTTCATCACTCAAAACCCCGGGAATCAATCGGATTAAAGCATCAGATAATACCAAAGCACCCAATTCACCTCCAGACAACACATAATCACCAATCGAAATTTCTTTGGTAATAAAATGGTCGCGCACTCTTTGATCCACTCCTTTATAATGACCACACAGAATAATGATATTTTCATACATCGACATGGTATTGGCCATTTTCTGGTTCAAGGTTTCCCCGTCAGGCGACATATAAATGATTTCGTCGTAAGTTCTTTCACTTTTCAAATGCGTAATACAAGCATCAATTGGTTGTACGGTCATTACCATTCCGGCACCACCGCCATAAGGATAATCATCCACACTTTTCTGTCTGTTGGTGGTGTAATCCCGTAAATTATGAATATGGACTTCCACCAAACCTTTATCGATAGCACGTTTCATAATCGAAGCCTCAAACGGACTTCTTAATAATTCTGGGAGAACGGTAATAATATCTATGCGCATATTTAATAAGATACAAAGTTTCAAAGCTGCAAAGGTACAAAGTTTTTTTTCAGGAGCTATTTCCAGCTATTCGTTGCAATCTTTATATTTTTTAAAGAAAAAAATATAAAGGATTTTCACTACTATCTGGGCTAGGGTTTAGTGGAATTATGAGGTTCAATAAAACAAATTTAGTTGAGGTAATTACGCGTATTTGTAATCTTCATCTGTATCGTCATCATCGGTTTTGTTATCTTGATAGTTATCCATTTCATCAATACTGTTGGCCGCCGGCTTTAATGATTTAAATCTTGAGACAACAAACCATGTCATTGGCGCAACTCCACCCAAAAAAAAGATAGTAGCACCGATTCCTCTTAGCCAGGTTAAGGAGTGAAATGTTCCATAATCAATAAAATCTGCGGATCTTCCAAACCACAGTCCTTTTTCGACCACGGCTTTGAATTGGATGCATCCTGCTGGAAACAAGTCCAATATAACCATCAGGAGAAGTCCTATATTTATGGACCAGAAGGAAAAGATAATCATTTTTTTATTCCATTTCTCATCCTTTATCATTAATCGGGTAGCAAATACTAATGCTCCCAAAGAAATATTTCCATAAACTCCCATTAGGGCAGCATGGGCATGATTCACAGTTAAATAGGTACCATGTTCGAAATAATTCATGATTGGTAAATTGATGATGATTCCTAAAACGCCTGCTCCGAAAAAATTCCAGAAATTGACAGCAACTAAAAACAAAAAAACTTCCTGAAATCCAAAATTCCCTAATTGATGGCTCTGAATTCCATTCACAGCAAATTTAGGCAGGTTTTTAAAGCGCCAGGCTTCTACCGTTAATAGTATAAGAGGAACAAATTGTAGTGTCGAGAAGATACTGCCCAGTGCCATTGTGGCCACAGGTTTAGCGTTCCAATAAAAGTTATGTGAAATTCCTAAAAGACCGGTTCCTAAAAATAAAATAGTGGCAAAGTAGACGACACGTATAGCAGCTTGTTTTCGTACTAAGCCCATTAATACCATCAGATAACTGACAATAACCGTGATAAATACTTCAAAAAATGCCTCTACCCACATATGGATAACCATCCATCTCCAAAAATCGGCGATTACAAAATTTGTTTCAGGCTTAGCAACAAAACCAGATATGAACAAAAATGGGATACCAATAACAGAATAAACAATCCAATTTGGCAGATTCCAAGGTTGACTTTTAGTGAATGCAGGCTTTAATCCACGATAGATTATTACTCCCCATAAAATAAATATAATCATCAATAAAACCTGATACAATCGGCCAAAATCAACAAATTCCCATCCTTGATGACCCAAAAATCGCCACCTATCCCCTAAGTAACCTAAGGGTCCCAAAACCATTCCTGCTAGGGATCCTCCAACAAGTATAAACAATAAAACAAACAAGGTATTAATGAGCGGAATCTGACCAGCCACATCTTTTTTAGAAAGTATTGGCATTATAAATAATGAGGAAGCAATCCAACAAGTTGAAATCCAGTATAAGGACAACATCAAATGCCAACTTCTGGAGATCGTTACAGGTACACTTTCTTGTATCGGAATACCTAAGAATCCAATCCAATCGATAAAATCGTTAATGGTCACCAAGCCACTGGATACCTGTATGAAAAATAACAGAATTCCAACATAAAAAAACTTGAAAGTGGCCTTTTGGGATTTAGTAGGAGAAAAGTCTTTGACCCTTTCTAAAGAAAATAATTCTTTAGATGCTGGTTTGAAAAACTTATTGGGAATTTGGTTGTATTGACCAATAAAATACAAAACAACTCCACACATTAGTACAAATGCTAAAAGACCTAAGACACTCCAAAGGATTACTGGCGATGTTGGTGTGTTTCCTGAAGTTGGGTCATAAGGCCAATTGTGAGTATAACTATAACTTGAACCAGGTCTTTCTGCTGCACATACCCATGCTCCCCAAAAGAAAAAAGAGCTAAGATTTTCTATGTCTGCAGTGTTTGAGATATAATGTTCAGGTAATGATTTTCCTTGTCCTGATAATTGACCCTTGTAGTATTTAATCAATTCATAGTAAGCATATGTCTGTGATGGAGTAAGCTGTATCTGATTTCGTTCAGTGTCGTATCTGTTAGTTTTTAATTCTTTAATGACCTTTTCAGTGATTAAACTTTTTTTGCTGGCAGAATCTATATTTTTCATATCAAATAATGCCGATTGGGAATAGTACTCAGCCATATATAAGGATATCATATGTAAGGCTTCGGCCGTGAAATCGGGTCCTCTTTGTGCACCGTCACCAAACATACTTCCGTATTCCATTAAAGCATATTTATGAAATGCTTCTTGTCCTTTTAAAATTGATTCATTACTGATGATAACAGAATTATCCTCCTTGACAAATCCTGTCATTGGGGGAGCCTCTACATAAGTCTGATATCCTATTAATCCAACACCGAGAACGCTAATTATCAGAATGAATGTTAGCGGTTTCCACCAATTTCTGGTGTTCATGATATAATTAATACTACCGGATGTTTTTGCTGTAGGCTTCATAGATTTTGATGTTTTTTTGGTTATACTTTTATAATTTATTGAATCCCATCAATCTTGGCGGATTGTAGGTATTGATTTGGTTAGTTATCAATAGATAAATTCGAATAAAGGACAAATATATCTTTTATTACTGAAAATAGAATAAATTATGTTAAATACTTAAAAATAAATTATTAAGGATAGTGTTTTAGGCTTAGATGTTTTGAAATAGGAAGAAATATTTGAATTATTTTTAAGCTAAAGTTCAATTGGCTTTCCTTAAATCAACGTATAATCAAATCTATGATTACGTTCTTCTTTGGCAGCCATTTATTTTGGTCAGTTTGTCTTACTATCTGAACTAGGTTTAGAGGGATTTAAAAGTACTATTTGTAAAATAAATCTTTCTTTTAATTTATTTTTGAATAAATTAGCAAAACTTTTTTCTAAACCTGAAAGGAGCAATAGATAAATTATTCCGTTAGGAATTAAATGTTGGTAGCAAAAAAAAATAGAAACCCCAGTACCAAAAAGTCCCGTAGGGACGAAACATAACATAATATCATAGTAGAATGAAAAAGACCCTGCTTAGTATAATTTTCCTGTTTCTCCCACTTATGATTTGCGCGCAAGACGAAGCTCATATTCAGAGAGAAATAGATGAACTTCATAAGCCTACCCAATTTGTAAATGATTCTGTTTCAAAATTGATGAAAGAATGTGAGGCGCAAATCAAAATTTGTAATGATTCAGTTTTAATAAAGAAATTGAATACTAGATTGGATGATTTATGGAATATTTATGATAGCAATTTAAGGACTCAGGTCCAAAATGACCTTGATTTTGCAAGACTTCATCCAAACTCACTTCTTGCTTTGAAATTGATTCGCAGCAGGTTAACAAGACAAGAAGGAATGGGGTTTTATGAAACGTATGAATCGGTTTTTCAAAATTTTTCAGATGAAGTAAAAGCTAGTGAAGAAGCTAAAGAAATGGCAGAAAAATTAAGTTACTTTAAGCAGAGTAAGATTGGAAGTATTGCGCCGGAATTCACAGTTAAAGATAGTAATGGCAAACAATTGTCATTGAGCGATTTTAAAGGAAAGAAATATATTTTATTAGATTTTTGGGCAAGTTGGTGTGGGCCATGCGTTGAAGAGTTTCCGTATGTAAAGGATTTGTACAAAAAATATAATGCAGATGGCTTTGAAATTATAAACATATCAAGGGACGAAAACTTAGATAATTGGAAAAAAAGCATTTTGAAGTTTAAAATAGATTCTTGGAGCCAGGTTTCAACTCTGGAAAATGACGATTCTATCGAAAAAAAATATTTTGTATCCGGAATTCCACACAAAGTTTTAATAGATAAAAATGGGGTGATAATAGGGAAGTGGAAGGGCGGTGGCGAAAAAAACAAAAATGAGTTGCAACAAATTCTTGCTGAAATATTTGATAAAGAGTAAATGGTTTAATTGGGGAATGCACCAAGTTGTTGCCTTGCAAAATAAAAAACAGTCGCAAGAGCAATCCGGCAACTGTTTAAATACTTTTTTGGATAATCAATCCGTATCTTTTTTTAAAGGATTTTTTATCTTCACAAAACAGGAACATCATTCCATTTTGCGGCGAGTTTAGTGAGATTGGCTCGAACCAAATCGTCAGGAGTCATTGCAATTCTAAATTCACAATGCGCTTCAAAATTTAAAAACCATGGTTCTGCAATAGATGGGATAGCAGCAGCATCAGGAACTTCAACAATCATAATAGCACCTCGATTTCCTTCTTGTTCAGAAAAGTAGATACTCTCGGGTTTGATATCATCAATTACTCGACCGATGATTTCTCCAGCGGAACCATTTCTAACCATAGAGTTAAAAGGTTCAATGGGAAAGATAACGTTAACTAACATTTTCATTGCGATTGATTTAAAAATTAATAGGGTCAAATATACAAAATTTAAAAGCCTTAAAATTGGTTTAATTATCTTTAAATCAATATTTTACAATAAATTTATGATACAGATTTATCTTGGTGTCCGTGTAGACTTTGAGTAGAAAACTAAATTTAAAATATTGTTTTCCAAATTCCTAAATCAACGTTTAACCGAATAACCATTTTAAAATTAATTTCGTAATTTTGCGCTTCATAAAAATTCAAAACAATGGAAAACGGAATATACGCTAAATTCAACACAGCAAAAGGTTCGATTTTAGTAAAACTAACACACGATTTAACACCGGGTACAGTTGGGAACTTTGTGGCTTTGGCTGAAGGAAACCTAGAGAATAAAGTAAAACCACAAGGAAACAAATACTACGATGGATTAAAATTCCACAGAGTAATTCCTGATTTCATGATCCAAGGGGGATGTCCTCAAGGAACTGGAACTGGTGATCCAGGATACAAATTTGATGATGAATTTCACCCAAGTTTGAAACACGACAAACCAGGAGTTTTAGCTATGGCTAATGCAGGACCTGGTACAAACGGTTCTCAATTTTACATTACGCACGTTCCAACTCCTTGGTTAGACGGAAAGCACACTGTTTTTGGACATGTAATCGAAGGTCAGGATGTTGTTGATGCAGTTGCTCAAGGAGATGTTTTGGAAACTTTAGAAATCATTAGAGTAGGAGAAGAAGCTCAAAAATGGAATGCTGTTGAGGCTTTCAGAACTTTTGAAGGTTCTCGTGCAAAACGTGAAGCTGCTGAGCGTGAAGCTGCAGAAGCTGAAATGGAAAAATTAGCAGCTGGTTTCGAAAAAACAGAAAGCGGATTGCGTTACCAGTTCATCCAAAGAGGTTCTGGTAAAAAAGCTGAAAACGGTAAAACAGTTTCGGTACATTATACAGGACAACTTCCTGACGGAAAAGTTTTTGACAGTTCTTATCCAAGAAAAAAACCAATTGAATTTCCATTAGGAAGAGGAAATGTTATTGAAGGATGGGACGAAGGAATTGCCTTGTTACAAGTAGGTGACAAAGCTCGTTTCGTGATTCCATCTCATTTAGGTTACGGATCTCGTGGTGCAGGTGGGGTAATTCCACCAAATGCTACTTTGATTTTTGACGTAGAATTAATGGACGTAAAATAATATTGAGTGTTTTTCTGCTGTTTGCAGTATTGAACAACCAAATTCATTTAGGATCCCAAAGCGAAAGTTTTGGGATTTTTTTATGGCTGTAATTTAGATATAAAAAAACACCTTCACTAAGAGGTGTTTAAAAGAGTTGTAGCTTAGTTACTTGTCGTGTTAATTACAGCAATAATTTTTAGTGTTTTAATTCCTGCAGGCAATTTCCATTCGACTTCATCATTTTCTTTAAAACCAATTATAGCTACCGATAGCGGAGCTAAAATAGAAACTTTTCCTTCCTTTATATCAGATTGTGAAGGCATCACAATTTGAATTTTCATTTGTTTATGGGTTGCAACGTCTTCGATTACTACATGAGAATTAATTCGGATAATAGTTTCAGCAAAAAAGTCTTCTTTGCTTATTGTACCTCTGTCTAATTCTTGTGTCAGCAAAGCAATCTCTGTAATATTCGTGCTGTCTTTAGCATTTTTTGCTAATTCCCTAAGAATGGTATAATCGGTAATTGTGAAAACTGGAGTTGGTTTCATAAAATTAAGAATTTAAAAGTGTTTATTGTTCTGCTATTGAATGCTGTAAATTAATGCGTGACCATAGTGCTAAACTTTATTTAGCAACCTGATTAAAAAAAATAGGTAAAGCGAGAAACATTTGATGAGACAAAATCTATCAAATGAAGTACATAATTAAAAAAAGAAATCCTCCGCCCTGAAGAAAAGTTTATATAGACGGAGGCCTAATTGATAAAGGCCTTGTTGTGTGAAAATAGTACAGCAACACTCGGTCTTCTTGATAAAGAAAACAAAAGGTATAATGCCGTAAAAAGTGTAATAGTTATCATAGGGATGATTTTTCCACAAACACAAAGTTAGTTAAAGATTTTAATCTTTACTATTTTTTATTTCCATTTGATATTGCAACCCAAACTAGGTTTTTGGTCCGGATTAATGCTTCTATTATAAATCACTCCATCAATGGCACCACGCAAATCATTACCACTAAGGGGAATCCCATTTCCTGGTCGGCTGTCGTCTAACTGACCACGATATACTAATTTGTTTTGATTGTCAAACAAGAAAAAGTCTGGAGTGCAAGCCGCATCATAAGCTTTGGCTACCTCTTGTGTTTCATCATATAAATAGGGAAACTCCATTTTGTTTTCAAAAGCGAATTCTGTCATCAATTCAGGTGCATCCTGAGGATATTTTACCACATCATTACTGGAAATAGCGATTATACCTAATCCTTGAACACGATAATCATTGGCAATCATTACAATCTCTTCGATAACATGACGCACAAATGGACAATGGTTACAAATGAACATTACCAAAGTTCCCTTTTCCCCTTTTAAATCAGCAAAAGAAAACCAATGATTGGAATTGGTGTCTTTTAAATAAAATTCCGGAGCAACGGTTCCAAGTGGTAACATATTGGAGGGAGTTCTTGACATTGAAGTTTTGTGTTTACAGTTGAAGCTTTAAAGTTATGAAAAAAGGATTGTTTTTTAGACTGGAAATGCTAAATTAGTCAGTGAAACAATAACAAAATTAGTATCAGATATAATTATGGAATTAACCTGGACAGAATTTGAAAAAGTAGAAATGCGGGTAGGGACTATTCTGCAAGTCAATGATTTTCCCGAAGCTAGAAAACCTGCTTACCAACTTACAATTGATTTTGGTTCTGCAATCGGAATCAGAAAAACCTCTGCTCAAATTACTAAGCGCTACCAGAAGGAAGATTTGGTTAACCGACAAATTGTTGCAGTGGTCAATTTTCCTAAAAAGCAGATTGGAAAATTCATGAGTGAGTGCCTTGTGCTGGGCGCTGTGGGCGCTGTGGGCGATGTGATTTTATTGGCTCCTGATTTCAAAATAGAAAATGGCTTGCGTATTGGGTAAAGTCAATAGCTGAATTGTGAATTTCGGAATACGTTAGTAAAATCATAATGTGTTGCAAATAAGGTTTTTATGTAAAAACATATTCGTAAATTTACTGCTTGTTTAATCAAACGACTAATCTTTTTGTTCTAAATAAGATTGTCGTTTGATTCATGGCAATCCTTTAAATAATTGAGAGCAATCCAATTAATGAAAAAGATTATGAACCTTATTATACTATATATCATGTCTGCAATAATAAGTACTACCTTAACCGTAAAAAGTACAGCTTTTAAGCACAATGAATATATCCCTTCAAAATATACTTGTGACGGCTTAAATATAAATCCGGAGCTCATAATAGAAGACCTGCCTGCTTCAACAAAAAGTCTTGCCCTTATAGTAGATGACCCGGATGCACCTAATGGAACATTTTGCCATTGGTTGATGTGGGATATTCCACCAAAAAATACGATAAAAGAAGATAGCAGGCCTGGAACGGAAGGTAAAAACAGTATGCGTGAAAATAATTATTTTGGCCCATGTCCGCCACGTGGCACACACCATTATCATTTTAAAGTGTATGCTTTAAACGCTAAACTTAATTTACCGGTAAATACTGATCAACAGGAACTCTTAAATGCTATGAAAGGGCATATTATTTCCTCAGGAGATCTGATTGGTTTGTATAAAAGATAATCGTTTTGAAAACAATATCGAACTAAGAATTGATTTTTTGAATCAGTTGTTCAAGGATTAATTGTCCTTCTTCCCAAAATTCCAAATTTGATTCGGAGTTGATATGTCCCTTTTGACCCACATTTACAAAATCACTTCCCCATTGTTGGGCTAAATATTCGGCTCTTTCAATCGAAATATAGGGATCGTTTTCACTACTTATAACGATCGAAGGAAAAGCGAAGGGTATTGTCGGTATAGGTGCAAAATTCCAAATTACTTCTGGTGCGTGCTCAGATGAATCTACGTCGGCAGGGGCAACTAATAAAGCGCCTACAATATTCGGATTATTATTGGCGGAAGCCCAATGCATAACCATCGAAACTGCTAAACTATGTGCTACTAAAATGGTTGGAGAGTCTAACTTTAGGATTGCTTCATTTAGATTGTGGAGCCAGTCATTGAGTATAGGTTCATCCCAATTATCTTGAATAAGCTTGGTTGAATTTTCAAATTTACGTAGCCAATAACTTTGCCAGTGCTCCTCTCCAGAGTCTCCAAGTCCCGGAAGGATTAATAATTTTGGTTCCATTCGTACTGATTTGTATGATAACGTCTTGGTAGACTTAAACGGATGTAAATATAACTGTTTTTCTAGTTTTGTAAAAAGACTTAAAAAAGGAATTTAGGCTTTCTCTATAGGAAGATTTTCCAATTGTCCCCATTCGGTCCATGAACCATCATAAACTGATTTAGGATTTTTAGCAATCAATTCGTAGGCAATTAGGTCAATGCAGGCTGTAATGCCAGATCCACAAGTGAACATTTGAGGTTTGTCTTCTGTTTTTAAGATTTTAATTAATTCTTCTTTCGGTAAAAATTTTCCGTTTTGCAGGACTTGGGTGTAAGGAACATTTATGGAACCGGGAATATGTCCGCTTCTTAAACCGGCTCTGGGTTCATCGCCTATTCCTTTGAATCGGTTTTCTGCCCGTGCATCGACCAATACCGCTTCTTTGGTTTGTATATTTTCTAAAATCTGTTCTTTGGATTTTACCAATTCCGGAATAAATTTGGCTTCAAAATTCCCGACAGTATAGTTTTGATTTTGAGGTATTTCTTCAGTAGGATAGGCTTCTTTTATCCATTCGGGTAATCCACCGTCTAAAACAGCCACATTTTCGTGCCCCATTATTTTAAACAACCACCATGCCCTGGGACTTGAATAGATGCCTAAAGTATCATAAACGACAATTGTACTATCCTTGTTGATCCCTAATTTTTTAGCTTCAGCTTCGAATTGTTGGGGAGTCGGAAGGGTATTTGGTAATGGATTTGTTGTATCGCTAAAGGTGTTTTTTATGTCAAAAAAGCGCGCACCCTTAATTTGAATATTTTCTAAATCCGTTTTCAAACTTGCTTGATTGTCTTTTAAACTGGCATCCAGTATAACTAGCTTCGGATCTTCAAGATGAGTATGAAGCCATGCAGTACTAACGATTGGTTCTGTCATTTGATTTAGTTTTAGTTCTTCTTTTCCTTAATAATTCGTCTCACTTCCTTCAGTAATAAAGGGAAAGCAGGTTCTGTCATGTTGTGGCCAAATCCGTCTAATTCGTATAATTTAGTGTCTTTGTGTCCAGCAATTTTCATCATGCGCATCAAATAAGCATTTTCTTCATAACGCCCTAACATTTCTAATTCTCGATCTCCGGTTATGAGTAATAAAGGAGGAGCATCTGCCCGAACGTGAAAAAGGGGAGCGAATTCATCTACTACCGGTTGGGTATCAGGAATACCGCGTTCTTTCCGAACTAAAAAATGGGTAATTGCCTGTCCACTGAACGGAATCAGTCCTGCGATTCTGTTTGCATCGATTCCTTCTGCCTTCAGCCATTTTTTGTCCAAGCCGACCATGCTCGCTAAATAACCTCCTGCGGAATGTCCAGATACAAAAATAAGGGATTCATCTCCACCAAAAGTATGGATGTTTTTAAAAGCCCAAGCTACGGCTGCAGCAGCATCTTCAATGTATTTTGGAGCGCTAACCTTTGGTCCTAAACGATAATTTACTGAAATCACGGCAATTCCTTGATTTTTTAGGGCTTCTGGGAGTTCTTTACTTCCACTTGTTAATCCACCGCCATGAAACCAAATTACGGTTGCAAAGCCGCTACTGTTTTTTGGATAATAAACATCCAAAACACATCTTTCCTTGATGTAAGCATCTGTTTTATTTACTGCATCTGAGTAATACGGAATGTTTAGTTGTGATGTGTATTCTAATTTCTGAGCCGAAACGGTTATGCAAAAAGAGAATGTAAAAAGGAAAAGAAAAAATTTTTTCATGTTAAATTGTCATTTTTGATTCAATCTTTAATCAGCTATTTAGTCCTTTAGACTGTATAGGATTTTTTGAAAATCGGCTTTAAATTTGTCTTTGTTTTCGGCTGATGACCAAGATAATACTTTATAAAAAGCATCTTTAGTTTCCACAATTCCAACCAAATAATAAATTTCAATTGTGGCCTCTTTGTCGTAGTAAGTCACGTCTGATTCAACAAAATTGGTGGTGCCCACTTTTTTATAAATAGGCTTTGAGACCGCTCTTTTATCTTGGTCGACAACAAAATCTTTGATGAAGTCTTCATAGAATTCGGCAAGGGAAACATAATTTAAGTCGGCTAATGCCAGTTCTTCCTTATTGTCTTCAATGACGAAACCATAAACGTCTTTCACGGCACTTTTGTATTGTATGATGGCGGAACTGTTTAATTCTACCGTTTTGCTCATATAATCCGGTAAACTAATATAAAAAATATGACCGGCTTTGTATTCTTTTAATGGGGTCTGAGCAAATAGAGCGGAAGTTGTTAGGAATAAAGTGATGGTGAAAAGCGCAACTGTTTTCTTCATTTTTTGGTTTTTATTTGGTTGATTTATTTATTTATTTAAATTTTCTTGTATTCGGACTTTAATCAGTTCCCTTAATAGTTTGTCAGGGATTGGTTTTTCGGGGGTAAAACGAATGGTGCCTTTCGAGATATCGAAGTCCTTTAAATCATCTTTAAAATGGTTTACCGTTTCTGAATTCCAAAGATAAAAACCGCAATGATTTTTGAAGGCGGCAAAACCGACCAGCATACCATGAAATTTGTAGGCAGGTATTTGGTAACTGATTACTTCTTCTGCGTCTGGAGCGACTTCTTTTATTGTCTTTCGCAGATTTTCCAAAGCTTCCCTAAAATGTGGAGCTAGGGTAGAAAGGTAGGAGTCAACATCTTTTATAGCAGTCGCCATAGTACTTTTTTATAATTTGATATAAGAATTGTTTGAAAGTATCATAAAAAACTGACGCTCTTATATTTTTTAAATGTACAAAAAAAGTCCAAAAATCGGTAGACTTTTGGACTTTCTGTTTTTATTTAAGTATAAACGGTAAATTATATATCGTCAAAATCAATATCAGTAAAACTTGATGTTTGAGGTAAAACATCGCTGTCTTCAAATTTATCGGAAGCATATTCTTTTTTGAAATCTTTCTGATGTCTTTCTGAGATTACTTCTTCGCCTTTGTGGTTCAAAACATAAGAAGTCATTTCTCCAAGAATTTCTGCGAAAGCAGCGAAATCTTCTTTGTATAAATAGATTTTATGTTTTTTAAAATGGAACGATCCGTCTTCTTCAGTAAACTTTTTGCTTTCGGTAATTGTTATATAATAATCGTCAGCTTTGGTAGCTCTTACATCAAAGAAATAGGTTCTTCTTCCAGCTCGTAAAACTTTAGAAAATATCTCTTCTTTTTCTAACATGTCATTTTCTCTCATAATCCTTTCTGTCAATTTTTTTGTTTAAATAGCAATCAAAAATCATAAAAATATATGGATTAAACAACAATTATTGCAATTCTTTTTCCGAAAGTTGTTTCAAATATAGGGCTGCATAGTACCCTTCTTGATTTATCAATTGATTATGAGAGCCTTGTTGTGTAATCTTGCCGTCTTCAATAATGATAATTCGGTCTGCATTTTTGGCTGAGGAGATTCTGTGACTCACAATTATGGTTGTTTTGTCTTTACAGATCTCATTTAAGTTGTTCAAAATAGCTTCTTCGGTCTCTGTATCCACAGCAGACAAACAATCATCAAAAAGTAAGATGGCCGGATTTTTAATAATGGCTCGGGCTATAGAAACACGCTGCTTTTGGCCGCCGGAAAGTGTGATTCCCCTTTCGCCCAGGATAGTTTCGTATTGTTTGTTGAAACCAATGATATTATCGTGTACCACAGCGCTTTTGGCAGCAGCTTCAACTTCCTCATTGGTAGCTGTTTCTTTGCCAAATTTGATGTTGTTTTTGATGCTGTCTGAAAACAAGAAGGCATCTTGTGGTACGATTCCAATACTGTTTCTTAAGTCGAATAAATTTAAGCTACTGATTTCTTTTCCGTCAACGGTTATTTCTCCGTCAGTCACATCATAAAGTCTTGAAATCAAAGATAAAATAGTCGATTTTCCGGCACCGGTTTTTCCTAAAATAGCCAGTGTTTCTCCTTTTTTTACAGTAAAAGAGATGTCCTGTATGGCTTTTATATTGGTATCCTCGTATGTGTAACTTACATTTTTGAAAGCGATAGTCCCTTCAATAATTGAATGCTCAGGGTTTTTGTTTTTGATTTCAGGTTCAATTTTCAGAAACTCATTCAAGCGTTTTTGTGAGGCTTCTGCTTCCTGAACCATTGAGGAAACCCAACCCAAAGAAGCAACAGGCCAAGTTAACATGTTGACATATAAGATGAATTCTGCTATAGTTCCAATGCTTGTGATTGTTCCGTTAATGTACATCAGACCACCAAAATAAATCACTACCAAGTTACTGATTCCTATCAATGCAAGCATCAAAGGGCCAAATAAGGACTGTACTTTTGCCAGATTTAAACTTTTGCTTTTACTTTCATTGGCTAAATCCACCATATTATTTTGGTGTTGATTCTCTAATGAATAGGCTTTTATTACCCGAATTCCAGAAAATATTTCTTGCGTAAAACTGGAAACTTTAGATAAGTATTGTTGAAATACGGTGCTTCGAACATTGATCTCTGAACTCAATTTGAAAATAGCATAAGACAAAACGGGCAAGGGCAGAATGGTGTAGAGCGTCAGCAGCGGTGAGACATTATACATATAGGCAATCACTATGGCAAAACGGATGAATGTATTGATGGTGTACATAACGGCAGGTCCCACATACATTCTCACTTTGGAGACATCCTCACTAATACGATTCATCAAGTCGCCGGTTCTGTTTTGTTTGTAGAAATTTTGGGATAGATTTTCATATTGACGAAACACTTCATTTTTCAAATCGAATTCGATGTGACGCGACATTACGATCAGAGTTTGACGCATCAGGAAAGTTAGAAAACCGGCAACAATGGTTGTTCCTATTATAAGCAAGATATTATCTATCAGCTCGCCTCTAAAGTGAGCTATGACAATTTGGGATGACTTTTCTTCTGAAGAAAGTTTGTCAAATTTTTCAATGGCACCTAAAGATTCGCTAATCAGTTTTGGTGTAAACAAAGAAAATATTTGTGCGACTATAGTGATAACAATTCCAAGTAAAAAACTGTATTTATATTTGACAAAGTATTTGTTTAAATAGCTTAATTCTTTCATGTTTTTATGATATTCTGTATTTAAATAATCCTGTTTACAGAAGTATTTTTGTTTTTTATTAAATGCAAAACAGGCCTTTTTATTTATTTTGTATTATCAAATACGTAATTTTAAATAAAAATATTTAGATATTCTTATTTTTTGTGTACTTTTGACTTGTCTTTTTGACAAATTCATAATTTATCACTAAAAATAATAGTACTATGAATGCAGCTTTCACAACAGGAAAGGAACTTCAAAAAATGGATCCCGTTTTTGGTCAATTATCATTTGACGATCACGAACAAATCGTATTTTGCAACGACAAAGATACAGGTTTAAAAGCAATTATTGGTATTCACAATTCGGTTATGGGACCAGCATTGGGAGGTACCCGAATGTTTAATTATGCTAATGAATGGGAAGCTCTCAATGATGTTTTACGTCTTTCAAGAGGAATGACTTTCAAAGCGGCGATTACCGGATTGAATATTGGTGGAGGTAAAGCAGTGATTATTGGCGATGCCAAAACTCAAAAAACGCCTGAATTGATGCGTAAGTTTGGTGAATTTGTACATTCTTTAAGCGGAAGATATATTACTGCCGAAGATGTAGGAATGGAAACCAGTGATATGGATCTTGTGAGAGATGTTACTCCTTATGTTACCGGAATTTCTGAGGAAAGAGGAGGAGCAGGAAATCCTTCACCCGTGACTGCTTTCGGTGTGTATATGGGAATGAAAGCGGCTGCTAAACATCAATTTGGTTCTGATGTTTTGGATGGTAAAAAAGTCTTGGTACAAGGAATCGGACATGTTGGAGAAACTTTGGTTGATTATTTGACAAAAGAAGGCGCAAAAGTTACCATTACTGACATCAATGAAGAAAGATTGTATGAAGTAGGAAAGAAATACAATGCTGAAATATATACAGGTGATGATTTGTATTCTGCTGATGTAGATATTTACGCACCTTGTGCTATGGGAGCAACTTTAAATGATGCGACTGTAAATAAAATCAAGGCAAAAGTAATTGCTGGTGCTGCGAATAACCAATTAGCAAATGAGACTGTTCACGGTGCTATTTTGCAGGAAAGAGGAATATTGTATGCTCCGGATTTCTTGATCAATGCTGGTGGAATTATCAATGTTTATGCTGAATTAGCACATTATGACAAAGCTGAAATCATGCGTAAAACAGAAAATATATACAATACTACTTTAGAAATTATTGATTTTGCTGTTGCAAATGGAATAACGACACATCAAGCCGCTTTGACTATTGCGCAAAATCGTATTGATTTAAGAAAAATAGAGAATAAGAAAGGTTAATTCAATGGTCAGGAATTAGTGTTCAGTTACCGGTTATGCCTTATCTAAGGGAGCTGGTAACTGAGCTGACCATTGCAATTAATTTAAAAAAAGGTGTTTTAATTTTATTTTCACCGATGTTATTCTTATTTTTGCAGACTAATTTATAAAAGTTCTTACAAGGTGGTAAATAGAAGACACATACGCGTCAAAGTCATGCAGTCCATTTATGCGATGCATCAAAACGGATCTGATAATATGGAAAAAGAAGAAAAATTTCTTTTTTACAGTATCGATGCCATTCAGGATTTATACCTCATAATGCTTTCTTCCCTAATTGAAATATGTAAAAAAGAAACTGTCTTTTTGCATTTATCAAGTCAAAAACATCTCGCTACTCCAGCAGAGCGTAATCCAAACGAAAAATTTATTAAAAACAGTATTTTCCAAATTCTTGCGGAAAATAATTCGTTAAGTATTGCTTTAGAAAATCGTAAAATCAACAATTGGACTTTAAATGATGATTACATCATCTTACTTCTTAATGCGGTAAAGGAAAGTAAATTGTATGCGAATTACATGAGAAATGCTATCAATACTTTCGAGGAAGACAAACAGTTTATTGTTGATATATTTTCAGAGGTAATTGTTCCTAACGAAAAATTATACGATTATCTGGAAGATGATAAATTGACTTGGGTTGATGATATTCCATTGGTTAATACGCATATTGTTAAACAATTGAAAGCGATTAAACAAGGTGAAGATGATAATTTCAGGGTTCCGAAATTATATAAGGACAATGAAGATAAAGATTTTGTTAGGGATTTGTTTAGAAAAACAATTCTGAACGAGCGCGAATTGGCCAAAGAATACGATGACAAAACACCTAACTGGGATAGTGAAAGAATTGCTGAAGTAGACACGATTATCCTTAAAATGGCTATCTGTGAATTCTTGAAATTTCCATCCATTCCGGTAAAAGTAACTTTAAATGAATATTTAGAGATTGCCAAAGAATATTCTACTCCAAAAAGTAGTATTTTTATCAACGGAATTTTAGATAATTTAGTAAAAGAACTTCAGGCGAGCAAAAAGATGATTAAAGCTGGCCGTGGTTTAATGTAAAAAGTAACAAAAAAAAAGAATTAAAATTATGGAACAATTAACTCAATTTGCACCGTTTTTATTAATGTTTGTAGTGATCTATTTCTTCATGATCAGACCACAACAAAAAAAGGCTAAAGCGGAAAAAGAATTTGAAAGCGCATTAAAAGTTGGCGATAAAATCATAACAAAAAGTGGTCTTCATGGTAAAGTTTCAGAGCTTGCTGAAACAACTGTTGTTATTGAAACAATGTCAGGAAAACTTAAAATGGAGCGTTCTGCTATTTCTATGGAAATGAGTGCAGCATTGAATAAAAAATAGTTTTAAGCTATACATAAAAAAGTCCCAACCGATATGATATTCGGATTGGGACTTTTTTATGTCTTAAAAAATAAGATTACTTTTTATTCTTCTTGTTTTTTTTGTTCTTCTTTGCTTTTTTAGCCTTTGCTTTAGCTTTTTTAGCTTTAATTTTTGCTTTGACTTTAGCCTTTTTAGCTTTTTCTTTTTTAGCTTTTTTGGCCTTTGCCTTTTTAGCTTTTGCTTTTTGTTTCGCTTTCTCTTTAGCAATGGCTTTCAATGCCTTTTTTTTATCTTTTTCTTTCATTTTTACTTTATTTTTTTTCTTATTTTTCTGATTTTCTTCTTCATTTAGAACTTCAGGATTTTCTTGGACTTCTTCAATAATCATTTCAGTGATTATTTCTGTAATAACCGCGGTGGGTTGTTCAATAACTTCAACTGCTTCAACCGTTTCGACAGTTGGTTTACTTACTCTGGCTTTTCTTGTTTTAACCGGCTTGGCGGCTTCTGGTACTTTAACGGCTTCAGCGGCTTTTGTGGTAGGGGTTAAAATCTGTTCTTGTTTTTTTTCCATAACATCATTTTTTATATTGTGTTTATATTTTGAAAAAATTAGCCATGTTCCAATGTTAATTAATGATTAACAGAACATTAGTAAATTTAACTAAAAAAAGGATATCTTGATGTTAAGTTTTTACTTACAGACGTTTTTAGGGATAAGATAAAAAGGAAACCATGTTAAAATGGCTTAAACTGCTGGAGTTTGGTTTAGAAAAAAAATCCCAAATTTCAATTATAATGATTGAAATTTGGGATTTGGTTTTTATACGATAATTTATTTTATCGGTATTTGTCATTTAAACCTATGTTTTCAAGAATCATGGGTTTTATTTTTTCAATTCTGGAGCGTTTGGTTTCTTCGCGTTTGGCTGTTTCAATATATTCTAAAAATTCCTTTTGCTTGTAAGGAGTGAACTTATGAAACGCTTCGGCCAAAAGTAAATCTGAATCCAATTCTTTTTGAAAAAGTTCTGAAACAATCACTTTTCCTTTTTCAGGTTTGATTATTTTTCCCTGTCTTTCATTTTCGATGGCTTCCAGAATATAGTGCAGTACTTCTTTTTCATTGACTTCTTCTTTTGATGAAAAACGCCATTGACGCAAAGATTTGGTAACACCTTCATTGGCATTGACCAATACTTGTTTTTCATCTTTGAGGAATACACCATTAAAAAACCAAATGGCAAAATAATTTTTGAATCCACCAATACCTAAGACATTTTTGCCATTGAGAACATAGACAGAACCACCCCATTTGGAAGTTTCCAGGAGTTCTGTTTGGGCTATAATGGATTGAAGTAAATGAAGTTCTTCAGACCATTTTTCAGTTTTGTTCCAACTTGGCTTTATGTCTTTTGAAGAATCCAAATTATTTTTTTCTTTTCTTGTTTTCTACTGGTGCTTTAAAATCGGTAATAGATGTCAATTGAGCAATTTTTACAATTACATTGACAGCTTTTTGCATACTTTCTACAGGAACATATTCGTATTTACCATGAAAATTATGTCCACCCGCAAATATATTAGGGCAAGGCAATCCTTTGTAAGATAATTGAGAACCATCTGTTCCGCCGCGAATTGGTTTTATAAGCGGTTTAATACCCAAATCTCTCATCGCATTTTCGGCAATATCCACAATATATTTTACAGGTAAAACCTTTTCCTTCATGTTGAAATACTGGTCTTTTATTTCTGCTATGGCAATGTCTTCACCAAATTGTTTTGCAAATTTCTTATTGATTTTTTTGGTGATTTTCTCAATCAGTTCTTTGCGTTTTTCAAACTTTTTCTTGTTATGATCTCTAATAATCAATTCCAAAACAGTTTCTTCAATACTTCCGTTTAGGTGATGTACATGAAAAAATCCTTCATAACCTCTGGTTTCCTGGGGAGTCTCTCCTTTTGGTAATTCATTGATAAAATCATTGGCAATCAACATAGAATTGATCATTTTTCCTTTGGCATAACCTGGGTGAACGCTTTTTCCTTTGAAAGTAATTTTGGCTCCAGCCGCATTAAAATTTTCATATTCTAATTCACCTACTTGACTTCCGTCCATAGTATAGGCCCAATCAGCTCCAAATTTTTCCACATCAAAATGATGGGCACCACGACCAATTTCTTCATCAGGTGTAAAGCCGACTCTGATTTTTCCGTGTTTGATTTCAGGACTGTTGATTAGGAATTCCATGGCCGTAACAATTTCGGTAATTCCGGCTTTGTCATCTGCGCCTAATAAAGTATTTCCATCTGTCGTAATCAAAGTCTGTCCTTTGTAAAGCAATAAATCTTTGAAATAACTTGGAGATAAAACGATGTTTTTTTCGGCATTCAATACAATATCACCGCCATCATAGTTCGGAACAATCTGAGGTTTTACATTGGCTCCGGAAAAATCAGGGGAAGTGTCAAAATGAGAGATAAATCCAATAGTGGGTACCTCGTGATCCACATTACTTGGTAAAGTAGCCATGATATAGGCTTTGTCATCAATAGTGACATCCTGCATTCCAATTGCTTTTAATTCGTCTACCAGTTTGTTGGCAAGATCCCATTGTTTTGCGGTACTTGGAGTTGTTTCGGAATTCGCATCTGATTCAGTATCAATTGTTACATAACTGATGAATCTATCTATAATATGTTGCATTTATCTAATTTTTGGACAAATATAAACATTTTTTGAGCGCTTTTTTTTGAAGAAATAATAACTGTTATTTCTTTTCCTCTTTTTCTAAAATTCTGATTTTAATAAAGTGAAATCAGTATTAATGCTAATTAAACTATATTGTTTTACTTAAAATTATAAAAAGAATTTAGGTTTTGAAAAAATAAAAAAAATCCATTTTATCTGTTTTTGGAACATGAAAAAATGGATTTGCAATTAAATGTTTGCTTGGAAGTAAAACTAAGCTTTTTCTTTTTCGAATCGGGCTATAACTTCCTGATAATAATCAAAAGTGATTCGGGCGATGGATTCCCAACTGAATTGTTTCAGTACACGAACACGACCTTCCTTACCCATTTTTGTGGCCAATGCTTCATCGTCTAAAAGAAGGTTTATTTTGGCTGCGAAGTTCTTTTGGAAAGCCTCTGGATCGGCGGGATTGAAATCGGTTCTGGAAATACTTTGAAGCGGAACCAAATAGCCTGTACTTCCTTCCACAATTATTTCCGGAATTCCACCAACCAAACTTCCCACTACTGGAGTTTCACAAGACATGGCTTCCAGATTAATGATGCCAAAAGGTTCGTATAAAGAGGGACAGGCAAACACGCGGGCATGGCTGTACAATACTTTTATTTTTTCGCGTGGCAACATTTCAGAAATTAAAATAATGCCTTCGCGTTCTGCTTTTAAGTCAGCGATTAAAGCTTCTGTTTCGGCTGCAATTTCCGGAGTATCCGGCGCACCTGCGCAAAGAACTACCTGACAATTTTTGTTGAAATGTTTGGCCGCTGCAATAAGTTGGGAGATTCCTTTTTGGCGGGTGATACGGCCTACAAAAAGAACAAAAGGAATATCTGGATTGATACCATATTCCAAGAGTAAATCAGTATCAAAAGTTGGTTTGTAAAATTCAGGATCGATGCCGTTATGAATTACAGTCACTTTCTCGGGCGCAACATCATAGGCTTCGATAACATCCTGTTTCATTTGTTCGCTCACAGCAATAACACCATCAGCTGTTTTATACGCTTTGTCTTCGATCCAACGGGAAAGGAAATAACCGTTTCCTAATTGTTCCACTTTCCAGGGACGGTGTGTTTCTAAACTATGTGTGGTAAGAATAAGCGGCACTTGCAATAATTCTCGAGTAAAAACACCTGCTAAATGGGTGTACCAAGTGTGACAGTGAATAATATCAGCCTGAGGGGTAGCTTGGGACATTTCGACATTACGGCTCAGATTATGAAACATCTTAATATGTGCATTGTCTTTGTCTTCCATTTTGGTCAGGCAGGAATTGATGCCACGTACATGCATGCTTGAAGCGTCCGTATTTTGGTCACCAAAACATCGTACTTCCACTTCTCCTAATTTGGCTAATTCCTGACTAAGGAAATCAATGTGTACACCGGCACCACCATAAATATTTGGTGGGAATTCGTTTGAAAAAAGAGCTATTTTCATCTTGGGAATATGTTTTTATTTATGTTTTATTAAAAAAGTCTTGGGCTGCACTCTAATCCAAAACGAATGGTATTATTTATTCATTATTGAAAGGAATCAGTAATCAAATGGGTTCAAAAGGAATTGTTTGCCCTATGATTTTGATAAATTTAAGAAATAAAACCTCACAGCCAAAATTTATTCCCGAAATGAAGATGTAATTTTTTGTCAGATTGATTGCAATGCATTAAGCTGAGGAATAAAAGATTCAGTTAATGACATTGCAATTGAGCGGATGATTGAGACTATTCGCAAATAATGATAGTAATTGAAAAAAGGTCTGTCAACTAAAAACCCCGTCTATTTTGTAATAAACGAGGTTTAGATGTAATGCATTGGTTGGTTATTTTAGTTTTATTCTTGTTTGTAAATATGAATGGATTGACCCACTAATTTCCATTGTCCGGCTATTTTTTCCAGCATTCGAATTTCATAAGAGAATGTTTTTTTACCATCGTTAGCGGTCGACTCCTCATCGTGACTCACCCAGGCAGTATTGCCGTTGATGCTCATTTTGTAATTGGTGTTTACGGAAAAACCGCCATTACCCATATTTTCGGGTTTTGTATCAATCATTGCCATTGGAGGAACATCAAAGCTTTCTCCCTTGGTGGTAGATACTAATATTCTGCTATAGGGTTGAACATGCCAGCATTCTGTGTGACCTTTGCTGTCTTTGGCTCTCCAAGTGGCGGATTCTTTTTCTAATACTTTTTTGATAGCGTCTTCCTCTTTTGATTGAGCGAAATTGACCATGTTAACTAGCAGGATAAGAAAAAAGGATAATTTCCATTTCATAATGATGTTGTTTGACTGTTTTTAATCGAAATTACTGTTTTTTAAGTTCGAATGTTACTTTTTTTTAAATAAAAGCGTCGTAGGTAACTGTTTATCTTTGAGTTGAAGGATGAAACGTTTTCCAACTGTGCCAATATTCCTGATAAGCATTTAATTTTTTTAGACTTGGCTTCGCCGGATTTTGCGATAGTCCCATAAAGGTATAGCTATTGTCTTGACTGATTAAAGTATCATTTACAAGGGTAAAAACCTGATCATTATTTTGTCTTTCCAAAACCACAAAACTGCTATTGTCTTTTGATACTATTACGGCGATTGGATTATTGTCAACCGTATCGTAAATAATTCGTTCTTTTTGTAGTTTATTCCAATCGTAGGCTTTACTGGATTTGCCTATGATGACACCCACAATCCATGATTTTGCCTGCCAGGATGCTGTGTCTCGACGTGTAAGTTTTCCTTTTAATCTTCCTTTTTCGTATGTTTTTAAGCTATCATATTCCGCTTGAAATTTTTTGTCAGGCTGCATAATCAATGTGTTCGGATTTAGCGCTATCCATTTGCGTAATGTGATTTGAACAGAAGGAAACTCTGGTAAGGTATATCCTTTTAGTTTACCTGCGATGGCTTCTCCCGTTGCTTGTCGCCACCAAGACTTGGTTGACTGATCTTCAAACATCGCATTGAAATGATCCATGCCTACCAATCTAAAATTCTCGGGCTTACCATTAACAACAGGCTCAAAAACTCTTCCTGTGCGACAAACCGTGCAATAGGTTACCATAATTGGCTTACCGCCGACACTATCCCGTACCTGATGATGATAGCCCAAAAATTGAATAGGGTAGGCTTTGGCTTGTCCATTGTATTTTACAGCCAATACCAATCGATCAGGATTTACAGTGTTTTTCGTTGTGTTTGTAAGCTGTAGCACAGTTGGTTGATAGAACATAGTGTCTGCAGCCATTTCATAATTTGCAGCATAATAGACGGCTATAACAATTAAAATGGCTGCAACAGACAACCACTTTGATTTTAAAAAAGTACTTTTTAAACCCAAAAGAATCATTGCGCCAAATAATATACGAAAATACCAACGCCACGAGTATAGAAAATAAGCGATATCAATACTATTCATTTCCTGGCTGCCGGGCATTGGCATAATGAAAAAAACATTCGCAATCTCAAATAAGAGGAAACCTAAAATTCCTAGATAAAATACTTTCTTCATTTTGATTATAAGGGCTAAAAAGATTAATAATATTCAGATTTGTTTAATGTACCGTTTTCGTTCTCTGAGACCTAATGTCCTGTTGGGAATTTATCTTTAATCAAGTTTAAATTAATGCCGTGTTCAAGGAAAGCTTTCATGCCATCCAAAACTGTTGTAAATCCTCCCGTCGAATCTCTAATTATTGCTAGAAGTTTTTCACCGGTTTCCGTGTAGCCATATTCTTTTACAGAGACATAAGTTGAATTATCACCCATACGGTCAAAAGTAAATTCAACTGTTCTGGCCGGATTATTCCACTCAAATTTGATCTTTTCATTTTCGATAATGGCTATCACAGTGATTACAGCCGACACCTGATACATTTCCCATTCCCAAGTAACGCTTTTGTTTGCTTCCAGTTTTCCACTACTTTTTGTAAACCAAAAATTCTTGGTGATTTCTGGATTTATTAAAGCTTCAAAAACTTCTGAACTTGGTTTTCGGATAAGCATTTTTGCTTCTGAATAATTCGAATTGTTTACTACCATCTCACAATTGTCTTTTTAGTTATAATTACTGTTATATAAGTTGCTTTGAGCAGGGATGAGGATTTGGATTACTTCAGGTTTTAATTTTAGCCAAATAGAAAAAAATAATTTTCGCTCAGGCTTTACAATTTTACTTGAAAAAACCGTGATTCGTCATTTTTTCTTTTTTTCCATTTCGTCAATAATCCGTTTTTTTATATCAACTTTTGCCCCTCGCAGAACGTAAATGGAAATTTCGGGTTCTCTTGCAAATTGATTGATTCTTTTGCCGGCCAAATAGACAGTGTCAAATAGTGGAATCTCTTCTTTTCTCTCTTTGTCTTCATCATCTGATTCTTTTACCAAAATAACATCTGTAATTTTTTTGTCGAAGTTGAACCAATTGATATAGTCTGCATTAAAGGAGGTTGCGATCACTTTTTTGTTTTGGGTGTAGTAGTTTATTGCCCCTGCCTGTCCGTAGTTGTCACAAAGAATTAAGGTTTGATCCAAGTTCGGAATCGTAGCAGCAATCGAATCTACTTTTACCGCCAGTTCTTTCCAGCCAAGCATATCAGCAAAGTCTTGGGGCAATAAATGGTCTTTCCCGTCTTCCCAACGGAGCAAGCCAAGATCTTTATAATGCTTTGCATTTTTTACAATGGTTTCAGGGCTTTTGTTAGGAAATAAAAATCCGTACATCGGAATGAAAAATAAAAAAGGAATCAGAATAAGTATTGGGCGTAAATATTTTTTCCAGCCATCCTTTAAAATATCAGCAAGGAAAACCGAACCAAACGAAATATAAATAGGATAAAGGCCAATAGCATAATAATCTTTTGCCTTGAAGTAAACAAAAACGATCAGTGTGAAAATAATGGACCAAAATAAAAAGGTATATTTTTTAAATGGCTTGTAAAATACCAAAGCGTAAAGGCCCGAAATAATTACAAATAAAGAGCCTATGAAAAAAAACAGTTGCGATTTTAAAAATTCTAATCGGTCAACATTTACCAATTGGGTGCTTGCTAATTCATTTAAATGAGAAATAACCGGAAAATTATTGTTGTATTGCCATAGAAGGTTTGGCAAAATAAGTAGCAACCCTAAAACGAATGCCATGTAAAATTTCTTTTGTACAAAAATTTTTCTATGTTCGGATAATAAAATAGCAGGCAAGAGACCAAAGAGCAGAAAAATGACATTGTATTTATTAAGAAAACCAACAGCAAATACGATTGCACCAATAAAAAGCCATTTTGAATTTTCGGTTTTGAAATATTTGATTAAAATAAAATAAAATGCGGTCCAGCTCAAAACGTCAAAAGAATTAGGCTGAAATAAAGTATTGAGTCTTAAAAGGGCTGAAAACAGAACGCAAGTTGCTCCCAATAACAAAGCAAACAAATCACCGTTTAATTCTTCAATTGCTTTCCATACCACAAAAATTGTCAATGCACCGAACAGCGCAGGAAAAAATTTTACCCAAAAAACAGAGCCACCCAGAAAATAAATAATACTTGAAATCCAGGAAGTAAAAGGAGGAACGGATAAATAGCCCCAAGCCAAATGTTTTGCCTGATCCAGATGCAAGTATTCATCTCTTTGTAAATCATACTCAGAACTTATTAAAACATATTGCAGCAAAAATTTCAATACAATAAAACCAATTAATAATAGAGTCTTTTTTGTCATTTGTTGCGTTTGATTATTGGATGCTCTTTTTTGGGCTTTCGAATGCTGCTAATTTTTATTCTCTTAGTCTTCCGTTTAAGTCAAATATACAAAAAGAAGTTTCCGCTTATCATTTAAAAGTCGATTTCTATATCATAAAAACCGACTTTTTAAAGAACTGTGTTTTTCTTATTCTTGATTGAATGTTATTAAATGAATGCAATTAGTATCGTTACTTTTTAGGTTTAGCTCCCATATAGAATGTCAATTTACTGCCAGCTGTAATATCACTATGGTTTATAAATAAATGGGGTAAAGGCTTGCCGTTTAGCAGTATTTTTTGAACATATACATTCTTGTCGTTTTGGTTAATCACATCTATTGTAAAAGTGTTACCGTTTTCTAAAGTTAAGACTGCTTTGTTTACTAAAGGGGACCCAATAGCATATTCAGTGGAGCCTGGTGCAACCGGATAAAATCCTAATGATGAAAAGATATACCAAGCACTCATTTGTCCGCAATCATCATTTCCTCCCAAACCATCGGGTGTTGGTTTGTATTGCATTTGCATAATTTTTCTAACCTGATATTGTGTTTTCCAAGCTTGGTTTGTCCAATTGTAAAAGTAAGCGACATGATGTGCGGGTTCATTTCCGTGAACATAACCGCCAATAATTCCCTCTCTGGTAATGTCTTCTGTTTCTGCAAAAAATGAATCCGGCAAATGCATGGAGAACAAAGTGTCTAAACGGGAAGCAAAAGCAGCTGTACCACCCATTTTGGCAATAAGTTCGGTTGGGTTGTGTGGGACAAAAAAGCTGTAATTCCAACTGTTTCCTTCAATAAATCCTTGACCATGGGTAGACAAAGCACTAAAATCGGTTTTAAAAGTTCCATTAGCCAATTTTGGTTGCATGAATCCTGTAGCTGAATTAAAATTATTTTGCCAATTTGCAGATCGTTTTAGAAACTCTTCATAAATGTCTTGTCTGTTTAATTTTTTTGCTAACTGTGCAATACACCAATCATCATATGCATATTCTAAAGTATTTGAAACTGAAATGCCACTTTTTTCATCAGGAATAAAACCGAGATCCATATAAGAGTCAATCCCTTCGTAGTTTCGGTGTTTTGCTGTTGTGACACAAGCGTTTAAAGCTTCGTTTGCATCACCATTATAAGTGCCTTTAAGTATGGCATCTGCAATTACCGAAACACTGTGATAGCCGCTCATACACCAATTATCGTTGGAGTAATGAGACCAAATTGGCAACATCTTTAAGGCACTTTGATTGTAATGTGCCATCATCGATTTTATCATGTCGCTATTGCGCGAGGGCTGAATTATATTAAAAAAAGGATGTAGGGCACGATAGGTATCCCATAAGGAGAACGTACTATAATTGGTAAAACCATTAGCTATATGAGTGTCCTGATCCAAACCTTTGTATTGTCCGTTTACGTCTGTATAAACGGTTGGGTTTATAAATGTATGATACATGGCGGTGTAGAAATTCACCTTAGTATCTTCAGAAGCTTCTATTTTAATTTTATTCAGTTCGGTGTTCCAAGATTTTTGGGCGTTGATTTTTACTTTTTCAAAATCCCAGTCTTTAATTTCGGATTGCATATTTTCCAATGCATTTTCTTGGCTTACAGAAGACAGTGCCAATTTTATTTTGATTTTTTCGCCCTCATCAGTTTTAAAATCAAAATACATGCGTATTCTTTTTCCAGCTATCTCAGGAAAGTTTTTAGATTGATCAAATTTCCTCCAAAATCCTCGGTACGCTTGTTTGGGGTCATAATTTTTTTGTCCGTAACTGATAAATGGTTTCGAAAATGACATGGCAAAGTAAACCGTTCGGGTCCGTGCCCAGCCATTTGTTTGTCGGTAGCCCGTAATAAGTGTGTCATTAACCACTCGCACATAAGTCCAAACGTTCTTTTCATCATAATTATAAATACCAGCCATTAAGTCAAGGATGATGTGACTTTCATCAGATTTTGGAAATGTGTATTGGTGCATTCCAACTCGGGTAGTTGCTGTCATTTCTGCAATAATACTGTCGTCATCGAGTTTTACTTTATAATAACCGGCTTCAGAGATTTCGTTGGAATGGGAGAACGCAGAACGATAACCGCTTTTTGTGTCGGAGGCAATTCCGGGATTCAATTGCAGTTTTCCTTGGGTTGGCATCACCAAAAAATCACCAAGATCAGAATGTCCCGTTCCGTTTAAATGGGTATGGCTAAAGCCTACAATAGTCTTGTCTTCGTATTTATATCCCGCACAATATTTGTAAACATCACCATTGTATTTTCCGTTTAATTCATATGAAATAGTATCGGTTTCCGGACTTAATTGAACTGCTCCAAAGGGCACAGTTGCGCCAGGATAAGTATGACCCATTTTTTCCGAACCAATGATGGGTTTTACATATTTGACTAAATTTTGTTGTGCATGAATGAGATTAAAACACAGAGAAAGAATAACTAGTAGGAAGTATTTCATTTGTTTAAATATTAAGGAAATATTGCTTTTGAATTTTGCACTTTAGCCCGCCTGACGCAAAACTCTTGTTAGTTGCAGACTTTTTTTATTTCGTAAATTATGTTGTTTAGATTTTTTTTGTCAATTTTATTGCAGACCAAATTAAATCCTATTTTTTCTAATAATTTTCTTGAATTTTGATTTTCTTTATCAGTATATGCTTCAATAATTTCAAAATCTAGTTTGTTAAAAGCATAATCCAAAATTCCGTTAATTGCATTAGTCATTATTCCTTTATTTTGAAAACTTGGAAATAATTCATATCCTAGTTCGGCATATTTTCTTTCGGGATTAATATTCCAAATAGCAATTGTTCCTGCAAATTCATTGTTTTCAAGCGTTCTTATTGAAAAAAACAAATCACTTTTATTTATTTCTTCTATAAAGTTTTCAATATCATTTAATGATTTATTTAAATCTCTTTTAATGAATTTACCAACTTCAGGATTTGTTCTTAATTTATGAATTAATTCTGCGTCCGAGTTTTCAACAATTTTTAATTTTAGTTTATCGGTTATTATTTCGTGATTCATTTTTTAGAGAAATTTTCGAGTAAGTTTGCCAAACCGCTTTTAGACGTTCATTGTTATCGGCTCATATTTTTTCGTTATATTTTGGATCGAAATCCACCATCCATTCAATACCGAATTTGTCTCGAAACATCCCAAAGTAGGAACCCCAAGGACTGTCGCCAATAGGTGCTTCAATATTTCCGCCTGCTGAAAGTCCGCTGAATAACTTGTCGGCTTCTTCGCGACTTTCTGCGCTAATAGATATTTTAGATCTGTTTTCATTTTCATTTACTTTACCCATACTTTCCGGAACGTCATTAGCCATTAAAATATTTTTGCCAATGGGCAAAGCAATGTGCATTATCTTATTTGCTTCATTTTCTGCTACTGTATATTCAGGGCTTGCTAAATCTTTGAAACGCATAATCTTTGTGAACTCTCCGCCAAATACTGATTTGTAAAAATTGAATGCTTCTTCGGCATTTCCGTTGAAGTTAATATGAGGATTGATAAGTGCCATAATTTTATTTTTTTAAGTTGTTACGATAAAAGTAAAAAATAAATTGAACCGTTAAACTACTGTTGCGCTAAACTCTTTTTGGTTGGAGAGGTGTCGTTTGTTATTCGTGATTTTATCCAACTCTTAAAATTTTTTCCATCTTTTTGCCTTTCGCCAATTCGTCCACCAACTTGTCCAAATATCTTACTTGTTTGGTTAAAGGATTTTCAATTTCTTCAATCCTATAGCCACAAATTACTCCTGTTATCAGATGAGCGTTCGGGTTCAATTTTGCGTTCTTGAAGAAAGTTTCAAAAGTAGCTTTCTCGTCAATCAGTTTTTGCAGTTTATTGTCGTCAAAGTTGGTCAGCCACTCGATTACTTGATGCAATTCTTCTTTTGTCCTTCCTTTTCTCTTAACTTTCGCGATATAGTGTGGATATACCGACGAAAAAGTCATTTTTGCCATACGTTCATTGTGTTCGGGTGTTGGTGTCATATTATTTAAGTCTTTCTAAATGTCCTTTTCTTTTCACAATGTTTTTATAGTCCCATTGTATTTCTCTTGATTTTTTCAGCCAGCGTTTTATGTCGTTTGTTTCAATTTCAGAAACATTGTTGAAGAAAATGGAAGCATCTTTAAATTTCTCTCCCTTTACATTTAAATTTTCTTCTTCAAAGTCCGCTCCGCTCCAAAACATTAGTCTTATTCCTTTTTTCTGTTTGCTATAGCCAACTATGGGGTTGCCGTCTAAAAACCAAACCGGATGAGCGTGCCAAATTTTTTTTTCTGCTTCAGTCAGTTCGCTGTCAATTGAATTGGCGAGAAAGTCGCAAATTTCTTTGTCTGCCGATGTTTGATTGTTGTTATATGTTTGAATTTCCGTGTTCATATCTGTTTTCAAAATGTTGGAATTTCGTGTCAGGTGATTGTCTGCTCGATAATTTTGCAACCTGTGGAGAAGACTGCTTGTCCAGCATTGTGCCCCAGTATTTGGCATTTGCAACAGCCAGCTGTCTATAACCACAAATTGTTGTTTAAAGATACAAAACTTTCTTTTAGCTCGTCCACGCCAATTACTGCAAGGTACTGCTAGTGGTTGATCGCGGGATATAGATTATGTTTTGCTTGTGTGTCTGCAGAATAGCATGACTTAGTTGGTCAGTAATAATGATTTTATATTTAAATCATACTTGAGGCAGCAAGCAGACCAGCTTTAACAATGGTGTCGCACGGAATGGTTTCAAGTACTTCTTTTTCAATATTAACTGTTCTGCATTCATGAGGTCCGCAAACATCACAACAAGTGCTTTGACCAACTTTCCCTCCGATATATTCCTCCATTGGAATATCATTAATCCATATTCTATTTGATTCCAACGTATCCTTTTTAAATTGTGTCTCTGTCAAAGCCTCTTTTTCAAGAACTACTTCAATATTCATGGGCTTAAGCGATTCTTTCAAAATAATAACTGCTTTCTCAACTTCGTCACCCGTAGATTTGCATCTTGGGCAGGTTTGTCCGCCATGAAGCAGTCTTTGCCATTTTATTTTAAGTATTTTCATTGTCATTATTTTTAAAATTATAATCGTCTGTGAATTGTCCCATTTAGTACTAAGGTAATGATGCTTGGCGAGGTTTGAGATTAAATTAATCCCTCTTTTCTGATTTGCCACCCGAGCGATAGCGAACAGGCGAAGCAAATCATCCCAAATACAAACCAACTTTCCATTAAACCAATTGCTTAAATCCGTTGTTAGTGGCTGTATTTATTGTTTAGCTTGTAGTTTCTCCAGTTTCTTTCTGGTTTCGGAAACTTCTTTCAAGGACAATGCCTTTTCAAATGATTCTATTGCCTTTTTTCTATCATTCTTCTCAACATAAAAATCTCCCATAGAATCATAGGTATTTGCACTTGTTGGGTAATTGTCAATATTCATCTTGAAAAAACTGTATGCTTTGTCATAGTGTTTACTTGCCATGAAATTATACCCCAGTAAGTTAATAGTACTTTGTGCAGGAAGTAAGGTGTACTGTAACATAGTAGATAAGTTACGGTAATGGTTTTTGATGTACTCCACCGTGATAGTAGAGTCGCTCAATTCTTTGTCTAATTCATATTTTTTAAAGATGTAACGCAAGGCATCATATTCAGCGATAAGCGGGACTGAAGAATGATTGTCTTCCATGTAAAATTTCCAGTCCCAGGTAAGGGTAGGGTTCTTACTTTTTTTGAGTATTTCATGGAATAGAAGTTTGTCACTAGCCGGTACATTGCCGTTAGTTTGATCATTTGCCTCAACATTCATTCCTTTTTCCTTGGTATTGGCCGCCGCAAAAAAGAGACTTTTGCCAGTAAAGTCGTTTTGTCCCAGAACTTGTTCAGCTTTTGTTAAGAGGACTTGCCTGTCCCACCACAGACTGGGATCAATGGCTACGTAAGAATTGAACAATGTAGGGTGGTTGATCAATGTATTGATAACAGTTAATCCGCCTAGCGAATGGCCTACAAACATGCGGTATGGTTCTGTTTTATAAGTGGAATCAATATAAGGAATCAGCTCTTCCTGAATAAATGAAATGAATTTTTCTCCTCCTCCTGAGTTTTTTAAGAAGTTGGCGGCTTCTTTTCCGTCAGACCATGATATGGAATGGGTAGGAGTAAGGTCTCTTACTCTATCGGTATTAACTATAGCTACAACAATCATTTCGGGCATTTTCCCAATGGCGCTCAAGTATTGCATCATACCGGTTGCCGAATGAAAAAAAGAGTAACCGTCTAAAAGGTACATGACTGGATAACGGGTTTTACTGCCAACACCACCCGAAGTAGGGACATAAACCAATATTTCTCTTTTCTCATTTAATATGGAAGATTGAATGGTTTCTATGGTTCCGATAGAGATCTTATTATCATTTTGACTGGGAGCCTGTCCGAAACTGCATGCAGGAAGGATTAGTAGGAGGTAAAGAATAATTTTCATAAATATTTGTGGGTATTAAAAAATTGCCTAAAACGTCAGTCTGTGAAAAAAAGGCTCTTGTATTGCCACCAAATATAACAAAATACTCGTATAAAAAGAGGATTATTCTTATTTTTAGGAATGTATGGCGTCCCAGTATTACATCGGATTTGAGACTAAATTAAGCCTTGTCTTTAGCTTTGACACTCGAACGATAGCGAACAGGCGAAGCAAATCATCCCAAATACAAAGCCAACTTTCCATTAAGCCAATTGCCCAAATCCTTGTGGAAGCTGTTATGCGATGCTTATTTTTATTTAAGAGGTTCAGCAATTCCGATTAAAATTCCTTCGGGTCCACGAATGTAACAAAGTCTATAAGAGTTTTGATAATGAACTACTTCGTCGACAAGTTGTGCGCCATGTTTGTAAAGTCTAGAAAGCGTATCGTCTATGTCAGCAACTGCGAACATAACGCGTAGATAACCTAAGGCATTTACTGGAGCGTTGCGATGATCTTCTATTACTTTCGGATTAAGGAATCGCGATAGCTCTAGTCGGCTGTTTCCGTCTGGTGTAACCATCATGGCAATTTCTACGGATTGATTACTAAGTCCCGTTACTCGACCAGCCCATTCGCCCTCAATCATTGCTCTTCCTTCTAACTCTAGGCCGAGTTCAAGGAAAAAAGAAATAGTTTCTTCAAGAGATTCTACCACAATTCCTACATTGTCCATTCGAAGTAAATTATGTTTTGTCATAGTCTACAGTTTATGTTTAAACGGGTTTTATTTAAGTTGTATACAACGTTTTACGGCTACAAAATCAAGCACAAAGCTTAATTTAACCACTAAACCGCCAATTTCTTGTAGGTGCTGTTATAGGCTGTGTTTATTTCTTTGTATTTTTAATCCCGATAGCTATCGGGATTGAAATTGTTATTTTTCACAAAGTTCTTTTAACTTATCGAGTGCTTTTGGGTAGGTCTGGTTCATATAATCTAAAAAATCTTCAACGGTGTCTAAGTCAACAGTAACGGTTGTAGTTCCATTGTTTTCTTCGAAGGTATAGTTTTCAAATCCGTTTGCCCATTTTTCTACTTCTGGTCCTTCTGTAATTTCCTGGTCAGCTTTAACAAGACCATAATGTTGAATCGAAACAAATCGGTTGGGAATGTTTTCAGCTATCTTGGAAACCATACCTCCCTTTTCTCCTTTCTCATCTACTCCAATAAATAGAATTTTATTTCCCTTGTCCCAACTTCCTTCATAGGTCGATGTCGGATTAAACAAAGAAGTCCATTGCTCATAAGTTGATTTACTTTTGATGCCAAGCATAAGATCATAAATTTTGGTCACAGGTGCATTGATGCTTACTTTGAATTGTAACTTTTCCATAATATTAATGTTTGTTTAAATTAATCTTTCAAGTTGTTATTTTCCGTCATACTGAGCAGTCATTTAACATAGCTTATAACGTTCCCCTGCTACAAGCGGTTTGGTACTAAATTAAGTCCATTATTCGGATTTGCCACCCGAGCGATAGCGAACAGGCGAAGCAAATCATCCCAAATACAAAACCAACTTTCCATTAAGCCAATTACCCAACTCCGTTGTAGTAGTTGTTATGTGCTGCTTTTTATTTTCAAAATACTTAATTCTTCAACTTCTTTATCGTTAAATGTTTTTAATACAAGATAATACCATTTTTTATCTGGAACATCAACTTTAAAAACATCATTTTGTTTATGATTTTTTATAGCAGTTTCAAACTCTGGAACCATCATACCTTCGGAAAACCATCCAAGATCGCCATCTTTACTACTGTCCATTGAATATTTTTTAGCTAAAACTGCAAATGTATTCCCATTTTTGTATTCCGCTAAAATCTTCGTTCTTAATTTTTCGATTTCTTTGGTTGAAAGTTTACTGCCATCTAAATAAATATAGCTAACCCGAAAAGCTTGAATTTTTGTTGTAGAAAGTATTTTATATGTAAAATCAATGTCTGAAAAAATATCTCCAGTTTTGGCTGTGGAAAGCTTTGTTGCAAATTCATCATTTTCAATTTCTGGGATTGAAGATATGAGCTGAGCTTCAAGAGTCTGATTTTCTTGTGCAAACTTTTTAGCATCTTCAATTGTCGTTACTTGCTTTAATTGCTCTTTAATACTTTGGGCATGAGTCCCAAACCATAATAAACAAACAATAATTATAAATATGTTTTTCATACGATTAGTTTTTAGAGTAGCTTATAACGTTCTGGTACTACAGTGGGTTTGAAACTAAATTAAGCCCTATTTTCGGATTTGCCACCCGAGCGATAGCGAACAGGCGAAGCGAATCAGCACAAATACAAAACCAACTTTCTATTAACCCAATTGCCCAAATCGTTGTAGTGACTGTTAGCAGAATATTTTGTTTAGGTTATGAAGAAAGTCAATTTTTAGTTTAACACTATTTTGTTCTAAGTATTGTAAATGCTCTATCTTCTTTTGTCATTCCAATTTTTGGGTAGTATTCCATTGCAGTTGGAACTGAAAGCAAAAGTATCATAGATTCATCTCCAAGTTTTTCTTTTGTCAACTGAACAAGTTTTTTGCCAATTCCACCTTTTTTATAGTCGGGATGAATGGCAAGGTCTGCAAGGTAACAACTCCAAACCCAATCTGTAATTGAACGTGAAACCCCAACCAGTAGGTCATTGTCCCAAGCTGTAACTATTAGATTTGAACTGTCATACATTTTTTGTATCCGTTCTTTGTCATTTGTTGGTCTAGGCAAACCTGTGTCGTCGTAAAGTTTAATTATTTGTTCTGCTGTTGGTCGTTTGTCAAAACTATATTCTATGTTCATATTGTCAATGTTTAATGTCGCTCAATGCTTACTGAACCAAACAAACCTACGAATTTTCTTGAAAGATAGAATTGTAGTCACCGGATTATTTTCCACGAAGAGCAAAATAGCAAGAGCAAGCCCAGCAATAGCGTAAAACACGTGTTAGCATTAGTTTTTATAATAATTTCCACTTTTCCTCAAAATTTTCCTTGCTAATTTCTATCGCAGCAAATTGTTTTCGGAAATCATCAAACACTAATTGTTATCAATCCAATATCCATAATTATTCTTGAAAGGCATTTTGAGAATTACTCGGTTGGCCTGCAATCGGGAATTTGCAGGCTTTTAATGTTTTTTGCTAGTGTTTCCAGTAGCTCTACGGGAGATTCTTTGAACATTTATTATCGTTTTTTGAGACGTTAGAGGGGGTTTTAATTGCCATTAGCTTCGCTCTGTTCGGCTTGCAGCCTTGGGTGCCGCTAATCTTGAGGCCCCTAATCCTCAGCAACCGTTATTTTTGCTAAAGTCACGTTTAAAAAGTATCTTATTATTTCGCGCAATATAGTCGCCCGATATAATCAAATATGGATGATTATGCGAATACCCTGCGTTGCGGCTTCTTATAATTATTTTGTCGTTAACTTTCAGGCTATTTAACTGCTGAAAATCCTTAGGAATAAATTGCATCATGTATTCTTCCCCATTAATCCTGACTATAAGCCATTTTGGTCCTGATGATTTCCCGTTTGCGCGCTGAAAAGTAAGAGAGGTTACCACGGCCTCCATATTGGTGAAAGCCTTTATGTATTTCTTTATTTTATCATAACTGGCATGCACTTTTTTACCTTCAGGAGAAACCTCCCATTCTTTGTACTTTATACCGTCAGGAGAAGCCTCCCATTTTTTTCTATCATCCAGGTCGGCTTTCCTTTCAGCAATGGACAACGGCTTTGGGGATGGCTTAGTTTCATTTTTAATTTCACGATTAGCAAATACTAGTACGCTCACCACAGCCAGCGGTAAGATCAGCACATAGATGGTTTTTTTCATATGTTTCATATCTTTTCAAATTGATTCTTCGAATTTACATTGATATTTTTCGGTTTGAGAGATTGGGATTGTAAATAAAAATGTAAACTTTGTAAATAAAAACTTGACACTATGCATCTTAGTCGAAATCTCCTCTCCGGAAAACGCAAATACCTATTCACATTGATACTACTCTCGTTTATCTCTGTAATCTGCGCAGCTTTCGGTATGACTGATAGTGACGATTTTGATATCGCCAGAAGGGAAGTTTTACTCCGCAGGATCGGACATGAATTACTCTTACAGTCCGGCGACAGTACATCAAGAGTTCTTCCGGTAAAAAAGATAGCTGAAAATGAATATCAAATCAGGTTTGAGAATGAGCTTACTTTTCAAACCGACTCCCTGGTGAATACTACTCAGCGTTTGTTAGCCAAAGACCCGTTCGCACGTGATTATGTTGTTAACGTACTTAACTGTGGCAACTCCAGTGTAGCCTATGGATATGCTATATCCAAAAATAAGAAAGATGATATTGTAGCATGTAAAGGAAGAAGACAACCCATAGCATGTTATATGATTAATATTAAATTTAAACCGAATGGCATAACTACAGCAAGGAATAAATATTTTTTGGGCGGCCTGTCATTTTTAGCATTTGTTGGCTTTATTTTTTTGAGATCGGTTAAGCCGCGGAAAGCCTTACCTAAAGATGAGTATAACAAGATATTCACTTTTGGTTCGGTCTTATTTGATGCGCAGAAACGGCAACTGCTAATAAATAAAAAAAACATAGATCTGACCGGAACTGAAACGCGTCTGTTGCTCATTTTCGCATTATCTCCTAACGAGACTATAGAGAGAAGCCGACTCCAAAAAGAGATATGGGAAGATGAAGGTGTTATTGTGGGGCGTAGTCTGGATATGTTCATATCAAAACTTAGAAAAAAACTAGAGCTTGATCCGAATATTAACATTGTTGTTATACGCAGCAAGGGATATAAGCTTGAAGTTCGCTCTTAAGAAAATCTTCGCGCTCCGAACTGATGTTAATAGAATTCAATTTGGCATTTGTAAAACTCTATAGTGAGCTATTAATGTGGTATCATTAAAAGAATTATCCTTCATTTCTCGGAAAGTGTACTTAATTTAGGAGCGGCTTCTCAGCAAAGTCTCCTGAAAATGAAGATAATTCCAATTATAATGATATATAATATTTCATAGGAATTCGTTTTAAAATTACTGCTAACGTTCTGGTACTACAGCGGGTTTGGGACTAAATTAAGCTCTATTCTCGGATTTGCCAATCCCGAAGCTTCGGGACCCAAATACAAAACCAACTTCCCATTAAGCCAATTGCCCAAATCCGCTGTAGTACCTGTTAGTGGCAGTTTTTATTCGGTACTTGGAATTTTTCCGTCCAACCATTCTTGTTTTTGTTTTTCTGCACCGCCTAAAAATAAAAAGTTTGAATTTTCAAAGTCAATAAGTCCAAACGCAATTACCATAAATTTTCCGTCTAAATATTGTTTCTCAGTTTTATTTGGTACGGCTTGATTTAAATACCCAACAATCCTTATTTTGTCTCCAATTTTATTTGCTTCATTCTTAAACATTAATACTGTCCATAAATAATTATCGTCACTAATTTTAAGTCTGTAAAATGGCGTGTTGTTTCTACTATTTTCAATTCTTTCTATTGTTCCATTAAAGGCAACTACTTTTCCGTCAAACTTTTCAAGTTCATCAATGCTTCCTTTTTGAATATTAGTTGGGAAGGATTTCTCGTTTGCTTTCGGTAAATTACTTTGTCCAAGTAGATTTGTAACTGAAAATGTTAAAAGTATAATTGAAAGTAATGTCTTCATATATTTTTTTGTGTTTTTCTGCGGTAAAATTGCCACCAACGTCGTAGTAGCTGTTACAGGCTGGTTATTTTTACGTGTAAATTTCAAATGTTTTTCTAAATTTCTGTTCTATAATTCTTTTACTATACTTGTAATTCCAACTTCCAAAGATTAACATTAGTGATAAAAATAGACTTGGGATTATTACATTATTTTTGTTACTGAATGTAAGATTGATATAAATTATCATACCAATTCCACAAACTAACCATAATAGCAAAAAATATTTTTGATATTTAAATTTTGGAAAAATTTCATATTGAATTTGAAGTTTTTTATTCACAAATTTATATTTTCCTTTTATAAGGTATGAGCTACGATTAATTCTGTAATTTAAAGTTAGATAGAATGTTGTGTCATCGTAACGTCCGTAAAAAGATTTTGAAGAATCGAAAAAAAACAAATTGAGTGGAGTATTAATTTTGAGTTGTGGATGTCCAATTTTTGTAGAGCTTTTTAATTTTTCTCTAAATTCAGTGATGTTAAGTTTTGATTGCATTCCCTTTTTGGATTATAATTTAAGGTTTGTATTTTCCGTATAATATTGTATTCAACTTTTATTCTTAATTTCAAGTTTCTGCTGTCAAATTCCAACTTTCACACTTCTGTTGTCAAACTCCAACTTTCAAGTTTTTTCTTTTTAGATTCCAACTTTCACGCTTTTGTTTTTAAATTTTCTGCGGAAAGAAATTCGTGTTTTTAAATTGTTTTCATCTGCGTATTTTCGGTGCAACTTGCCTGTAACGTTCTGGTACTACAGCGGGTTTGGGACTAAATTAAGCCCTGTTTTCGGATTTGCCACCCGAGCGATAGCGAACAGGCGAAGCAAATCATCCCAAATACAAAACCATTTTTCCATTAAGCCTATTGCCCAAATCCGTTGTAGCTGCTGTTAGCGGTTCGTTGTTTATTAAATCCAGATAATAGTTTTGATATTTTGTTCTGTTTCAAGTTTTTCTTTTTTTCTTATTTCGGCTTTGAGTGGCAATAAATAAGTGTTCATTTTTGTGTCGAACCAAATTGCAGTTCCCCATTCACTATTTCCAATTTTCGCAGTTGCCTTTAGTCGTCCCCAACCTTCTTCTTCTGATTTCAGGTTATCTCTAATTTCCTTTGCCAACTCGTGTGGAAGTGAAACAAAATGCCAGCCGCCTTGTCCTGCGTGTTGCCATATTTTTGTGATAAACTCATATTTTATTTTACCGTTGCTTTTTGAAGTCATAAATATTTAATCATTTTATAATTAATGATTTCAACGCCTTGCCTTTTGTTCGTCTGTTCTTCAAGAGTTTTAAAACCATTTTTTTCAAAAAACGGTTTTGCAGTTTTGCTGACGTCAGAAGTCAAAACGGGTTGTTTTAGTCGTCTTGCTTCGGCTTCGATGTCGTCAAGTAATCGCTGTGCAATTCCTTGTCGTTGGTGGTTTTTGTGAACATACAATAAGTCAAAGTAATTTCCGCTGTCAAGTGTCGCAAAGCCAACGATTTTATCTTGGTCTTGAGCAACTAAAATGAATTGCTTTGTTATAATTTCCCCCCAACGTTGTTTGTTTTCAACGCTTGAAGTCCACACTTCAATTTGTTGTTTGTCGTAGTCTGAAGCACAAATTGTCGTTATTGTGTCCACGAACAATGTTTGCAATTCAGTCAAGTCGCTTATTAGACCCTTTCTAACTATAAAATTACTTCGCATTTCTGTTGGTTTTCTGTCGTCTTACAATAACCGCTAACGTTCTGGTACTACAGCGGGTTTGGGACTAAATTGAGTTCATTCTTCGGATTTGCCACCCGAGCGACAGCGAACAGGCGAAGCAAATCATCCCAAATACAAAACCAACTTTCCATTAAGCCTATTGCCCAAATCCGTTGTAGTAGCTGTTATGGGCAGTTTTTTTAATTTCTGTCAAACGTTTTTGGAATTATATTTTTGTCCGTCTCTCCACAAAATACCCAAGAAATAATATACCAACGATTATTTTCAAAAACTAATTGAATGCTATTTATTCCTCTTCGTTCAACTTTTCCGCCTTTTTTTAATTTCGTTTCATAAGTACTCCAAACTTGTGCAATATTGCCAAAAATTCTAACTTCTCGATTAATTTCACTTTCATAAAAAGCTGTATTAAAAACCATTTCATCAGTTTCTTTATGAAATTCTTGCAATGTCATAGTTACTTGTTTTTGCGTTTTTCTGTCAAAATAAGAATATACTGCTTTTTGATGATGTAAATAATTGTCTCTTTCCCATTGTCTTTTTGCACCTTTTTCGCCTGAGACAACCTCATAACTTGCTTTTATTAATTTGTCAATTGTTTTTGCATCATCCTCAAATGATTTGTTTTGTGCTTTTAAATTCCCTGTTGTCATAAATACCATAGTCGTTAAGTAAAATAAAAATTCTTTCATAATCTTTTTTTACAAAGCAACTCAGATAATTTTGTCCAAAAAAATAAGTTATTTACTTCGTTTAGGTTTTTATGTCATCTATCAAATTTCTTATTTAAAGTAACAATTTATCAATACTGTTTAATAGACAATCTTTGTAACTTTTTGCTATTGTAATTTTATGTTCGCCAATAATTAAATGATTATCTTCTATATATTCCACATTTTTCAAATTCACGATGTTTGAATTATGAACCCTCATAAATTCATCAGGCAATTTGTCAATAAGGTCTTTTAAAGTTTTGTAGTAAACATACTTTTTGTTGTTTTTGACAAAGATTTCAACATAATTTCCCAACCCTTTTACAAACAAAATGTCGTCAAAACTTAATTTGATTAATTTTCTGTCAGTCTTTATAAAAGTAAAATTTTGTTGATTTGTCATTTGATGGTCGTTTCGTTAAAATTGCCACTAACGTTCTGGTACTACAGCGGGTTTGCGGTTAAATTAAGCCCTATTTTCGGATTTGCCACCCGAGCGATAGTGAACAGGCTAAGCAAATCATCCCAAATACAAAACCAACTTTCCATTAAGCCAATTGCCCAAATCCGTTGTAGTAGCTGTTATGTGACGTAGATTTATGTTCTTTTAATAAGTACTTTTACTCTTTCAAAAACAAATTCTGCCTTTTTGTCTATTACAATCATATCAAAATCATTACTGCCTTCAATAAAATCTCCTTCTTTTTTAGTTTCTGAATAGACTTTTTGGAAGTATTTATCACGTTTTTTTAACCATTCCAATTGTTCCGTTTTTAAACTTGACTGTTTTTCAATGGTAAGTTTTTGCTTTAGTTTCTTATAAGTAACATTAAGTAAGCTGTCGGCTTTTTTGTAATATTCAACAGAACACCCTTTCATATTATCTCCTTTATCTAAACAAATTTGATGAGATGATTCAATTTTTTCAATTGTTTTTAGTGTTTGTGAATTACAATTAAAGGAAAGTATAAAAAGAATTATAGTTATTGATTTTTGTATCATAAATCATTTTGGTTTAGCGCATTTTTGGTTCTATGTCACATAACGTTCTGGTACTACAGCGGGTTTGGGATTAAATTAAGCCCTATTTTCGGATTTGCCAAATCATCCCAAATACAAAACCAACTTTCCATTAAGTCAATTGCCCAAATCCGTTGCAGTAGCTGTTATGCGATGTTTTTATTTAAGTTCTGCATTTCGGATTATATAAAAATTGAACAGACCTTTTGATAATGTTAGTTCCAACGAATTTGAAAAATCAACTTTGTTTTTTAAATTTCTTTTAAATTCAATTCGTTTAGTGTCATTGTTTTCTGTATTAATAATTACGGCTGGAGTTTTATTATTTCTGTTATATTTTCCCCCATTAATTTCGGTTTTCCTTACAATTTCATAGGTTTTCAATTCGGTTTGTTTTTTAGAAAAACTGTAATTTGCTCCTAAAAATATTATAGTTAAATAACTTCCAACAACTAAAAAACTAAAGACGAAATTATTAAAATCATTCCACGGACTTATTTTTTTTAGATTGTTTTTAAACATCATAAAAAATAAAATACCGATAGCGTAAAATACCAATATAATTTCTATTCGAATAATTGTCTTTTCATACAGTTTCAAATTGATAAAATTCAATATGAGTGATAAAAAAAAGAGTACATTAAAAATTATAGAGTTTCGTTTTAATTTCATTTTTCAGCGTTTTATTTGGGCAATATCGCATAACGTTCTGGTACTACAGCGGGTTTGGGACTAAATTAAGCCCATTCTTTGGATTTGCCAAATCTTTCCAAATACAAAACCAACTTTCCATTAAGCCTATTGCCCAAATCCGTTGTAGTAGCTGTTGTAGGCAGTTATTCTACTTCACTAAATGAGCCAAATTCAGCGTCAATATTTTCAATTTCTTTCAGTTGAAATTTTGCAATTCCTAAACCAAGGGGGAAATATGGATGTGCATTATCATAGTCATAAAAAAACTCAATTACTGACAACGAAGAAGCGATGGTTTTAAAAATATCTTTTTCTAATAATTTATTATATAGATCTGAATCTAACTTAGTTCCGCTTTCAATTGTCTTTTGGTGAACAATATCATTCCTAATTTTTTCAAGTTTTTTAAACTCTAACCAAAACGCTTGTTCTTTTATATCATCAGTTTTTAAGACAATAGGCAAGATTTCAGAAATTTTTTGAGACGTTGAAAACCATCTTTCAATGTTCTCTTTTGTCCATGACTCTTTTATTTTTCGGTCATTTATTTTTTCGTAAATGTAATCTTCTGGTATTGCTGCATTGGCAAAAGATTCTACAGCTATGTATGCGAAAATTATACTTGTTGTAATAGATTCAAAATATTCATACAACACCTCTTTGTCATTTTCTGATAACTTGATTAGTTTTTCATTGCGATTTTCTAACAGCTTATTTAATTGTTTTTGGGATTTTTTATAAGACTTTTTCATTAAGCTTAGAGATAATGAAATATTGTTTGGCGAAAAATAAATTATACTTTTGTCTGCGTGTTTTGCCTGTTTCCCTTTTCCAAAAAAATATATTTTATTAGTATCTTTCGCATGAAGTTTAATACTTCTTTCATCTCTAATATCATGTTTAAACCAATTTTCATCATCATTTCCTCCAAACTCAAATGTATGATTGAAGCTTTCAAAATATTTATTCTTTTTCAAAATTTCTTTAGAAAAGATACTTAAAAATAAAGCTCTTGGTTCTAACATCTCATCCTTGGGATATATTGTTCTTAAATCTTCATTGTTAATTAGATTCGGAATTTCAATATCTAAGAGAATAATTTTATTTGCTGTTAGTCCTAATATTAAAACGCCAAAATATATTAAGTTATACTGTTTATTATTAAAATATGGAGTTTTTATAAAAATGGTTTCTTCAACGATGAAAAATGTTTCATTATCATCATAATTTCTATCTCGTAACCATGACCAATTTTCAGGTAATTTCCTCTTAATTGAATCAAAATATTTCTTGAGGCTAACATTTTCAGCTTTACTAGAAATAGTTAAATCGGTAAATTTTATTTTCTCGTTCATTCAGAGTTTATAATTGCCTACAACGTTCTGGTACTACAGCGGGTTTGGGCCTAAATTAAGCTCTATTTTCGGATTTGCCAATTCTCCCAAATACAAAACCATTTTTCTATTAAGCCAATTGCCCAAATCTGCTGTAGTAGCTGTTATGAGCTGGCTTTTATTTACTGTCCCTTTTGTTAATCGCTTCTTTTAGATTTTCAGGAACAGTTTCTTCGTAAAATTTATCAATTTCATTGGGTTGAGTAATCATAACATCAGCAATGATGTTAACAAAAGCAAATAACTTTCTAGCAATTTCAATATCGTCTTTCAAGTCTATAACTCCCGGATGTACGGCATTATTACCAACAACTCTAACTGAATCAAGAGCTCTTTGCATTTTAATCGGAAGTCCTTTTGCAACAAGATTTCCAATGTCAGTATTGATGTTTTTACCTGGTTCGCCTAAATAAACACATAGTTTTTGAATTGCTAGTCTTAAAAGTGCTACGGAGCCTCTAGGAGATAATTCGATTATATTTCGCGCTTCAATATAATCATCTTTTATATTCTCAGGTAAATCTGGATTAGGTAAGGGAGCAGTTCCGCTATATGGATAAATCATTTTGTATTCTTTCCAAAATGAGTGTTGGCCACAATGGTCACATTCAGAAACAGAATTATCTTCAATTATCCCACGTACAGCTATTCCGTGGCCATTGTTTGAAGCTTTTGCTATTGAAAACCAATGTTGTTTCGCATAGGCACCACACAAAGGACAATTGTAGGCTGAACTAGCGTATTCTGGAAATTTAATATTTGTCATTTATTGTCTTTTTTTAAGCTTGCTCATAACTTGTATATAGGTCTGACAAAATCAGACCTATACACCCAAAAATGGGTAGGTAGGTCTGATTAGTATCATTCCTGTTGCTATTGCTAAAATAGAGAATAATTCTTATAAATCATTAAAAGGACTTTTTATTTGCTGCAAACTTTTCGTACTTACGTGAGTATAAATTTCGGTGGTCTTGCTACTGTTATGTCCTAATAATTCTAGTATATAACGTAAATCAGTTACGCTTTCCAGTAAATGGGTGGCTCGCGAGTTGTCTGCACGCTAAAGATAAATATTTATTGTAGGTTATTTATTATATTTTGAATAATTTGGTTCTAATTAATGATTGTAATTTTTATTACTATTACATTTTCATTGTTGTTTGAAATTGAAATTGTCATTGAAACTGAAATTGTTATGGTTGTCCCGCGTAAAGGATGGAAGCGGCATCCTTTTTCGTCTTCCGGTTTGTTGTCGCATCAACCATAGCTTCTGACGAAAAAGATACAGCGGACAGCCTGACCCGCAGTTTTACGGAGGGATACGCCCATAAAAAAAACCGACTGGCATTTACCAATCGGTTTGTATCGTTTAAAATAGATGGGATGTTTTTATTCAAAAAGCCCTTCGATGCTCAAATATCGTTCTCCGGTATCGTAGCAAAAAGTTAGTACTTTGGCGTTTGCCGGAATTTCAGGAAGTTTTTTGGCCACCGCTGCCAGGGAAGCTCCAGAAGATATCCCTAATAGGATTCCTTCTTCTTTGGCGGCTCTCTGAGCATAGGAATACGCCTCGTCTTTAGTCACCTGAATGGCTCCGTCTAAAATTTCTACGTGTAAATTGTTTGGGATAAATCCGGCACCAATACCTTGAATAGGGTGTGGGGAAGGAGCACCCCCGCTGATCACTGCCGAAGCTTCGGGCTCAACGGCAAAAACCTTAAGATTAGGATAGTGTGCTTTCAGGATTTCGGCACAACCTGTGATGTGACCGCCGGTCCCTACACCTGTAATTAAATAATCTAGCCCGTCAGGAAAAGCTTTGATGATTTCTTGTGCTGTGGTCGTTTTATGGACTTCTATATTGGCAGGGTTGTCAAATTGAAGCGGTAACCAGGAATTAGGGGTTTCGGCTGCTAATTCATGAGCCTTCTCTAAGGAACCTTTCATTCCTTTTTCACGGGGAGTCAATACAAATTCGGCTCCATAAATACTCATCAGTCGTCTTCTTTCTACCGACATTGAATCGGGCATCACCAAGATTAATTTGTATCCTTTTACGGCGGCTACCATCGCCAAACCTATCCCGGTATTTCCTGAAGTGGCTTCAATAATGGTACTGCCTTTTTTTAATAATCCTTTTAGCTCCGCATCTTCAATCATCGACAAGGCAATTCTGTCTTTGATGCTTGCACCTGGATTGACTCTTTCCAGTTTCATCCAAACATTGTGGACCGAACCGAATAGTCTGTTTATTTTTACGTGTGGTGTATTACCAATGGTTTCTAATATATTGTTGTATAGCATGATAATTAGTTTAAATTGAAAGTAAATATAGTTTAGAATTATCAATTTACAAAAGGATTGGGCTAGTAATAGTAGTATAAATATTTCTTTTTTTGATTTACTGAAAAATAAAAGCTGTAGGTTAATACTTGAAATAAGATGCCTGCAGATTTTCTAGGAAAGTAAAAAGGGGAATTACTAAAATGAATCTGATTAACATAAATCAGCTGGTAGAATTTGGGCTAAAAAACAAAACCCGATTTGAATGATTCAAATCGGGTTGTTTTTATGTATTATGAAGACATATTACAAGTGAATCACTTCACCGTAAGCATCAGCAACAGCTTCCATTACAGCTTCACTCATGGTTGGGTGAGGATGAATTGATTTTAGGATTTCGTGTCCTGTCGTTTCCAATTTACGTGCTACAACTGCCTCAGCAATCATATCGGTTACACCGGCACCAATCATGTGACAACCTAACCACTCACCATATTTAGCATCAAAAATTACTTTTACGAAACCATCAGGAGTTCCGGCAGCTTTTGCTTTTCCAGAAGCTGAGAATGGGAATTTACCAATTTTTAATTCGTATCCTTTTTCTTTAGCTTGTTTTTCAGTTAAACCAACAGAAGCAATTTCTGGAGTTGCATAGGTACAACCCGGTACGTTTCCGTAATCGATTGGTTCTACATGAAGACCAGCAATTTTTTCAACACAGTTGATTCCTTCAGCAGAAGCTACGTGAGCCAAAGCTTGACCTGGAGTCACATCACCAATTGCATAATATCCAGGAATATTCGTTTGGTTGTAAGCGTTTACTAAGATTTTATCTTTGTCGGTAGCAATTCCAACTTCTTCTAATCCGATGTTTTCGATATTAGTTTTGATTCCAACTGCTGAAAGTAAAATATCTGCTTCCAAAACTTCTTCTCCTTTGGCAGTTTTTACAAATGCTTTCACGCCAGCTCCAGTAGTGTCAATTCGTTCAACAGAAGAATTGGTCATGATTTTGATTCCCGCTTTTTTCAAAGAACGCTCAAATTGTTTTGAGATGTCTTCGTCTTCAACAGGTACTACATTTGGCATGAATTCTACAATAGTAACATCAGTTCCCATTGAATTATAGAAATGTGCAAATTCCACCCCAATCGCACCAGAACCAACAATAATCATCGATTTAGGTTGTGTTGGTAATGTCATTGCTTGACGGTATCCAATTACTTTTACACCATCTTGAGGCAAGTTTGGTAACTCACGAGAACGTGCTCCGGTAGCAATGATGATATGATCAGCACTATATTCGGTTACTTTGTTGTCTTTATCGGTAACATCAACTTTTTTACCTGGTTTTAGTTTTCCAAAACCGTCTATTACGTCAATTTTATTTTTTTTCATTAGGAATTGAACACCTTTGCTCATTCCTTCGGCAACACCTCTACTACGATTTACAACCGCAGGGAAGTCTTTATCAAATTCAGAAACAGTCAAACCATAATCGGAAGCGTGTTTTAGATAATCAAAAACCTGAGCTGATTTAAGCAATGCTTTGGTTGGGATACAACCCCAGTTCAAGCACACTCCGCCTAAATTTTCTTTTTCGATTACGGCTACTTTAAAGCCTAATTGTGAGGCTCTGATAGCAGTAACATATCCTCCAGGACCACTTCCTAAAACTATAATATCGTATTTCATTTTATATAAGTTTTTCTAAATTAATTGATTTGGCGAATTTAAGGATTTATTCTGTTTTGAGAAAGTTTCAAAGGAATAAAGTAATAATGATTGAAAATTAGGGCTTTCGAACATCTTTATGTTAAGTTTCTTAACCGCGAAGGTGCGAAGTATCTCAGTCTCTTAGCGCCTTTGCATCTTTGCGGTAAAAAACAGCCCCCAGATTATACGGATGAAACGGTTTTTTAAAAGTCTTAGAATCTTAGTCTCTCAGCGTCTCAGTCTCTCAGTCTCTCAGCATCTCAGCACCTCAGTACCTCAGCACAGAAAAACTAATTCGCCACCAAAAACTGGGAATCATACAAATTCTTGTAATACCCGCTTTCTCTATTGATTAATTCCTGATGTGTCCCTTGTTCTACAATCAATCCTTTATCCATTACTACAATTTTATCCGCATTGACAATCGTAGCCAATCGGTGTGCAATAACAATAGAGGTTCTGCCTTCGGTAATAGTTTCGGTAGTGCGTTGAATCAGTTCTTCCGAATACGTATCAATTGATGAAGTCGCCTCATCCAGAATCAAAATACTAGGATTGCTCACAAAAGCACGTAAAAAAGCAATCAATTGGCGCTGACCAGAGGACAGCATAACCCCACGTTCTTTGACATCAAAATCATAATTATCCGGTAAGCTCATGATAAAGTCATGCACTCCAATTTTTTTGGCTGCAGCCAAAACTTGCTCTCTTGAAATCTCAGGATTGTTCAGCGTAATATTATTGTAAATAGTATCGGCAAAAAGAAAAACATCTTGTAAAACCACTGCAATTTGCTTACGCAAAGAACCCAAGGTGTAATTTTCGATATTGTGATTGTCAATATAAATCGAACCGCTATTGATTTCGTAAAAACGGTTCAGCAGGTTTATAATAGTTGATTTTCCGGCACCTGTAGAGCCAACAATGGCAATAGTTTGTCCGGCAGTAACTTCTAGATCAATTCCTTTGATGACCTCTTCATCCGGTATATAACCAAAACGCACTCCTTCAAAACGAATATTTCCTTTAAAAATAGGTGCCTCGATGGTTCCGGTATCTTGAATTTGATCTTGGGTATCCAAAATATCAAAAACACGGTTGGCAGCAATCATCCCCAATTGCATCTCATTGAATTTATCCGCAATTTGACGTAGGGGGTTGAACAGCATTCCAATAAACATCGTATAGGAAAATAAATCACCAAAAGTTGTGAAAGTATCTCCATTCAAAATTTTAAATCCTCCGTAAAGCACTATAAAGCCTAAGGTCAATGACGAAATAATATCGGCAATAGGGAAGAAGATGGAGTTGTAAAGGATGGTTTTTATCCAGGCATTTTTGTGTTTATCGTTGATCTCCTTGAACTTGTCCGACTCAATTTTTTCGCGATTAAACAGTTGAACAATCTTCATTCCCGTAACGCGTTCCTGAACAAAAGAGTTCATATTCGCAATTTGGGTTCGCACTTCCTCAAAAGCAACCTGCATTTTCTTTTGGAAAATTCGGGTGAAGAAAACCAGAATTGGCATGGCCACAATGACAATCCAAGTCAGTTTCCAGTTCATGTAGAACATAAAAATCAATACGACAAGCATCTTCATCAAATCACTGATAATCATGAACAATCCCTGACTGAAAATACGGGCAATCGATTCAATATCAGATACCGAACGCGTTACCAGTTGTCCTACAGGAACATGGTCGAAGTATTTCATTCGGAAACTTAAAATATGTCGAAATAATTTGGTACGAATGTCTTTCACAATATCCTGACCTAGCCAGTTGGCCCAAAACACAAAATAAAATTGTGAAAACACCTCCAATAAAAGCACTATTCCCATCAAGGTCACGTACAACAAAAGCCCATGTTGATCGTGGGTTTTGATGTAGCCATCCACTGTTTGTTTCAATAAATAGGGACGTAAAGCCGCAAAAACAGAAAGAGAGACAGCGAAAATAATCACGCCTCTAAAACGCATTTGGTACGGTTTGGTATATTGAAGTATTCTTTTGAATAATCGGGTATCGAATGCCTTTGCTTTCATGTTTTTTTATTTTTCCTGATTGTTTTCAGGAGCTATTTCCTGCTATCCGCTATATCTTTTACTTTTTAAAGAAAAAAGTAAAAGGATGCCGCTTTTATCAGGGCTATTCCGTATTGCAATTATAAACGTATTTTTTTTCTCAAGCCTAAAGCTAGCTATAAATAATCGTATTCTATCTGGGTCAAATATAAACCATGTGCCGGAACCGAAAAACCTGCTTTATCTCTGTTTTTACTTTCGATTATTGCATTGAAATCAGCTAATGTAATTTTGTGCAAACCAACATTGACTAAGGTTCCTACAATGGCACGAACCATGTTTCTTAGAAAACGATTGGCCGAAATTGTAAAAATCAGTGTATTGTTTTCCTGTTTCCAGTTGGCTTCAAAAATAGTGCAATCGAAGGTGTTTACATCGGTATTCACTTTAGAGAAGCATTGAAAATCAGTGTAATTAAATAATAAATCCGCCGCTTCATTCATTAAATCTACATCCAATTCCTGATGAAAATACCAACTCAGGTCTTCTAAGAACGGATCTTTGAACGTGTGAATATGGTATTCGTAGGTTCTTTTTAAAGCATCAAAACGACTGTGCGCTTCACCAGAAACCGGGATAATATCATAAATGACAATGTCTTTGGGTAAATAGGAATTGAGTTTGTGTACCAGATTCGGAATATCAAAAGACGGTTCAAAATCAAAATGCGCATACATTTCCTTGGCATGAACTCCCGTATCGGTTCGTCCCGCTCCCATGAGATTAATTTGTTTGGCCTGTTCGCTGTCGATTGAGCGCGAATTTAATAAAACCGAAAACGCTTTGTTCAGGGTTTCCTGCACAGACGATGCATTGGGTTGGTATTGCCAGCCGTGGTAATGGGTTCCGTTGTACGCTAATTTTATAAAATATCTCAATTTTTTATTAAGGTTCTAAGGTTCTGAGCGGCAAAGGTACAAAGGTTTTTATAAAGGTACTAAGATTCTGATTTGTAAACTTGCAATGGTTCTGAGTAAAAAATTGCAAAAGTTTGAATTACGATTTAACTTAATTAGATAAAATCTTAGAACCTTAGTACCTTTGTTTCTTAGCGCCTTCAAAAAAATACTTTGAAAAAAATTTTACTCCTTTCCGATACCCATAGTCATATTGATGACACCATTTTAAAATATGTCGCTCAGGCAGATGAAGTTTGGCATGCGGGTGATATTGGTGATCTGGTCGTAACCGATACCTTAAAAAAACTAAAACCCCTGCGTTGTGTTTATGGGAATATTGATGATGCCAAAGCCAGCTTGGAATTTCCGTTGCACAATCGTTTTATGTGTGAAGGAGTCGATGTGTGGATTACGCATATCGGTGGTTATCCCGGAAAATACAATCCCAATATCAAAGCAGAAATGGACGCGAACCCGCCTAAATTATTTATTTGCGGGCATTCCCATATTCTAAAAGTGATGTTTGATAAAAAACACAATTTGTTACACATGAATCCAGGCGCGGCGGGAAAAAGCGGTTTTCACCAAGTGCGGACCATGTTACGGTTTGTGATTGATGGTGATAAGATAAAGGATTTAGAAATTATCGAAATCGAAAAGAAGGCATAATTATTCTTTGTTGTCAATAGGGACGTCTAAATGAACAGTTGTTCCGATGCCTAGTTTAGAATTTATGGCAAAATGACCTTTCATGGTATCAATCCTGGCACGAATTTGATTAAGCCCAAAACCTTCAAGTGTGTAGTAATTGTGTGTGTCAAATCCCTGGCCGTTGTCATCTACCTGAATTTGTAATTGGTTGTTATTTTCCTCGATTTTCACTTTTGCAGTTGTCGCTTTACTATGTTTTATAACATTGTTCAGCAGTTCGGTGATGATGAAATAAATTTTCATTTCAAATTCTTCCTGATACCTTTTTGTAGTTGGAATGGAGCTTTCATATTCAAAAACAATACTGGAATTGGAGTTTTTTTCACACAAATCCTGCAAGGCGTAGAACAAACCAAATCGACCTAAAAGAGCGGGTGAAAGTTGGTGTGATAAATCACGGACTTTGTCATGGGCTTCTTGTAATATTGCTTTGGTTTTGGCGATTTCTTCACTTAGGGTTTGATTTTTCATGCTGTACACATTCAAATGCAGTCCCGCTGAAGAGAGTAGGGCGCTAATATTGTCATGCAAAAAATTGGCTACCTTTTTGCGCTCCATTTCCTGCCCGGTGATAGAGGCATTAATGATGTTTTGCTGAATTTTACTTCTAATGCTGTTGAGTTTGTTTTTTTGTTTTAGTCGTATATTTTGAAAGAAAAAATACAAAAGGATGATCACCATTAACAATACAGAAATAATAACAATACTGATTTTTTTGTTTTTGGATTGTTTTTCTAATAATTGATGTTCCTTGGTTTTGTATTTGGTTTCAATATTATCAATCTCTCTTTTATATTCATCAATCTCGAGATTAATTCCTGCTACATTTGCTTTTCTCAGCTTTTCCTCATCATTAAGGGCTGTTGTAATCGTGTTGTAAAGCGCCAGATTTTCATACGCTTTTTGATATTCTTTATTTTTTAGTAAAAATTTAGAATATTCTTGGAGCGAATACGATAAGTCTGATTTTTCGCTTCCTTCATTTCCTAGTTTTATTGCATTCTGGAAATAGAAATGGGCTTTTTTAGTATCGTTTTTATTAGCATAATACATGCCGTTGAGCATGTTTAATACAACAGCTGTCGAAGCGTCTCCATATTTTGGATGATTCTCATTGATATATTTCAGATAGGGGTAGCCTTCGTCAAAACTGCCAATATCAAAATAGGCCCAGGTTATATTTAGTTTGGTGAACAGGACCTGACTGGCGTCCTTTATTTTTTTGCTGTAGGCCAGTGATTTTTTGTAATAAAAGATTCCTTTTTTGTATTGTTTTTTATCAAAACAATAGATATTAGCTAGATTGTTGTACAGCCAATTTTTTAACACATCATTATTGGTTTTACTGGCATAAAGCAATCCTTTCTTGTAGTAAAAAAAAGCTTTTTCGACTTCGGCCAAGCCGTCAAAATTTCCTCCTATGGTATTATAGGAATAGGCGATAAGATTATCGTCCTTAATCATTATGGCATGACGTAAAGCATGTCTTGAAAGCACCAAAGATTTTTCAAAATTGTCTGCTTTCATGAGTTCTTTTGCCTCATTTAGCTCTTTTGAAATTTCTTTTTTACTAAGTATTTTTTCTTGGGCAAAAATCTCTCGACCAAAAACATTTAGTAATACGATCAGCAATAAAAGAATTCTGGTTTTAGACATAGAAAAATCTTTTTTATCGCTTGATTTAGGATTTTATTATATTGTTTTTGAGGGCGTATTTTACCAGACTTATACTGTTTTTTAAGTCTAGTTTTTTCATGATGTTTTTGCGATGGGTCTCTACTGTATTGGTACTGATAAACAATTTTTCGCTAATTTCCTTACCACTGAATTCCAGCGAAATTAAAGTGATAATTTCAAGTTCTCTGCCGGTTAAAATGGAATTCTCTGCCGTTTGATAGCTGTTTAGTTTAGGATTGTCTTTAGTGGCAGTACTGAAGATTTTTTCTCTTACTGATTTGCAAAAAAATTCTTCCCCGTTCAAAACAGTATGGATGGCTTCAACGATGTTTTCGCCTGCACATTGTTTGGTTAAATAGCCACTCGAACCCAGTTTCATGACCTCTTTGATTATTTTTACATCGTCATAACTGGATAAAACGATTACTTTGCAGGGAAATCCTTTTTGGTTGAATTCTTTGAGTACTTCAATACCATCTTTTACAGGCATACTAATGTCAATGACAAGAATGTCTGTTTTGTTGGCAACAACTTCATCAAAAAGATGACTTCCGTCTAATGAGAAGCCAACAACATCAAAATCGGGAATGGTGTGTAGTAGGAACCTCATACCGTCAATGAGTACTTGGTGGTCATCGGCCAAATGAATTCGGATTTTCTTAGTCATGGTATTATTTCTGGGTTTCCAAATTTATAAAAAAATAACAATTCGGCAGTTTAATTTTATAAGATTTTTTTTATCCTTATTTCGCAAAATAAATCTAATATACCACAAAAAAACCCGAATAATACTATTCGGGTTTTCTTCGCACTAATAAACTAAGTTTATAGGTTTACCTCAATCGGTCCACAGATTTTACAAGATCTTCATCCTTCTTGATGGCCTTATTAGCTAAGACTAATAATACGATAGCCAAGACAGGTAGAAACATCCCAATACCTTTCTCAGAAACAGCAGGTGTTTCTCCAGATAAATTTAGTGAACGATATACAAACAATCCTAATAAAATTAAATTTAATATGATATTCAATCTGCCTATAACAAATTGATTTTGTCTTTTTTTATACGATACAATGCTTAATAAAGTAAGTGTAGTGCTTAAACCTAATGCAATAACATAAATTTGGTTTTGCATGAAGAAATAATCTTTACCGCCGGTTACTGTCCATAAAGGAAAAATAAACGGCAAAATTCCGGTAGCAACAAATGCAAGAAGTAAATATATGGTTTGAATTCTTTGTATCATTGTTTGAAATTGTTTTACAAAAATATATTTTCTTTTTAATAAATACTATTGTATGATTAAATTTTATTCGTAATATTGCATAACAATGCCGTAAGCACTTCATACTGCGGTCTATTCAGAACGAAAAAATTTACTACCTATCTTTTCACTATTTCCAAATAAATTAAATTCATAGAACATTCATGTTTGAAATTTCTGCATTAAAAGAAATGAAGCTATCTGAGCTTCAAGAAATAGCTAAATCGGCTAAAACCATAAAATTTAACGGTGTAAAAAAAGAAACTTTAATAAGTCAGATTTTAGAGCATCAAGCGGCAACCGTTGAATCAGCTCCAGCTAAAAAAGAACAAAGTAAAAAAGAAGAGGATAAGCCGAAAAGAGCTCGAATTACTCCAGTAAAAAAAGTAGCTATCCAAAAACCTTCAGCCGATTCTCTTTTTCCAGCAGAAGAAATTCCAGTAAAAGAAAATATTTCAGTGGAAATAAATCCGGTAGTTGCAGTGGAAGCAAGTGAAGCTCCAATACAAGAAACACCGGGTAAAAAAGTGGGCAAAATTGTAAAATTTAATAAGTCGGCTTACGAAAAGAAAATAGCTTTACAAAAAGCTAAGGAAGTTAAAAGTGAAAATGAGGTTGTTTCTAATACAACAGTTACAGAGACGACAGAAGCGACAGAAACAGAAGTAGTTGTTCCTGCAAAAACGGAGAGTACGGAAACAGTTGCTCCAGCAAAAAAAATAAACCCAAACCAGCTGAATAAGCAAAACCAAAATCCGAATCAAAATCCAAATTTTAAAAACAAAAAAAATAATTTCAGTCATTCTGATTTTGAGTTTGATGGAATCATAGAAAGTGAAGGTGTTTTGGAAATGATGCCTGATGGATATGGATTCTTGCGTTCTTCAGATTATAATTATTTAGCTTCGCCAGATGATATTTATTTATCAACTTCACAAATTAGATTGTTTGGACTAAAAACGGGTGATACTGTAAAGGGTGTGGTTCGTCCTCCTAAAGAAGGGGAGAAGTTTTTCCCTTTAGTTCGAGTTTTAAAAATAAACGGACATGATCCTCAAGTAGTTCGTGATCGTGTTTCTTTTGAACATTTAACGCCAGTTTTCCCTTCAGAAAAATTCAAATTAGCTGAAAAGCAAAGCACGATTTCAACTCGAATTATCGATTTATTTTCGCCAATAGGTAAAGGACAACGTGGTATGATTGTCGCGCAGCCTAAAACGGGTAAAACGATGTTGTTAAAAGATATTGCTAATGCCATTGCCGCAAATCATCCTGAGGTATATTTAATTGTATTATTGATAGATGAAAGGCCAGAGGAGGTTACTGATATGCAGCGTAGCGTGCGTGGGGAAGTAATTGCTTCTACTTTTGACAGAGAACCACAAGAACATGTGAAAATTGCTAATATCGTTCTTGAAAAAGCAAAACGTTTGGTAGAATGTGGTCACGATGTTGTGATTCTTTTAGATTCGATTACGCGTTTGGCAAGAGCCTACAACACGGTACAACCTGCCTCCGGAAAGGTATTAAGTGGGGGTGTTGATGCCAACGCATTACAAAAACCAAAACGTTTCTTTGGTGCCGCCAGAAATGTTGAAAATGGAGGTTCATTGAGTATTATCGCCACAGCCCTGACAGAAACGGGATCTAAAATGGATGAGGTGATTTTTGAAGAATTCAAAGGTACCGGTAACATGGAATTACAATTGGATAGAAAAATTGCAAACAAGCGTATTTTTCCTGCAATTGATTTAACTTCTTCCAGTACAAGACGAGATGATTTATTATTAGATCAACAGACTTTGCAACGCATGTGGATTATGAGAAAATATCTTTCAGATATGAATCCGGTTGAAGCCATGGATTTTATAAACGATCGTTTCAAGAAAACTAAAAACAATGAAGAGTTTTTAATCTCGATGAATGATTAAGAATTTAGTTGAAAGTTTTTAGTTTAATTTTAACCTAGAAAAAAGAGTAAGCAGAAAAAATAATGATATAAAAAAAGTCCTCGAATTTCGAGGACTTTTTTATGAAAGTAAGATTTAAAACTTTAAACCTTATACTTTTTTAGCTTCTTCTTTTCGTTCTAATAAAGCCATATAAAAACCGTCAAAACCAGACTCAGAAGCCAGTATTTTTTGGTCTTTTATAAAATTAAACTGCTTACCAATGTCAGTAGTCAGAAAACGGGCTACTTGTTCTTGATTTTCAGATGGTAAAACAGAACAGGTTGCGTAAACTAATTTTCCGCCTGGTTTTACAATTTTAGAATAACTTTCTAAAACTTCCGACTGTACTTTGCGAATATTATCAATGAATTCCGGTTGTAATTTCCATTTGGCATCAGGGTTTCTTTTTAGAACTCCTAATCCACTACATGGCGCATCAATCAAAACACGATCTGCTTTTTCATGTAATTTTTTGATCACTTTTGTGGAATCAATAATGCGATATTCAATATTGAAAGCTCCATCTCTTTTGGCTCTCAATTTCAATTGCTTCAATTTACTTTCATATAAATCCATAGCAATTAACTGACCTTTGTTTTCCATCAGAGCGGCAATGTGCAATGTTTTTCCGCCAGCGCCAGCACAAGTATCTACTACACGCATTCCTGGTTTTACATCAAGGAAAGCGGCAACCAATTGTGAATTGGCATCCTGAACTTCAAAAAAGCCTTGTTTAAAAGCATCAGTAAGGAAAACATTGGCTCTTTCTTTTAGTACCAAAGCGTCCGGCTGATCTTTTAAATATTCAGTTTCAATGTTTAAGTCCATCAAGATTGCTCTTAATTTTTCCTTAGTCGTTTTTAGGGTGTTTACTCTAAGGATCACTTTAGCAGGTTGGTTTTGAGCTGCTATTTCAGTAGCCCAAACTTTTTCGCCTAATTCTTTAACTCCCAATTGATCCATCCAATCAGGAATAGATTCTTTTAGAGCTCTTATTTTTGAAAGCTCATCAAATCGTCCTTTTATTTTTCGTTCAGGTGTCCCTTCTAATTGTCTCCAATCAGGAATTGGATAGCCTCTTAAAACGGCCCATACTGAAAACATTCTCCAAAGATTATCTCTGTCAAATGGCTCTTTTACTTCAGCAATCTCTGCGTATAGTCTTTTCCAACGTACGATTTCGTAGATGGTTTCTGCAACAAATTTTCTGTCGGAGCTTCCCCAACGCTTATCTTTTTTTAAGGATCTTGCTACCACTTTATCGGCATATTCACCTTCATTGAAAATGGCGTTTAAGGCATCGATGGTAGTATAAACTAAATTTCTGTGTAATCTCATTTTAAATAATTGAGGTGCAAAGGTACTATTAATTGATTTGAAAGTTAAATTTTAAATAATTAATGTTGTTTTTAAATTTTTGAGCAAAAAAAAACACTGTTCAAAACAGTGTTTTTTTGAAAATTATATTTGTTATTTAACTCGTGTTAATCCAATATTTTCTGGAGCATGAAGTACCATTGGGAATTTTTCTATTTTAACAGAGCTACTGTCTAAACCAAATGCTCTTTCTTCGGATAAACTTAGTTTTTTAATAAAGAAATAAGAATTCATGATTAATTTTTCATGCCACAACAAATCACTGTCATTAGAAAGGAACTTTTCGGACAATACAAATTTGAAGTCACCAATAATATTATTCTTATTCAAGGATTCGTAACGGCTCGTAACGTCAACTTCTCCTTTTTTCACCATGTCTTTAATTACTTCTTTAAACATCAAGTTTATTTTTGTAGGTTCTCTAAAACCTAAATTAAAGTCGACACGATACAAATCGTCTTTTACAATTTCGGTAACCTTGTATTCCGTTTTATAGGGTTCTGTTAAAATGTTTACGTGAACAAACCAGTAAATATCAGCCCTTTTAGGTCTTTTTTGTAAAATAGAATACATTACTTTTTCCTCTATTTCATCTGTTCTGCCGGCATTTGTCATATAAACTAAATGAGTAGCATATTTAGGGATAGATAAATCAGCGCTCAATTCAACAAGTACTTTTTTGTAGTCTTCAATTTTGACAATTTTAGTATAACTCTTGTTGATTTTCTTAGCCAAATACCAAATCGTCATTACTGAAATCAATAATATGGCTATGAAAAGTGTTACATAACCACCTTCGGCAAATTTTGTGATGTTGGCGGCAAGAAAACTAAATTCAATTAATAAATAAATAGTTATTAATGGCATGAAAAAATACAATTTTACTCTTTTCATTATCAGATAATAATTGAGTAGAATAGTGGTCATTATCATGCATAAAATAATTGCCAAACCGTAGGCGTGTTCCATGTTGCTGGATTCTTCAAAGTGTAAAACGATTCCCACACACCCTAAAAACAATAACCAGTTTATTGATGGGATATACAATTGCCCTTTTAATTCGGTTGGGTATTTAATTTTAACTTTTGGCCAAAAATTTAATCGCATAGCTTCATTTATAAGTGTAAATGATCCACTGATTAATGCTTGCGAAGCGATTACTGCAGCAAGGGTAGCGATTACAATTCCTATAGGTTGAAACCAATCAGCCATTATAAGATAGAATGGATTTCCATTTTTTCCTCCAAGGCTCTGCAAAGTTTCTCCTTCGTGGTGAATTAGATAAGCAGCTTGACCGAAATAGTTAAGAACTAAAGCTGTTTTTACAAAGATCCAACTAATTCTGATGTTTTTTCTTCCGCAATGTCCCATGTCTGAATATAATGCCTCAGCTCCTGTGGTACATAAAAAAACAAACCCAAGTACAAAAAAACCATCAGGGTGAATAGTCAATAAGTGGTAAGCGTAGTAAGGATTCAGTGCTTTGAAAACTTCAGTGTGTTGTGCTATTTGTAAAGTTCCTAAAATGGCAAGCATACTGAACCAAATCAACATAATTGGAGCGAAAAATTTGCCCACCAACTTGGTCCCAAATTGCTGTATGGTAAAAAGTATAAAAAGGATTCCAATAACAATAGGAACCGTATTTATTTCTGGAGAAAATGTTCTGATTCCTTCAACTGCGGAGGATACAGAAATAGGAGGTGTTATTATTCCATCGGCGAGTAAGGCACTCCCTCCAATAATGGCGGGGACAATGAGCCATTGAATTTTTGTTTTTTTGACCAAGGCGTATAAAGCAAAAATTCCTCCCTCACCATGATTGTCAGCACTAAGGGTAATAAGTACGTATTTAATAGTAGTTTGAAGTGTAAGCGTCCAAAAGACACACGAAACGCCTCCCAAAACGACATCGGCATCAATAATATGACTACCAAGAATGGCTTTCATTACGTATAAAGGTGATGTACCAATATCACCATAAATTATTCCTAAAGAAACTAATAAACCGCCTAATGTTAATTTAGTATGGAGGTCTTTATGCGATGCGCTCATGAATTTTTTTTAAAAAACTTTTCAAAGTTAATGCTTTCTAATAAATTATAGGGAAATATGGATAAAAAGATAAAAAAAAACACGGTCATATTGACCGTGTTTTCAATTCCAATTTATTTCTTGAATTTAAGATCTTCTGGAGTTATTTCTTGAAGAAGAATTATCTCTTTGGGATTCAGTTCTTTGTGAGTTTTGTTCTCTGGAAGAATTTCCTCTATTTTGGGAATATTCTTTTTGAGTTGCTGCTCTTTGTGGAGTTGCTTCTCTAGAAGAATTTCCTCTGTTTTGTGAGTAGTCTTTTTGAGTTGCACCTCTTTGCGAAGTCGTTTCTCTTGAAGAATTCCCTTTGTTTTGTGAATAGTCCCTTTGAGAGACCGTTCTTTGAGTTCTTTCTTCTCTTGAAGGGCTAGTTTTATTTTCTGAATAATCCCTTTGAGAGTTTACTTCTTTGGATGGACTTGTTCTGTTTTGAGAATAGTCTCTTTGATTGTCTTTTCTTTGTTCTATTACTTCTCTGGAAGAATTTCCTCTATTTTGTGAATAATCCCTTTGAGAGTTCACCTCTCTTTGTGAATTTGTTCTGTTTTGAGAATAGTCTTTTTGATTTACTGTTCTTCTATTTGAATAACCAACTTCGTTCTTATAGGATACGTTTCGAGAGGATCTTCTTTGATCCAATTCGTAACGATTGGCAACATTCGAATTTCTTTTTGAAAAAGAGTAATTTGGATATTGTCTTTCATAGCCATTAGAGCGTCTGGAGTTATATATATATGGAGCATTATAACTTCTTCTATAACTTACGTAATTGTAATAGTTGTTTACATTCAAACAATGGTTAATGTTATTTCTATATCTGTAAACTGGGTAAGGATTCCATGCATAATAGTAAGTTGGGTAGTAATTCCAGTACCAATTTGAATAATACGGGCGATAATTAGATAACCAGAATGAAGCGTAAATTGCAGGTCTGCTATAATAAACCGGTTCGTAAATGTAATTTTGACCATACATATAGACATCACCAACAACTTGTACATGGACTCTGTTGTATTTATCTTTTTCAACATCAATTGTTGCTATATCTTGATAGACATCGCGATCTAAAACAGCTTGGATAATAATAACATGTGTGCGTTTTTCAACGGTTTCAATAACTCGCAAATAATCTACTTCATTATCATTATTTAAATCTAAATTCGATATTTGAATTTTAGGATCATTTAAGCGTCTTTCAAAATCCTGTAAATTTTGTGAATCACCAAAAATGGAGGCAACGGCCCGTAAGTCTAAATTATCGCTAATTTCAGAATTCATCGCATTTATAGTGGTTCTGTCTTGTGCTTGAATTTGTGTTGCAAAAATTGATGTCAATGCAGTTAATAAAAGTAATTTAGTTTTCATGGCAGTGTATTTAAGTTTAATACTTCCAATAATCCAATTACTGTGCCAATAAATAAAAGAAACAATTTGGATTCTTTAATTTAATTGTAAATTAGCTACCAAAATTAATCTTAAAAATGAAGAATATTATCCTGATCCTATTCGTGTTTTTCGCTTTTTTATCTTGTAAAACAGTTGATTATAAAATTAAAAATGAGCAGAACGGGGTTTTTAATACGGTTGAAATAGATACTTTGTTTCAAGATAAAATTAGTATCAGAGCAATCGTTTTTGACGAAAATAAAGTGTGGTATGCTGGAGATAAATCCAGATATGGTTTTTTTGATTTAAAAGAAAATAAGAAAACTGAAAACCATATTGTAAAAGATAGTTTGAAATTAGAGTTTAGAAGTATTGCTAAAACCGCTGATTATATTTTTATATTGAATGTAGCTAATCCAGCTTTGCTTTATAAGGTTTCAAAAGACAATTTGGAGACAAAATTAGTTTATCAGGAAAACCATGAAAAGGTTTTTTATGATAGTATGCAGTTTTGGAATGATAAAGAAGGAATAGCAATAGGAGACCCGATTGATAATTGCTTTTCTATTATAATAACTAGAGATGGAGGTAATTCGTGGCATAAAATTTCTTCCGAAAAATTGCCAAAAATTTATGAGGGTGAAGCGGCTTTTGCGGCAAGCAATACAAATATTGTAGTAAAAGGAAAGAATACTTGGGTTGTTTCAGGAGGTCAAAAAGCAAGGATTTTTTATTCGGCTGATAAAGGGAATTCATGGACAGTTTATGAGACACCAATTGTTCAAGGGGAAAAAATGACAGGAATTTTCACTGCAGATTTTTATGATGCGAAAACAGGATTTATAGCAGGTGGAAATTATGAAATTCCTGCTCAAAATTTTGATAATAAAGCGGTAACTTTTAATGGAGGGAAAAACTGGAATACCCTTGCCCAAAATCAAGGATTTGGTTACACTTCCTGTGTGCAATACGTTCCTAATAGTTATGGAAAGGGATTAGTCACGGTAGGGGCTTCCGGATTGTATTATTCTTCAGATGGAGGTAATTTATGGAAACAATTATTGGCTGACCCGAATCTTTATACGATTCGTTTTATTGATAATAATACTGCAGTTGCCGCAGGAAGAAATAAAATGATTCGTATCCATTTTAAAAAATAAAAACCCTAAATAATGATAACTCATTATTTAGGGTTAGATATCCAAATGATGAAAAAAGTATTTTATTGTTTTCTGGAGCCTCTGTCTCTATATTGATGCAGTAATTTTCTATTGAAATCCTCCTCAGATTTCTTTAATTGTATAATTTTTGTAGCTGGCAGAATCTTTTTTAATGTGATTATGAATTTTTTTCGCAACAAAAATAATTCTTCTTCTGTACTTTCAATTTGATTTAAAAAAGCAATGGCTTCTTTTTCGGTCATTTTTTCAATTGATTCATCATTCATTCTCCTCATAAAGGCTTTCATTTTTTGATGTCTCAATTCAAATTGTTTGTCATCAAAAGTGTTATAGACCGGCCAGAATTTTTCAGATTCACTAGCCGTTAAATTAAGTTCTGTCGTTAGGAAAGCTACTTTTAGAGCTTTAATTTGTTCTTTTTTTTCTTTCATTCCTTCGCCTTGGGCGTAAAAACTAAAAGAAACGAGAAACAGTAGTATTGGGAATATTTTTTTTAGTTTCATTGTTCTCTTTTTTGTGTTCAGTTTCAATTTATAAATTAGATATTATTCAAGAATAAGACGCTCCGTATCTGAATTTGTTGTCAATATATCTTCAATGGTTTCATCTTCCAAAGGGATTGTAGTTTTGATTCTGTTAATGTCTTCAGCTTCCAATTCGCTTATTAAATCATATTGATTCATGCTGGATTGATAGGTTATATAATTCTCTAAAGTGCTTTCGTCCAGTTCTTTTGAGTTTGTTGAAAAGAGAGTGTAAATGGGAATCATCATTGCTACAACTAAAATTGCAGCTACAGCCATAAGGATTATTTTTCTTTTTTGAAAAAGTGAAATTACTTTAGCTTCATTTTCAGGTAATTGTTGCATTATTTTAGCTGAAAAATTTTCAAAGTAATTTTCTGGAGTTTTAAATCCAGATTCAATTTTTGGTTCGTCTTCTAATTTAAATGTTTTCATAATTGTTCATTAGACTTCATTAAACAAAAAAGGTTTAAGCAGTTGTTACAAAGGATTCAATTTTTTTTACGGCATGATGATAAGAAGCTTTCAAAGCACCGACAGATGTTCCTAATATTTCTGATATTTCTTCGTATTTGAGTTCTTCAAAATATTTCATTTTAAAAACCAATTGTTGTTTTTCAGGTAGAGTTGCAATGGCTTTTTGTAGTTTTATCTGAATTTCATTTCCGTCAAAAAAAACGTCAGCTTTCAAATTATCAATGGTCTTGTTCTGTAATGCTTCCGAAGTAATACCGTTTAATTTTGCCTTTTGATTTATAAAAGTGATTGCTTCATTGGTAGCGATGCGATACATCCATGAAAAAAGTTTGCTTTCTCCTTTAAAATTTTTTAAATATTGAAATACTTTTATAAATGTATTTTGTAAAACATCATCCGTATCATCGTGATTCAAAACAATATTCCGAATGTGATTATATAAAGGCTTTTGATAGGTGAACAAGAGTTTTTGAAACGCTTCATTTTGCGTTTTAGGGTTCAATAGCTCTTGTATAAATTCCTTTTCTTCTTGCAAAGCTTTTATTTGTGTAGTTAGAACGGAATTTATCAAAAAGGTTTAAAATTATTATTGAAAAAATATTAAAATTCGGAAGGAACCTCTTCTTCAATTTTCGGAGTTTCTATAACTTCTGTTTTAGAAGTGATTACTCTTGGTTTTGAAGCGATTACTTTTGGTTTTATTGGAAAGTAAATTTCGGTAGTCCATTTTGAAGGGTTTTTTACCTCTGATTTACCAATAGTGTATATTTCAAGATGTGAAAAGGACGGATCAGCAACCAGATGGTTTGTTTTGAAATATTCAGTTGCTTTATCTAATGCCTTTTTATTATGTGAATAATCACCTTTCAAAGTTGTTTTTACCGCCACAAAGGAATTTAGCTTACCAGATAAAATATCGCTTCCTTCGCTGGTGAAAATCCCTTGTTTAATAGGTACACAAAATGACAGTTTTGTTAATCCTTTTACCAAATCATAGGTATGGTAGATTACAAATGGTTTTCCGTTAAGTTCTATATTGTTTTGGGTACAAAACTCAATAATTTTAGGAAATACAACTCTAGTATTTTTGGTGACATCTGAAATTTTACTGGTGAATGTTTGCTTTAAATAAAAAGTTTCCAATTTTTTTACCAGACCATTTACTTTTACGGCATAAGTCTTAATTTCATAATCCAAACGTTTGTCTAAATTAGTTAGGCTTTTTTCATATATTCTTCCTATTACCTTATCCGCCCCCCCGTTAAGTGCTGTGTAAATTTTAAATACAAAACTCATTTTTCCCGTCGTTTTCCAAGTAACCTTTGTTCCACCTAATGTGTCTTTAAAAGTCCAATAAACATCTGAAGAAGTCCCATCATAGTCCATTTTTTGGGCTATACTGTCATTTTCTTTTACGAAGAGAGTTTTCATATTACCATTACCGTCTTTACCTTCCCAAGAAAAGGCACTTCCTACACCGATTGTCTTTTGCGAATAAGTGATTTTCATTTCTGAATCATTATTAATCCACGTGCTAAAATCTTCCCAATTTCTATAATCATTCACATAGTTATACACTGCTGATCGAGGCGAATTGATTACTTCGCTTCTTTCCACACTGAAATTCCCTTTTTGAGTTGCCACAAAAACAGATAATGAAACTAGACTAAGTATAAGTAAAAGAAATAAATATTTTAAAATTCTCATGATTGGGGTGATGTTTTGTTTTGTAAAGTTAAAAATTTTATTAATATGCTATAGTAAGTATTAAAAAATTAAAAAAAATCATACTTTTTGAACCTTTTTTCTAAAACTAAATTTAGAAATTGAAAAATTGGGATTTAGAAGTAAGGAATTTTAAATCAAAGGCTTGTAAATTTTTTATCGGGCAACCGAACGTATTATTGTTATATTTTGTTTTAAAATCATGTATATTTGTTGGATATTAAACATTTAAAGATCGTTAATGATGAAATTATTTAAAATTGCTGGGATTTTTATGACTGTTGCAGTTTCATTTATTTGTAATGCACAAGAGAAAAAGACTGCTCAAGAAGCTCCATTTGATTACGTTGTTGAGCAATTTGCAGACATTAAAGTGTTGCGTTATCAAATTCCTGGTTGGGAAAATCTTACGCTTAAAGAACAGGCACTGGTTTATTATCTTACACAGGCAGGAACATGTGGTCGCGATATTATGTGGGACCAAAATTATAAGCACAATCTGAAAATCAGGAAAGCATTAGAACATATTTATCAAAATTATTCGGGGGATAAAACGACTTCAGATTGGAAAAATTTTGAAATCTATCTAAAAAGAGTTTGGTTTTCTAACGGAATTCACCACCATTATTCCAGTGATAAAATTAAGCCGGCTTTTACAGAAGCGTATTTCAAAAGCTTGTTAAAAGAAACAAAGACAAATTTGTCACCGACAATTTCAGCTATACTATTTAATGATGTTGATTCTAAAAAAGTAAATTTGGATGAATCAAAAGGTTTATTAGAGGGTTCGGCAATAAATTTTTATGACAAAGGGATTTCAGCAAAGGAAGTAGAAGCTTTTTATTCTAAAAAATCAAGTCCAGATCCACAGAAACCTTATTCTTATGGTTTGAATTCTAAATTGGTTCGCAATTCAAAAGGGAAATTGGAAGAAAAAGTTTGGAAAAGCAAAGGTATGTACGGGGCTGCGATTGATAAAATTATTTTTTGGTTAAAAAAAGCGAAAAGTGTAGCTGAAAACCCAAAACAAGGCGACGCATTGGGATTACTTATCAGTTATTACAAAACTGGAAGTTTGCAAACCTGGGATGATTATAATATTGCCTGGTTACAAGCAACAGAAGGAAATATTGATTATATAAACAGTTTTATCGAAGTATATAATGATCCTTTAGGGTATCGTGGCTCTTATGAAGCTGTGGTGCAAATTAAAGATTTTGATATGTCTGCCAAAATGGAAGTTGTGTCTAAAAACGCACAATGGTTTGAAGATAATTCTCCTTTGATGCCAGAACATAAAAAGAAAAATGTTGTGGGAGTATCTTATAAAACAGTTGTTGTTGCAGGAGAAGCTGGTGATTCTTCACCAAGTACCCCTATCGGTGTGAATCTTCCAAATGCAGATTGGATTCGGGCAGAACATGGTTCTAAATCAGTTTCTTTGGGGAATATAATAGATTCTTATGCTAATTCTGGAGGAAAAGGGAAATTAAAGGAATTTGCAAACGATGAGGAAGAGATTGCCTTGTCAGAAAAATACGGTGAATTGGGAGATAAATTGCACACTGCTTTACATGAAGTGGTTGGTCATGCATCTGGTCAAATAAATCAAGGGGTAGGTACTCCAAAAGAATCATTAAAAAGTTATGCCTCCACACTTGAGGAAGGAAGAGCAGACTTGGTTGGTTTATACTATTTGTACAATCCAAAATTACAAGAATTAGGTTTGGTTGATGATTGGAAGAAATTAGGAACGGAGTCTTATGACAGTTACATCCGCAATGGATTAATGACGCAATTAGTCCGTTTGGAATTAGGTGCGAATATTGAAGAAGCACACATGAGAAATCGCCAATGGGTGAGTGCTTGGGTTTTTGAAAAGGGAAAAAGTGAAAACGTAATTGAGAAAATAAGCCGTGATGGTAAAACATATTTTAATATTACGGATTATGACAAATTGCATGATTTATTCGGGCAATTATTGCGTGAAGTACAACGTATAAAATCTGAAGGGGATTATAATGCAGGAAAAGCATTAGTGGAAGATTATGGTGTAAAAGTAGATCAAAAATTACACGCTGAGGTATTAGAACGTAACAAACAATTTGATTCGGCGGCTTACAGCGGTTTTGTAAACCCTGTTTTGGTTCCTAAATTGGACAATAAAGGAAATATTATGTCTATTGAGGTACAGCAGCCTAAATCTTTTGAGGAACAAATGTTGAATTATTCCAAAAACTTTGGGTTTTTGCCTTTAGAAAATTAATTACAACAGTTTATTATAAAGAAAAATGCCCGCTGTATTGTGGGCATTTTTTATTTGAAAAAGAAAAACTAACGTTTGAAAAATATTTTTATCAGGAATAAAATAGCGATAAATATTCCAAAACCGATTAGAATCTTATAGTTTCCTTTGTAAAAAAATTGATGAAGCGTTGCATCTTTTCGGTAGGCAAAAATCATTGCAATAACAAAAGCAACAAAGAAACAGCCAGCAAAAATTAATTGTCCTTGACTAAACATAGTTTAAATTATTTGCGACAAATTTAGTTAATTGTTCAGGAATAGTTACTAATTTTCCGCTTCATTTAATCAAATAAAAATATGCAAAAACAAATTAATGCCGTTAAGGAATTTCACACTGCATTTAGAATAGGACATAGTGAAACTCCAAGAGCCGATTTGGGTGAAAGTAAAAATACACTTCGTTATCATTTGATGAAAGAAGAGAACGAAGAATACCTTGAAGCTGTTCAGAATAATGATTTAGTAGAAATAGCGGACGCGTTGGGAGATATGATGTATATTCTTTGCGGAACAATCATTGAACACGGATTGCAACATAAAATTGAGGAAGTTTTTGACGAAATTCAGCGAAGTAATATGAGTAAATTGGGTCAGGACGGAAATCCAATTTATCGCGAAGACGGAAAAGTTATGAAAGGTCCTAATTATTTTAAACCTGATTTTTCCAAAATCCTTGATGTTGAATAATAAGGTTTTCATACAGTTTAAAATAAGGCATAAAAAAAGCGATTTTCAATTGAAAATCGCTTTTTAATACACTATTAGGTAATGTTATATTTTAACTGTCCATCCAAAAGTATCTTCTGCCAGCTTATTTTGAATATTAGTCAGTTTTTCTTTCAGTTGGATAGCAACTGAGTTTTCAACTTTCGGTAATTCATAGTAAACATCTTTATATGAAAATCCGGAAATTGGGCTAACTACAGCTGCGGTTCCTGCTCCAAAAATTTCTTTCAAGCTTCCATTTTTAGATGCTTCAACTAGTTCAGATACTAGAACAGGACGAATTTCTACATTTATACCTTCACTTTTAGCTAAATCGATTAGTGTTTTTCTGGTAACACCATCAAGTATTCTTTCGCTTGTAGGGGCGGTAAGTAAAGTATCATTGATTCTAAAGAATACATTCATTGTACCTGCTTCTTCCAATTTGGTATGTGTTGCATCATCAGTCCAAATTACTTGTTGGAAACCTTCTTTGTTAGCCAAGTTCGTTGGATAAAACTGTGCTGCATAATTTCCGGCAGCTTTAGCAGCTCCGATTCCACCATTTGCAGCTCTACTAAAATGCTCAGCAATAAGGACCTTTACATCACCTGAATAATAAGATGTAACAGGAGATAAAATAATCATGAATTTATATTCATCTGAAGGGTTCGCAATTACTCCAGTACCGGTCGCAATCATAAACGGTCTGATATACATGGCATTTCCTTTCCCTTTTTTTACCCAAGCTTCATCTAATTTTAATAATTGATTCAGACCGTTCATAAATATTTCTTCCGGTACTTCTGGCATAGCCATTCTTACAGCAGATTTATTAAAACGTTTGTAATTTTCATCAGGTCTGAAAAGCCAAATATCATCTTTGTCATCTTTGTATGCTTTCATTCCTTCAAAAATGGCTTGACCATAATGAAAAACTCTTGTAGAAGGATCTACTAAAAAGGGAGCATACGGCTTAATGACCGGTTTTTGCCACTCACCATTTTTAAAATCACACTCGAATAAATGATCTGTAAAAACAGAACCAAAGCTTAAGTTTCCAAAATCTACCCCATTTATTTTTGAAGTAGGAGCTTTTATTATTTCAATTTTGTTAGTTTGAGTTGTACTCATGATAAAGAATTATTTTTTATTGTATTTCAAGTTTAAAGCAATTGCTTATAAACATTGATTTGTTATGAATGATAAAATTAATGATTGCAAAATTAAGTAAAAATCAACAAATTCCTTGATAAAATACTATTAATTATGGCATTTAACTGTGATTTATTTATATTTTAAAAAATCTAGTAAATTATAGTCAAATTATATGAAATACTTAAAAATATATGGGGTTTTTAGAATGAAACGTTTTTTGTTTTGACTAAATTTGACCTGGCAAAATAGTGTTAATACAATGATTAACCTCAAAATATAACTTTGAAAAGAGAAATTATTCGCACGCTTGACGGGTCGACAACAATTCACTTACAGGAATGGGACGAATGTTATCATTCGAAACACGGTGCGATTCAGGAAGCTCAACATGTTTTTATAAAAAATGGTCTTTCATTATTCGAGGGCAAGTCGGTTTCTATTTTGGAAATAGGATTTGGTACCGGATTGAATGCATTTATTACTTTTTTAGAATCGAAAAAACTGCATCAAGCTATTGATTATGTTGGAGTGGAAGGGTATCCCGTTTCTCCAGATGAGGTTCTTTCCATGAATTATGTTACGGAATTGGATGCTGATAATGAAAGTGCAGTTTTTGAAAAAATGCATGAAAGTAATTGGAATGAAAAAATAGTCTTAAGAGATGATTTTTATTTGACTAAAAGAAAGCAGTTGTTTGATGAAATTGATGATTTAGAAAAATTTGACCTTATTTATTTTGATGCCTTTGGTTATAGGGTGCAACCGGAATTGTGGAGTACAGCAATTTTTAAAAAAATGTATGATGCTCTTAAACCAAAAGGAAAACTGGTTACTTATGCAGCACGTGGCGTAGTAAAAAGAAGTATGATTGAAGTGGGATTTACAGTTGAAAAACTACAAGGACCACCCGGAAAAAGAGAAATGTTCCGTGCCAGTAAGATTTAAATTTTTTTCTTTCTTCATTAAATAAAAAGCAAAAAAATACGTTAAATAAATAGGTGATACATATAAATAATGTATTTTTACATAACGTTAAAATCAAGATCTAACCCCAAAATCTTAATTTATTATGTCTAAAATAATGTTTGATTACACTAAATCAATTCTAGAAAGAGTAAGTTTTGATCCTATACTTTTTTGTAAAGAGTTAGAAAAAGCCATCAAAACACTGTTACCATACGAAATGGAGCAATTACGAGAATGGTTATTAAATTTTACGATTGAAAAGCCAGAATTGAAACAATGTTTGATTATTGTAAATCAATAAGGATAATAAAAAAAGGAACCAAATGGTTCCTTTTTTTATTTCTTTTGAAGCGGGCTTATAATTTGTACATTCTGAAAGACAATAGCGCCTTTTATTACACCGGCAATTGTGCTTCTTAATGCATCAATGATTTGGATTTTTAATTCGCTTTTTGGAAAAATCAAACTGACTTCTCTAGCAGGTTTTGGTTCTTTGAAATGACGAAGTTTTACTTTGTCAGATTCTTTTAAGTCTAAGGTGTGCAAATAAGGTAAAAGTGTAGTGCCCAAACCTTCATCTGCTAATTTTATTAAAGTTTCAAAACTTCCGCTTTTTATCTGAAAATGATTGGCTTCATTCCTGCTTTCATTTTTGCATAAATTCAATATTCCTTCGCGGAAACAATGCCCATCTTGCAACAAAAGTATTTCATCAAGATTTAAATCAGAGACTTCTATTTCTTCTTTTTGAAAATTTCTGTGAGTTTCCGGGATATAAGCCACAAATGGTTCAAAGTACAAAACGATTTCCTTGATTTTTTCTTCTTCTAACGGAGTTGCCGCAATCGCAGCATCCAAATGGCCGTTGTTGAGTTTTGTAATGATTTCTTCAGTATTTAACTCTTCAATGATAAGTTTTACTTTTGGGTATTTTTTTATGAAATTATTCAAAAACATAGGCAACAAAGTAGGCATGATCGTAGGGATTATTCCTAATCGGAATTCGCCACCTATAAATCCTTTTTGTTGCTCTACAATATCTTGAATTCGATCTGCTTCATTAACAATATTTTTGGCTTGATTGACAATTTTTTGACCAATATCAGTAAGTTGAATTGGTTTTTTTGTTCGATCAAATATCTGAATACTTAACTCGTCTTCTATTTTTTGAATTTGCATGCTTAATGTCGGTTGCGTTACAAAACATTTTTCAGCAGCAAGAGTAAAATTTTTATGTTCGGCTACCGCCAAGACATATTTTAATTGAGTAATTGTCATTTTATAATAATTTCTGATGCAAATATAAAAACAATCAATTTAATTTATAGTCTGTTTTTTGTTTTCTTATCTAAATTTGTTGAAAATAAAAAATATGAAAACTAATATTTTAGGATTACCAGTAAGAGAATCTGAATTAATTATAGTGGAATTAAATGTTTTGCTTTCTAATTTTCAAGTGTATTACCAGAGTTTGAGAGGAATACATTGGAATATTAGAGGGAAGCGTTTTTTTGACTTGCATGTTAAATTTGAAGAATTGTACAATGACTCCCAATTAAAAATAGACCTGATTGCAGAACGTGTACTTACTCTTGGCGGAAGGCCATTGCATACTTTTGAAGATTATATTCAATTCAATCAATTGACCGTTGGAAAAAACATTTCAAACGATGAAAAAGCAATTCATCTCATCGTAAATTCGTTATCTCATTTGTTGAAAATCGAACGGGAAATACTTATTAAATCGTCAGAAATTAATGATGAAGGAACTAATTCGATGATGAGTGATTTTATTGCTGAGCAGGAAAAAACGATTTGGATGATGCAGGCATGGTTGGAAGAAAGCCTTTAAAATTATTGATATAGCCGGATGAAGTGAGTTGAAACTGACTTTTCCTTGAATGTTAATTTTTTTTTAAAATTAAAAGAAAGCCTCGATTTTTAATAAACTAAATTCTACTTTTGGCCTTATGAAATTTACGGCAAAAATATTTTTAATTATTTTCATGATTTTTCTTTTGGCACCGACAATAGTTTGTGTTATTGAGAAAAATGCCGATACTTCTATATTTTACAGTGTTGCCGAAGAAGAAAATGTGCACAAACAATTCAAAGCTTTTTTACACTTTGATACTACAAGTGAAATAGCTTGTCCGGTTGCATTTTCTAAAAAAACTATTTTATCGGATAATTTATTAAAACACGATAACATAGCGGCTTCTATATTTATACCTCCACCCGACGAAGTTTAATACTAGATTAATTTCAAATAATTTGAAGTTAAGTTTTTCACATTTCTCAATGTGAACAAAATCTATGTGTTCAATTTTTAGTACGGTATTATGACAAAAAAAATAAATCTTTTTGCTAACCTTAAATCTGATTTTGCGTCTGGTTTAGTGGTTTTTTTGGTGGCGCTACCCTTGTGTTTAGGGATTGCAATGGCATCTGGTGCCCCTCTGTTCTCGGGGATTATTTCAGGGGTTGTTGGTGGAATTGTAGTGGGATATTTGAGTAAATCTCATATAAGTGTTTCGGGTCCTGCAGCTGGTTTAACAGCAATTATTTTGACGGCAATTACTGATTTGGGAGCATTTGATGTGTTCTTAACAGCAGTTTTTATAGCAGGTTTAATTCAATTGGTTTTGGGATTTGTAAAAGCGGGAAGTATTTCCAATTATTTCCCAACTAACGTTATTGAAGGAATGTTGGCTGGTATTGGAATTATAATTATCTTGAAACAACTGCCTCACGCTTTTGGTTATGATAGTGATTTTGAGGGTGATCAGTCTTTTACACAGACAGATGGGGGTAATACATTTACTGCCTTGTTGGGTATTTTTGATTATGTACAACTGGGAGCAATAATTATTAGTGCTGTTTCTGTAATTATTTTGATTGCTTGGGATAAGGTCCCTTTTTTGAAAAAATTAAAGTTGATTCCTGGTGCATTGGTGGCCGTTGTTGTGGGAGTTATTTTGAATGAAATTTTTGTAGCTAGCGGAAGTTCATTGGCTATAATGAAGGAGCATTTGGTTTCTTTACCAGTTCCAACAACATTAGAAGAATTCAAACAAATTATTGTGACTCCAAATTTTTCTGGTATAACCAATCCTCAAGTTTGGGTTGTCGGTTTAACGATTGCGATTGTAGCCTCAATTGAGACTTTGTTATGTATTGAAGCCTCTGATAGAATGGACGTTCATAAACGTTATACAGACACGAATATGGAATTGAAGGCACAGGGAATTGGAAACATTGTCAGTTCACTTTTAGGTGGTTTGCCAATGACCTCAGTTGTAGTTCGTTCTTCAGCGAATAATAATGCAGGTGCTAAATCTAAAATGTCAGCTATTATTCACGGTGTTTTGTTATTGGTGAGTGTTTTGACTATTCCATTAATATTGAATAAAATACCGTTGGCAACATTAGCTGCAATTTTAATCTTAGTGGGTTATAAATTGGCAAAACCAGCTACATTTAAGCATTTTTGGGAAAATGGAAAATACCAATTCATTCCTTTTATTGCTACTTTATTGGCGGTTGTATTCACTGATTTATTAAAAGGTGTGGCTTTGGGAATTGTTATCAGTGTTATTTTTGTACTGAGAGGGAATCTTAAAAGAGCATATAGCTTTAGAAAAGAAGAGTATGAAGATGGAGATGTGATTCATATTGATTTGGCACAAGAAGTTTCTTTCTTGAATAAAGCAGCAATTAAGTCTACCTTAAATGATATACCTGAGAATTCTAGAGTGATTATTAATGCTGCAGACACCGTTTATATTGCACACGATATTTTGGATTTAATACGCGAGTTTAAAGCGACAAGAGCTAAAGATCAGAATATAAAGATAAAACTTAAGGGCTTTAAAAAGGCCTATGAATTAGAAAACACTGTTGAAACACAAAATCATGTTACTATTGAACATCATTATGACTTTGCAAAAAGGGTAATGGTTAAAAAAGAAACAAAACGTGAAGTTTTCCCCGAATAAAAAATACCACAGATTATATTTAAACATTTTAAATCAGTTACTTTACAATTAAAATTAAAATTTCATAAGTTAAAAAATAATTAAGATGAGCGATTTTTATAAAAAAATATTAGATAATAACAAAAAATGGGTTGAAACATCTTTAGAGAAAGATCCCAATTTTTTTCAAGATTTAGCCAAAGGACAAACCCCACCTTTATTATGGATTGGTTGTTCAGATAGCAGGGTTCCTGCAAATGAAATTGTTGGAGCTAAACCAGGAGAAGTTTTTGTTCATAGAAACATTGCTAACATGGTGGTACATTCAGATATGAACATGCTAAGCGTTCTGGATTATGCTGTAAACGTTCTAAAGGTGAAACACGTACTTGTTTGCGGGCATTATGGTTGTGGAGGTGTAAAAGCTGCCATGGGAAATGATTCTATTGGGATTATCGACAACTGGATTCGTCATATTAAAGATGTGTATCGTCTGCACCAAACCTATTTGGATTCCATAGAAAATGAAAATGATCGTTTCAATGCTTTTGTGGAAATCAATGTTAAAGAACAGGTTTTTGATTTGGCTAAGACTTCAATAGTTCAGTCCGCTTGGAAAAATGGACAAGAATTAACTCTTCACGGATGGGCATATGGATTAAATTCTGGATTTGTAACTGATTTGGATGTCAATATCAGTTCAAACAGTGATTTAGATGATGTATATCAATTGAAATTTTAAAAAAGTAAAATTTCACAAAATAAAAAAACTGCTTTCGGGCAGTTTTTTTTATTTCTTAAATTAAAAGTTTAATCCTCGTTTTCAAGATTTTCATTAAATGCCGATGGAAGAAGAGTAGGTATAAACTTAATCAATATAGGTAGCAATAAACTTCCGCCCGGCAGCAAAAATATGGTCAGTGAGGGAATCGTTTTGCAGATATCCAACAATTGTTTCTTTACTTTTTTCTTTTCTTTCTCATCTAAATCCCTTCTGGTAGAATAGGCGAGTAGGAGCATTAACTCTTTACTTTGAACAATTTCTTTTACTAACCTGTTTTTATTTCTCGAAATTAACGTCACTACGCTTTGAGTAGTTTGATCGTAAAAATGTTTAACGGGATTTGAATAATTGAAATAAGGAATTTCTTTTTTGTATTTTGTAATAAAATCATTCGTGCTTTGAATGCTTTGGTCTACAAAATCATCCGTAATACCTAGTGTTTCGGCTAATTGATGTAAAAAATAGGCTTCATTATTCTCAATTACACCATCACTCCACAAGGCCATTCCGGCGATGTCTATCAAATATTTTTTTTCCAGATCATTAGTGAAATAGTCCAATTGGAGACTTTCTATCCCAAAACTTTGGGATTGAACTGAGTTTTTTGAAAATTTACTGTATCGTATGGAGGCTTCGAAAAGTTTGATTAATAAATCATCATATTGGGTTTTGTTAGACTTTATTTTTAGAGCTAATGTCACGATATTGACAATAGTTTCTTCTAACTTTTTGAGATACTTATCCGGAATAGCTCCATGTATTAAATATTGACGAAAAGCAATAACATCCATAAACAATAACGCATTGGTTACCAAATGTGAAAAGTTTTTACTGATGATACTGTCATTGGTTTGGACACGTTCGTCAATTATTTTTTCTAATGCTAGGGAAGCGTTATTTTTAGGCAGTATTTTTTTGAACAAGTTAAAACCCTGTGGATTCATTTCATTATAAAAATGAACAGCTTCGGAAATAAAATGTTCAGAATCATTATCTTTTTTGGTCAAAACAAAAACACCAAAGAGGGTATTTAATAAAGCTACTTTGGAAATTTCTTCTTTAAACCAACCTTTTGAATGAATTTCTGTTGGGGTTTCAAATGAAATAATATGTCCATAGATAAAGCCTGTATCCCTTACTTTATTATAAAAAGAGTCATTTGTTTCAGAAGCAGTTTGTTCTGAAATTCTTTGTTTATAAAAAAATTTATCTATCCAACCAGGTGTCGACGGGTTAATCATTGCTTTGATTTGAAAGTACAAAGCTATGTTTTTTTATGGCTTTGATATTAAATTAAAATTAAAAAAAAACGTCTAGTTCAAAAAGCTAGACGTTTTTTCTATAGTTGAAAGTAAATTTACTTAATTATGGCTGAACAGGCAACTCTTGCACCAGCATTTCCTGTAGGTTGTGTTGTGAAATCATCAGCACCTTGATGTACGATTAGTCCTTTACCAAGAATGTCTTTTGTTTGATCTCCGCAACCAATACACCATTCGTCAGTAGTTAAAGTGATCGTTCCGTTTCCATTTTCATCAGCTGTGAAATTTCCGATATCTCCTTTATGATAATCACCAACTCCCCATTTTCCGTGGTTTTTGAAAGTTGGGTTCCAATGTCCTCCAGCAGAAGTTCCATCAGGGGCAGAGCAATCTGATTTCTCGTGAATATGGATAGCATGAATACCCGGTTTTAGTCCAGAGATTTTAGCAGTGAAAACCACTTTTCCCTTTTTTTCTTCAAAAGATGCAGTTCCTGAAACGGTACTGTTGCTTTTTGGTTCAAAAACAAGATCTAATTTTTTTGAATCATTTGATTTATTAGTTGTTTTACATCCGATGATAACGGCTGCAATAACCGCAAAGGACAAAAGTATTTTTTTCATAGCGTTTGATTTTTGCATAAAGTTAGTTAAATTTTTTAAAAAGACAATCAATAGATTTAATAGTTTGACAGCTCAAAACACACGAATTTTTGTGTCTGATGGAAGATGCTGTTGCCATTTAAATGAGTACTGTTTTATTCGATTTTTTCTTTTCTGGCCATGAATTTTAATTTTTCTGACGTAATTGGTTTCATGATATATCCTTTGAGTGTGTTGTAAATTTTTGCCATTTCTATATCAACAGGATCAATAGATGATGTGACAATAAAAATATTAATTTCTTTTTTAATGGGTAATAAAACAAATTCATCCAAAAATTGCCAACCATCCATTACAGGCATATTCAGGTCCAATAAAATTATATCAGGAAGTTTTGAATTGTTGTCACAATTTTTTTGCAGTTCGTCTAATGCAGACCGAGCATTAAAAAAAGGATGAATTTCTTCACAGGATTCATTTTTTGCAATAAGCAGACTAACTAATTTTACTGATAATTTATCGTCATCAATTAAATAAACGATTTTATTTCTCATTTAAAAAGACTTTAAAAGTAGAGCCACGGCCTACCTTACTTTCTACATCAATTTTTCCGCCCATGGCCTTCAGTTGATTTTTTGTAATAAATAATCCAATTCCCTTAGCATCTTCATTTCCGTGAAATGTTTTATACATTCCAAAAATTTTATGTCCGTTTTTCTCTAAATCAATTCCTAAACCATTGTCTTTGAAGTTTATAAAAGTATAGTTTCCATCTGTTTCATGATCAATTTCCAAAACGGCTTGTCGTTCAGGGGATTTGTATTTTATTGCATTAGTAAATAAATTCAACAGAATACTATCTAAATAAGCAGGAATGGCAAGTACGGTAAAATCGTCTGGTATAGAATGAACAATCTTTATTTGACTTTCTCTTATAACTAAACTCAGCGCTCTTTTCGTTTTTTCGATTTCATCTTTCAAACGAATCCTTGTTTTTGTAATATTTGTATTTTTCTGAATTGTGATGATCTCGTTCAGATATTCTATCGTTTCTGAAAGTTTTTCAGTTCCTTCTTTAAACAAACTGATATATGATATTTTTTCATCGGGGTCGACAGTTTGCTCCATTAGGTCTAGAACCATTGATAAATTGCTGGCATGTGACCGTATGTTATGAGAAACGATATGAGAAAAATTAAGAAGCTTTTTGTTCTGATCACTGGTTACATCCAATAGCTTTTTTAGCTGTAATTCTTTTTCTTTTTTAATGGTGATATCCCGACCTACACCCACAAAATTGATTAAATTATTTTGATTGTCGAATATGGGAGTGATATTCAGTTCAAACCAATATTTTTCCTTGTTCTTTTTGTAATTCAAAATGGTAACTTTGATACTTTCTTTATTTTGAATGGCTTTACGCATTTTATCAGTTGTATCCTGATTTGTATCCGGCCCTTTCGATAAATAGCCGGGTTTTTCTCCTAATATTTCATTCAAACTCAAACCTGTGAGTTCAAGATAAGCGTTGTTTGCCCAAACAGCCTTGCAATCTGAATTTGCTATTATTATGGTATCAGTTGTTTCGGAAGCCGCAAGTGATAGCATATTCATTTTTTCTTCAGCATTTTTTCGAACAGAAATATCTCTGAAAAAACAGACTAAAAAAGTTTGATTACTAACCTGAATTTCTTTTCCATGAGCAATTTCTACAGGGACTTTGGTACCGAATTTAGTTTTTATGACAATTTCATCAGCTATATAATTGTCATTTGTCACATCCTTATTCAGAAAAGATTTAAATTTATCTTTGTGGTCATCCGGAAATAAGTCGAATTTGTTCATGCCAATCAGTTCTGAATGAGAATAACCGGTCAGTTTTGAAGATATTGAATTACAATCTGTGATACATCCACTCGAAGAGTCAATAATGAAAATAGCATCATTGGCACCCGAAAAAATGGAAGAAAATTTTTCAACATTTAGTTGGAGCTCATTGATTAAATTTTGTTCATTGGTAATGTCTTGAATGGTACCAAATACCCGATACGTTTTTCCGTCTTTTAATTCTACCTGACAGATACTTTCGATATATTTTATATTATTTTTAGCCGTAATGATTTGAAACTTTTCATTAAAGACAGTTCCTTCATTTATGGCTTTATTGAGCGTGTTTTTGACTCTGGTTCTTTCGTTTTCTGAATAAAAGGTAAAGGAATTTTCTATAGTAGGAATATAATCATCGGAAACTTCATGAATATATTTTGTCACCGTATCCCAATAAAGGACATGGTTAACTAAGTTTATTTCCCATATTCCAATTTTTGCTGATTGAGCGGCTTTGAAATACAATTCAAGATGATTAATCATAGTAGGTTTTAAAAGAAATTTAAAAGATTTGGGCTAGCCAAAAATAGGAAAAATGTCTCATTTAAATTTTTTTATTATTAAAAATGTATTTGTTTCGTTTTACAGCGGATGTATTTTATTGTCAGGAATTTTGCATTTCAAAATTGAGCTATCTAAGATGTGGTTCCATTGACTCCAAGAATGTTTCGCAGATAGTGTAAATTGTTGTTAAAAGCATTAAGTAGTTTGAAAAAAGGGAATAATCCAGTTATTATTTAATGTAAATTTGCATTAAATATTAGCCTAATGAGTGAGCCTTTAATGGTTTTCAAGAAACCTACCTATCCAATTAATCATTTTCTTTTAGATTATTTGGAACGATATGACCGTATTTCAAAAGTTCCTATTTCTTATGATGATTTGTTGCGCTTTTCGGGTTCTATCAATGTTTATGATAAAAATGAGCAGGATACATTATGGATTCGGGTATATTATAATGAATTTGAAAGAGAAGAGATTGATTTGACTTTAAAAAAAATATATTCCTTGCTGCATTCTGATGGTAATCTTGGAATTATAAAATTTTTAAATGTAGATTCAATTGACTACTGTACTTTCGGAAATTCAAAGCCTTTTAGAATAAAAGTTAGAAATATTCTGAATGATAATTACACGCATTTTTATGTCAAAAAAGCAGATGCTTCAAGAGTTTACGGATTAGAATTAGAGCATATTCTTTCCCCCGATAAAATAAATTTTTTGGTGTATGAAGATACGCTGATCGAAGAACATATTATGGGAATTGCAGGGGATGTGTTTATAAAGGAATTTTTGAAAGATTGTAGCGAAACCGAAAAAGCACAAATAGCAAAGGAATTTGTAAAGTTTAATGAGAGAAGCATGATTCGCTTATTAGGGGATATGCGGGCCTATAATTATGTAATTGTTCCTATTCATGATTTTGATCAGGTAGTGTATCGAATTCGGGCCATCGATTTTGATCAACAATGTTATGAGGGCAATTTTAAAGTATACCGACCACAGTTTTTTAAAGAAAATTATCCAATGGTAAAATTGGTGAAAGAAAAACTTCAAAACAGTTCCATTGAACAGTATAAAGATGAAGAAAGATCGGTACTTGCCAAAAGAATCATTTCGGCAGAAAGTAGGATTAAACGATTGATGAAAATCATGGGTAATGATGTTATTTCTACTGATGAACATTTAGAGCAATTGAAATTGGAACTCTATCGTTATACGAATGATTTGAATTTTAAAAGAGCAAAATCTATGGGACATATCATGAGTGCTGCCTTTGAGTTTATTACCAGAAATTTCAAAAACACGAATGTATTCGATAATAAAATGTAGATTTTAATAGGTTGAAAATTAGTTTTTAGCTGTCAAAGAATCTGTTTTTACTAAAAAAATTACACGCTTTATTTTATCATTATATGAGAAACTATATTTCATTGTTGGCCGTATTTATTTTATTGGCCTGTCAACAAAAATCCGATTCATTGAATACGCTTTACTCTTTGCCTAAAAAGTTAAAAGAAACTTCGGGAATCATTTATCTGCAAGAAAATAATTTGCTTTGGACACTGGAAGACAGCGGTAATGAGAATGCCATCTATGGATTGAATTTTGAAAATGGCACAATCGAAAAAACGGTAACCATCGAAAATACAGAAAACATCGATTGGGAAGATATCACAAAAGACAAAGAAGGTAATTTGTATATTGGTGATTTTGGCAACAATGATAATACCAGAAAAGATTTGTGTATTTATAAAATAGATAAGAATTCCTTAGACAAGGAAAGTGCTTTGCCTGCCTATAAAATTTCATTTGCTTATCCGGAACAAAAAGAGTTTCCTCCTTCGAAGTCCGAATTATTCTACGATGTTGAAGGCTTTTTTGAATTCAGAAATAATTTTTATTTGTTTACCAAAAACAGAAGTAAAGGATTTGATGGAACCGCCTTTTTATATAAAGTTCCCAATTCCGGAGGTTTTCATCAAGCACAGTTAGTTGGGGAATTCCAGACCTGCGATAATTACAATCACTGCGCCATTACGAGTGCTGCCATAAGTCCGGATGGCTCCAAAGTGGTTATTCTTTGTCATGATAAAGTTGTTGAATTTGATGCTTTTCAAGGAGATAATTTTCTGAAAGGAAAAAGAACCAATCTCAATTTGAATCATTTTTCACAAAAGGAAGCGGTTTGTTTTAAAGATAATGACCTTTTGATTATCGCCGATGAAAGAACTAAAAAAATAGGAGGGAATGTGTATAATGTTAGTATTGAAAAACTAAAATCCAAACCCTAAACCAAAAGAAATTCTGGCTTTTTCCTCTTCCATGCTTTTAAAACAGGTGATTCGGGCTGTTATCACATTGAGTCCGTTGAGCCATAATCCGCCACCGAAGGATTGATGCCATTTGCTTGAATCTTCATCTTTTTCCCAAACCCGGCCGTAATCAAATCCTCCTAAAATGCCGTAAGACATAGGGATAATACTTTTTTTGATTTTTCCTATATTCCAACGGAGATCACTACTTTGATAAAAAGATTGTTTCCCTAAAAAACGTTCGTTTCTAAATCCTCTCAAATCATAATCACCGCCTAAAGTCGCTCCCTGATAAAATTCGTAATTGTCATTGAACAGTATTTTTGATTTCAAAATGGTAGCCAAAACTACTTTGCCATTCGCATCGATTTTATGGTTGAAATTAAGTTTGCTTTCTAATTCCGGAAAATTTCTTTTGGTGTCATCGAGGTTCATTTTCCAACTTCCCGCTATTGAAAACCCCATTCCCATAGTTGGTAATGCCGGGATATCGTAATTCTCAAAACTGTATTTCACTATTGCTCCAGCAAATTGTTGGTTTTCAAAAACAGCTGGATTTACAACTCCGGGAGTACTTATAAATCGATCGACTGTATTTTCGACTCTAATTTTTTCAAAGGTTGTTTGTATATGGAAGCTACTGCCATACAAGCCTACTTTTTTAATGGACGGCATAAGTTTCAGCATTCGAATACGCACCCGATTGTAATCCATTCCATAAATTTCGTCATTGTTTACGGTTTCATTACCCGGACCAAAATAATTAATAGTAAAGTTAGGACTCGTAAAACGGGCTTCCCAATCAAAGTCCCATTTGCCTAGAGCTTTTGGAAAAAGAGCATTATAGGTAAGTTCATATCCGTTTGTTGCAAAAAAGTAATTTGCTTTTAAGATGTGCTTTTGTGTATACGGATTTTGCTTAAAATTATTGACGGTATAATTAGCAATAAAACCCAGTTTTACACCGTCATCCGGATTGTAACCACCAAAAGGTAAGCCAGCAAAAGCATTGTATTTGGGTTTCGTATAATCATAAAGATTGGTTTCATATTCGTCTGTCAGGACCGTTTTGGCCTTAGAATCTAATATATAGGTGTTTTCTTTTGACTTAAAATCAAAAATTGTGGTTCTTTCTCCGTTTTCCACGATATAGGAATCGTTGTTTTGTCCTCCAATTAATCGAATATTTATTGATGATTTTGATTTTCCTTTCACCTCAAAAACATCTTCATCATCCAAACCGTAAATCCAAATATTTTTGGTTTTCTCAGCCGTAAAATCTTTTGCATATAATAATTCGTCCCCTTCCTTTTTTAAACGATAGACGTCAATAGTGAGTTGGTTTTTTGCTTTATGGTGGATTATGAATTTATCTTTTTTATCGGTACCAACAATCAGAACTGTTTTTTGTAATACGTTATAATATTCAAAGGCATAGCGCTGCAATTGGGTTTTTCGGGCTTTCAATTTATATTTGATGCTTTCGATTGTTTCATCTTGAATTTCTTTTGGTAAATTAAGAAACGCATTGTCTATATCAGTATCCGAAAGGTTTTCCTGTATGTATTTTGCTTGTGCTAACCATTCATCTTCAGAAGCAGTTTTTAGAAAAGCAAGATCTAAAGGGTAAGGTTCACGATTGAGCCATTTTACGTTTTTAATTTCCTCGTCGAAAGTTTGCATGTGTCGCAGGGCAGGCATATTCATCAAAAGAGACAATAATGTGCCGTCAAATTTTGAGAATGCCTGATCTCTGTCGCGGGGAATTGGTTTGTACACTATTTTAGCACCAACTTTATATTCACCCCAACGCCACTGATCCTCATGTCTGTCCCAATCGCCAATAAGCATGTCAAATAATCGGGCTCTGATATAGGCATTTTCATCGACGGAATACTTTTCATCTTTGTGAAGATTCTTTAATAAATCGTCGGTGCCAATAATAGCGGTAGGTTGGGCAAAACTTTTTACATTGATTTGACTGTCGGTCGGTCGTTCTTCCACCATATACAATTCATCTCCAAAATCGGTATTGAATCCTTTTAAAGCTTTGTGTTTTGGAATATAATACAATTCAGGATTTGTGTGTGCAACCCCAATTTTATCGGCTAAATTTCCAACGGCAAATGGTGTGTAAGGATGAGCAGTGGTATAAAAATCAAATAGGAAATTTTCTGCATAGGTATCTTCAAAGTCATTTTCGACAAATTGATCTTTGAAAGCAACCGCTTGCAAAAAACGAGTGGCACTTTTTTCTAAGGCACGCATTACATATTCTTTTCCGTCTTTATCAATGAGTTGCAGCGATCGAGATTGATGTCCACCACCGGCACGTTTCGGCTTCAGTCCACCAAAAAGAGTATCAATAGTTGTTATTGGCACTTCTATTGGTAAACTGTAATATTTTCTATAATGTTTTCCAAAAAGAAATCGGTGAAACCCTGTTTTTTGAGTTTGTGTTTCTGAATAAATAGCTGTGGTTTTCGTTTTATCAAATGATTTCGGAAAATCAGCTGTGCTGTAATTGTCCTTCGCAACGAATACTGCCTGGTCAAAAAGTAATTTGGCTGAATTGTTTTCATTGCCATAAAAAGCAATTTTTACTCCTCCATTTTCATAAACAGATAATGCAGCAAAACCATTTTCTCCATAAGAAAAATCATTAGGGAAAACTGCTTTTGCGGCTTCTGATTTTGATCCGGATCCACTGATGATTTGCTTGATGTTGTCTTTTTGAATGTATTGTAAATTATGGTCGTGACCGGAAACTACAATGACATTATCCTGACTTTGCAGTAATGTTTTTAGCCGTTTTGCAAAAAAAGTATATTGTTTGTTTTGAATGTCTTGTGGGCTTATTCCAGATGTTTTTCGGATTAGATTAATCAAAGAACCAATGATAGGAAGTGGAATTTTTTCCTCCAAAGGATACAGTTCTTTTTCAAATGCAAATTGGCCACCATGCGTTCCATTACTCATTATTGGATGGTGCATGGCCAAAATAACTGTTTTATCCTGATTTTTATTGAGGATACTTTCTAATTCATCCAAAAATGCTTCTCTCGTTTTGATATCACAGTTATCATTTATGGTTGGATTTTTATCCCAGTCTTCCAAAAACCACTGACTGTCAATAGTAATAAGAGTTAGGTTATCATTTATTTTTAAATCGTCAATAGCACAACCCTTTCTGGGTAAAAACGATTTTTTGTCTTGAAGAAAATCGGTTACAAATTTAGCTTGTCGTTCTAAGCCTTTAATACCGCTGTACCAGTCATGATTCCCCGGAATAAAGATGGTTTTTCCTTTGAAGTCTTTTGATAATTTTAGCTGGTTGGTCAGTTTGGTTTCTGCTAAGGCTTGTTCATTGCGGTTACTGGTGTCAGGGAAACCTTTAGGGTAAATATTATCGCCAAGAAATAAAAGAGTTGTGTTTTCATCCGCTTTTTTTAATTGGTCTTCCAATAATCCAAGGATTTGTTGCGCGTTTTGCTCTTCTGCATTTCCGGCGTCCCCAATTAAATAAAAGGTATGGGCAATTTTTGTAGTATCGCTTGCGTTTTGTGATATCGGATTGTTGATGTTTTTTCCAAATTGTGCCTGATGTGTTGCACATGATTGGAAAACAAGCACATTTAAAAGCAATAAAGCAGCTATTTTATTCGAATTAATAAAACAATTATCCGGAAACAATTTCATAATTTAGTAGTATAAAAATTTGTTTATGAATCTTATAGAGCAGGCCGAAGATTTTGTTAGTAAATTACTCAAAGATAAACTTTCTGATTCATATACCTATCATAATTTTAATCACACCCATGATGTTGTTACCGCAGTTGAAAAACTGGCGGCCAGTGAAAATCTAAATGCTTCTGATAAAGAAATGTTGCTGGTTGCAGCATGGTTTCATGATACGGGATACATAAGTGGTTGCACAAATCATGAAGAGGCAAGTGTTGTAATCGCTAATCGTTTTTTGAAAGAAAAAGGAAAATCAGAAGATTTTATGGAGAAAGTTGCCAGTTTAATAAAAGCAACAACCTATAATTATGAGCCGAAAACCCTTTTTGAAAAAATCATAAAAGATGCTGATTTTATACATCTTTCCAGTGATGCCTATGTGTTAACTTGCGGTGCTTTGCGCACCGAATGGCAACAAGTAGAGAAAAAATGCTTTACTGATAGTGATTGGGTTAAGGAAAATCTAGATTTTTTGACGCACCGACATCGTTTTTACACGGACTATGCTTTAAAAAATTGGGAACCATTAAAGAAAAAAAATATAAAATATCTTCAGGAAAAAATAAAAGAAATGGAATTGAAAGCAGATAAGGATTTAGAAAAAGAAACTAAAAAAGCAAAAAAAGAAGACAAACCGGATAGAGCCATAGATACTTTATTTAGGGTAACGTTAAATAATCACACCAGTTTAAGCGGTATTGCCGACAGTAAAGCCAATATTTTACTTTCAGTAAATGCGATTATTATTTCGATTGCACTTTCTACTTTAATTCCAAAATTGGATAGTCCGAGAAACTCACATCTTATGATTCCCACTTTTATAATGTTGCTTTCCAGTGTAATAACCATCATTTTTGCCATACTTTCGACACGTCCAAAAGTTACCAAAGGCGTTTTTTCCAGACAAGATATCGAAGATAAAAAAGTGAATTTGCTTTTCTTTGGGAATTTCTACAAAATGCCTTTGGATGAGTACCAATGGGCTATGAATGAAATGATGAAAGACAAAACGTATCTTTATAATTCGATGGTTAAAGATTTGTATTTTCTGGGAATAGTTCTCGAGAAAAAATACCGACTTTTACGAATTGCCTATAATTTATTTATGATTGGAATAATAATGTCTGTAATCGCTTTTGTAATCGCTTTTAGAATGGTTTAGGTCTAATTTAATTCGTCCAGTAAATCTTGATAGGAATAATTTTTATGGTTTTGTTCTTTGTTTTCATTGATTATTTTTACCCTAATGGCTCTAAGACCTGAAACTCCTTGCAGTTCTTCAACTTCAAATTGCTCGATAGTCGGGGCCAAAACTTTTTTGAATTGCAGAAATTTGATGTAATTCAGATATTCAGTTTCTTCATTATTGTGAGAATAGACAATTGTGATTTTTTCTTTTTCCGTGATTCTTTCCTTGCTTCCTTTTATGTTGGCTTTATCAATACGCCTTTTTACCACTTCATAGCGGGCATTATAAGTACCGTCAACATCAAAACGTTTTTCGTCCATTCTAAAACGGATTGAAATAGGGGAACTAAATACCAATATTAATGAAGTGACATCGAGTTCATATGGCAAAGAGGCTTTGAGTTGATGGTGTTCTAATTCCATTTCGCACAAGGTTTGCAATTGCCATAATCTTAAATTATGAAGATACATGATGTCAAAATCTCTGGTTGGAGTGATGGACGCGCCAATATAAAGATTATGCTCCACGCCGTCAGTTTTGAATCGTTCATAATAATGTGGGAAAATATTTTGTGCTTCAGTCTGTTTTTTATCAAGTACAGAGGCTAATTTTTTATTGATGATAGACATAGCATTATCAAATTTCTTTCTGGATTGATAAAACATTCCAGATTTTTCATCCAGACTTTCAAAATATTTATGCTCTAATGACTCTGTAGCAGAATCCATTTTGGTGTTTCTTAAAATAGGATGAATTTCTTTTTCAATATAAATTTGAATTTGCTGTTCCGTGTCCGCTTTCAATGGAGCGTCTAATTGTTTGTATAAAGATTGTAATTCAAATTTTCTTTGTTCCAATAAAAGAAGATTGGTGACTGAATTTTGATTTTCGAAGATTTCTATAAGAGTTGCCAATTGATTTTTTAAATCCTCTTTTACAGTTTCATTTCGATGCACGGATGACCCTTTGATGTCAATCTGCCCATACAAAGGATAGACTTCCTTGAAGGCAATTTCTTTAAAGATGTAGTCTTTATTTTGACTATAGGTTTGGAAATATTTTAGTGCTTCTTTTCGGAATTTCCAATAGACGCTTGGATGAATCGCTGTGTATTCCCTTTGAATAATTGCCTCAATCTGATGCTGCATATCAGTATTATAGCGTTCTACGGTATCTACTAAATAAGGTAAAATCAAATCCAGTTTACAGGCATTGATGCTATTGAGTTCTCTGGGATTGGACGAAACCAACTCTACAACTCCCAAAAGAGTATTGTCTTTTACGATTGGAGCAAAAATACAACTGTGAATATTTTGTTTTAATAAATGCTTACCCATCTTTTCATTTCCGGGAAGCAAAGTGAATTTTTCAACATTAGAAATGGTAATTACTTTTTTGTTTTCCAATAGATTTTCGAAAGTACAGCCCAAAAGCTCATTTTTGCAATTTGCTTCTTCTTCATTAGGAAGAATATAACTGCTTAAACTAGCATCATTAAAGGTAGGTTTTATAAATTTATCTTCTTCAGCATTATAAACGATAACACCGACTCTTAAATCGGCTATTTTAAAAATAGAACGAAAAATAGATTCAAAATTTTCATGTAAGGATATTTGTTCTTCTTTAGGTTTCAAAAGATTGCTTTTCAATTTAGAAATAGAACTTTCTGTGGTGGCATCATAAAGAATGGCGATAACAAAACCCTTTAAAATCCAACTTTCAACAGGAAACTTTTCTTTCCATAAATCGATATTGTCATAATTATCCATTAACAAATCGATATCATCAGCTGTTAGTTCGGGTGCTTTTTCAGTTGGAATAATTTCAATGAAATCAGCATTGTATAAGATGCGGTATTGATTCATTATACCTTTTGCATTTGGTATATCGTAGAATAAGGGGGAGTTGAATTCAATTTTTTGTCCATAAAAGTCATTCAAAATCAAGGTGCAGCTCATGATGTAGAATTGATGCTCATCAAAATTTTTGATAGACATATCAAAGGCGATACCTGCTTCCTTGACTATTTTTTTGAATCGTTCGGTATAATTAAAGGTGAAATTCTGGAAAGGTATAGCCACTGCTTTGATTTCGTTGTTTGTCAATGCGGTTGGAAACAGATCGGCCAGTAAATGGTTGATTAAGGTTTCGTTTTTTAGAATCAAATTCAAATCATCGATACCTGTCCTGAATTCAGGAAACGGTTCAATTTCTTTTAGCAAGGCTTTGGCATAATTTGATCGAAAACCCACATTAGTTTCAGCAATCTCTTCTAAGGTTTCGATGAGTTTATGAAACGAAATCAAGGTTTTGAATGGGCTTTCTTTGAAAAAATTATGATTCATTTTGTTTTTCTTTAGGAACTACCAAATTTACAAATAAACATAATTTCAGCGATTGGTTTTCTGTTTTTATTTCATACACAGTTTTCATGCAACAGCAATTTTTTAATTTTCAAAATCGCCTGAACTTAATAGTAAAATTACCGAGTAAGATTTTGTTTGATGGAAGTATTTAAAGTAAAAATACCTTTTCTTTAAAACAGGTATTAGTACGCAATTTCATACAGTCTTGTTTTTGTTAATTTATAGTTCTTAAAATGAGATTCCCAAATGTCCATTTTTAGACCGAATATAATTTTAAAATATTCAAAAAAATAAACTAATAACTACTAAAAAAAATGATCATGAAAAATGAAATTTTTGAGAAAATCCTTAATGAAAAGGATAATTCAATTGATTTAAATCAATCAATGACTAGATTTGACACACCTGCTTTTCAGGGGGATTTGGATTTTAAAAACCAACCAACAACTTTGAAAGACCAATTTTTGACAGCATGGAGTAATTATGTGACTTATTGTACTCAAAATTCCCAGATGGGAAATCCGTGGTCGAGTACGTATGATCACCCAAGAGCATGGTATTACAATCCAGTTAATAATCCATTATATAGTCCATCAGCGGATAATACGGTTCCAATTCAGTGGACTGCTTTTCCTAATAGGGTTAATTTTTATTTTGGACCACTTTTTAATCAAAAATTTGGACCTGACGCAACAGATAAGTTGCATGAACTTGCCGATATTGGACCAACAGCTTTTACACAAAAATATGGGATAGTTTTGCTTGTTCCTCAAAATGGTTGTAATCCGCAATCACCCGTAACAAGATCCTTCGGCCCTTTTGGACCACGAGGATGGCAAGACGAATATACGGAATGGTCAATTACCCGTGACGCCAATGGTAATATAACTACTGTTGATTTCACCCATGAAAATCCCGAATACTGGTTTCATTTGTGGAGAATAGATCCAAATTTAGTTTTGTCTCTTTATCAGGAAATTTTAGGTCATACTAATGTGCAACTTGAAGATCTTTATTTGTATGACGCTTCACATCAGCCCGTCTTCGTCCGTGAAACGGGAAATTATGCCTATAATCCTATCAATAAATGGAATAGTGGAACAGTTTCTACTCCAACTGTTGGTGGTGCTGTGCATTTGACAAGTCCGCCCAATTCGCTTGGGGCTGAAATATATCTTGGAGCAGCGGCTACAATTCTAAGAGAAGTAAACGGACAAATATTAACAGATCCTAATGCGCTTATTTGTGCAGCACAGTATGGGCAAATTCATAGAAACAGTGATCCTAGGATTGGGCAGTCAGTTAATATGCTGGTACAAAAAAACAATGTTCAGGTGACACTTACGAATCCAATCGCACTTTACGGACAGTTGCCAGATTTTTCAATGTTTTCAATGCCGCCTAATGCCAATAAAACGATTCATGATTGTTATTCCATTGTGAGAGGACTTTCAACTACTACAGGAGAAGATTATTATCCAAACAACATGATTTTGCACTCCAGATTTTCAGTTCCTGAAGATGCGAATTTTACTTTAAGTGATATTCAAATAAGTAATGTTCCTATTAAATGGGGTTCTCAAATCGCAGATACATTTAAAGTACAACTTGCCGGTACCGGGATTGCTCCAAGTTCAGGGCAACAAAAACAAGTTTACCCCCCAGTCAGCGATTTAAGCCCTGGTCTGCCAAATGTGCAATACCTTTTGGATTACCCATTATTAGCGGCTAGTTTATATAATAAATTAAACACACTTTCTAATCTCACTTCATGCATAACCCAAGTGGAGGTTAACTCGGTGACCAGTAATATTGCTATTTTAACTAGCGGCGCCAATCAAAATACACAATTCAATTTTGGCCTAGGCATCAGTACAACCGTAAATTTTTACCAGGATTTAGGAGATTCAGGAGAATTATTTGTTGTGAGTCTTACCGTCGATTCTTCGGTTCCAATGGGAGAGAAACCACTATCACTAATTAATAATGTTAATGATCCGCAATTTCCAATTCGTGGCGTACTGGAGGTAGTTCCCGCAGGAACCTTAGCCCCAGTTGCAGACAGTAGTATACCTATTGCTGTCAAACTTTCAGATGAAAATATTCAACATCTAAAAACTATTTTATAATGATTAATCATAAACTAGTGCTATGGGTAGCTTCATTGTTACTCGTAGTGCTTTTTTCTTGTGAAAAAGGCACTAAAAAAGAAAGCGAATATAAAAAACTGGCCAAACAAGAAAAAACGACAGGTTCTTCAGCAAATTGTGGAGCATTTTGTGATCCTCCTGTAGTAAGTTACCAATTACCGGAGGAGGTTTGTAATCTTAGTCAACAAACTACGCTTAACTGTTTTGCTTGGACAAATTTTCTGGCTCTGAACTGGAATGCCTCAAATAGTAGAGGGATTCCTGATTCTACGATCGTAGCGGCAGATTATGGTAAGCCAGGAGATTTTAGCCCGACCGTTTGGGAGAGTTATTTGAGTATGGAAGAAGTATTCACTGATCACGGTCCAACTCCCTGGACAGATGTTAATTTTAAAAGGACAAATTTCATAAAAAAAATGTCCCATCTTAGTAAAGTAGGTCATACATTAGGTACTGTAAACAAAAAGATACTTAAAGCAGCAGGTAGTTCTGTTGAAGAACTTTTTCAGGCAAAAGGTTCTTGGCTTACGGATCAGAAAGGAAATTTGGTATGGTATGAAGTCAAGATAAACTTAGATGAGTACAATTTTATTGCACAGAACCAACTTTACGATCCAACAAAGCAACTGTCTTATGCTACAGTAAATAAAGGAATCTGGTTACCAGGAGGGCCTAGTTCTTATGGAAAGCAAGGAGCAATGGAATTAAAAGCGGCTTGGAAAGTGGTCAATGCGACCGACTTAGATTCCATAAAGCCCTTTTACAAAATATCTAAAGCCATGGTTCCTGAAGTTTTGGGATTTGATAAAAATAAGCAACCTATTTTAGGGAAATACAGCATGCAATATATGGCACTTGTTGGCTTGCATATCATCAGAAAAACGAATTTGGCGCACCAGTTTGTCTGGATGACTTTTGAACATGTTGACAATGCACCGACGGAAGGGCAAATAGACCCCTTAAAAAAGTATAGTTTTTACAATAAAGACAGTAAAGATATGCCAAATCAATCTCCAAATCCTGCAACAGCTAACATCAAAACTCCTGTTCAGGTGACAAGAATTGCTGCAAATGCAATTAATTCTGATATTCAGAGTCTTAATTCATATGTGCAAAATATGATAAGACAAAGTAATCCAAATTCTGTTTGGCAGTATTACCAATTGGTAAATGTGCAATGGCCTCAAAATCCAATAGAAGATAATGCTAATAATGGCGGTTTGATACCTTTAAACGAAGGAGGAATTACACCTACTAATATGGCTAATGTAACAATGGAAACCTATGCGCAAAATAACTATTGTATGTCTTGTCATAAATTTGCCAGTGTGTCTAACAGTAACTGGGCAAGTGGGTACAGTTTCATTTTTTCTAATGCAAAACCGCAAATAAATAGAACAAATAAAGTTAGTTCTTTAGAAATGGAAAGAATTAAGCCTTATTTAATACTAAAGAAAGATTAATGTTTTAAAATAAACAATCCCCAACTAAAATTGTAATTGGGGATTGATTTTTAAATTTTTTTGTAAACTGTTATGAATACAGATTACTATATACTACGATTTCTCTTCTTTGTTGAAATAAACCAAATAGTAATACATTTGTTTTTCTTCATCCCAGCCCTTTTCAACAAATTTCTCAGCACTTTCCGGGTTGATGAAATCCATTTTAATTTGGATGTGAGTATCCAGATTGATTACGTTTTTTATTGATTTTCTGGCATCAGAAACGGCTGCATTCGCGATAGGGAATGAGGTCACATCTTCGATACTGTATTTTTCACCTTTATCTACTTTGTAGTTTTTGAATTCCGGAATCAAATCAGGGTTGTCCAAAACTTCGTTGAGGAAATTGGTTTCTTCAAACTGATCGTTTTTGGCAAAATAATTTACAGAACGATTCATAAACATCACTTCTTCTTTTTTGTCTTCGGCAGGGAAAACAACATCTTTTGCAAAGTTTTGACAGAATTTCAAATACTTTTTGGTAATAAAGTTTTCATCTTCAAAAGCATCAACAGACAAGAAATGTTCCAACCAATATCTGGCATCATAACGGTTACTGTCTACTGTAAGGATTTTGTATCCTTCTTCTTTTTTGAAATTAAAAATTAAACAACCTTTATCTAATTTGCTTAAGCTCACGCCGTGTTGCAAAATCATTTCCAAATGCGTTTCTTTTTCTTCAAATTGTAAAAAGTCGGCCTGGATTTCACTTTTGAAAATTCCAATGGCATCCACCACATTATTATCGATATTCACATTGGTCAAATAAGTAACATAGACTTCACCATTCTTGATATGAGGATGGTTAGACTGCTCGAATAAATGTTTCGTGATTTGCTTGGAAACATCATGCAAACTATCAGGATTTTCAAAAACCTGAGAAGCGTATTTAAACATATCATTATAATCCAAGTCCACTTCGTGTGCGAACTGGAAGTAGTTTTCTTCTTTTTCTCTAAAAGGTTTCAGAAAAAACTCTTTTATAAGCGGTACAATTTCATCATTCAGATTAAACGGTTGTTCTGACAAGAAAATAGCTTCATTTCGACTTTTATTTCCAACGCGATGTATGGAAAGAGTTTCAATGTGGGTGTTGAATAAGTTGATCATTTATCTAAGGTTTTGAGGTTCTAAGTTCTAAGTTTCTAAGATTTTAATTGCGCTCTTTTATTTTTTTTATGAATGCAATCAACATTCTTTCTACTTCTCTACTATCCTCATATAAGTTGTTAAATTCTTCTTCGTTTAAATAGTGTATATTTTTTGCAATTTCTGATTGCGTTTGAAGCTCAAATAAAGAGCCTACGGAAATATTAAGGAATCTTAAGAGTTCGTTTTTACTATCTCTTCCAAATCCTTCCGCTATATTACTTGGAATTGAAATGGCACATCGTCTTAACTGTGATGTTAAACCAAAAACTTCTTCCTTTGGAAATGTTTTTGTGTGATCGTAAATTTTTGTTGTTAATGACATGGCTTTTTGCCAAACTAAAAGCTTTCTAAAGTTGCTCATAATTAAAGATTTTTAATTTTCATAAAAGTAAGAAAAATCTTTAATTTTGTAATGTTTTAAATCTTTTGAACCTTAGTAACTCAGATTCTTAGTCTCTCAAAAAAAACTAATTCCAATTTTCTTCAAACCCATAATCTTCAAAGCTGTCATCGCCTTCAAACATATCGAGATCATCTTCGTCCAGATCATCTTCGAATTCGCCATAAATATCTTCGTGCATATCGGCTTCAAAGTTTTTTTCGATCGCTTCATCAGGCATTTCGCCATGAGAAAATAAGGTTTCAGGGTAGATACCTCCAGCAGTTTGCTCTTCAATTGCAGCTAGCTCTACAAGGAAAGTCCACATGTTTATGAAATCGTAAACGTAAATTATTTTGGTGTTTTCCTTATCCAAAATATCAGATAATTTATAATCACTCATGATCCTTTGTTCGCCAGGAACATCACCAGTGTCAAAAAGCGAAATTTCGTCTTCCTGATTCCAAGTTTCATCACAAGTATAGAAAGAAGCCACTTCCATTCCGTCAAATCCAAATGAATTAAAGATGGCATTGTGTAAGTCTTCTAAAGTATCGTCTTCAAGTATAGCAATGTCTCTAAAAACATCTTCTTCCGCGTCTAGAATTACTCTAAATTTATAAACCATAATCTTTGTTTTTATTGAAAGCTCAAAGGTAAAATTTAATTTTGATTTAATTTTTTAGATTATTGATTTGTTGAAAAGATTTTTAAAGGTGATTCAGATTGGTGTGTATGTGTTTGATTGTCACTTGTTTTTTGGGGAGGAGCAAAATTAAATTATAAAATGGTACTTTTCTAATTCAAAAAAGACTAAATGCTGCTGATGATTTATTTGTAACTATTTAGAATCTGTTTTTTCTAATTTTACTCTTCAGTCTTTGTCTGATAAGAACATACTTCTCATGATTTGGATAATATCTGTTTCGGGTCATATTATTGAAAATTAAAGCCGTAATCAATAGAATGAGAACACCGCTTAAAACAGGATAAAGAACATACCAATAGCCTAACATTTTAATTTTTGGAGAACCGATTACTGCTATAAGTGCGGTGGCCCCTCCGGGCGGATGTAATGTTTTGGTGATTTGCATCAAAACAATGGATACAGATACCGCAAGCGGAGCAGTTAGCCATAAAATATCGGGTGCAAATTTAGCGACGGTAACTCCGACAATGGCTGAAATTAAATGTCCGCCAACCAAATTTCTAGGCTGTGAAAAAGGACTTTGGATGATGCCGTAAACCAATACGCTGGAGGCACCAAAAGAGCCGATCAAAAAGACCACATCTGAATGTAATAATGATTTAGATTGCATGTAAGCGACTAATCCAATACCTACAAATGAGCCAATAAATGCCCAAAAATGCTCTTTTACATCAACTAAAGTTTCTTTGTAAAGAATGTACTTTGTTTTACGATAGTTCTTTTTTATTTTTTCGATTGGCATAAACTATTATTTTAATAAATTGGGAGAATAGGTATAGACCGTAAATGGATAAATCATTTTTGCTGTGTATTTTGAGATGAGGCAAACAACCAAAATTGGGAAAAACAAAGTGTAATCATTCGTTAATCCGCAAACTAAGAAAATTGCGGTGAAAGGTGCATGGATACTGGCACTCAAAACAGCAGCCATTCCAATGACCATAAAATTTACGGGAATTACATTAGCATCGAGATAAGTATTCAACACCTGAGCCACCAATAAACCTAAAAAAGCACCAATAAAAAGACTAGGGGCAAAAACACCTCCATCACCCCCGGAAGCTAGTGTTGCAGAGGTTACAATTGGTTTTAAAAGAATAATGGCAATAAATGTTAATGCTAATGAGAATGTAATGGTTTCATTATTTGAATGGCCAAATATGGTTTTGACGGCAAAATACCCTTCTCCGTAAAGTTGAGGGAATGCTAACAAGGAAATACTAATGATAAGAGAACCTAAAAGAATCTTGAAATAGTGAACTTTTATTTTTGAAAATTGGAATTTAAAAAATAATACACAACGGGTCAGATAAACGGAATTCATACCGGCTAAAATTCCTAAAAGTATGAAATATGGAACAGCCCTTAAGTGCCAGGTCGTTATAGCAACAGTAAATAAAGGTTTTTCATCTAATAAATAGATAAAGCCGGAAGCTATTGTAACTGCGATCAAAGTGCTGATTAAAAAAGAACGGGTTACTTTTCGGGAGATAACTTCCAATGCAAAAAGAATTCCCGCAACAGGACTGCTGAATAAAGCGGTAACTCCCGCTGCAACTCCCGCACAGATCAGTTCTGTTTTGTATTGTCTAAATATGTTTTGTTTTCTTTGGGCCACCGAGCCGATAGTTGCCGAGGCGACTACGGTTGAAACTTCAATTCCGGTAGATCCACCAAAAGCAACCGTCAATAATCCGTTTATGAAATGGGATGGGATTTTATAATTAGGTAAGTTCTTGGATTTGGAATTAGTGCTTTCGAAAATTTCTTTGATTCCTTTGTTTTCTTTTTTTCTAAATAGATATTCTCGAAGGAAATAAATAATTGATAGTCCAAAAAACGGAAATACAATAAATAAAACGGGATTTAATGAAGCTTTATGGAAGAAGGTTTCCTCGTAATATTCGGTTGTTTTTTTTAATGAAATGCCTAAAAAAGCTGAAAGGAAACCAATTAAGATGGAAACAATAACTAATTTTTGAAATTTGATTAAAGAGTAATTTTTTTTAATTCGACTAGTATTGTTCATCTAAAAAAACGTTTAGCCATCTTTCTTATACTAAAATAAAAAAGGGCTTATTTCTAAAAAAATTGTTTGTGTGAGAATTACAAATTTAGAGAAACAAAATCGTTTTTAAAGCAATAAATCAATATAAGGATGTTTTTTTATGATTCTTTTATGAATTAGGCATTGTTTTTAGCTACAAAAAAAATCTATTTTTCATAAAACTCGACGGGCAAGTCATCTGGATCAGCAATGAAGAAAAAGCCTTTTTTAGTGTGTTCATCAATACGTATTTCCTCGGCGAAGATATTTTTTTGAACGAAATAATCTCTTGTTTCCTGAATGTTATTCACTTCAAAAGCCAAATGACGTAAACCACAAGCTTCTGGACCGGAAACTCTTTTTGGAGGATTTTGAAACGAAAATAATTCGATGATATAGTCTCCGTTCAGTGCCAAATCAAGTTTGTAGGATTGTCGTTCTTCTCTAAAAATTTCTTGTACGACAGTTAATCCTAAAATTTCTGTGTAGAAGGTTTTCGATTTTTGATAATCGGAACAAATGATGGCTATATGGTGTACTTTGTTTATGGAAAGCATAATTATTTTAAATAAGTCATTATGGGAAGATTTACTTTCGGATCTTGTGCTAAGGCGGCAGCGTGTAGCTTACCAATTAAAACTTTGGTATCCTCAATACTATTAATTCTAAAAAGAAATAACACTTCATTTGAATCATCAACATTTTGCCAAATATGTTCTAGGTACATTCCCTGGGTTTCATGAAAAGCTTTGTCGTCTTCTAAGACCCTTTTTATTGTTTCAAGAGGGGTGTTTCTGAGTGTTGCTAAAAGATGTGCCATGTTTAGAGTTTATTAGTTAAGTTTTCGAATCACTTTTGCCGGATTTCCAACGGCCAATGAATTATCAGGAATGTTTTTGGTTACTACAGAACCTGCACCTATAACACAACCTTTTCCGATGGTAATGCCTGGACAAATTACGGAATTTCCACCTATCCAGCAATCATCTCCGATAGTTATGGGTAAAGCATTTTCCAATGTCTTTCTGAGTTCTGCATCAAGTGGATGGGTTGCCGTGTACAATTGAACACCTGGTGCAAAAAAAACATTAGAACCAATAGTTACTTTCGCACAGTCTAAAACAACACAGTTGACATTAAAATAAACATTTTCGCCACAACTGATATTGTATCCGTAATCGCAAAAAAAAGGAGGTTCAATATAAAGATTTGCGCCCGCATGAGGAATTAGTTCTTTGAGTATTTCTCGTGCTTTTTTGGTTATTCTATATTCAATAACGTTTAACCGATGCAGCAGGTTTTTAGCTTTTCGTCTGTCTTTTACTAAAACTGGATCTCCTGCAAGATAATATTCTCCGGCTATCATTTTTTCTTTTTCAGTTTTACTCATAAAATTTCATTTTGAAAAATGGTTTTAAGGTAAAATTAGTATATCATTTTCTTTTTCTGGAAAACAATAGTATTTATTTTTGAAGAAGATAGGTAATTACTTAATCGTTACTGCTTTGCCCGTGTGAATATCATATAGCATAGGAATCACTTGGATTTCTTTTTGGTTCAGGAATTCGTTTTTCAAAATTAAATTGGTCGAATGCTTGATGTTTGCAACAATACATTCTTGCAAATGATCTTTACGAGGTTCCGGTACCTTTTTTTCTTCTTCCTCGGCTTTCAGAGTATTAATTATGTCTTCTATATGATCGTGTTTTAGACTTTTAATTTTGGTTTCACTTGAAGCGTTTTCTACAAAAGCTTTTATAGCCCCGCATTCAGTATGGCCAAGTACAATTATTACTTTGGTTTTTAAGTGTTCAACAGCATATTCAATACTGCCCATATCCAAATCAGAGATTAGGTTCCCTGCATTTCTAACTACAAATAAATCGCCAATACCTTGGTCAAAAACAATTTCGGGACTAACCCTGCTATCGGAACAGGTGATTACAATCGCAAAGGGATGTTGTCCTTTTTCATTATTGATAATGGCCTCCTTATTTTGATGTGGGTGAATTTGTTTGTTGTCTAAAAAGCGTTGGTTTCCGTTGGTCAGTTTTTCGACAGGGTCAGTAGCGGGATCTTCATTAATTTGTTCTTTACAGCTTGAAAAAGTAAGTATAATAAGCAAAAAGCTAATGTAAAAGGGTTTCAATTTTTTTATAGTTTTAGTTTCCCAAATTTAAGAATTTAGATGCTAAAAGGTCCCGTTACAGTTCAAGAATTAGTGCTTTTTCAATGCTAAAAGTGTATTTATAAGTGGTCTGAATAAGAGTTACTTCTGTTGTTTTTTTCAATCGATATAGCTGATTGTTTTCAGAAAAATTAAAATTTATTTTTCGAAATTTTATCATGAATTTTTAGTGTTTCCTGTAAAGCTGCGCTTCCATACCAAAGTGTCAGTTCAGCTTCCAGTAAATTCGATTGTACTGCCGGGTCAGTGGCTACAAATTCTTTTGCCTCTTCAATAGTTGTGGCGTTGAATATATAAATACCTCTGTAATTTCTTTCGTTTTTCTTGAATGGTCCAGCAAGAACTAATTTTCCTTCTTTTGCTAATCGGTTAATGTTGGCCATATGACCTTCAAATAACTTTTGAGTTTCTTCTTTAGTAGCCGTCGTGTTGCTTCCTGTTTTTAAGAGGCAAAACACGTATTGCTTCATTCCGTATTCATCGGCATGCAATGATGTAGCTAGTTTTTCATCATAGGAAGAAGTAGTCTCCTGAGAAAATGTTGCGGTGGTAAAAACTAACAGCAAAAGTAGAAAGATTGATTTTTTCATTTTCTTCGAAATTGGATTAAGGACAAATTTAAGATTTTCATTCGAACATTAAACAAAGAAATAAAAAACGCATGTTTAGGTTTAATATAAATTCCGAATAAACAACTCATCCTATAATTTCAACAGTTCGGTAATTCCTTTTTTTGGTTCTGTTTTTTACAGAAGATATTTGCTGCATCAAAACGCAATAAGATGAAACCAATGATTCACAATTACTCAAAAAACAATCAAAAAAGTATATTTAAAACTATCTGTATTCTTAGTATTTTGCTTTTATCAGGAACTCTTTTTTCACAAACGGTACTTTCCGGAAAAGTGGTTGATGAAAAAGGAAACCCCATTTCAGGCGCCAATATTTTTATTGAAGGAACGTATGACGGGGCTTCCAGTAACGAAACCGGAGATTTTAATTTTATAACGACTGCAACGGGAAATAAAACCTTGGTCGTGAGTTTCCTGATCTATGAAACTTCAAAAACAGTGATTGATGTGGCTGGTTTTCAAAATAAAACCATAAAACTGAGGGAAAGTGTTAACTCGCTTGATGCTGTTGTGGTTACCGCCGGCACACTGGAATCTGGTGAGAAAGCCAGAGTTTCGGTATTAAAACCTTTGGATATTGTAACTACTGCAGGTTCGGTTGGGAACATTATTGCCGCTTTGCAAACTTTACCCGGAACACAAAATGTTGGGGAGGACGGAAGATTGTTTGTTCGTGGTGGGGAAGCCAATGAAACGCAAACTTTTGTAGATGGCATCAGAGTAGCACAACCTTATGGCGCCAGTACGGATAATTTACCAACCCGAGGCCGATTTTCTCCTTTTCTCTTTAGTGGGATGTCATTTTCAACAGGTGGTTATTCTGCTGAATATGGAGAAGCATTATCCTCTGTTTTATTATTAAATACACAAGATGAACCAGACCAAAATAAAACGGAAATTGGATTAATGACTGTAGGTCTAGGGATGGGGAATACTCAAAAATGGGAGAAAAGTTCCTTGAGTGTGAATACCGCTTATATTAATTTAGCACCTTATCAAGCAGTAATTCCTCAAAATGTCGATTGGAACAAGCCCTTCCAGTCTCTATCAGGTGAAACGGTTTATCGTTATAATTTCAATAATGGAATCCTAAAATTATATGCTGCATTCGATTCTTCTAAATTTGATGTCAATCAGGAAAATATCAATTTTGCTCAGAAAACCCGAACAGATTTAAGCAACAATAATTTTTATTTGAATACCGCTTATAAAGGTGTTTTTGGAAGCAACTGGCAAATTACTGCGGGTTTGAGTTATGGTTACAGCAGGAACGACATCAATCATGATTTGTATAAAGTTGAAAATGATGAAAATGCAGCTCATTTGAAATTAAAATTGAAAAAAAGTTTCTCCGACCGATTAAAAGTATCCTTTGGTGCGGATTATTTTATTACCCAATTCAATGAGGATTTACAGGGAAATTCAAGTTCAGATTTTACAGTCGGATATGATTCTAATATTGGAGCAATTTATACAGAAGCCGATATTTTCTTTTCGAAAAAACTAGCTGCAAAAGTTGGGTTAAGAGCGTCCAATAACGATTTGTTAGACGAAACTGCTATTGCTCCAAGAATTTCATTAGCCTATAAAATGACTAAAAATGGTCAGATTTCATTGGCTTATGGGGACTTTACCCAAACACCAAGTGTAGATTACATAAAATATTCAAAATTTCATCAGTTTGAAAGCGAGAAAGCTTCCCATTACATTTTGAATTACCAGTACAATAAAAACGGCAAAACTTTCAGGGCAGAAGCTTATTACAAAGACTACCGTAATTTGGTCAAATATGATGCTCCTTCAATACAATACAATACGGTATTTGATAATACTGGTTCAGGCTACGCGAAAGGTTTGGATTTGTTTTGGAGGGACGGAAAGTCAGTTAAGAATTTAGAATACTGGGTTTCGTATTCGTATATCGATACTGAAAGAGATTATAAAAATTTCATCACACAAGCGACTCCCAGTTTTGTGGCTGACCACAGCTTGTCAATAGTAACTAAATACTGGATCACCGATTGGAAATCACAAATAGGATTCACAAATTCTTATAGTTCCGGGAGGCCGTATAATGACCCTAATGAAACGCAATTCATGAACGGAAAAACAAAATCGTATAACAGTTTAAGTTTCAATTGGGCTTATTTGCTGACAACGCAAAAGATTTTGTATTTCTCGGTTTCAAATGTCCTGGGCAGACAAAATGTTTTTGGCTATGATTATGCTGTTAATCCGGATGCAAACGGTATATATAATAGAATGGCTATTACACCTACAGCCGATCGGTTTTTCTTTCTTGGTTTCTTCTGGACAATAAGCAAGGATAAAAAAGACAATCAATTGAAGAATTTATAAAGCCGCTAAGATTCTAAGTTACTAAGAAAAAAACTTAGAATCTTAACATCTCAGAATCTTAGTATCTATAAAAAAAACAATTCATCCTCAAAAATCGACAGTTCGGTCAGTATAAATTTTAAAACAGTACGGACCAATATAAATTTGTTCAAGAATTAATCGAAACAACAAATAATCATTTCAATAACAATTTAAAATCAAGAAATCATGACCAAAATTATCACAGCAATCGCATTATTTATTTTTAGTTTAGTATCTGCTCAAGGACAATTTGAGCAAGGAATGGGAAAAGCATTTGGGCTTTGGAAAGAAGGGAAAAATACAGAAGCATCTGATTTATTTGAAAGAATTGCAGCCGCTGAAAAAGATTCTTGGCTGCCAAATTATTATGTTGCCTTAGTCAATACAACCACTGCTTTCGCAACAAAAGATAAAGGTCAAATGGATGTATTGCTGAACAAGGCACAAAATGCATTAGATGTAGAAATGGCAAAAGATCAAAACAATGTCGAATTATTGGTAATGCAAGCTATGATTCATACTGCCTGGGTTGCTTTTGATCCGATGACAAACGGACAAAAGTTATCAGGAAAAGTAATGGAATTGTATGGAAAAGCACAGGCAATCGCTCCCGAAAATCCTCGAGTTGTTTTTGGAAAAGCAGAATTTGGAATTGGAGGAGCCAAATGGACAGGTGCTAATGTACAAGAACTTTGCAAAGAGGTAGATCGTTCTATTCAACTTTTTGCTACTTTTAAACCTGAAACACCGTTTTCTCCAAAATGGGGATTGGATAGAGCTTTAGAAGCACAGAGAAATTGTAAGTAAGATTTCTAACCTCAAAAGAGGATTTGAAAACGCCAAAAAGTAAAATAAAAATGGAAAATCAAAAAATACATACCTTCACAGTCTTAAAAAAAGGATTCTTAGATTGTTTGAAGATAACTTTAATTTTCACATTTGTTTTTTCTTTAATACAAGGGAATTTTGAGTTACGAAATGTACTGGTTACTTTTTTGGTGAGCGCATTATACTCATACGGAATTGGTTTTGGGAATGGCTTGATTAACTCTTTTTTGGATAAAAAATGGGATTGGCTGGAGCAAACTAATTTGAGAGTGTATTTTGGAATCATTACCACCATACTCTATACAGTACCTGTTGTCTTAGGAATTGACTATCTTACTTTTGTAGTTTTTCAAAAATTAGATCCTTCTGAATTTTTTAATGACAGAATGATCTGGGTGCATTTGTTTTACATCATCCTTTCTTTGGGAGTGTCTACTTTCATGCATGCCAGAAGTTTTATGGTCAACTGGAAACATGCTTCCAAAAAAGAAGTAACCCAACAAAAAATAATTGCAGGAACAGCTTCAGCAAAGTTTGAAACATTAAAAAATCAGATTGATCCGCATTTTCTTTTTAATAGTTTGAATGTGTTGAGTTCATTAATCGAAGAAAATCCGGATAATGCGCAACGGTTTACGACTTCTCTTTCTAAAATTTATCGTTACGTTTTAGAGCAGAAAGATAAAGAACTGGTTTCGGTAGAGGAAGAGTTGGCTTTCGCCAAAACGTATATGAACTTGCTTAAAATGCGTTTTGAGAACAGTCTGTTTTATGAATTGCCAAACATAAACATAAATCCAGATGCGAAAGTGGTGCCGCTTTCATTACAACTTTTATTGGAAAATACGGTAAAACATAATGTTGTAAGCGAGCAAAGACCATTGCATATCCGAATTTATATTGATGGGGATTATTTAGCCATTCAAAACGATTTTCAAAAAAAAGAAGTCTTGCAGGAACGACAAGGGGTAGGTTTGCAAAATATTGTCAATCGGTACGGAATAATAACGAACAGAAAGGTCTTAATTGATCAAAACGAACAAACATTTACGGTAAAAATACCCATTTTAACAAAACAAATTACGGTTATGGACACCACCACAAATTATAACGAAAATACAGCTTATTACAGAGCTAAAAAAAGAGTGGAGCAACTCAAAGGGTTTTATGGGAACCTTATTTCCTACTGCTGTGTGATACCGCTTTTGATATTTATTAATTTAACCTATTCGCCGCAATTCCAATGGTTTTGGTTCTCAGCAGCAGGTTGGGGATTTGGATTAATAATGCATGCTTTAAAGGTTTTTGGATACAGTTCCAGCTGGGAAGAAAGAAAAATACAGGAAATTTTGCGTAAGGAAGATAATCAACAAACTTGGAAGTAATTATGGAAAAGCGATATCAAAACGAAGAACGTTATTATAATGCTAAAAAGCAAGTTGAGGAAATAAAGGGGTTTTATGGGAATCTTATAGCTTATATTGTAGTAAATATAGGATTGGTAGTATTGAATTTATTAACTTCTCCAGAACATTTGTGGTTTTTTTGGCCTTTGATTGGTTGGGGAATAGGAGTTGTTTTTCATGGATTGAAAGTCTTTAATTATATGCCTTTTTTAGGAAAAGACTGGGAGCAACAAAAAATTAAGGAGTTTATGGATAAAGAGAAAGAGAATAAAGGAACTTGGGAATAATTTAATTGTTTTAGCAATGGAAAGATTTAAAAATAGAATGTCAGATGATTATCATACCGAAACGTATAACCCTGACGAACGATATAATTTAGCTTATAAAAGAGTGAAGAGAATAAAAGGATTTTACATTCACGCCTTGGTTTATGTTTTGGTAAATGCTTTTATAATTATATCCAGTTTTAATAGTGATGCAATAGGAGATGAGGTTTTTTGGCGCTGGGAGACTTTCTCAACGGCTTTGTTTTGGGGAATAGGATTATTGGCTCACGGATTGTCTGTTTTTGGCAGAAACATATTCTTTGGACAAGCTTGGGAGGAAAGAAAAATTAAAGAACTGATGGATAAAGAAAAAAGTGAAAAATGGGAGTAAAAAAGAGTATTCAGTATTCAGTCGAAGTTTTCAGTTAACCAAATAACCAATTCAACATTAAATGACAACAATAATAATAGAAGACGAAAAACCAGCCGCACGACTACTGCAACGTAAACTTGAAAAATTAAATGTTGAGGTAGGAGTAATGTTGCATTCCGTTGAAGAAGCTTTAGGTTGGTTTTCTAAAAACACGCATCCAGATTTAATCTTTCTCGATATCCAATTATCGGACGGGTTGTCGTTTGAAATCTTTGAAAAAATTGAAATTAAAAGCGCCGTAATTTTCACAACGGCTTATGATGAATACGCGCTGCGTGCTTTTAAGTTGAATAGTATTGATTATCTTTTGAAACCCATAGATGAAGACGATTTAGAAATTGCGGTTTCTAAATTTAAAGACAGACTACCTAAACGGGAAACCGGCTCTCGAGACTTCATGATGGATTTTGAGCAAATCAAAAAAATGCTGTCCAATCCATTTGAAAAAAATTATAAAAAACGATTTACGATACGGATAGGGCAACATTTAAAAGTAATTCCTACAGATGAAATTGAATGTTTTTTTAGTGAAAATAAAGGGACTTATTTGCACACTTTCGATAATAGAAATTACTTAATAGAAACTACTTTAGAACTGTTAGAACAGGAATTAGACCCTTCCGAATTTTATCGTGTGAGCAGAAAATTTATTGTCCCACTCAAAGCGATTAAAGAAATAGTGGTTTACAGTAATTCCCGATTAAAAGTGATTTTGCCTTCCTATTCATCTGATGAGGTAATTGTAAGTAGGGAAAAGGTTTCTGATTTTAAAACTTGGATTGGTTAGGGGTACATCTCTTTTTCAGATATAATTTCGATTGCTCCAAATGTCCAGTCAGGGTTTATTTTTTTTGCATCAGTTGGTTTTATAAAAAATATAGAACCAATTTTTTTTGTTTTATCATTGAGGGTATAGGTATCAATATATTTTGCCAGCTCATCATAAGGTTGGTTTTTACTTTCAGGATGGTCTGTTATAACTCCAATTTTTAATAAATCTTCAGCTGTTGAAATTTTGAATTGTAAGGGTGAATTTTCGATGTTGTTTTTATAAAAAGTATCGAGAATAAATTTCTTGGTAGTGACTATAATGACGCCAAATTCAGCACCATATTTTTTTAGTGTTACCGGATCTTTATAAACTGTTAAACTGGAAATGTCATCTGGTTTTATCGATTCTAATTGTTCCCTGACGTCTAGAATTAAACCTATTTTTTTTGCATCCAGAATTGTTAAAAGATTATTTGGATTTTGAGAATGGGCCAGGCAGGAAAGAAAGATGGCAAGAGATGATAATATTTTTGTCATTTAGTTTCGGTTTTGTATAATCAATTACTTTGCAAAATGTAACTATTGAAAGAGTCATTCGACAATTTTAAATAGGAAATAGTTTATTAAATTAAACGTTGATTTTCTATTTTTAGTATGTTCTGAAACTTTTTAAATAGGAGATTGCAACAAAGTATTGACAAAAATATAAACGAATAGAAGTAATCAAACCGACTAGTAGACACTTAAAAAAGTAAATTAAGTAAATGGGTTTAGTTAACTGAATTTTAGTATTTTAAAAAATCAATATAGAATTTATCTATAATGGTTTTAGGTCTTGAAAATGGCTTTTCTAATGCCAATTAAAACAAAAATAAATAAGGTATAGATGATAAAAAAGGGAACGATGTACTCTATTAAATTCAGAGGTAGCATAATGGCAATAATCAATAATTGAAAACCCAAACCGTAAATAGAAAGACAGGTCATAAACCAGTGAGGGAATGTTTTTACTTTGTATGCTTCTTGATCCAGAGTGTGAATTATTTTATCAAAAGTGCCATAAACAATAGTATAAATACAAAACAATATATCGACTGATTTTTGACTTTCTCCCGGTAGAGCTCTTGGAGATTTGTATTCAAATATTTTGCTGGTAACATCTCCACCGACCGATTTATTTCTTAAAATCACATAGTAATAATTGTATAAAGTACCTTGCAATTGGATCCCGATAAAAGCTAAAAGTGTAAGCCAAATGTTTGTTTTTGAAACATAACAAATAGACATTAAAATCAGGAAATTTAAAATGATATCAAAGACGCTATCCAAGTATCTTCCGGTGTAAGAAGGAGTGTTTTTTATTCTTGCCAATTCACCATCTGCAGCATCGATAATTGATTTTAGAATGAGGAAAAAACCAGCGTAAAAATAGGCTTCTTTCAAAATGCAGTAAATGGCAATCAAGCCGGAAACCCCAAAAAGCAAAGTTACATGAATGGGTGTCCATCGAGTATTTTTTAATCGATGGGCAAACAATTTTGCAATTGGTCGTCCGTAATCAGACAAGTCAATAAATTTATCTTCAGCAGCAAGTTTAGACATTTAAGTTTAGAAACTAAGAAATGCGACAATATAGTCAAGTGTAAGCGTATTATGTTTAACCTATTTAGATAATCGATGTAATGTGAATGTCATGGCAGTCAGCAAAAAGAAAGCCACTACTTGATGTGCTAATCCTAACCAAAGCGGAACACTGTAAAGCAAGGTGAAAACTCCTAAACCAAATTGTAAAAAGACAATAATCACCAAAGCGTCGATTCCTTTCTTCTGTGGAGAAGAAAGTGTGTGTTTTTTGCTTTTGAAAAATAAAGCAAGGATAAGTCCAACTACCACAAAAGCCAAAGTTCGATGAACAAACTGAACACCGCTTTTTCCTTCGACAAGGTTAAGGAATAGTGTTTTTTGTTCTATAAAGACACTATCATGAATTAGCTGTCCATCACTCATTAGAGGCCAGTGATTATGAATTAAACCGGCATTTAAACCAGCTACAAATCCACCATAGATAATTTGGATAAGTAAAAACACCAATGCAACTCGGGCTAATTTGCGCAATGGAAGTATAACGGCTGCTTTGTTTGGATACATTAAATCCAAAGCAACCCATAGTGTATAAGCAAATGTGATAAAGGCAAAAGTTAAATGCAAAGAAAGTCTAAAATGACTTACATCAGGATTGTCGATAAGGCCGCTTCGCACCATAAACCAACCCAAAAAACCTTGAAAACCACCCATTCCTAGTAAAACCACGCATTTTTTTATGGTTTCGTTCGAAAGTCTTTTTTTAATAAGGAAATATACAAATGGAACAATAAAAGCCAAACCAATTATTCTACCGATAAAACGGTGAAACCATTCCCAGAAATAGATGAATTTGTAATCTTCAAGTGTGAAGTCATTATGGATATTAATCTTCTGGTATTCGGGAAATTTTTTATATTCTTCAAAAGCCTGAGACCATTTTGCCTCAGTTAACGGGGGGAAAGTATCTGTGACTAAATGCCAGTCGGTCATTGATAATCCCGAATTTGTCAATCGGGTTATTCCTCCAACAACAACCATCATAAATAATAGTAAGCAACCTGATAATAACCAAATTATAACGTAATTATTCTCTTTTTTCATTTTTTATATTTTTTACTTTGTAACTCTGCTACTTAGTAACTTCCTTTAATCCTAATTTCTGGGCTCTTTTTATCATGTATTGATAGGCTTCATTATAATCATTAGCAATTTCACCTTCAAGGATAGCCTCTTTTATAGCTTCTTTGAGCATACCAATTTCCCGTGAAGGTTTCAAGTTGAAAATTTCCATAATCTCCTCTCCTGAAATAGGCGGTTGAAAGTTGCGTACATGATCACGTTCTTCCACTTCAACAATTTTCTTTCGAACAATTTCAAAATTATTATGGTATTTTTTGAATTTACTGGGGTTTTTGGTGGTAATATCTGCTTCACAAAGTGTCATCAGGCTTTCCACATCTTCACCAGCATCAAAAACCAAACGACGCACCGCACTATCAGTCACAGTATCTTGTGATAAAACAATAGGACGCGAACTCATCATCACCATCTTTTGCACAAATTTCATTTTGTGATTTAGAGGCATGTGCAATCTTTCGAAGATTTTCTTGGCCATTTTTCCACCAAGAAATTCGTGTCCATGAAAAGTCCATCCTTGTTTTTTATTGAAACGCTTCGTTGGTGCTTTACCGATGTCGTGTAACAATGCAGCCCAACGCAACCAAACATCATCGGTATTGGGACAAATATTATCAACGACTTCTAAGGTGTGATAAAAATTATTTTTATGAGTATGGCCTTCTATTTCTTCTACCTGATTTAAAGCGGTTAATTCCGGAAGAATAATATCCAGAAGCCCTGTTTTGAACAATAATAAGAACCCAACTGAAGGTTTGTCCGTAGAAAGAATTTTGTTTAGTTCGTCCACAATGCGTTCACCGGAAATGATCTTGATTCGTTCCGCGTTTTTGGTAATGGAGTTTAATGAGTTTTCTTCAATCTCAAAACCTAATTGATTGGCAAAACGGATGGCACGCATCATACGCAAGGGATCATCAGAATAAGTGATGTCTGGATCTAGAGGCGTTTTAATGATTCTATTTTCTAAATCAGCTAATCCATTAAAAGGATCTGAAAGTTCTCCGAAATTAGAGACGTTTAATGACAATGCGAGTGCATTTATGGTGAGATCACGACGATTTTGATCATCTTGTAAAGTGCCGTTCTCTACAACCGGGTTGCGGCTCTCAAAATGATAAGACTCTTTTCGGGCACCGACAAACTCGATTTCGGTATCTTCAAAACGTAACATTGCGGTTCCATAGGTTTTAAAAACCTGAACTTTTGGTTTTTTTGGAAGTAAATCGGAAACTTTTAAAGCTAATTCTATTCCGCTGCCAACCGCAACGATATCAATGTCTTTTTTAAAATCTCTTCCTAAAATTAAATCTCTGACAAAACCGCCAATGACATAACTATCGATGTTTAGTTCTTGGGAAGCTTGGGAGATTACTTCAAAAATTTTATTATTTAAGGCTTCTTTGTATGAAGTTTTAATGCTCATTTTAAAAATGTTTAAAGTTTAAAGTTTAAAGTTGTTCAACTAAAACTGAAAACTGAATACTGTAAACTATTTACGAATCACTTTTACCTGATTATCTAATGACAGTTTAATGATCGTCGATGGTTTTCCTGCTATTTTTTCGTGGTGCAAATTTACAACATAGTCAACACCTTTTATAATTTCTGGACTAATATCTTTGAAGGCAATTGGTGTGGGTTGTCCTGAAATATTAGCCGATGTAGAAACCAATGGTTTTTTCATACGCTCTAATAATTTGAAACAAAAAGGTTCTTTTACGATTCGTATTCCCAATGAGTTATCTGGAGCGATTATATTTGGGGCCACATTTCTTGGTTTGTCTAATATTATGGTGGTAGGTTTTTCGGATAAATCCAAGATCTGCCACGCTACTTCTGGAATATCCTTGAATACGTTGTACATCATTTTTTCACCATTCATCAAAACAATCATGCTTTGAGTTTCGGCTCTTTGCTTGAGTTTGTAGATTTTGGCAACGGCTTCAGGATTTGTGGCATCGCAACCAATTCCCCAAACGGTATCAGTAGGGTAGAGTATAATTCCACCATTTTTTATGACTTCATAGGCATTGTGTACTTCTTCGTTTATCATAGGTTTATGTGTTTATTATGAAATAAAAAAGGGCTGTTAATAAAACAGTCCCCTTTTAAATTTTATTATTATCGCAAAATTAATTAAAAAAATATCAATTTAAACAATTAGGACATTCATTACCCTATTTGTTTTATCATCGATGGCATCTTTTTTTGCTTCAAAGAATACCTAGTTCTCTGATGTTTTTAATTAATGGAATGTAATTAGTAAAGGCAACTTCTGTATACATCCAAATATTCGGAAGCCGCTTTTTTCCAATCAAAAAACGATGCTCTTTCCTTAAGATTTTGAATAGAAATGGCTTTGTTGTTCTCGAAATCATTTAATCCATTTAATACAACTTCTTTCATATATTCTGGATCAAAGTTGTTCCAATAATTTGCTACATCGCCTCCAATTTCAGGCAAAGAGGTTTTGTCAGATAAAAATATTGGTTTGCCAAAACGCATGGCTTCGATGGGAGGTAAGCCAAATCCTTCTCTAATAGAAGGAAAAAGAAAAGCTTCGCAATTTTTTAGGAAAAATTGTTTGCCTTCGTTACTTACTTTACCAGTTAAAAAGACCTGATTTTCTAAACCATTTTTAATAATTAAATCCTTAATTTCCTCACCATATTTTTTATCATTATTTCCCGAAATAATTAAATTAAAATCCTTCATTAGTTTCATCATTTCAATGATTGAAGTATAATTTTTTCTTTCAATAAAGTCTCCAATAGTATAAAAGAAGGGTTTGCTGACAGGAACGTTAGGTAGATATGAAGAGGTGTCCAATAGGGTACTAATTGGATTTCCATTATAAATTATATGCTCAGGTATATTGGGTACTTGAAAATAATCGTGTGTTTGTTTTTTTGCAAATTCAGAGATGTAAGTTATGGCCGTGGCTCTTTTTAGTTTTTCAATAAAAATTAAATTTCTTGGATGAGCCATGTCTGATGAAATTTCTTCTACGAAATTTACATCATGAATAGTCAAGACATACTTTGTATTATATCTTGGTTCTAATTTTGAGTTTTGGTTTACAGAATGCCATAAATCAAATTTTTTAAGAGGTCTGAAATTTTTATAGCGATGAAAACCAAAGTAGCGATGGTATTTAAATTTATTGCCGAACTCAGCTTTAAGTAAATCGGGCTTTCCAGCGTTAAGATGTAGTTCTAAATCATCAAAGGAGAGCTGCTGTAAACCTTTTATTAGTTCATAATTAAAAGTTCCCAAACCTGTTGTTCTATTGTTTATATTGTGTGTTTCTAAAAAAACGCTCTTCTTTTGTGTCATCTATTATTTTTTTACGAAACTACAATAATTATTTGAAGTCTAGAATTCTGTACGTATTTTTGTAAACTATAAAAAATAATCATGAATTTTAAAATAAATCCAGTTTTCTTTAACACTAGTTCTGAAATTACTGATTGTATATCTAATTTTAATTTAAAAGGGACTCTTTTCGGCGATGGTAAAAGAAATAAAATAAAACTATTTGAAGTGGATGGTAAAACGGTTAATATCAAATCCTTCAAAATCCCCAACATAATTAATAAAATAGCGTACAAATATTTCAGAAAGTCAAAAGCAAGACGCTCCTTTGAATATGCATGCGCTTTATTAGAGAAAGGAATTGGTACACCAGAACCCATTGCTTATTTTGAAAATGACAGCTGGATTGGCCTGAAAGATAGTTATTATGTTAGTGAACATGTAGTTACGGAGTTAACTTTTAGAGAGTTGGTAGAGATTTCGGATTATCCGGATCATGAGAATATTTTAAGACAATTCACTAAATTTTCTTTCGATTTACATGAAAAAGGAATCGAGTTTTTAGACCATTCACCAGGAAATACGTTGATAAAGAAAGTTGCTGAAAATCAGTATGCCTTTTTTTTAGTGGATTTAAACCGAATGAATTTTCATGATTCTATGGATTTTGATTTGAGAATGAAAAATTTAAGCAGGCTTACGCCAAAAAAGGAAATGATTGCTGTTATGAGCGACGAATACGCCAAGTATTATGACCAGCCGAGCGCTTTGATTCTAGAAAAGATGTGGGGAGCTACTATTGAATTTCAAGAAAAATTTGCACAAAAACAAAGATTGAAAAAGAAATTGAAATTCTGGAAATCTTAATTATCCAATTTTATTTTTTTTAATTCCTGAAACCGTACGAAAACGCTTAACGCATTCAAATAACAGATTGTAATTCCGTTTTTGCCATCCAGAATCCCTAAACGGATAATGTATTGGTAAACAAACTGATACAATGGTCGAATGTAAAAATGAAAAAAAGAAGGCTTTGTTCCTTTATTGAATTCTTCTATTGCTTTTAATTTTCCATAATAAACCATTTTTTGCTTGTAACTGGAGTAATCTTTATAAGAAAAATGAATGAGTTTGTTTTTTAATTTGCCTGTGGTTCCGTTCACAACTAATTTTTCATGAACAATTTTTTGCAAAGTGTATTGTGCTTTTCCTTTTTTGAAAAGTCTGAAAATTTTATCAGTTTGCCAACCACTAAAGTGTAATTTGGTGTTTTTGAACATAAAAGTTCGGTAAAAATAATAGGCGGAATGGCTATCGTTTTGCTGAAGAATTTGGGCTATTTCTTTCATCAGAGCAGGAGTCAGTCTTTCATCCGCATCAAGGAAAAGAAGCCAGGGATTTGAAGCCAAACTTATAGCATAATTGCGTTGTTCAGCATAGTTTTTGAAAGGATGTTGAATAACTTTTACATTTTTAAAAGTGGAAGCTATTTCTATGGTTCGATCTGTACTAAATGAATCAACGACCAGAATCTCATTTGCAAAATTCAAATTTTCCAATACAGAAGCCATATTACCTTCCTCATTGTAAGTAATGATTAATGCCGTTAGAGGTAATTTATGCAATTGTTCTGATTCGCTATTTTGTATTGTCATTTGAAAGATTCTGATTCAAAAAAGTTTCCATTTTGTTTTTAAATAAATCGGGTGTAAATTCCTGATATAAGGAAAGAGCATTTTTTTTGAGTTCTTTCTCTGTTTTTGATGAAAATAATTCGGGTTTGAAGTCCTTTAAATGAACAGACATGTGTTGTAGTCCATCTTCAAAAGTGGCCCAGATTTTCTTTTCGATCCAAGGGGAGAAAATTATAAAAGACGGTTTTTTCAATGCTTTTGCCATATTTATAGCACCACCATCATTTCCAATAATTAAATCACATTGGTTCACTAAGGCAATAAATCCGCGTAGATCACCTCCCAATAAATCAAAATATATTTTCTTCTGGGTAGAGGGTTTACAAGCATCAAAAACGATTTTGGCATCTTCAATTTGTTTTGGAAAATAATTAAAGAGAATATTTACATCCTGATTATCGGCAATGGTATCAACTACAGTTGCCATATATTTCAAAGGATATGTTTTTAATTTTTCACTTCCCAAAAGACTGATCATGACTGTTTTTCTGTCTTTGCTAACCTGATGCTGGTCAAAAAGAGCAATTGCTTCCTGATTTTCTTTTTCGGTCACAAATAATTTTGGTAACGGGTCAATCGGTACATCTAAATGGAGGGGTTCTAATAAAGATAGTCTCCTTTCTATGGCTAAACCCAAGTTGGTTTTTGGGAATTCGGCAAAAGGAATATTGTCTGTATATAAAAAGGTACGTCCTTTCTTTTTGTAAGATATTTTTCTTTTGGCTCCGCTCAAAAAAGCAATAAGCCAACTTTCCAGTTTAGAATAAGCATCAATCAGTAAATCATATTCAGTAGATCGAATTTGGAGTGCTAATTTCAGTAATTCTTTCTTGCTTTTACGGTGTTTTTCCTGAAAAAGAATAATGTTGTTGATATTTGGATTTCCTTCAAGAACAGCTGTTGTTGCTTCGTAAACCAAATAATCAATCTGGGCATCAGGATAGGCGATACGCAGATTATTGCATATAATACTGCTTATCAGGACATCACCAATCATTTTTTGTTGTATAATCAGTATTTTCATAACATAAAAAAACCTCCCGTTTAAGGGAGGAATATACAATATTTTTTATTACAAACGAATTTAAACCGCTACGTCATATTCACGTAAAGCATTATTCAAAGAAGTTTTTAAATCTGTTGAAGGCTTACGAGTTCCAATAATCAAAGCACAAGGCACTTGGAATTCACCAGCAGCAAATTTTTTGGTATAACTTCCAGGGATAACTACAGAACGGGCAGGAACATAACCTTTCATTTCTACAGGAGTATCTCCAGTTACATCAATAATTTTTGTAGACGCTGTTAAGCAAACGTTGGCACCAAGAACAGCTTCTTTTCCTACATGAACACCTTCAACAACGATACAACGGGAACCAACAAAAGCACCGTCTTCAATAATTACCGGAGCGGCTTGTAATGGCTCAAGAACACCACCAATACCTACACCACCACTTAAATGTACATTTTTACCAATTTGAGCACAACTTCCTACTGTTGCCCAAGTATCTACCATTGTTCCTTCGTCTACATAGGCACCAATGTTTACATAACTTGGCATCAAAATAACACCGCTTGAAATGTAAGCACCGTAGCGCGCTACAGCATTAGGAACTACACGAATTCCTTTTTCTGCATAACCTCTTTTGAGTAACATTTTATCATGATATTCAAAAATTCCTGATTCTAATGTTTCCATTTTTTGAATCGGAAAATACATAACCACAGCTTTTTTTACCCATTCGTTTACTTGCCATCCATCACCTTTTGGTTCGGCAACACGTAATTTTCCCGAGTCTAATAATTCAATAACTTCTCTGATTGCATCAGTGGTAGTTGTTTCTTGTAACAAAGCTCTGTTTTCCCAAGCTTGTTCTATAATAGTTTGTAATGGATTCATGTTTAGATAATTTTTCACAAATATAATTCGATTTTTTTTAAAACAAACTCTGTTTATGTAATAGTAACATATTTATTGTTTTTGTTAAATACAGGTATTTGGGTTAATAATTTTAGAAAAGTAGCGGTCGGAATTAAGTTTTTCCTACAAAATAGTTAACTGGTTTGGATTTGTTTTTTCAAATGACAAAAATCATGTTCTGTGTTTTTAATTCTAAATACTTTTGGCCCGTATTACTGATGTATTGCAGCATCACTATTTTAATTTTAAAACAAAATCATAGTTAAAAAGTATGGATCAAAACCAGTTATTAAAAAGACCAGCAATCATTGATAAAGAAGTTTCTTGGGATAAAACTCAAGTTATTATGAGCAAAACCAATCAGTTTGGTATAATTGAGTATGCAAATGAAGTTTTTGTTGATGTTTGTGGGTATGAAGATTATGAGCTAATGGGACAACCGCACAGCATAATCAGGCATCCGGATATGCCTAAGGTTATCTTTAAAGTTTTGTGGGAAAATCTTAAATTAGGAAATAATTTTCATGCGATAGTAAAAAATCTGGCAAAGTCAGGGCGGTATTATTGGGTCATTACTGATTTTGAAGCTTCAAGAGATGAAAATGGGGAAATTGTAAACCATTTCGGAAGAAGAAGAGCGGTGCCTCAAGAGATTATATCGCTGCATATTGAGCCTTTGTATAAAAAATTATTACAAATTGAAGCTGCCAGTGGAATAGAATACAGCGAAAAATACCTGATAGGCTTTCTGGAAGAAAAAAAACGAACTTATGTTGAATACATTAAAGAGTTGATTTTTGAACATGAAAAAGCGCAACAAACGTTTCAAAAACCTGAAACTATTATAGAAGAAGAGGAAGAAGGAAGGGGCTTTTTTAGCCGATTTTTTAATAGATAGTCTTCTTTAATTTAATTTACAAAAAGTTATCATTAGTGTAAATCCGTTTCGTCTTTTCGAAACGGATTTTTTTATAATTGGGGAAACTGCTACTTTATGTATCTTTGCAAATATATTTATCAAATGCCAAGAATTCTCTCTATAGACTACGGACAAAAACGCACCGGAATTGCTGTTACCGATGAAATGCAAATTATTGCTTCGGGTTTAACAACTATTCCTTCCCAGACTGCGATTGCTTTTTTGAAAGACTATTTTGCCAAAGAAAAAGTAGAAGCAGTTCTTATAGGTGAGCCCAAGCAAATGAACGGGGAACCTTCCGAAAGCGCCTCAATTATCAAAGGATTTGTGACTCATTTTACGAACCATTTTCCGGATATGAAAGTCATTCGGGTAGATGAGCGTTTTACTTCAAAAATGGCTTTTCAAACAATGATTGACAGCGGTCTTAAAAAGAAACAACGCCAGAACAAAGCTCTTATTGATGAAATTTCAGCAACGATAATGTTGCAGGATTATTTGTCAAGGAAAACGTTTTAGGAAATCATCTTTTTTGTGATTTGGTTAAAAGACGGCATAACCACGTGAAATTTACCACTTTTTAACAATTGTTTGTTATATTTTTTGCGAAAAAATGAAGTAAATTTGCGCCTTTTAAAATTATAGTTATGCCAGATAAAACCATTCGTTCAAATTCAGAAGTTGTTCTTATAGGTGCCGGGATTATGAGCGCCACACTTGGGGTAATTTTAAAAGAGTTACAGCCAGATATTAAAATTGACATTTTTGAAAGATTAGATATTGCTGCCGCAGAAAGTTCTGATGCCTGGAATAATGCCGGGACAGGCCATTCAGCATTTTGTGAACTTAATTATACTCCTGAAAATGAAGACGGAAATATAAATCCTAAAAAAGCGATTAGTATTGCCGAGTCTTTTGAAGTATCCAGACAGTTTTGGGCTTATTTAGTGCAACAAAATAAAGTTGCTTCTCCTGAAAATTTCATTAAGAGCATACCGCACATGAGTTTTGTTTGGGGAGAGAAGAATGTAGCCTATCTTAAGAAAAGGTTTGAAACCCTACAATCCAATGCATTGTTTAAGGATATGGCTTTTAGTAATGATTTTTCCCAAATAAAAGAATGGATGCCTTTGGTTATGGAAGGCAGAGATGAATCAGGAGAATTTGCTGCCACTTCAATGGAAATTGGAACAGATGTGAATTTTGGGGAATTAACCAGAAGTATGTTCAATTATTTGACTAAATTAGAGGGCGTAACGATGCATTTTAATCACGAAGTTCGAAAAATGAAACAGCGTGAGGATAAATCTTGGAGAATAAAAATTACAGATTTGGCTTCAGGCCAAAAGAAGAAAGTATATACTAAATTTGTTTTTATTGGTGCTGGCGGTGGTTCACTACCTTTATTAGAAAAAGCAAATGTTCCGGAAGGAAAAGGGTACGGAGGATTTCCGGTAAGTGGCCAATGGTTGAAATGTACAAATCCTGAAGTGATTGCAAAACATGAAGCTAAGGTATATGGAAAAGCAAGTGTAGGAGCTCCTCCAATGTCTGTTCCTCATATTGATTCCCGAATGATAAATGGCGAAAAAGCATTGCTTTTCGGGCCTTTTGCAGGGTTTTCTACTCGTTTTTTGAAAAACGGTTCTTATTCTGATTTACCATTGTCTATAAAAGTGGATAATATCATTCCAATGGTTGTTGCGGGTTACAAAAATATTCCGCTTACTAAATATTTGATTGAGCAGGTACGACTAAAACCGAAAGACAGAATAAATGCTCTAAGAGAATATGTTCCTAATGCAAGATCTAAAGATTGGAAAATAGAAAGAGCTGGTCAAAGAGTTCAGGTAATCAAAAAAGATGAAAAAGAAGGTGGGGTTTTAGAATTTGGTACTGAGGTAATTACGACTGCAGATGGAACCTTATCCGTATTACTCGGAGCTTCTCCCGGGGCTTCAACAGCGGTCTCTATCATGATTGATTTAGTGGGCAGATGTTTTAAGGAAAAGTTGGAGACGTCTGAATGGCAGGAAAAATTAAAAATAATGATTCCTTCTTTTGGACAAACTTTAAATGACAATCCGGACTTATTAGATGAAATAAGAAAGAATACCGGAGAAGTCCTGAAATTGAATAATTAGAAAATTGTTAATAGAGATTAAGGTGCTGAATTTTAGATTTATTTCTAATTTCAGCGCCTTTTTTGATTTTAGATAATCATCAGATTTTTTGTGCTTTTTACAATGTTTTCAGACAGATTTGTAAGCCATATTAGCTGTTCAATAACCAATTGGGCTTCCTGCATTTTTAACAAAAAAGCTTCTTCATCTATTGGCTCGCCTTCTTTTAATTCGCGGGCGCGTATGTTTTTTAATTCTGTAAAACGTAGGGCCAGATCAGTTTTGGGAGAACTTTCGTTTGTAATAATTGGTTCTTCTTTCAAAATTGCTATGGCATCATCCAAATTTTTAATAACTGTATCGACCACCACATTAAAAGCTTCCGATGCGGTAGTAGTTTTGTGTGATTGAATGTACGTTCCTAATGAAGCGGATGACGATAGCAATGTGTGGTTAAGAACGGCCAGTTTGTATACTTGAGGAAGTTGTTTTTGTTTTGATTTAGGCTCTTGCGCCATCCTTTGGAAAGATGCCATCAAATTTCCAATTTCAATAAAAGCATTTTTTCTTGCCAATCGGTAAGCCGTTGAAACAGTTCCTTTCTTATTGTAAAAAATAGAGATTTCTTTCAGGTATTTTTGATTTGCTTTAATGGATTTTCTCAAATAAATCGGAATATTTAAAAATTCCCAGGAAGGCCATAAAAATTGATTGGCCAAAAAAGCTAAAGTCGCTCCAACTAGGGTGTCTAAAATTCGATATTCAATCACAGCGCCTATATTTGGAGTAAGTGTTCCATAAATAAAAACGATATACATCGTGACAAAGGTCGCACTGACTTTATAATTGGTGTGTGTGAAGGCAAATCCTAAAAGCATTGACAAAATAGCAAAAATGCTTATTGCAATATTATTATGAACAAAATAAAGAATCCCAAAAGCAATTATTCCGCCCAAAATAGTTCCGAAAATTCGATGAAATGATCGGTTTTTGGTTAAACCATAACCAGGTCGCATGATAACAACAATAGTAAGCAATATCCAATATACGTTTTGAAAGGGCAGTATTTTACTAATGACAAAGCCAATCAAAATAGTGATAGTTAGTCTCAAGGAGTGCCTGAAAAGAGTGGAGGAAAAACTTAAATTTTCAATCAGAGTACTCCACAAATAGTGTTGGGGCGTTAGAAATTTTTCTAAATCTTTATCTTTCTCCTTAAAATCCTGCGATTGTACAGCAGAAGAAAAAGCCCGTTCCACAATTTTGATTTTTTCTACTTGCTTTTCGGCATATTGCAACATGGTCGTGAGCATGAAAACTCCTTCGGAAGCAGGAATTTTGCCTAATAAATTCTCATAATCCAAAATAGCAAGCTCCAAGGCATTCAAATCTTTTATAAGATTGTGCTTAGGAATGTATTTATGTCTCTTTTTTACGCTTTTGGATAATTGTTTTAAATTCGATGCAAGATGGTATGCCAGGTTCTGATAGGTCAGTAGCACTTTAGGGTGATTACTGAATTTTAAATGTAATTTATTATGGTCGAATGAAGTCGATAATGCTAATTCCAGAATTTCTACCAAGGATACAAAAACAATAAGCAGTTTTCGGTTTTGGTTGGACGAACCGGAAGTCATATGATTATTGATAAGGACTTCTCTTATGTTTTGATGTATCGTGTTGATTTCAACCTGAAGGTGCAATTGTTTTTCTATAATCGCTTTTTTATCGGCAGCAGGAGACCAGAGATCACCTCTCAGTTTTAGATATTTCGCCGTTAATTGAATACAGTGTACCGTTTCTAATTCGACATAACGATACGGTCTGATGTAGTGGAAAATGAGAGAGATTATCAGATAAAATAAACCACCAATAAGGATTAATGCCGAATGCTGTACCATTGCCCAGCCAGTGTTTATATGTGCAAATGCTAAGGAAACAGAAAGTAATGCCGAAAAGGAAACTAATGTTGCCCGTTGTCCATAAACTGAAAGCATGGAAAGGAAAAAGATTAGTACTGCTAAAAAAGGATAAAAGATCCAAGGATAGGGATATACAATATTGATGAGCAAATTGGCCCCGGAGACCAGAAAAGCGGTAACCAATATCCCGTTGATTTTATGTTTCGGACTACTGGGGATATCGCTGGGGTAGGTAAAAAAAGCACCAAGGGCTATGATAAAACCAATTTGGAAATTACCTAAAAAAGAAAGCAATAAAACAGGAATAACAGCTGCTATTGTGATTTTTAAAGCATTGGTGAAATAAGTGCTTTCGGTAAATTTTTGGATTTGATCAATCATAAAATAGAGATTCACTGCAAAGGTAAGAATTGTACCATTTGTTTATGTAATTATCCCGTTTGATTTAAAAACTAAATTTAATTCTTCGTCATGGATAATTGAATGTCTATTTTTTTACTATTTTTGCAAACTTAAATTAAGGGTAAAAACTCTTAATTTACAGTCGATAATACTTAATACAAGAATAATGATTTTACCAATTATAGGTTATGGCGATCCAGTTTTAAGAAAAGTAGGAGAAAATCTGTCACCGGAATATCCAAACTTAAAAGAAACGATTGCTAATATGTACGAAACGATGTATAATGCGTACGGAGTTGGGCTTGCTGCACCTCAGGTAGGTCTAGCTGTTCGTTTGTTTGTCATCGATACGACACCTTTCAGTGATGATGAGGATTTGGCCGAGTCAGAACAAAAAAGTTTGAATGGGTTTAAAAGAACTTTTATCAATGCAAAAATGATAAAAGAAGAAGGAGAGGAATGGAGTTTTAACGAAGGATGTTTGAGTATTCCGGACGTTAGAGAAGATGTATATAGAAATCCAACCATTACTATTGAATATTGTGAAGAGGATTTTGTTATGAAAACCGAAGTTTTTGATGGTTTGATAGCAAGGGTAATTCAACACGAATACGATCATATTGAAGGTATTTTGTTTACAGACAAAATCTCATCACTTAAAAAACGTTTGATTCAAAAGAAATTGAAAAATATTTTGGAAGGAAAAACATTTCAGGAGTATCGAATGAAATTTTTTGGTAAAAAAGGGAGATAAAAAGATCGCGATTAGCCTACCTTGGTATGGTTTTTGGGTTTAAAGGAAAAAAATAATTGAATTCTTAATAATAATTAAACAAGCATGAATTTAGAAAAAATATTAGCCATTTCTGGGAAACCGGGTTTATATGTATTAAAAGTACAAACACGTACTGGTTTTGTTGCAGAATCATTATTAGATGGAAAAAGAATTACAGTGAACTTAAAAAGTAATGTAAGTCTATTGTCAGAGATTTCAATTTATACGCATGAAGGAGAAAAACCTTTGCCTGAAATAATGGGAAAAATTGCGGCAAAGGAAAATAAAGGTCAGGCAATTTCTCATAAAGAAGATAATGCTACTTTGGCTGCATACTTTAAAGAAATTTTACCTGATTATGATGAAGACAGAGTGTATCCTTCTGATATCAAAAAAGTTTTGAACTGGTATAATATTCTTCAAAATAAAGGATTGGTTACGGATGAGGCTCCTGCAGCAGAAAGCACTGAAGTATCAGTTGCAGCAGAAGAGACTGTTGTTGAAAAACCAAAAAAAGCAAAAGCTAAAAAAGCATAAATTCTGCTTTACAAGTTATATTTAATCCTGTTAAGATGATTTCTTGACAGGATTTTTTTATTTTTACAAAAACCAAAAAACGCAATGAACTCAAGAACACTTCAACTTCAGGCTTTTGAAAGATTATTAGATATTATGGATGATTTGCGTGAGAAATGTCCCTGGGACAAGAAGCAAACCATGCAGACTCTGCGTCATCTCACCATAGAGGAAACCTACGAATTAGGAGATGCAATTTTAGACAATGATTTAAACGAAGTCAAAAAAGAGTTAGGCGATTTGTTATTGCATATTGTTTTTTATGCTAAAATTGGAAGCGAAACGAATGATTTTGATATGGCTGATGTGTGTAATGAGATTTGCGAAAAACTGATCCACCGTCATCCTCACATTTATAGTGATGTTGTAGTAAAAGACGAAGAAGAAGTAAAACAAAATTGGGAGAAACTGAAACTAAAAGAAGGTAAAAAGTCCGTTTTGGAAGGTGTTCCTAAAAGCTTACCTGCGCTAGTTAAAGCGAGTAGGATTCAGGATAAAGTGAAAGGTGTTGGATTTGACTGGGAAGAACCGCATCAGGTGTGGGACAAAGTACAGGAAGAATTGCAGGAATTGCAAGTGGAGGTCGAAACTGGGAATCAGGATAAAATAGAAGCCGAGTTTGGAGATGTACTGTTCTCTATGATTAATTATGCGCGATTTCTGGATGTAAATCCTGAAGATGCCTTAGAACGAACTAATAAAAAATTTATTAAACGTTTCCAATATTTGGAAAGTAAGGCAGAGGAGCTAGGAAAGCCACTGATGGATATGACGTTGGCCGAAATGGATGTTTTTTGGAACGAAGCAAAGAAGTTGTAATATACTTTTTGCTTCATTTCAGAAGAGATATTGATTAATCGGCTATCTTTTTGAGCTTATTGATATCTTTCAAAATAATTTTTTTACCAGACAATTCAATTAATCCCAGTTTATTAAAATCAGATAATAAACGAATACAACTTTCTGTAGCTGTTCCGATCATGCTTGCTAATTCATCTCTTGAAAGTTGTACTTTTAAGGTATTGTCATCGTTTTTTCCGAAAGTGTCCAATAGGTAAAGCAAGGTTTCAGCCAGTCTTTCTTTTACGGTTTTTTGGGCCATATTAACCATATGATCATCAGCATCTTTCAAGTCACCACAGATAGTCTTCATTACATTCATGGAGAATTGATTGTTTTTATCGAAGAATCCCATAACTTCTGTTTTTGGAATAAAACAAACTTCCATGTCTTCAAGTGCTACTGCTGTCAAGTTTACTGGTTCGTCACTAATCATAGAACGTTGTCCAAGTAATTCTCCTTTTTTAATTAGTTTAACGATATGATCTTTTCCGTTTGGACTCAATTTGGTTAGTTTGCAAATACCATCTTTTACACAATAAATGCCATTGATGGTTTCGCCTTCTTCAAAAATCACTTCTCCCTTTTTAACGGTATGCGATGTTTTACAATCGGAAAGTTTTACTAACTCGTCTTTATTGAGTGCTTTCAAAGAGCTGAATTCTCTGACGATACATTGTTCACATTTGCTCATAATAAAAAAAGGGCTTAATTAGTTCTGCAAATTTAAGCATTTATATGACAAATGTCATATTTTTAACTTATTCAATTTGTAATCTTTGTAGCAGGTAAAATGAGCAAATATATGGACACATCAAACTGTTTCCATTGTGGTTTAGATATTGTAAAAACAGAACAAATTATTTTTGACGAAAAAGAATTTTGTTGCACGGGTTGTAAAACCGTCTATGAAATTTTTAGTCTCAATGATATGACTTGCTATTATGATTTTGAAAAATCACCTGGAGCAACCCCCTTAGATATTAATGGTAAATATGATTTTTTAGACAATGAAAATATTGTTTCAAAACTTTTGGAATTCAAAGAGAGTGCAACGGCTATTGTTTCACTTAGCATTCCTCATATTCATTGTAGCTCGTGTATTTGGATTTTGGAAAATCTACAACGTCTTCAAAAAGGAATAAATACCTCTCAAGTTAATTTTCCCCAAAAGAAAGTACGAATTACATATAATCCCGAAACGGTTTCACTCAAAGATATTGTTTATCTCTTGAGTTCTATTGGCTATGAACCTTACATAAGTCTGGAGAACTATGAGACAGGTAAAGATAATGTTGATCGAAGTCTGACCTATAAATTGGGTGTGGCATTCTTTTGTTTCGGAAATATTATGTTACTATCATTTCCGGAGTATTTTGAGGTTAAAGAATATTGGTTGGATCAATACCGTGGATTTTTTCGTTGGTTGATTTTTGCCTTATCCTTGCCAAGTTTTTTATATTCGGCTAGTGGATATTATGTGTCGGCATATAAAAGTATCAAATCAAAAATGCTCAATATTGATATTCCTATCGCTTTAGGGATCGTAGTGATGTTTGTGCGAAGCACCGTAGATATTCTTATGGATTATGGTTCTGGCTTTTTTGATAGTTTGACAGGTTTGATTTTCTTCATGCTTTTGGGTAAAATGTTCCAAATCAAAACCTATAGTTTTTTAAGTTTTGAAAGAGATTTTAAATCTTATTTTCCTATTGCTATAACCAAAATCAATTCTGATACTTCAGAAGAGAGTGTTCCTGTTTACGATATTCAAAAAGGAGATCGCCTGTTAATCAGAAACCAAGAACTTATTCCTGTTGATGGAATATTAATGTCGGAAAAAGCTGAGATTGATTATAGTTTCGTTACTGGAGAAGCTATTCCAATAACAAAACAATCTGGAGATAAGATATTTGCAGGTGGTAAACAGATTGGTAAAGTGATTGAAATGGAAGTTTTGCATTCGGTTTCCCAAAGTTACTTAACTCAATTGTGGAGCAATGATGTTTTTCAAAAAAATGTAGAGCAAAAACATAAAAACATAACTGATCGAATTTCCCGTTATTTTACACCAATATTGTTGCTGATTGCTTTTGCGGGATTTGGCTATTGGATTTTTATTGATGCTAATACAGCTTTCAATGTTTTTACTGCAGTGCTCATCGTAGCTTGTCCTTGTGCTTTGGCACTAACCGCACCATTTACAACGGGGAATGTCTTACGTATTTTAGGAAAACAGAAATTCTATCTTAAAAACGCTCTGGTCATCGAACAATTGGCGAAAGTGGATACCATCGTATTTGACAAAACAGGAACTATCACCACTAATAAAAAATCAAATATTTCATATGAAGGAAAAGTTCTTTCAGAGGAGAATCTTTTGATTGTGAAAAATGTGCTTCGAGCTTCCAATCACCCCTTGAGTAGAATGTTATATGATTTTTTGCCTGATGGTAAAAAGATTAAGATTAGTGATTTTGAAGAAATTACGGGTAAAGGAATTAAAGCTCAGGTAAATGGGATTTCTATTTTAATTGGCTCTGACCATTTTGTAGGCTTGTATGATGAAGATGATATACAACAAACTTCGGTTCACATAAAAATCAATGAAACTTATTTTGGAAAATACATTTTCAATAATCAATATAGAGAGGGGTTGGCCTCGCTTTTTGAGAAATTAAGCGTGAACTATGAGATCAAAGTTTTATCGGGAGATAATGAAGGCGAACTTTCTACTTTGGAAGCACTTTTGCCTAATGGGACGGAATTGATTTTTAATCAAAAGCCAGAACAGAAATTGGAGTTTATCAAAAGGTTGCAAAAAGAAGGTAAAAATGTCATGATGGTTGGTGACGGACTAAATGACGCTGGGGCTTTGGCGCAAAGTAATGTTGGTATTTCAATTTCAGAAAATGTCAATGTTTTTTCTCCGGCTTGTGATGCTATTTTGGATGCAAATGAGTTTCAGAAGCTAGATTATTTTTTGAAATTATCGAAAAAAGCCATTACAACGATCAAAATGAGCTTTACACTCTCATTATTATACAATGTTGTTGGATTGTCATTTGCTGTTATGGGAAATCTGTTACCATTGGTTGCAGCTATTATTATGCCGCTGAGTACCATCACTATAGTGAGTTTTGTAACTGTTATGAGTAATTATTACGCGAGCAAAAAATAAGGGATAAAGGAGTTTTTTGTATTAAATTTTTGCATAAATTTAACATTAGCTCAGAATCATGATAAATGTCATTTTTTTTGAGAACGTGTAAAAGTATTTTTGTTTAATATAATTTTAGGTATGAGTGTCATTTATTTATTAATCTCCATTAGTATACTGGTTGCTATTGGCTTTTTTATTGCGTTCATAAGAGCAGTAAAAACAGGTCAGTATGACGATGATTATACGCCATCTGTCAGAATGCTTTTTGACGATGAACTCAAAATTGAAAATCCAAAATCAATACAAACAACAGAAGAAAAACAAATTTAAACTATGGAAATGCAACAATTTTATTACGACAACAAAATTGTAAAGAAATTCATTTACGCCACGATTGTTTTTGGTGTAGTGGGGATGTTAGTTGGACTTATTCTGGCTACGATGTTTCTTTTTCCAAACATGACCGACGGGATTTCGTGGTTGAGTTTTGGTAGATTGAGACCTTTACACACTAATGCAGTTATTTTTGCCTTTGTAGGAAACGCTATGTTTGCAGGGGTTTATTACTCTTTACAAAGATTATTAAAAGCTAGGATGTTTAGCGACTTTTTAAGTAATCTGAATTTTTGGGGATGGCAATTAATTATTGTTGCAGCTGCAGTTTCATTACCATTAGGATATAGTACTTCAAAAGAATATGCCGAATTAGAATGGCCAATAGATATTGCTATTGCATTAATTTGGGTAGTATTTGGTATCAATATGATTGGAACCATGATAAAAAGAAGAGAACGACACTTATATGTTGCTATTTGGTTTTACCTGGCTACGTTTGTAACTGTTGCAGTTTTACATATTTTTAATAGTTTGGCTTTACCGGTTTCCGGAATGAAAAGTTATTCTGTATATGCAGGAGTTCAAGATGCTTTAGTGCAATGGTGGTATGGTCATAATGCAGTGGCATTTTTCTTAACGACTCCGTTTTTAGGATTGATGTATTATTTTGTGCCAAAAGCAGCTAATCGTCCTGTATATTCTTATAGATTATCAATTATACACTTCTGGTCATTAATCTTTATTTACATTTGGGCTGGACCACACCACTTATTGTATTCTGCTTTACCTACTTGGGCACAGAATTTAGGAGTTGTATTCTCAATTATGTTGATTGCTCCATCTTGGGGAGGTATGATCAACGGACTTTTAACTCTTAGAGGTGTTTGGGATAAAGTTCGTGTTGAACCAGTTTTAAAATTCTTTGTTGTAGCAATTACAGGTTATGGTATGGCTACTTTCGAAGGACCAATGTTGTCTCTTAAAAATGTAAATGCTATTGCGCATTATACAGACTGGATTATTGCTCACGTTCACGTTGGAGCATTAGCATGGAACGGTTTTATGGCCTTTGGTATGATTTACTGGTTGATACCACGAATGACAAAAACTACTTTGTATTCTACCAAATTAGCGAATTTACACTTCTGGATAGGGACTTTAGGAATTATATTATATGCTCTTCCGATGTATGTTGCTGGATTTTTACAGGCTTCTATGTGGAAACAGTTTAATCCGGACGGAACTTTAACATATGGAAATTTCCTTGAAACGGTAACTCAGATTATGCCAATGTATTGGATGAGAGCTATTGGAGGTTCTATGTATCTGGTAGGAATGTTTGTTTTGGTTTACAATATTATTCAAACGGTAAGAGCAGGTTCAGAAATTGAAGATGAATTAGCTGAGGCACCAGAATTACAAAAAATTAGCAGTGGAAGAATCAAAGGAGAAAAATTCCACCCTTGGTTAGAAAGAAAGCCTATTCAGTTGACTATTTTGGCAACAGTTGCGATTTTAATTGGCGGAGTTATTCAAATTGTACCAACAATTATGGTAAAATCAAATATCCCTACAATTACAAGTGTAAAACCATATTCTCCACTAGAGTTGGAAGGTCGTGATTTATACATTCGTGAAGGTTGTGTGGGATGTCACTCTCAATCTGTTCGTCCTTTCCGTAGTGAGGTTGAAAGATATGGTCCTCAATCTAAAGCGGGTGAATTTGTTTATGATCATCCATTCCTTTGGGGATCCAAACGTACTGGACCTGATTTGTTAAGAGTAGGTGGAAAATACAATGATAACTGGCATTTTAACCATTTCTGGAACCCGCAAAGTATTTCTGCAGGGTCAATTATGCCGGGATACAAATGGTTATTTGATAATAAACCAATGGATACTTCCACAACTCAAACCAAAATGGAAACTATGGTTAGTTTAGGTGTTCCTTATTCTGACGCACAAGTTGCAAATGCTCAGAAAGATTTAAGAGCACAGGCAATCCAAATTGAAGAAAGCCTTAAAAATGACCCTGATTTTGTAAAAAGTTACGAGGACAGTAAGAAAAAAGCACAAGCAAGAGGTGAAAAATTTGTTCCAATGAACGAAAGGGAAATTGTTGCTATTATTGCATACATTCAAAGGCTGGGAACTGACATTAAAGTAAAAGATAATTAATAATAATAGTTATGTTCGAACAAATAAAACACAATATGGAGACTATTGCAGGAGTTGCGATATATCCGATACTATCGTTATTAATCTTCTTTTTGTTTTTTGTTGGGCTAGGTCTATGGGTCTTCTCCTATAAGAAAGAAAAAATTGATGAGATGAGTCAAATCCCATTGAATGACAATCAAATAGTATAATTTTTTAAAAATTTAGAAAATGAAAAAATTAATCCCTGTATATGTTAGAGTTCCGCTTATTTTCTTTGCTGTTTTTGCAGCAATGGAATATTTTATAGACTCTGGTGATCGTCCAGCTTTTATAAAATTTCCGATGGTTTCACTTTTCTTATTTGTGTTTCTCTTTCTTTTGATAGCGGTTGAGATTACGATAAGTGCCATTGATAAAATTACGTATCAGTTATTGACGGACGAGCAAAAAGCAAAACTTGCTAAGGCTAATTCGGCTGGTTTTAAAGAAAGTCAGTGGTATGAAAAACTAATGAAAAGTTTAACCAAATCTGAGCCAATCGAAAATGAAGGGCAGTTATTGTTAGATCATGATTATGATGGCATCAAGGAACTTGACAATAATTTACCGCCATGGTGGGTATATTTATTCTATGCTTGTGTTGTATTTGCAGTAGTTTACCTTGTCCGTTTTGAGATTATGGGAGCGGATGACCAAGAAATGGAACTTAAAAAGGAAATGGCTCAAGCTAAGATTGAAGTAGCCGAATATATGAAGACTGCACCGGATTTAATGGATGAAAAGACAGTTACATTATTGACAGACGCAGCTGCTTTAGCAGAAGGTAAAACCATTTTTGAAACGAATTGCGCTGCTTGTCACAGAGCGGATGCTGGAGGACAGATTGGGCCAAATTTAACAGACGACCAATGGATTTTAGGTGGTGGAATTAAAAATTTGTTTCATACCATTAATAATGGTGGACGTGACGGAAAGGGTATGATAGCCTGGAAAGGTACGCTGAAACCAAAAGAAATGCAGAAGGTTGCCAGTTATATAATTTCATTAAAAGGCAGTAATCCAGTAGATCCAAAAGCTCCAGAAGGGGAAGTATGGGTTGATGATGCTGCAGCAAAATAAAAAAATGAAAGACCAACTTCTTTACTGAAGTTGGTCTTTAAAATAATAAACAAATGTCAAAATTACCGGACGAAGCTTTTAGAGATACCATTGGAACGATTGATGAGAAGGGACACAGAAAAGTTATTTTTCCTAAAAAACCCTCTGGTCGGTTTTATGATTATAGAAAGTGGGTTAGTTATTTTTTATTAATTGTACTTATCGTTAATCCATTTTTAAAGATTAATGGTAATCAGTTCATGATGTTCAATGTTTTGGAACGTCGATTTAATATTTTTGGATTTCCATTTTGGCCTCAAGATTTTTACTTGTTTGTTCTTTTCATGATTGTCGGGGTAGTTTTCATTATTCTTTTTACGGTGATTTTTGGAAGGATTTTTTGTGGATGGATTTGTCCCCAAACTATATTTCTCGAAATGGTTTTCCGCCGAATCGAGTATTGGATTGAAGGCGATCGTGGCGCACAAATTCGTTTGAGCAAACAAGAATGGAATGCTGAAAAAATCAGAAAGAAAGGAATCAAATGGTTTATTTTCTTAATTATCTCCTTTTTTATTGCGAACATTTTTTTAGCCTATTTAATTGGAAGTGACGAGTTGCTTAAAATGATTGAAGAAGGTCCGGCGAGCAATACCAGTACACTAATTGCCTTGCTGATTTTTACTGCAGTTTTTTATTTTGTCTTTGTTTGGTTTAGAGAGCAGGTTTGTATTATTGCTTGTCCCTATGGAAGATTGCAAGGCGTTTTATTGGACAATAAATCAATAAATGTAGCCTATGACTTTGTTAGAGGAGAAAAAGAGATTGGTAGAGCTAAATTCAATAAGCAAGAAGACAGAGCAGCTTCAGGTAAGGGAGATTGCATTGATTGTAAACAATGTGTCAATGTTTGTCCAACGGGAATTGACATCCGAAACGGTACACAATTAGAGTGCGTAAATTGTACGGCTTGTATTGATGAATGTGATGTTATTATGGAAAGTGTCGGATTACCTAAAGGTCTTATTCGATATGCTTCTGAGGATGAAATTGAAAAAAAATCCAAGTTCAAATTCACAGGAAGAATGAAAGGCTATACAGCTATATTAGTTATTCTAATCGGAATTTTGGTGGGGATGTTGTTTTTAAGAACAGAAGTAGAAGCGTCTATTTTGAGATTACCTGGTCAATTGTTCCAACATAAAGGGGAAAACATCAGTAATATTTATACTTTTAAAATTATCAATAAGACTAATAATGATTTTGAAGATATTCATTTCAAATTAGTTGGAATAAAAGGAACTTTAAAATTGGTTGGAAACCAAGATGTAAAAGTACCTAAGCAAGGTATGAGTAGTGGTACTTTGTTTATCGAGATCAATCAATACTTATTGGAAAGTGATAAGACAAAAGTGCAAATTGATGTATATAACGGCAACGAAAAAATTGAAACTACTTCGACAAATTTTTTAAGTCCTAGAAGTTTTGACTAATTAAAGATAAATTTTTAAATAAGAAATAATGAAAATCAATTGGGGAACTGGAATTGTAATCGCATTTGCATTATTTATGACCTTCATTTTGTATTTTGTTTTTACAGTACAATCGGATTCCAAATACGATAATGATTTGGTCGTTGAGGAATATTATAAACATGATGCTCATTTTGGAGACGAAATGATTAGGGTACAAAACGCCCATGATTTAGCTCAAAAACCTACAATAACTGTTACCTCAGAAGGAATTTTAGTTTCTTTCCCCGAAGTATTTGTTGCAGAAAAAATTAAAGGTAATATGTCCCTTTACAGACCGTCTAACAAAAAGCTGGATTTCGAAGTTCCGATTTCGCTTTCTGGTTCCACTTTGCTCATACCTAAAAAAAGTTTGGTAGACGGTCGCTGGGATATTAATATGGAATGGCAATATGACGGAAAATCCTATTTAACAAAAGAAATTGTTTATATAAAATAAACTTAAATAATGTTTTATACAGCTTTCATTTTTGGTTTAATAAGTAGTTTGCACTGTATAGGTATGTGTGGACCAATTGCCTTGATGTTACCTGTAGACAGGAATAATCCTGTAAAAAAAACAACTCAAATTATTACCTATCATTTAGGAAGATTATTTGCCTATGGTACAATTGGACTTATTTTTGGTTTAATTGGAAAAGGATTTTTCTTAGCAGGAATGCAACAGAAACTTTCCATATTTATCGGGATTTCAATAATTGTTGTCATTTTAATACCTGAGAGGATTTTTGCTCGGTATAATTTTTCAAAACCTGTTTTTAAAGTGATTTCTAAAATCAAAACGAAGTTAGGCAGTCAGTTTAAAAATAGAAGTTATAAATCACTTTTTACAATCGGATTGCTTAATGGTTTTTTACCTTGCGGAATGGTTTACGTAGCTTTATTTGGAGCTATTGCCATGCAAAGTGCCGGTTTTGGTGTCTTGTATATGGTGTTATTCGGGTTAGGAACAGTACCGTTGATGAGTAGCGTCGTTTATCTCAATTCTTTTCTGACTATTCCTGTTCGAAATAAAATTCAAAAAGCGATTCCATACGTTGGAGTATTAATTGGAGTCTTATTTATTCTGCGTGGGCTGGGATTGGGAATTCCTTATGTTTCTCCTACAAATATGAGCTTATTTGTACAGGAAAATCCAAATTGTCATTAAAGTATAATTGGTTCTTTTGTTCATCTAATTATAGAGTAAGAAAACCTGATTTATGCAGCGAATTTCCTGAATGGCAGAAAAATATTAGCATATTAAATAAGAAAAGCACACTGGTTCTAGTGTGCTTTTCTTATTTAAGTAGACGATAAATTATATTTTGTTAAACTGTCATCGAAAATAAGGCTGTTTCAGGAGCTTTACGTTTTAAAAGCAAATCAAAAGCCATGCAAATATTACGTACGAATGGTTTTCCTTCCTCTGTAACTTGGATTCCTTCATTTTTAAAGATGAGTAAACCATCGCTTTCCATTTCTTTCAACTGGTCTAAAACTGTTGGGATTTCTTCAAAATAGGCGGATTTATCAGACCAGGAAGTTTCAAATTGGCACATTAGATTTAGAATATGTTTTCTAATTACTAGGTCTTCATCTGTCAATAAATGTCCTCTGAAAACAGGTAACTTATTCCATTCCAGAATTTGATAATAATCTTCTATTTTTTTTACATTCTGAGCAAAACTATACCAACTATCACTGATAGACGAAACACCCAATCCAATCATTAGTTTTGTTTTTGAAGAGCTATATCCCATGAAATTGCGATGCAATTTGCCGTTTTCGAAAGATTCAAATAAACTATCCGTTTTTAAAGCGAAATGATCCATACCAATTTCATGATAATCGTTTTCGTATAAAAGATGTTTTCCGGTTTCGTATAGCTGTCTCTTTTGCTCGTCTTTTGGAATATCTTCATCATTGAAGCCACGTTGACCGTTTCCTTTTATCCATGGTACGTGTGCATAGCTATAAAAGGCCAATCGATCTGGTTGTAATGATTTTGTTTTTTCGATAGTATCAATAACATCTTCAATTTCTTGAAAAGGTAATCCAAAAATAATGTCATGCCCTATCGAAGTATAACCAATTTCTCTAGCCCAAAAAGTGACTTTGGCAACATTATGAAAAGGCTGCTCGCGATGAATAGCTTTCTGCACCTTGGCGGAGTAATCTTGAACGCCAAAACTCACTCTTCGGAAACCTAAGTCATAGAGTTTTTGTAAATGGGCATGAGAGGTATTATTAGGATGGCCTTCAAAGCTAAATTCGTACTCTTTGGCTTTGTTAGCATGAGAAAGAATACCGTTGATTAAATCTTCTAAATTTTTGGTCGAAAAGAAAGTAGGGGTTCCACCGCCTAAATGAATTTCTTTTATTGTAGGCTTTTCTCCAAGTATTTTGCAATACAGAGCCCATTCTTTTAATACAGCTTCGATATACGGGCTTTCTACATCGTGATTTTTTGTGATGCGCTTGTTGCATCCACAAAAAGTACACAGACTTTCGCAAAAGGGTAGGTGTATATAAAGACTGATTCCTTCTGAATCATTACTTTCAGCAAATGATTTTTTTAAGGTTTCAATCCAAATTTCATAAGAAAAATCAGTTTCATTCCAATAAGGGACAGTAGGGTAACTGGTATATCTTGGACCTGGAACGTTGTATTTTTGTATCAGTGAATTTTTCATGGCAAAATCATTTTAATAGTCAAAAGTAACATTACTCCTAAAGATTTAAAATGATAATTATCATATTCAAAAAATACCATGTTGGCGACCTGTTATAGTAGGTAAGTAATTTAATAGTTAAGTAAGAATATAATTTTTTATGTTTTGTATCCTTTTCTTTTGTTATTTGAAGTCCTTAATAAAAATAAACTGTATTACTCATCTCATTTTCAATTAAATAAAGGACAATTGTGTCCTTTTTAGTAACTTCTTTATATTCAAATTTAAATTCTATTTTTAGGATTTTTATCTGATTTGTTTTCATTTGTTATTACCAATTTATAGGAACGAACATTATTTAATTTTGCAAAAATGAAAGTTAAATTTTTAGATTACCGGAATAGTTTATAAAAAAACCTCGAACTATAACAGTTCGAGGCTCTATCTTTTTAAAATTTAAAAATTATTCTTGCTTTAAATTTCTTAATTGTTTTAGTTTCTCTTTCCAAACATCTAAGCTTTCTTTATGAACAGCGATGTTTTTACGAACTTCTAAAACTATTGAATTTTCTTTTTTAGCATTTTTGGTATTGGTGAAAAATTGAATATTGTTTTCTAATTGAAAAATTTCATTCTGAACCTCTTCAATTTTGCGCATCAAGAAAATCTTTTCGTTATCTAATTTTCGAGTATCATTGCTTTCAGAAAGATGTCCCATTCTATTAGAAAAACGCATCATTTCAGTATCTTTTTTACTCAAACTCAATTTTTCAAAAAGAGCATCCAAAATTTTATTGAACTTGCCTTCAATATGTCTTCTAGGGAAGGGAACTTTTCCAAAGTTTTTCCAAGTTTCGATATGTAATTTGATGGCGTCTAAGTCGGTTTTATGATCTCCTGTCAATTGATATTCTCTCAATTTCTCCAAATAGGCTTTTTTATTGTCAAAAGCTTCTACTTCTTCACTGTTTTCTTCATTCTTTTGCTCTTTTAGCTTGTCAAAATAATGATTACAGGCATCTTTAAATTCTTTCCAGATTTTATCAGAATATTTTCTTGGAACATGTCCTATTTGTTTCCACTCTTCCTGAATTTGCTTCATGATAGGAGTGGTAGCTGCAAAATCAACGCTTTCTTGTAATTCTTTAGCTTTGGCAACAAGAGCTGTCTTTTTATTTAAGTTATCGGTTTGATCTTTTTTGATGTCTTTATAAAAAGAATTTTTAAAGGTGTTGAAGTTTCTGACAGCTGTTTTAAATGCTGCCCAAGTTTCTTCATTTACATCAGAAGGTACTTTTCCAGCGGAGAAAAACGCGGTACGCAAAGCTTCCACTTTTTCAATTTGAGTTAACCATTGAGAATGTGCATTAACTTTTTCAGTTGCTAAAGCCTCAATTTTTGCGATAATTTCTTTTTTCTTCTCTAAATTTTCAAGTTCTGTTCCTCTCAAATTTTCGAACAAAATTTCGCGTTTGTCATGCATTTGTTTGGTCAAGTCACTAAACTTATTCCAAATTTCATCACGGTGTTCTCTGGAAACAGGACCAATCTCTTCTTTCCAAATTCTATGTAAATCCTGCAGTTCTCGAAAAGCTTTGTTTACGTCGGCCTCTTTTATCAGTTCTTCAACACGAGCCACAATTTTTTGTTTTTGTTCTAAATTGTGTTTGAAATCTAGATCTCTTGCTTCTCTGTCTAAGTGCAAATAATCATAAAAGTTTTCAACATGAAAATGATAGTTATTCCATACGTGATTGTATTTGTCTTTTGGAATAGGTCCTGCATTTTTCCATCGTTCTCTTAAATCATTAAAATGTTTTAAGGTGTCTTTTATGTTTTCCTGTGGATTAATCAATTCTTTTAATTCCTCTACAATAGCCAATCGGTTCTCTAAATTAGTTTTTAGATTGGTTTGTAAACTCTTGAAATGTGAATTTTTTGAGTCTCTGTAAATAGAGTAAAATTTGTCAAATTGCGTTTTTAGAGGAGAATGATATTGAAATTCTTCGTTAGGGTCTTGATTTGTGGCAAGAAAGTCTTCTTTTTTCTCTTCTAAAAGGTGATTGTATTTTGCTAAAAATGCTTTTTTGATTTCTTCCACATGATCTTTTACAGACATCACTTTTTCGTTGGTCACTAAATTCTTCAGTTCTTCTACGAGTGATTCAAGAGACAATGTATCATAATCCAGCATTGGGATATCGTGACGTTCTTTCAACGTTTCATCTTCGCTTTCTGCTGCATTTGTTTCGGCAATAGCGTCAAGTACGTTTTGGTTTTCTGTTTCAAGTGGAGCAGTCGTCTCAGATAATACTTCTTTCGAATCAACTAATACTTCTTCAGATAGGGAAGTATCGTTATCACTATTTGCTGTTTCAGACAATACTGCATTTTCCAAAACAGGAGTTTCGGATTGAGTAGACTCCATCGAATCATTTGCTAAATTTCCATCTGCGGTAGGCAGGCTATCATTCTTTTCTTCTAACATTTTTTCAATGTTTAAGGTTTCTATTTTATTGAATGCGAAAGATACTAAAGGACTATCAAATTACAAAATAAATACTCTATTTATAATCTGTTTACAATAGTTTTTATAGGTAAATTCTTGTTTTTATCTGAATTTAGATTTTAAATAATGCGTTTTTAGGCGTAATCTTGGCCTAAAAAAGATAAAAAAAATCATAAAATAGATAGAGAATCTATGTTTATGATTTTTTCAGTTGACCATTTAGGTCTTTTAAAACTTGTCAGATATATTACTGCAAGCTGAGTCGTTATTTATTCCAAATCTTCCAAGCTTTTTCAGCTTGAAAAATTAGCATATCTAAACCATTCTTGATCTGTGCTCCCTGTTCTTTGGCTTTTTTCAAAAATTGAGTTTCTGCAGGGTTGTATATCAGGTCATAAGCGATATGCTTCTCTGTGAAGAATTCATAAGGAATTAGAGGGAAAGCATCTGTATTCGGACTGGTTCCTACCGGAGTGGAATTGATTATGATTTGGTAATTATCAAATGTTGTTGCATTGATTCTTTCGTAATCTACTGCGTTTTCTTTACTTCCTCTGGATACAAAAGTGTATAGAATACCCAGCTCATCCAGAGCAAAAGCAACCCCTTTTGAAGCGCCTCCCGTGCCTAAAATTAAGGCTTTTTTATGGTGGGGCTGTAGTAATGGCTTTAGTGATTTTTTAAAGCCATAATAGTCTGTATTGTATCCTTTTAATTTTCCTTTTTTTGTGAATTTTATCGTGTTTACAGCGCCAATTTCAGCGGCTTTTTTGGATAGCTTATCCAAAAATGGAATTACCACTTCTTTGTATGGAATTGTTACATTCAATCCTTTTAAATCAGGATTGTTTTTTACCAATTCTGTAAAAAAGTTTATTTCAGGAATGTCAAAATTTTCGTAACTGCAACCTTCAAAGTTCTCATTATTGAATTTATCTGTGAAATATCCTTTTGAAAAAGAATAATTAATATTGCGTCCTAATAATCCAAAGCGTTTTCTTACTATTTCAGTCATTACAATTTTTTATGTTTTGCAATATAATTTTGCACCATTTTTTTTGCCCATACCACTGGGAATAGATCTTCTATCAGAATATAATTATCGAAATTCAATCGCATCGCATTGCTTAGATGGAATTTTGCTTTTGTGTTTTCCTGTAACATAAAATACAATCCAGCCAAACGATATTCGACTTCATTTTCTTCCGGAAAATATTCAGATGCTTGTAGTAAAGTTTGAATGGCGCTTTCAAATTCTCCTAAAAACTGAAGGATGTCTACCCAAAATAACCAAGTGTCTAATTGGTAATCTCCAAATTCTACTGCTTTTCTGTATCCGAATTCGGCTTCTTCAAAAAAGTTCATTTGTTTGTTTATGGTAGCGTAACGTTTCCAGTACAAGCGATTTTGATTGTCAATTGCTAATGCTTTGTTGACAAAAAATAAGGCTTTTTGAAAGTTTTTTTGACGTACATAAAAATCAGTAATGGCAATCCATCCTTTGTCTAAAAGCGGATCTTCATGAACTGTTTTGTTGAAATATTTTAAAGCTAAAGCTTTGTTTCCTAATTTCTCATAACATTTGCCTATTCGAAGCAATGCATAAGAAGTAGCGTCATCCAGCTCGATAGTTCTGTTGTAGCTTTCGATGGCTTCTTCATATTTTTTTAATCGTTCAAAAGCTTTAGCCCTTTCCATAAAGGCACCCAAAAACTCATCATCGATTAGGGTAGCATAGTCAAAGGCACGAATGGCATTTTCATAGTCTTTCACACCATAATACAATCTTCCCATTTGATGCCAGGCAATTTCACTGTATGGATTTTTATCAATGTATTTGTTTAAATACGCGATTGCTTCCAGATTTTGATCCAAAAATTCAAAACAGTAGACTACATTGTATAAAGCTGATTGGTCTTCGAGATCTTCTTCTAAACATTTGATGAAGTTTTCTTTTGCCAATTCCAGATTATCCATAAAAAGATATTCCATGCCAATTAAATTATAGACATCAGCATAATCATCGGTATATTGTAAAGCTATTTTTAATAATTCAACCGCTTTTTCGTGCTGATCTCTTTTGGAATAAATATTGGCTTTTTGAATATAAATTTCTTCGTTTGTAGGCTCGATAGCATACAATTCGTTTAATAACTTTTCAGCTATTTCCAGTTTGTCATCGTAAACAAGCATTTCTACTTGAACTAATTTTAAGCCTGTAGATTTTGGATGCTGTTCCAATGCTAATTTTAGCGCTTTTTTTGCCAAAGCGGCCTTACCCATGTCGAGATAATGAAGAATAATTTCTTCAAATTCTTCGGAATCAAAAAAGAGCACTTTGTTAGTTTTTAACATCGACTCAAATTTTGAAAGAGATAAGTTATAATCTTCTTCTTCGTTGCTTAATTGCATACTTTGTTTTTTTGAATTTGGCCTAAATAAAGTTAGGCAACCTTAGTGTTGTTGAGAGGAGAAGTTTAGAATTGTTGTGAACAATTTAATTAACAAAAAATAGTTGGGTTTAATACTGATATCCTACCCTTGAGTAGTGTGAATCCTTTTTCTTTTTTCTTTAAAAAAGAGAAAGCTTACTTCACCAGACTCTTTTTTTCTTTGGAGTTTAATGAATTTAATTTACAGCCAATAACTGGAAATAACTCCAAAATTTTTATTTGTTTAAATAAATTGAATATGTGATTTGATGTTTCTGCAATCAAAAATCGTCTGTCATCATTTAGAAATCATTATTTCATCCATCACTTCAAGGATTATAGAACAACCTTCACGTATTTCCTCTTCGGAAATGGTTAGTGGGGGTGTAATTCGGATGGCGCAACCTTCAAAAAGTAACCAGAATAAAATCAATCCTTTGTCTTGACATTTGAGTATCACTTCATTTGTGATATCGGCACTTTTGGTCATTGCGGCAAGCATTAATCCTTTTCCTCTAATTTCTTCTATCAAAGGATGTACCAAAAGACTTCTGAACAGCTTTTCTTTTTCAAGAGCTTCAGGCATAAGATTCGTCTCAGTAATTTCTTTCAAAGTCGCTAAGCAGGCTGACGCAATGACAGGATGACCACCAAAAGTCGTAATATGACCAAGTTTGGGATCATGACTTAACAGGTCCATCATCGCAGATGATGCTGTGAAAGCACCAACAGGCATCCCGCCTCCCATTCCTTTTCCCATAACTACAATATCAGGAACAACATCATAATTTTGGAAGCCGAAAAGTTTTCCTGTTCTTCCAAAACCAGGTTGGATTTCATCAAGAATCATTAGGGCACCTACTTCAGTACAACGCTCGCGTACTTTTTTAAGGAAATTGTTGTGAGGTTGTATAAACCCAGCACCACCCTGAATAGTTTCTAAGATGATTCCGGCGGTTTTAGTGGTTATTTTTTGTAAATCGTCTTCGTTGTTGAAAGTGATAAAATCAACATCGGGAATAAGTGGGCGAAATATTTGTTTGCGCTCTTCAAATCCCATCACACTCATTGAGCCCATAGTATTCCCATGATAGGCATTGTGACACGAAATCAACTGGCTTCTGCCTGTAGTTCTTCTGGCGAGTTTTAAGGCGCCTTCAATAGCTTCTGTTCCTGAATTGACCAAATAGGTTTTATCTAAAGGAGCGGGCAGGAGAGAGGCCATTAGTTTGCAGTATTGTACGGCCGGACTTTGAGAATACTCCCCATAGACCATAACGTGTGAATATTTGTCTAATTGATCTTTGATAGCTTGATTGACTCTTGGGTGTTGGTGGCCAAGGGCACAAGCGGAAACTCCGGCTACAAAGTCTAAATATTTTTTATTATTGGCATCATAGATATAGGAACCAACAGCATGTGAAACTTCCATGCCCAATGGGTAAGGAGAAGTTTGCGCTTGGTATTTTATGAAATCGGGATTCATGTTGTTGTAATTTAATCGCTAAGTCTACAATCTCGAAGCTACGGGATTTGCAAAGTTCACGGAGTATTTTATGAGACTTATTTTCGGTATAGTCTTAGAAAAGGACTGATACTAAATTTTATTTTTTAGCTTTCGGTTTCGTTTTTTTCTTGTCATAATTCAAGGTTTCTTTTCGAACTTTCATTGGGACATCTTTTTTAGCATCTTCAGCTTTGCTTTGCGTGGCTATTTTTTCATTATCTACATTTTCCTCTGCAGGAAAAATATCATCTTTAGATTTTATCCTTTCGTCTCCTCGCCAGACCAGCCCGCGCAGTTTTCTGGCGTTTTCAGGTAAATCTTTTTCCGGGTAGATATCGCCATCCACTTGCTGGAAAAAAGTGATAGTTTCTACTTCATTTTTTTCTATAATAAGATTGATTTTACTGCTCACATTTTTATTAATGCCAATCAGCTCTTTAGCGTCGTTTCGCATATAATAAATAACTTCTGTATTTTTGATTATATCGACATCATGAAGCTTACCATCCAAAAATTTACCATAGAGATTTAGACCTTTCACCTGATTATACCCCGTTCCCAAGGTATCTTTAGAGACCAGAAAAGTATTGTTGAGGACCTTGAGGGAATCTAATTTTTGGGTTTTATTGTCTCCAATAAGGTGCATAACATCACCTGTAATTTGGTTTTCACCATTCCAAAGGATTGGATTACCAATCAGTTTTGTTAATGATGTTTTAGAACTGGAATGTATAGAATCGCATTTTCCACTCATGTCTGTTTTGAAAAACCGGACGTTGTTAAAAGCACGAATAATTCGGTTTCCTTCTTTTCCGGTAACCATTAATTTTTTGCCATGAATATAAACCGAGTCATTTTCGACAAAATTTACTGCCACTGCTCTTTTGGTTACAAATACAGAATCTTTTTTCTTATACATCTCGGCATAATGCCCTTTAATAATTCCGCGATTGATTGAATCTGTTATTTTTACATTTCGACTTGCAGAAGCAAATTCACGGTTTCGATCATAGTACAAACTATCTCCTTTTATGATTCGGTCGTCATATTTAATATAGGATTTGTTGAGAAAATGAGCTAGGTTTTTTTTAGTATCATAAAATCCTTTTTCAGTATAAATGTAGTTGGCCTTACTGGTTATTGTGGAAGGTCCCAAAAGATAGGAGTGTCCTGAATTACTGTAGTAATCTAAATGATTTGATTTTATCACATAAGTAGGATTGGTAATTGTAACGGCTGTCAGAAATTGAAATTTCTTTTGTGCAACATAATACCTTCCTGATTTACTGCGTAAAGTATTTTCTTTATTGACAATGGTTCCTTGTGTGTTATAAAACACTTCTTGAGTGTTTCTGTCAAAATTAATAGTGTCGGTAGCTAAAGTAGCATCTGGTGAACTCATTACGGCATCTCCTGTAGCAAAAGCCTTTTTCACATTCCCACTATATTCAGCATATTTACTGTTTAGGAATAAAGTATCTCCTTGCACCAATTGTACGTTTCCAAAAGCCTTGATGTAATTTTCTTTTTGAAAATAATAAGCCTTATTACACGTCATAATCACCCCGTCATGGTTGACGCGAACATTTCCAATAAGCAATAAAGCATCAGGAATTTCTACTTGATTGACATCTGCGAAATCAGAATTTTCGACAATAATTTTTTTTGGAGCTTGCGCCAAAACTAAATTGATACTTAGTAACAGGAAACAACAGTGAATGAAAAATAAGGACTTCTTCAATGGATTTATTTTTTTGTCAAATTTATGAAAAAGGATACAATCCTAATCCATATTAGGATTTATTTATAATTGTAGAAAAAGGGGTTGCAAATCATTTTATTTTAGAAATAAGTTGTCAACAAAAAGCAGAACTGTTTCGTTGTAGTTGTGATTTTAAAAGGTCTTTTTGGGGTAAATCCTGATGATTTCAGGGAAGTACTAAAAAAAAATATTAAATTTATGGATTGATGTTCAAAAACTTGGATATCGATGAAGGAATTCAAATTACTCTAAATAATTTTTTGTATGATAAAAAAAATAACTATTGTTGCAGGAATAAGTATGGTGCTTTTGGCGACAGCCTGTAAAACGAAAGATTTAAAAATGAATGAAGATAAGAAAGAAATAACTTCTGATAAAAAAGTAGTAGTATACCAAGTTTTCACGAGATTATTCGGAAATACAAACACTACTAATAAACCTTGGGGAACCATTGAGGAAAATGGAGTTGGAAAGTTTAATGATTTTACAGATAAAGCATTACATGAAATAAAAGATTTGGGGGTTTCCCATATTTGGTACACTGGTGTTCCTCACCATGCTTTGATTCGTGATTATACCGCGATAGGAGTTTCAAATGACGACCCGGAAGTAGTAAAAGGAAGAGCAGGTTCTCCTTATGCTGTTAAAGATTATTACAATGTAAATCCTGATTTAGCAGTTAATCCAGCTAACCGTTTGAAAGAATTTGAGGCATTAATTGCAAGAACCCACAAAGCGGGATTAAAATTGATTATTGATATTGTCCCTAATCATGTTGCTCGTAAATATGAAGGAAAAAGTAATCCTGAAGGTGTTAGAGATTTCGGAGCAGATGATGATGTGACCGTTGAATATAAAAGAGATAATAATTTTTATTATATACCTAATACCCATTTTGAAGTTCCAGATACAGACAAACCTTTAAATGGAGAAAGTAATCCTCTTATTGATGGTAAATTTGATGAATATCCTGCTAAATGGACTGGAAATGGTTCCCGCATGGCAAAACCGGATCGTAATGACTGGTACGAAACTGTAAAAGTAAATTATGGAATCCGACCTGACGGGTCTAAAGATTTTCTAGAACTTCCAGCCGGTTTTGATACAAAATCATACCAAGAGCATTTTGATTTTTGGAAAGATAAAGATGTTCCTGATTCATGGGAGAAATTTCGTTCGATTGCCTTGTATTGGACAGCGAAAGGAGTAGACGGTTTCCGATTTGATATGGCCGAAATGGTGCCATATGAATTTTGGAGCTATATGAACTCGGCTATTAAAGTTAACAATCCGGATGCTTTTTTATTGGCAGAAGTATATAATCCGAATGAGTATAGAAATTATATCCGTTTAGGAAAAATGGATTATTTATATGATAAAGTGGAGACCTACGATAAACTGAAAGATGTCATTCAAGGGAGATCATTAGCAGATGATTTGTCTGATATCAAAAATAGGATGAGTGATATCGAACACCATATGTTGCATTTTTTAGACAATCATGACGAACAACGTTTAGCCAGTCCGGAATTTGCAGGAACCCCACAAAAAGGGAAGCCGTTAATGGTTGTTTCGACTACTATAAGTACTTCACCGACGATGATTTATTTTGGACAGGAAGTGGGGGAAGCTGGTAACGAAAATGCTGGTTTTGGAACGCATTCCAGAACTTCAATTTTTGATTATGTGGGTGTTCCCAATCACCAACGTTGGATGAATGGAGGGAAATTTGATGGAGGTCAATTAACACAGGAAGAAAAAGACTTACGTGATTTTTATAAGAGATTGTTGAACTTCTCTTTGAATAGCCCGGCATTAATGGGGAAATTTCAAGAAATACAAACCCTAAACCGTCAGACGACTCAAGGCTATGATCCGGGAATATATGCTTATGTACGCTATTCTGATAACCAAAAATTGATTGTTGTTACCAATTTTTCATGGATCACGACAAGTAATTTTGAGTTAAAAATACCTTCTGATATAATTCAGAAATGGAATTTAAAAGATGGTAATTATACAATTACGGACCAATTGTATCAAAAAAGCAGTATACAATTGCAGGTAGTAAATGGTGAAGGAAAAGCACAAATTACCATTGCTCCATCGGAATCGTTTATTTATCAGTTATAAATTAGATAGAAAGAAAGCGGGGAAAATGAATGAACATTTTCCCCGTTTTTTTATTATAATAGTTTGTGATTTCTATTTCTTAAAAGTAGCTTGGTAGTTTTCTCCAACTTTTTTCCAATTGATAACATTAAAGAAGGCATCAATATAATTTTTTCTCTTGTATTGATAATCGAGATAATAGGCATGTTCCCAAAGGTCTAATGCCAATATTGGAGTTCCATGATATCCCACAACCGGAGCATTAGGCATCAACGGATTGTCTTGATTTTGAGTGCTCGTAATTTGTAATTTTCCTGAGTTATCTACGACCAGCCAAAGCCAACCGGAACCAAATTGTTTTGTGGCCTCATTTTTAAATTGAGAGCTGAAATTTTCATAAGACCCAAAATCTTTGATGATTGCTCCTGCTAAAGTGTCTGTTGGCTGTTCTACAGATTTCGCGCCCATACATTTCCAGTATAAACCATGATTATAGTAACCTCCGGCATTGTTTCTCATCGCAGCATCATTTAAGTCTAGTTTAGATAAAACCTGTTCAATGTCCAGGTTTTCTAATGGAGTTCCTGCAATTGCCTTGTTTAGATTATTAGTGTAGCTTAAATAGTGTTTCGAATAATGCATTTCCAAGGTTAAGGTAGAGATATGAGGGACCAACGCATCATAGCCATAAGGCAGCCTTTCCATTTGGAAAGCACCGTCCTCAGCCTTTACATCATCGGGATTTCCAATGGATATTTTTTCTTGTTTTGATGGCAAAGGGACTTCAACAACCTCAGTCAATTTTTTTTCGTTGCAAGAAATTAGCACACTAAACAAAAGGCAATTTGATAGTAAGAAATTGATTTTTTTCATGATTTTCTATTTTTTCAATAGGGAATTTATGATTTCAATATACTGTTCTTTGGCTTCATCGATTGTGAAATGACTTATTTGGAGCCACGCATTGCTTTTGAATGCATTTCGTAAATCAAAATTTTCTGATAGGCTATATTTAGCAGTGCCAAAAGTCGCTTGTTTGTAAAATGCATAAAGTCGTAACTGGACATCTTGAGGCAGGGATGCCTGTGTCATCTTTGAAGCTTCTTCAACGGCTTCTGCAAATCTTGTATCTAAATCTTTTTCAATCATTATGCTTTTGTAGCAATAATAGTTTTTCCGCCGATGGCTTTTTGATTTAATATTACGTTCACTGGTGTGCCTAATGGCAAAAATAAATCGACTCTTGAACCAAATTTTATAAAACCGGCATCAGTTCCCTGAATAACTTGCATACCTTCCTCAGCATAGTTTACGATACGTCTCGCCAGTGCTCCTGCTATTTGTCTATACAAGATAGCTCCGAATGTTTCATTTTCGACAACTACGGTTGTTCTTTCGTTTTCCTCACTTGCTTTTGGATGCCAGGCAACCAAAAACTTACCAGGATGGTATTTGCTAAACTTTACTAAACCACTAATTGGATAACGCGTTACATGCACATTTATTGGAGACATGAATATAGAAACTTGCAGACGTTTGTCTTTAAAATATTCTCCCTCATACACTTCTTCAATTACCACCACTTTACCATCTACTGGTGCAAGGATATGATTTTTATTGAGTTCTACAGTTCTTTTAGGATTTCTGAAAAATTGTAAAATGATAATTAAAAATAATAAAGTTATTATTTGAATTGCCATTTTGATCCAATTCGTATCAATAAAATTGTCAGTTAATAATAAAACTATGGCAGTAAACAATGTGCCTAACAAAATACTCTGGGATCCTTCTTTATGAAACATATGGTAAAAGTTGATAAAATAAATATACAATTGGTGCTACAAATATAACACTATCTAGTCGATCTAGAATGCCTCCGTGGCCAGGCATGATTTTTCCACTGTCTTTTATACCTGCAATACGTTTAAATTTAGATTCAACTAAATCGCCTATCGTACCAAATACCCCAACAATTAAAGCTATTGAAGTCCAAATAAGTATTGATTTTTCACTAAAACTTGGACTTGCCTTAATGTATAATTTTGAAATTAAATAGCCTGTAAAAATAGCAAAAACTACTCCGCCAATAAAGCCTTCGATGGTTTTTTTTGGAGAGATTCTCTCAAATAATTTATGTTTTCCTATTGATTTGCCGACCAGATATGCAAAGGTATCGTTTGTCCAAATTAAAATGAATAATCCGATAATAATTTTAGGATTATAGTCTTTTATTCCGAATGAAATTTTAATAATAAAAATAAAGGGTAAGAGTATATAGCCTAATAAATAAATGTATTTTGAAGGAGTACTTATTGATTGAACGGTATCATCAAACAAAAAGATAATACATTTTATAGAGACTATTAATGTCAGTACAAGCAAAGTTAAATTTAGCTGCTCTATGTCTATCGTCAACGCAATATTTTTGTTCTGAATGGTATTGATATAATTTTCGGTTTCAACTTTATAAAAACTTATTAATGATATCGTTGTGTAAAGAAGAGAAGCAAAAAAAACAGGAAGAATTTTATTCAGCTGAACTAAATTACAAAACTCGTAAGTTGCAATAATTAGAAAAATTCCGAATAGAATAATAAAACTTTCAGTAGAAAATAGGATAGCAGATAATAATAATGCGATGTAAATGGCACCAGAAATCCCTCTTTTAAGCGTTTCATTCATCTTAAAGATCTTCTAAAAGCAATAAATAAAGATTTTTTGCTGAGCTGCCGTACTGAGTAAAATCTTCTTCTTTTGCTTTTTCGAAATATTTTATAGTAGTAATGTTAGTAGGATAGTCCCTTTCGTATTTCTTTTTGATGGCGCTAAGCCCGTCGCTTTTTGCAGCAAGAATCTGACTTGTACTGGCTAGAACAATAATGTTTGTAGGTAATTCGTTAGGTTTGTTTTGTTTAATTTGTTTGGAAGAAAATAAGATAGATCCTTCTTCTGCAATTAAATTTTCACAGCTTGCCAGGAAAAATTTTGGATTTGCCGGCTTGTCATAAGTAAGTTTATTCTCTTCCAGTAAAGGAAAAAGTTTTGTGTCATAACATAGGACTTCGCTTTCAAACCAATCGTTTTCTTCTAAAATGTTTTCAAATTGCTCTTTTACTTCTGCTAAATTTTCACAGTACAAAAATTTCCCTCCGTTTTTCTTGAAATTATAGATAAATTGCTCATCTATAGACATGTTTGTGTCAGGAAAGGACTTGTTGTATTCTTTTTCTTTTTCCTCCTCTGACCCGGGATTATTTGAACCGAAAAATTTTCTGAAAAGACTCATATTTTGATAAACTACTTTATATGTTATTTGAAAACGTTCAAAGATAAAAAAATCTTAATTCAAAAGGGTCTTTTGAATTAAGATTTTAAAATATTTAAATAATTATGTTTTTAAGAGACTACTTCTTCCAAATTTTTATCGAAAGATCTTTTCCCGAAAATAGCTTCTAAATCATCTTTGAAAATAACTTCCTTTTCAATTAATATATCAGCAAGCTGATTTAATTTGTCTTTATTTTCTTCTAATATTTCAATCGCTCTTTGGTATTGGCTTTCAATCAGTGTTGAAATTTCTTCATCAATAACTTTTGCAGTTTCTTCAGAATATGGTTTTGAAAAACTGTATTCACCTTGACCGCTTGAATCATAATAAGTGACATTACCAATTTTTTCATTTAATCCATATATAGTAACCATCGCTCTTGCTTGTTTGGTCACTTTTTCTAAATCGCTTAAAGCACCTGTTGAGATTCGGTCAAAAGTTACTTTCTCAGCTGCTCTTCCTCCCATCGTGGCACACATTTCATCAAGCATTTGATCAGGACGAACGATTAAACGTTCTTCCGGTAAATACCAGGCTGCTCCCAAACTTTGACCTCTAGGTACAATTGTCACCTTTATTAAAGGCGCTGCATGCTCTAACATCCAGCTTACAGTAGCGTGACCAGCTTCATGAATCGCAATCGCTTTCTTTTCATCTGGAGTAACAATTTTGTTTTTCTTTTCGAGACCGCCAACGATTCTGTCAACAGCATCAAGAAAATCTTGTTTATCTACTGCAGTTTTGTTATTTCTGGCAGCTATCAATGCTGCTTCATTACATACATTGGCAATATCAGCCCCAGAAAAACCAGGAGTTTGTTTGGCCAAAAAGTCAGTGTCTAAACCTTCAATTTTTTTCAAAGGTGCAAGGTGTACTTTGAAAATTTCAGCACGCTCGCGAATATCTGGTAAATCAACAAATATTTGTCTGTCAAAACGTCCTGCACGCATTAAAGCTTTGTCAAGAACATCGGCTCTGTTTGTAGCAGCTAAAACAATTACATTAGAATTAGTGCCAAAACCATCCATTTCTGTCAATAATTGATTCAATGTGTTTTCACGCTCGTCATTTCCGCCGGACATGTTGCTTTTTCCTCTTGCTCTACCTACAGCATCAATCTCATCAATAAAAATAATGGATGGAGATTTTTCTTTTGCTTGTTTGAACAGGTCACGTACACGAGAAGCTCCTACACCTACAAACATTTCTACAAAGTCAGAACCTGATAAAGAGAAGAACGGTACTTGTGCTTCGCCAGCTACCGCTTTTGCTAATAATGTTTTTCCTGTCCCCGGAGGCCCTACTAATAAGGCGCCTTTAGGTATTTTTCCTCCAAGATTAGTGTATTTTTCAGGGTTTTTAAGGAATTCAACAATTTCTTGAATTTCTTCTTTAGCACCTTCTAAACCAGCAACATCTTTGAAAGTAGTTTTAATATCCGTTTTCTCATCAAAAAGTTTAGCTTTTGATTTACCAATATTGAAAATTTGTCCGCCACCGCCACCGGCTCCACCTGACATTTTTCTCATGATGAATATCCAAACGGCAATGATAATAATGATTGGTAACAGACTGATTAAAATATCTGTCCAGTTGTTTTTTTGCAAGAAGTTAAAATCTTTTAATTTTCCTTCATTAACCGCTTTCTCTAATTTGGTTTGGAATATTTGGTCATTTCCAATTTCTAGAGTGTAGTGAGGCCCTTTATTAGGTCTGTCAAAAACATCTTTAGCTACTTTTGAATGGATTTTATCTTTTAATGCTGCAGAACTTAGATATACTTCTGCTTCGTTTTTGTTGTATACAATTACTTTTTCAATTTGACCTTTCTCTAAATAAGTATTGAATTTAGAAGAGGTTAATTGAGCTGGTTCTTGAAGACTGCTTCCACCGGTTGCAAAACTGATGAATAGAAAAATTAACAGTATTGCAGTATAAATTAACCAAGGACTTACTTTAAATTTATTCGAATTTGGATTATTATCTTTAGCCATTACAAGTATGTTTCTTTAGTATTTGTTTTCGATCGTAGTAATTTTTGCGTCACCCCAAAGACTTTCAATGTTGTAATACTCTCGAATGTGTTTTTGGAATACGTGAACCACTACGTTTACATAATCCATAAGCACCCATTCAGCATTATCTGTACCTTCTACATGCCAAGGCTTATCTTTCAATTCTTTTGAAACTGTTTTTTGTATGGAGTTGACAATGGCATTAACTTGTGTGTTGGAATTTCCGTTGCAGATGATGAAATAGTCGCAAACTGCAGTATCTATTTCTCTTAAATCAAGAATTGTAATATCATTTCCTTTTACTTCCTCGATTCCTTTGATGATGTTCGCTAAGAGTACATCATTATTTATAGTCTTTTTCGCCATGAATAATTTTTATATAAGTTTGTAAAGTTACCATTTTTTGTGATTATTTTTGAACCTTAACATAATATTAAATTCTGTTTCACAAAAAAACGTATATGAAACTAATCAAACTCGATGCCATAGATTCTACAAATGAATTCCTTAAAGGTTTATCGAATAAGGAGGAATTGGAAAATTTCACGGTTGTTACTGCTGAGAACCAAACCAAAGGCAAAGGGCAAATGGGGTCGATATGGAATACTGAAGCGGGTAAAAATCTAATAATGAGTGTTTTGGTTAGGGATTATTTATTTGATATTAATCAGATTTTTAATCTCAATATTGCCGTTTCCTTAGCGGTAATAGATACTTTGGAAGTGATGAATATTCCTGATTTAAGTATTAAATGGCCGAACGACATTATGTCATACAATAAGAAAATAGGTGGCATTTTGATAGAGAATAGTATTAGAAGTGAAGAGACTATTGTGTCAATTGTAGGTTTAGGCCTGAATGTCAATCAAACGATTTTTGAAAACTTACCTAAAGCTTCTTCGTTAGCGTTGCTGTGTAATACTTATTTTAATAAAGAAGAATTACTTTTAATGATTATTGAAAACTTAAAGAAGAAATTGGAGCTATGGAGCCAGTTTTCGGATAGGTTTTGGAGGGAATATACTGATAAATTATTCCGAAAAGGAATTCCAATGGCTTTTTCAAATCAAAATGATCAAAATTTTATGGGCATTATTCAGGGAGTATCGTCAATTGGGAAACTCCAAATTCTTTTGGAAGATGATAGTGTTGCTGAATTTGATATAAAGGAAATAACAATGTTGTATTAAAAAAAATGTTTAAGATTGAAATCAATTCAAATCTTAAACATTTTTATTCTTTGTAATTAGGAATTTATAATTTGGTCATATTTGTGGCCAAGGTTTCGATAAATTTCCCAATTGGACCTTTGATCATCATTGCCATCATCGGATTGAAATCTCCTTCGAAATCAAGTTTTACATCACTGGAGTTGTCTGAAACAGTATCAATATTTGCAACTAATGTAAAAGGAAGCTTATCGCTTGCAGCTCCCAAAACTACTTTACTGGGCGCTACTTTTTCCTTCATTTTTAATTTTATTTCAGGCATTCCTTTTAATCCAAAAATGAAGGCATCGTCACCAATAACTTCAAATTTAGCAATGTTTTCAGGCATTAATTTTTCAAAATTTTTCACATCGCTCAATAAATCAAATAATTCTTGTGCAGATTTCGGAACAGTAACTTTTGGACTTTCTAAGTTCATGGTTTTAGTGTATTGTATTTTTATTTTTTTATACTTGGACTCCCCAAGTTGATGGTGTTACACTCCATTCTCTTAAAGTTTGCTCTTCTTCTTCAGTAATGTATTTTTTGGCTACAGCCAAATTCAATAAATTCTGATAATTACTTAAGGTAAACAAATCGATGTGGGCGTTTTTAAAGTTCTCTTCTGCTACGTCAAAACCATAGGTAAATATCGCTGCCATACCTTTTAAGTTGGCTCCGGCTTCACGAAGTGCTTCAACGGCAAGTAAGCTACTGTTTCCTGTGCTTATTAAATCCTCTACAACGACCACATTTTGACCCTTTTGTAGGAAACCTTCCACTTGGTTTTGTCTTCCGTGTTTTTTTGGTTCCGGACGCACATATACAAACGGGAGTCCTAAACTCTCCGCAACGAGCATTCCAATTCCTATAGCACCGGTTGCAACACCAGCTATAACATCGGGTTTGCCAAATTGTTTTTCAATATTTTTGGCAAACTCATCCCGAACATAATTTCTTATGGCTGGAAATGAAAGGATTAGACGATTATCGCAATATATTGGCGATTTCCATCCAGAAGCCCATGTAAAAGGATTTCTTGGATTCAATTTAATTGCATTTATTTGCAAAAGCAATTCGGCTGTTTTTTCGGCTGTATCTTTATTAAAAATCATAGTACAAATGTATAAAGTTTTTGTTAACGACAAACCACTTTTTTTGACAAATCAAATCTCTAAGGAGACAGATTTTCAACTTTTTTTGTTAGAAAGCATAGATATTGAGCAAATTATAGTCAAAATCTTTCAAAATAAAATTCAAAAAGCCTACCTGTATCATCCTGATGAGAAGGAGATTATGAAAACTTTGAAGGCAAAAATTCCTGTTTGTAAAGCAGGAGGCGGCTTTGTTTACAATAAAAAAGGAGAAGTGCTATTTATTTTCAGAAATGGAAAATGGGATTTACCTAAAGGAGGAATTGAAAAAGGCGAAGAAATTGAGGCTACAGCTATGCGCGAAGTAGAAGAGGAAACCGGAGTTAACAAGCTGAAGGTCACTAAAAAACTTCAAAAAACCTATCATGTTTTTAAACGTAACGGTAAATACAAGTTAAAAATTACCCATTGGTTCGAAATGCAATCCAGTTTTGAAGGAACGCCTCAAGGCCAATTAGAAGAAGGAATCGAAAAAGTAGCTTGGTTAAATCCAGAACAAATTAAAGAGGCATTGAAAAATTCCTATGAAAACATAAAATTATTATTTGAAGAAGAAAAGCTCCTGAAATAGGAGCTTTTTTTTAGTTTAAAATTCTGTAAACAGGATATTGTAAATGAGCTTTTTCATAATAAACAGAATGTTTGTAGATCCAGTCTAATTGCGCTTCCGGATTTTTGTTAAAGACGCTGTCGTTTTGTTTTTTATTTTCGAACTCTTCTTTCAGTTTTGGATTTTCTTTTAAAATCTGCGTGGCAGTATCCTCAAAAACATATTCCGAATAGCCTTCTTTTTGTTGAAGCATAGTATCAAAGAAATTCCAATTAAAGAAGGAATCAATTGCCTCTGGTTCGAGTGTTTCCAATAAATATTTTACTCCTTTTTGTTGTGTTGAGACAACATAATCTCCTTTGGCAAAAGCCACTTTTTCGATTTTAGAAGTAACTGCAGTATTTTGATGCAAATAATGGCCTTCATAGGCAGAATTTGTTGTCTTGAAATCAGTGATTTTATAATTCTCTACTTCAATAAGTGTGTCTTTTTCAAGCTGGTGGTAAGAGATACCGTTGTTTTTTAATAAGTCAATAACTGGCCAAAATCCCTTCGGAATTACATAAGCTTCCGGAATAATAATATCTTTTACCGATTTGAATTCTTTTATAAATGGGACGTTTTTCTTGTATGGTTTTGTTTTGTCATAAAACAAACGATTGCCGGTTGTGACATCACTTTTTTTATAACCGGCCTCATATCCTAAAAATGGAAAAGTAGTCGCTTTTGTACTGTCGATTGCCCATTTAATGGTATAGTTTTTTTGGGGCTGATATTGCTCTGCATTTTTTAAACGCAGTTCTTTGATTTTTTGATAGTTGTTATCAGTAAAATCAATTGCAGTTCTCATGTATTCATAAGTCACTTTTACGCGATCAGCATATTTTTTCAACATGTGTGTTTCTACAACGAATCCAATTGTATTGAATAGAGAAGTATAGCCGGTTGCAAATCTTGGGCTTTCGAAAAATTGACCAAAACCCTTATCTGGAGTGTCTTGAAAAGCATTAACATATGGTGTCGTTTCAATCTTCTTTTTTTGTAAATCTTTGACTAAGGCCGGCATCATTTCGGTATTTAGAAAATCTCCTAAAACAGTACCCAATTTGTTATGTTGGGTCATGATATAAGTTAGTTTGTATTGGTAATCAGCACCATTACTAACATGGTTGTCAATAAAAACATCAGCGTTTGTTTTATGGAAAATCTCCACAAAACTCTTTGTGTTTCGTGTGTCAGACTTAATGAAATCACGATTCAAATCATAGTTTCTGGCATTACCGCGAAAACCATATATTTCAGGACCGTCCTGATTGGCTCTTGAAGTGGAGTTTCGGTTTAATGCACCACCAATATTGTAAACAGGTATAGTCACAATAACTGTGTTTTTGGGTGTTTTTATTTTGCCTAAAGCTAAATCGCGGTATAATTGCATTGTTGCGTCTATTCCGTCAGGTTCCCCTGCGTGAATGCCATTATTGATTAGAAGAACGGCTTTGTCTTTTTGAATGGTTGAAAAATTAAATTCTTTTTCTGCATTGAAAGTTACTATATGTAAAGGTTCACCACTGTCTGTTAAGGCCATTTCCTGAATTTCAATAGTGGGAAAATCAGCAGCTAAAAGTTTGTAATAAGCAATCGTTTCAGAATAAGATGCCGATTGATTTCCGTTTCCTTTTTCGAAGAAAGTATCGTATTTACTATTGTTTTGTGCTAATATTGAACAACTAACAAGTAAAAGTGCTAAAGTAAAAAATCTCATGTTTGGGGTTTTTAAGACGTCGGTCAAATATACTATTTTTTCAATGTCAATACCAAGAGTATTCTGAAGGACAAATTCTGTATTATTTCAACAATTTAATGATGCATTGGAATAAAAATGAAAATTCATAACTCAAAATTCAATACTTAAAATTAAAAATTACCTTTGCAAAATGAATAAGAAACACCATTCCAACAATATACTTTTGAATTTAGGCATCGAAAGTCTAAATGAAATGCAGGAAGTTGCACAAGATACTATCCTGAACGATAATAATGTATTATTACTTTCACCAACAGGTTCCGGAAAAACATTGGCTTTTTTGTTGCCTATTTTAGAAATGTTACAGCCTGAAATCCAATCGGTTCAATGTTTAATTTTGGTTCCTTCGCGTGAACTAGGATTGCAAATTGAGCAGGTTTGGAAAAAAATGGGAACCGATTACAAGGTAAATGTCTGCTACGGAGGGCATTCAATAGACACAGAAATCAAGAATTTAAGTAATCCTCCAGCCGTTTTAATCGGGACTCCTGGAAGAATTGCAGATCATATTGACAGAGGCAGCTTTCGTGTAGACAAAATTCAAACTTTGATTCTCGATGAATTTGATAAATCATTACAATTGGGTTTTCACGAGCAAATGTCATTTATCATTGGGAAATTAACCAAACTGAACAAACGCATTTTAGTTTCGGCTACTTCGGATATTGAGATTCCGAAATATACACGTGTCGTGAATCCAACCATATTGGATTTTATTCCGGAAAATGAAGAAGAAACGAATCTTTCGATGAAAATGGTCGTTTCTAAGGAAAAGGACAAAATTGGGGCTTTGTTTAATCTGATTTGTTCTTTAAAATCGCAATCGGCAATTATTTTTTGCAATCATAGAGACGCTGCAGAGCGTATTAGCGATACTTTAAATGAAAAAGGAATTTATTCGACGTATTATCATGGAGGTATGGATCAGGATGAAAGAGAGCGCGCTTTAATTCAGTTCAGAAACGGAAGTGTAAGTTACTTAGTTACCACAGATTTAGCTGCCCGTGGACTCGATATTCCTGAAATGAAGCATGTGATTCATTATCATTTACCACTGAAAGAAGATGAGTTCACACATAGAAATGGTCGTACTGCACGTATGCTGGCTTCAGGAACAGCTTATATCATTGTTCATGAAAGCGAAAAGAAATTAGATTACATCGATTATGGAATGGAAGTCTTGAAAGTGGACAACGCAAACACATTGCCAAAACCGCCAGAGTACCAAACCATTTATATTAGCGGTGGTAAGAAAAATAAATTAAATAAAATTGATATCGTAGGTTTCTTTTCCCAAAAAGGGAAATTAGAGAAAGGCGATCTGGGATTGATTGAAGTAAAAGATTTTGTCTCTTTTGCGGCAGTAAAATTCAATAAAGTAAAAGATTTGCTTCATAATATCAGAGATGAGAAAATGAAAGGAAAGAAATTTAAAATTGAGGTCGCGAGAAATGTGATTAAGAAAGAAGAGGAGTAGTTTTCAGTCTCAGCGCCAGTTTTCAGCTAAAAAAATCGTTAACAGTATAATTTACTGCTAACGATTTTTTTATGTAATGAAATCTACTAAAAATTATGACTGTGATTGAGAATTATAATTTATAATAGGTAATTGGTTTTATTATTGTGTATTGAGGGTTTAGTTTACAAACAAAATATATGATTAAATGTTAATAAATAATCAATTCAAAAAAGGAGTTGTTTTTTATAATTATTATGTTTGCGAACAAATACTAACCTACAAAGTATATCATTAAACCCCAAATTAATTATGAAAAAAATTATTGCGATTGCGATTATGTTTATGAGTTCTATTGGCTACAGCCAAATTAAAGTTGTTGAAACTGTCCCTGTTGAGAAATTGGGCAGAGTTAATAGTAATTTTTATGTTCAAAAAATAGGAGAGGAATACACCTTTTTTTATACAACAGTTAAAAGTGATGAAGAAGAGGCTGCCTTAAAGAATTTTACATTTAAAAACATTGATAATGCTTATCAAAGTCTTTACGGTATTATTACAAGCGGATTTGCGGCCAGCCCTTTGAATGATGTAAAATTAGAATTGCCTAATAATTTTGTTTGGCTGCATTATATAGCCAATTCTGATAAAACAACCGTACAGTTTATGGTTTCAAACAAAGCTGCCAATGCGACCTATGTTTCTGAGCCATTATCAAGAGACCAGATTGAAAAATTGTTTCAAAAAAGCTAAATTGAGTATTCTGTATTCAGTTACAGTTTTCAGTAAAAAAAAAATCGTTAGCAATTTCTACTGCTAACGATTTTTTTTATGCTATCGAATCACTGAAAACTATATCTTTTTTACGTATTGTGTAATGATTACAATCTGTTGGCCATCTACTTTTCCTTCTATGTACTCAGCATTTTCGTGATCTAGTCGGATGTTGCGGACTGCCGTTCCTTGTTTGGCTACCATGCTTGATCCTTTTACTTTTAAATCTTTGATTAAAACTACTGAATCTCCGTGCTCCAAAATCACTCCGTTGCTGTCACGGTGGATAATTTTGTTTTCATCGTCTTCACCTTCACCTGTAGCCTGAGCCCAAGCCAAAGTATCCTCATCTAAATACATCATGTCCAATAGTTCTTGAGGCCATCCCGCTGCACGCATTCTGCTCAACATTCTCCAAGCGACAACCTGAACGGCCGTATGTTCGCTCCACATGCTGTCGTTTAGACATCTCCAGTGGTTTAAATCTACTTTATCTGGATTTTCAATTTGGTCAATACAGGTACTGCAGGCCATAATGCTTTCATCTATTCCACCTTTTCTGGTAGGCAGTACTTGATAAACTTTTAAGTTTTCGGTTGCACCACAAAGTTCACATTTTGAACCACTACGTTTGTTTAATTCTCTCTCTATACTCATTATCTTATGGCTTTTATTTTTCGGCGAAAGTAAGGCTAAATAGCGCTTTTCGCAAATTTATATTGGGACCGTTTCTTTTATGAAGCCGACTGCAGTTGCCATTATCTAGTCTGGACTACAATCAACTTGACAAAAAGATATCTGCTGAAATTATTTCACTCTTACCGCATCCGGCACGAGCATTTGGTATTCACCATGATTACGGATTACATCTCTTACAATACTGGAGCTGATGTAGGATGTTCTGGCAGCAGTCAATAAAAACACGGTTTCTATTTTTGACAGACGTCGGTTGGTGTGGGCAATCGCTTTTTCGAATTCGAAATCAGCAGGATTACGAAGACCGCGAAGGATAAAATTGGCATTGATTTTATGGCATAAATCGATGGTTAGACCTTCATAAGTAATCACAGATACTTTTGGCTCATCCTTGAATGTCTCTTCGATAAAACGCTTTCTTTCTTCCAGTGAAAACATGTATTTTTTCTCGTGATTCACTCCAATGGCAATTACGATTTCATCAAATAAAGAAATTCCTCTTTTGATAATGTCTTCATGACCTAAAGTGATGGGGTCAAAGGATCCCGGAAATATGGCTTTTCTCATTTTTTTTTTAAAGATTCTAAGATTTTGAGAAACTAAGTCGCTAAGTGCCTTAGAACATTAGTTTTCTGGCAATTTATATTAAAGCCAATTCTATTGCATTAGTAAATAAATCTTCTAATGAAATTCCGGCTGCTTTGGCTTGTTGTGGGATCAAACTTTCGGTGGTAAGCCCTGGAATGGTATTCATTTCGAGCATGTGTGGTTCGCCATTTACAATAATAAATTCGCTTCTGGAGAAACCTTTCATTTTTAAGACTTCGTAGGCACGTTTGGCAATTTCACCCACTTTTTGAGTCATTTCGTCTGAAATTCTTGCCGGAGTGATTTCTTGTGACTTTCCAAGATATTTAGCTTCATAATCAAAGAAATCATTCTCGGAAACTATTTCGGTTATCGGTAAAACAGTGATTGTTCCTTTGTAATTGATAACACCAACAGAAACCTCGGTACCATCAAGGAAACTTTCTATGATGATTTCGTTGTCTTCTTTGTATGCTACTTCAATAGCGATAGGTAATTCGGCTGCAGTTTTTACTTTGGAGATTCCAAAACTGGAACCCGCTTTATTGGGTTTTACGAAGCAAGGCAATCCTACTTTATTGATAATTTCATCGGTATTGACTTTATCACCTTTGTTTAAGTAATAAGAGATGGCCGTTTTTATTCCGTATGGTTTAAGAACAGAAAGTAAATCACGTTTGTTGAAGGTCAAAGCAGCTTGATAATAGTCGCAAGAAGTTTGAGGGATATTTAGTAATTCAAAATATGCTTGCATTAATCCGTCTTCACCAGGAGTTCCATGAATGGCATTGAAAACGCAATCAAAATTGATTTTCTCTCCTGCTACGGTTACAGAAAAATCATTTTTATCAATAGGGAATTCGGCATCATTTGCATCTACATAGACCCATTTTTCTTTGAAGATATGGATACGGAATCCGTTGTATTTTGTTTTGTCAAGAAATTGATATACGACGTTTCCGCTGATTAGTGAGATTTTGTATTCGCTGGAATAGCCGCCCATGATGATGGCAATGTTTTTCATTTTATAAGTTTAATCGGTTAGACGTTTAATCTATTAACCGATTAAACGTATTCAAAACAAAATTATCATTTTTTTTGAAACGAAATAGCTTTATCTTTGCCGCATATAAAAATAAATTTATGAGTTTACGTAAATATCTTACCAGCCGTGTCTTTTTTGGGCAAGTACTAATTGCTCTTGCCATTATTGCCGTTTTGGGTTATTTGTTTATGCATTGGTTGACTTTTACGACTGATCATGGCCACGAAATATCGGTTCCGAATTTGAGTAAATTAACAGAGGAGCAAGTGGAGGAGAAGTTGGATGAGTTGGATTTAGATTATGAATTGCTTGACAGTGTAGATTTTAGAGGGGATTATCCTAAGTTTTCTGTTGTAGAGCAAGATCCATTACCGGGAACCAAAGTAAAAGTAGGAAGGAAAGTATATATAAAAATTAATTCTTCGGGATTCTCGTCTGTACGACTTCCTGATTTAATTGAAAAAACCTATCGTGAAGCGGTTCCGACACTGAAAGCTTTAGGACTTGAAGAGGGAACGATTACTTATATTCCGAATTTAGGAAAAGATATGGTTTTAGAAATGCGTTATAAAGGCAGAAATCTAAAACCAGGCGAACGCGTATTGAAATCATCAAAAATTGATTTGGTTTTAGGCGATGGAAAAGTGAGTTATGAAGAACAAACCGAAGCGGATAGTACGGCAACGGCTACTCCAACAGAAGAAGAAATACCAGTAGATGAACAATAATATTGAGCCATTAGATTTAGAAGAAGAATTATTTGAGCATTTCAGGTTTGAGGTTCCCAAAGGGCAGGCACCTTTGCGAATTGATAAATATTTGATGAGTTTGATTCAAAATGCCACTCGGAATAAGATTCAGAATGCCGCCACCGAAGGGAATATTTTTGTAAATGACGCGATCGTAAAATCGAATTACAAAGTAAAAGCTTTTGATGTGGTTCGTGTAATGCTTTCCCATCCTCCTTATGAAAACCATATTATTGCAGAGAATATTCCGCTTAATATTGTGTATGAAGACGACGCCTTGTTGTTGATCAATAAAGAGCCAGGAATGGTAGTACATCCCGGTCATGGAAATTATACGGGAACTTTGGTGCATGCATTGGCGTACCATTTTGATAATTTGCCAATGAACAGCAGTGAACGTCCCGGATTGGTTCACCGAATTGACAAAGACACTTCGGGCTTATTGGTCATTGCCAAAACAGAGGCCGCTATGACACATTTGGCCAAACAATTTGAAGCGAAAACTTCCGAAAGAGAATATATTGCTTTGGTTTGGGGAAATGTGGCTGATGATCAAGGAACAATTGAAGGAAATTTGGCAAGACACTTGAAAGATCGTATGCAAATGGCGGTTTTTGACGATCCGGAAATTGGAAAACCTGCTGTAACACATTATAAAGTGTTGGAACGTTTTGGATATGTGACTTTGATTTCCTGTCAATTGGAAACAGGAAGAACACATCAGATTCGTGCCCATATGAAACATATTGGTCATCCATTGTTTAATGATGAGCGTTATGGTGGTCATTTGATTCTGAAAGGAACAACCTTTACAAAATACAAACAATTTATAGACAACTGTTTTAAGGCTTTGCCAAGACAGGCATTGCATGCGAAAACATTAGGTTTCATACATCCAGTAACTGGTGAGATGATGCGTTTTGATACGGAACTCCCAGATGATTTTAAGGATTGTACGAAAGATGGAGAAATTATTCCAAATCACATAGTACGGAAGAAGAAGAATAGAAAAAGCCCCAGATTTGGGGCTTTTTTGTGGTTATTTGAAATGATTATTTTATATTTTCTTCAATCAACGCAATTAGATTTTCGTGAGAAATGAACGCATTTGCGTTTACAATATTCCCTTCTTTGTTAATGACGATTTTAGAAGGAATTCCTTTTACTTTATACTTTGTTACAATATCATCTTTAAAATCATATAAAACATTAAAATCGTATTTATGATCAGAGATGAATTTGTTTACATTTTTCTCAATGTCTTTTGCTTCTCCTTTTTCCCATACATCGATAAATAGAAATACTACATCTTTACCTTTGTATTTTGTAATTAACTCCTGCATACCGGGAAATGAAGCACGACAAGGACCACACCAAGTTGCCCAAAAATCCAAAACAACCGTTTTACCTTTATAATCAGCCAAGCTTATTTTTTTTCCTTCAAGGTTGACCAAACTAAAATCAATTGCTTGGGCACTACCGTAGGTTTTTATAAGATCTTCTTTGTTTTTATCAGCAGCAATTTTGTCAGCGTTTCCTTTGAGCTTTTCAAATTGGTCTAAAGGAAGATTCATTTTTTTATAAATCTCTCGCAAATGGTTTAACATTACTGCTGAATCAACTCCGGCAGCTATTTGTTGCTCCAGATAATTCTTGGTAAATTCTAATCCTTTCACTTTTTCGGCAAAACCAGCATATCTTTCTTTTCCTCCAGTATCCAATCCGTCCAGTTTCGCGATTTCATCCTGGTATTGAAAAGCCAGATCATACTTTTTCTGTTTGTATAGGATTAATGCATAGGTGTCAGCAAACATATTGTACATTCCTTCCAATTGGGCAGGGTCATCATTTTCTTTTGGATTGACCATTCTCTCTTTGACAATAAGCACAGTTTTCTTTGAAATTTGTTCTATAAAATCGATGTCTTTAGCCGGTGTAGTTAAATCCTGTCCAGATGCATCCCATGCATAATTATTATAGACGTTTGCAATCGTAAATTTATCAACGATTAGATTTTCATATTTTGCCAGATTAAGTGTGTCTTTGTTTTTAAGATAAATTGGCAGTAATTGAGAATAAAATCTGCTATCAGTTTCTGTAGAGTGATCACTGAATTTTGTGTTGTAGCTTTTTAAGGATTCTAAAACGAAGCTTTCCGTTTTATCTTTGTTTTCATAAAAACCTTTCCAAAATTCATTTTTTGCCACTTCTCCTTGTGGATATTTAGTTAATACCAGATTTTTTGTAGTATTTAGTTTGTCAGCTTTGTTTACTGCGTAATAAATATTATAGGCTGCATTAAGACTCTTTTCGTCTTTTTTAGTTTCTAATTTTTCTGCCAGCTGTATTAATTTAGGTGTGGTTTCTTCCTTGTTTTCTCTATATAATAAAAAAAGATAGTCCTTGTAAGCATCGGTTTCTTTTAATTTTGGATTCTGTTTAAAGAGTTCGTCATAGCGTTTTATACTTTCTGCGGAACTTATCTTCAATTTCAAAGCATAGTTAGCAAAATCAGCCAAGTTTAATTCTTTTATTTGAGCATTTTCTAATGCGCCTTTTGTTGTATTGTTTAAATAAATAACATAACCTTTTTCTCCATTGTTATCGATGGTGTTTTTTTTAGCGTCATTAACTGCCAAGTAGAGTACTTCAATGGAATTAGGTACTTTTACTTTAAATGTATAGTTGGCTTCGTTTTTTGCCAGTGGGAATGACTTTGAAATATACCCTTCATAGGCTATGGTAACAATAGCATTTTCGGGAATTATTAAACCTTGGGGAGATTCATAGATAAACTCGTTTTCTTGCCCTGATTTAAATTCGGCATTTTTTAGTTTCATTTTTCCATTTTGTGCAAATGAAAAAGTGAAAGCTAATAAGAAAAATAAAACAATTGATTTTTTCATAGTAGTGAGATTGAGTTGTTGATTTATTTTTTTAAAAAACGACTGATTACTAAAGCCTTATCTGCTGTATCAATGATGTAGTAGATAATTATTTTGTAACTTATTTCGTATTTCAAATGTAAATCAAATTTTAATATCAATCTATTTTGTACGAATTATTTTAACTTATTTATAACAAATAAACTGTTTTGAAACAAGGAGTTAGGTAATTTTTATTTTTAATGAAATTATAAAAGGATAGGTATTGTAATATAAGACTCAGAAAGCATGTTCGTTCCCGTTTTTCTGATACCGATTAAAACCAGTATGACTATTTTAGTTTTGTTGCGAATGCAGTTTTACGTTTCCGATAGATCCCTTGGCAGATGGAATTAATTCAAAAACCGAAGTGGGTGCTAGAGTTGGTTCTATTCGATGTGAAACATAAATGATGGTCATGTTGGTCTCTTCCTTTAAGAGATTGATGAGTTGTATAACCAGGGCAACATTTTCATCATCTAAACCTTCTACAGGTTCGTCTAAAATCACTAAAGGAGGATGTTTTAAAATGGCGCGAACAATCAGCGCCACTCTTTGTTGGCCGATGGAGAGTCGATTGAATGTTTTGTTTTTAAGATGACTCATTTGAATCACGTCCAGCCATTCTGCTACAAGTTGTTTTTGTAATTGGGTTGGCCGGATATATAATCCGATGGAATCAAAAAAACCGGACAGAATCATTTGTTCTAAAGAATCGTTTCTTTTGAATAATTCGGTCATTGCCGTTGAGAAAATTCCGATTTGTTTTTTAATTTCCCAAACACTTTCCCCACTTCCTTTTTTCCTGCCAAAGAGATATAAATCCTGCCCGTATCCCTTGGGATTGTCTCCGGTAATCATTGATAAAAGCGTGCTTTTTCCAGATCCATTTGGTCCAATAAGTTGCCAAAATTCTCCTTGTTTAATAGTCCAAAAAATACGGTCGACAATTTTTCGTTCCTCATAACTTACAGAAACACCATCCATTTTGATGAGGATGTTTTCGCTATAAGTCATAGGTTCCAAGGGTTTTGGAATAAGAGAAGCTCTCGTAATTTTTTGATTTATTTCTCCCGAATTAATCGCGTGTAAGGCAAACGAATTATCAACTATTCGGACTTTGTTTTGGATAAATGGAAGTAAATCTGCTGTGCGGTTCACTAATTGTATGATAGCAACTGTGGACGAAAACTTTTTTAATGAATCGGCTAATGCTTCACGTGAGGCTTGGTCTAAATGATCAAAAGGATTATCAAAAATGATATAATCCGGATTTTGATGGAGACAATAACGTAGAAACTCCTTTTTTTGTTCACCCGAAGAAAAAGTGCGCAATTTTCGGTTTGATTCCGTTGCAGCTTCTATGGTATCATACTGGTTTTCTTTTTCAATGAATTTTTGAATGGCAATATCAGAAAACAGAATTCCTTTCAATGTATTAAAAGGAGCTAAATCACCTTTTGCTTCTCCTGAAAGTATGGTTTGAATAAAGCTGTTTTTATCAACCTGATTCGATAAAAGAATGTCCCAATGTAGTTTTTTGTACATTTTAAAGTATGCTGATTTATTAAATTGTGATTCGGTAAATTTAAGTCATACTATTTAAACATAAAAAAACAAAGGGTTAAATCATTCCCAAGATCAATAAAATTGAAAAAAGAATAAGCATCACAGTCACCAGGTTCTGAATGGTTTTGATAGTCACTTTTTCTAAGAGTTTATTACCAAAATAAGCTCCGATAAAAGCAGAAAGCGTTGCTAAAGTCAGTAAAGTATAATCAAAGTTGTTATAATGATTGATTATTTCTTTGGAATAGATACTCAATCTGGAAATATCAACCAGACAGGCAATAACGACTCCTGTGGCTATAAATGATTGTTTGGATAAATTGGCTCGTATCAAAAAAGCAGCTCTCAAGGCTCCTTGATTTCCTGAAAGTCCCCCGAAAAATCCACTAAGAATACCTCCAATCGGCAGGTATTTTTTATCAAATTGTAAGTTGGCTAAACTCGGAATCACTTCAAATAGGGAGAAAAATAGCAACACAACTCCAATGATCAGCTTGATTGGCATGATTTCAAAGTGGTGATTTCCCAGCGTATAGGCGGCTAATGTTGGCATGTCATTTAATAAAGAAAGTAGGTAGGCCCCCAGAAAAGCAAAAAGGATGGCAGGAATCCCAAAGCGAAACACCACACTGCCATTAGCATTTTTACCCAACAGAAATAATTTAAAGAGGTTGTTCAGAAAATGAACAATAGCGGTTAAAATAATGGCTATTTCTATTGGAAAAAACAAACCGAAAACAGGAACAAGTATGGTGCCTAATCCAAATCCTGAGAATAGGGTTAGACCGGAACCGATTAAGGCAGCAAGACAAATGATAAAATAGTCCATTTTTAATTTTTAATAAAGGATGTTAAAGAAAAGGCTTTGCTTCTTCTTCTGAATAATTCAAATCGGTATGAAAGGTTTCTTTTAATTTCCAAAGAGCCAATAAAGAAATAACCGAAAGCAACGAGCCTACAATCATTCCTGATTTTAAAATATCACCATCAAAAATTTTATCTCTAAAAAAGCCATAAATCAATATAATTAGCGGAAGGGAGCCTCTTACAAAATTAGGAACAGTAGTTGTTACCGTTGCTCGGATATTTGTTCCAAACTGTTCGGCAGCGATGGTTACAAACAATACCCAATAACCTACAGAGAATCCCATAATGAAGCAGAGTGTATAGAATGTAGCAGCTGTTATTCCGAAAGCGTTCAAATAGACAAAAACCATGATGAAATTAAAAACTAAAAATAAGTACATAATTTTTTTTCGGCTTTTAAGCCACTGGCTCAGTAAACCAGTGGCAATATCTCCAAAGACTAATCCCGTGTAGCAAAACGCGATGGCTTTTCCGGCCGCAATCGTTTCAAATCCTTGCACTCCTAAAACTTTTGCAAATTCTGGTGAAAAAGTAATCAAAACACCTACCAAAAACCACAATGGAATACCAATAAGGATGCATTGAACATATTTGAGAAAACGGGTTCTTGTGGTAAACAAAGAGAGGAAATCGCCTTTTTTTTCTTCGCTTTCCTGTACTTTTTTGAACATACCCGACTCTGAAATACTGATTCTCAAAAAGAGTAACAGAATACCTAAAATTCCACCGGCATAATAACACAAACGCCAATCCTGAAAAATCTGATAGACTAAATAAGCCGCGACAGCTCCCGAAACCCCCACAGAGGCGACAATCATGGTTCCGTAACCTCTTTTTTCTTTAGGCAAACTTTCGGTTACTAATGTAATTCCGGCACCCAATTCTCCAGCAAGACCAATTCCTGCAATCAATCGCCAAAACGCATATCCATCAACAGTGGTTACCATTCCATTAGCAATATTAGCCACTGAATAGAGTAGGATAGAGCCAAATAAAACAGATATTCGCCCTTTTTTATCTCCTAAAATTCCCCAAAGAATTCCGCCAAACAACATCCCAAACATTTGCATGCTAATCAGATATTCCCCTTGATTACGGATGGCGTCTCCTGTAATTCCTAAATCTTTAAGACTATCGGTTCGTACAATTCCAAAAAGAAGTAAATCATAAATATCTACAAAATAACCTAGTGCAGCAACAATTACCGCAGCATTAAGGATCTTGGTGTTTTTGGGTATTTCTAAGGAAGTGTTGTCTTTCATTATTATTTTTTGGTCATTTTTAGTTGCATCAATAAATCGGTTTGCTGGTCGTTGCCCATGGTAAAAATATGTTTATCAAACACTACAAATCCATTTTTATTGTAAAATTGTAATGCTCTATGGTTTTCTTCCCAGACCCCCAGCCAAATATAATCCACAGCTGTTTGTTGCGCAACAGCAATTGCTTTGTCCACTAATAATTGCCCTAATTTTTTTCCGTGAAATGCCTGTAAAACGTAGATTCTTTGTATTTCTAAACTGTTTTCTTTGCCTTCTTCAGTTTGAGCTTTTCCAAAATTTATTTTTAAATAACCAACAGCTTCCGATTCAGAAAAAGCAAGATAATATTGTGAATCCGGATTGTTTATTTCAGAAGTTAATTGCTCTAAATTAAAACTTTGTTGATTGTAATTATCAATGTTTTCTGGAGTATTCACAGCTGCAAAAGTTTCCATAAAGGTCTTTTGGCTGATTGATTGTATGGTCTCTAGATCGGCAATCGTGGCTTTTCTGATTTCGATTGGGTTCATAATAGTCTCTTTTTCTTACTTTGGAAACCAAAAATACACAAATAAATTGACTGACAATTTGAATTATCTATGACGCGATTAAACAATTCAATTTTTTACGGGCGTATTTCTTGATTTCAATTTGTACTTTTGAATTCGGAATTAAAAATATGAACCCACACATTTAGTTGTGGAGACAAACAAATAAGTAGTTATTCATGAAAATCGTTATATCGCCTGCCAAATCCTTAAACTTTGAGAAGGAATTACCAACGGAAACTTTTTCTCAAGCTTCCTTTTTAAAAGAAGCCCGACAAGTTCATCAGGTTTTAAAACAGAAATCCCCAAAAGAATTATCCGAATTAATGGCAATTTCAGATAAGTTAGCTGATTTGAATTGGCAACGTAATCAAGAATGGAAAACGCCATTTACGGCAAAAAATGCACGCCCAGCAGTTTATGCATTTGATGGAGATGTATACACTGGATTAGATGCCTATTCAATTCCGACAAGTAAATTAAAGACGTTGCAGAATAAATTACGAATATTATCAGGATTGTATGGGGTGCTAAAACCATTGGATTTAATCCAGCCTTACCGATTGGAAATGGGAACGAAATTACCCGTAGGCGAAAGTAAAAATTTATATGAATTTTGGAAAGAAACGGTTACTAAAACCTTAAATAAAGAACTTAAAAAAGACGAGTTATTCATTAATCTGGCCAGCAACGAATATTTTTCGGCTGTCGATGTTAAAGCACTGAAAGTTCCTGTTATCACTCCGGATTTCAAGGATTATAAAGATGGTAAATTGAAAATGATAAGTTTTTTTGCCAAAAAAGCCAGGGGGATGATGGTGCGTTATATTATTGATACCAATGCCCAAACGATTGAGGATTTAAAAGGTTTCAATTATGATGGCTATCAATTTGACGCTAATTTATCGAAAGGGAATCATTTGGTTTTCACCAGATAGGTAGAGACGCGATTTATCTCATTTTTATAAATGTAATGTAAAAAGAAAAGACGCGATAAATCGCGTCTCTATAAGTTCTAATGCATGGCATCGGCAGGATCTATTTTATTTTTCCCTTTTTTAATTAATAAAATAATAGGGATACAAAACAGAAACAAAATCCCCAGATAAAGAAAAATATCCATATACGATAAAACGGTACTTTGCTTCATTATGGAATAATCCATAACCTGATAGGCTTTTTTCAATGCCTCGTTGCTACTAAATCCTTTAGACATAAATCCCTTTTGCAAAAGCGCAATCCGTTGTTGTACTTCAAATTTGCTTGCGTCTAAATGAGAAACTAAATCCACACGATGTTTTTGACTGAATCGGGTAATGAAAGTGGTAATAATTGCAATACCAAATGATCCTCCTAACTGTCTCATCATTCCGGTAAAGGCAGCGCCTTCACCAATATGTTTTCCTTTTAATGTCGAAAGAGACAAAGTTGTTATTGGAACAAAAAGCAATCCTAATCCGACTCCTCTTAAGATTAATGGCCAAAACAGATGTTCTACGCCTGTATTTGGTGTCATCCTATTGTACATCATCAAGGTGAAGAAAAAGAAAATTAAAAATCCAACAGCAACCATATAACCTTGCGGCACACCTCTTTGAATTAATTTACCAATAATTGGCATCATGAAAGCGGTGGTTATCGAACCGGGAATCAGTAATAAACCAGCATCAGTGGCTGTCCATCCTAAAATGGCCTGCGTATAAATTGGAATAATTAAAGTGGAACCATAAAGCCCGAAACCTAAAATAAAGCACATTAAGACTCCAATTCTTAGATTTCCATCTTTTAAAACACTCAAATTTACAATTGGATGCTTATAGGTTAACTCTCTCCAAATGAATAATATTAAACCAAAAAGAGATATGACACTTAATACTATAATGGTGGTGTTGTTAAACCAGTCATCTTGCTGACCATGTTCTAAAACAAACTGTAAAGACCCGATAAAAGAGGCCAAAAGAAAAATTCCCCACCAATCGACTTGTTTGGCTTTTAGTTTTTCACCGTATTTTGGGCTTCTTACAAAAGTCATGGCCAAAATAGTGGCGATGATTCCAAGCGGTATATTGATATAAAAAATATAAGGCCATGAAAAATTATCAACCAGATATCCCCCTAAAGGTGGCCCTAAGGTTGGTCCTACGATTACTCCCATTCCATAAATAGCCTGAGCCATTCCACGTTTTGCAATGGGGTAACTCTCGGTAATAATAGTTTGTGCCGTAACAAGTAAAGCGCCTCCGCCTAAACCCTGAATAAATCGAAAGGCGACAAGCTCCCATATATTATTGGCATTACCGCATAAAAACGAAGAAACGGTAAAAATAATAATGGAAACCACAAAATAATTACGTCTTCCAAATTGTTGTGAAAGCCAACTTGTCATTGGAATAACAATAACATTTGCAATAGCATAAGCGGTAATTACCCAAGCCACATCATTTAATGTCGCGCCCAGACTTCCTCGCATGTTAGTCAGGGCCACATTGACAATAGTGGTGTCTACAATCTCCAGCAGTGCACAGAGTACTGCCGTTATCGTAATAACAACGCGTCTAAAGCCATATTCTACTAAATCATCTTCTGCTTGTGTCATTCTATTTTATATGTACGTCAACATCAACATTCATTCCCGGACGCAATAATTTTATTTTTTCAATATCGTTGGTACTATTCAAGCTTATTTTTACAGGAAGTCTTTGAATCGTTTTCACAAAGTTTCCTGTAGCATTATCTGGAGGAAGCAAAGAAAATCTAGAACCTGTTGCTGGCGAAAAAGAAGTAATTGTACCTTCAAAATCATAATCGGGATAAGCATCTACTTTTACAGTTACTTTTTGTCCAATAATCATTTTGTTCAGCTGCGTTTCTTTGAAGTTAGCAACAACCCAAGCTTCATTGTTGTTGATAATATAAAACAATGATTGTCCCGCTTGTACCAATTGTCCTGGCTGAATATCAATTTTTGAAACCTGACCATCAATAGCAGCAGTTACTACTGTATAGGTTAAATTCAATTTTGCCGCATCAAGCATTGCTTTGGCTCTTTTGATATTAGCCGCTGCTACTTCAGTTTGTTTGTTAGAAACTCTTGATTTAGCTTCAATAACTGATTTCTGGAATGCGCTTGCTTTTTGCTGTTGTTCTAAAATACGGACTTGACTTTCGGCTTCTTGTTTGGCAGCCAAAGCTTGTTCGTATTGTTGTTTTGTGATGGAATGCTTTTTATACAGATTATTATATCTTTCATAATCACTGTTGATTCTACCCAATCTTATTTTCGCAGTTTCGATGTTTCCATAGGCTGATTGCACATTCGCATCAGAAACAGAAATACTTGCCAATGCACTATTGATGTCTTCTTTGGAAACTTCAAAACTTCCCTCGGCTCCAATAAATGCGGCATTAGCCTCTTCTATTTTTAATTCATAATCCCTTTTATCAATAGTAAATAAAGTATCTCCTTTCTTTACAAAATCATTGTCTTTGATGTACACTTTATTCACATATCCTGAAACTCTAGGAATGATTGGGTTCATGTTTTTCTCAATTTGAGCATCATCGGTTTCTTCGTGAGCCAGAGAGTGCATGTATTTGAAAGTTCCGTAAGTTCCTCCTAATACGATCAAAGTCACTAGGATAATAATAAATTTTATATTTGTTTTTTTCTTTTCCATTGGTGAGCGTGCTTATATTTTTGAAAGATTGAAAGTTTGAGATAATTGTCCTGTTACAGATAGTAACTCATAGTATTTTTGAATGATAGTTACTTTTGTCAACATCTTATTGATTCTGGAAGTTAGCTGGTCGACATCAGCTTCAAGCAAATCATTGGTGTCCGAAAGGCCACTTTCGTATTTGTCCTTGATAATTCTGTAATTTTCAGAAGCCTGTTCAACCGCTTGGTCCAAAACAGCGCTTTGTTTTAAGGCCAGATCGTAATCCTCAATAGACTTTTGAACTTCTACTTTGATATAGTCCTTCAGCAATGCCTCAGAATTTTGTACTTCAAGAGCTTTGCTTTCCGCCAGTTTTACCGAAGCTCCATTTTTTAGGATACCACCCAAATCATATGAAAGGCCTACGCCAAAATTCATGGCATTTTGAACCGTAACCACATTTGCAAGATCCAGGGCAGTATAGCCACCAATAAGTGAAATAGCTGGATAGTAGCCTCCTCTAGCCATTTTTATATTAGCTTCACTTGCTTTACCTTGAAATTGAACAGCCTGTAAATCTTTTCTGTTTTCCAATGCCAATTGATCATTGGTAGGGATATTATCCATTCTTAGGTTGTCAAAATCACTTTCACGAATTTCTAATTTGGTTTCCGAAGGTAATTTTAACAGGGTAACTAAATAAAAGTTTACCGTTTTCAGATTGTTTTCGGCTTCATCTATTGTCAATTGTATTCTGGAAACCTGTAACTGCGCTTTTAATAAGTCGTTTCGGGGAATGATTCCGTTCTTTTCCATTTCTGTAAAATCAAATACACGTTGTTGAGCGCTTTTTTGATTCTCTTTTAATAGCTCTATTGTTTTCTGGGCTTTGTACAGATTTGCGTATTGATTGATCACTTTCATAGCCACTTCTTCCTTTGTTTGGTTGGCTGTGGCTGTTTCTGCCTCATATAAATTTTCAGACATTTTGATGCTGTTCTGTATTTTAAAACCCGCAAAAACAGGTATACTGGCATTCACTTGTCCAATCATCATTTGATCCACGACAGGAGGACGGGCAGGATTTGCATCTTGGTTGATTTTTATATCCACTGAAGCGTTTGTCAATCTTTGGTATTGTCCGGAAGCTTTTAAATCCGGATATTGATTGTTTTTTACGGTCTTCAGTTCGTATTTTTTGGAGTTGACTTTGGTGTTTGCCAATGTCACTTCATTACTTTTGACCCAAGCCAAATGAATGGCTTCGTCGAGCGTTAAACTTGTCTTTTCTTGTGCTTCTATGGATGAGATTCCAATAAAGAAAACACTAAAGAGCATTAATGGACTAATTTTCATAAATCAGCAGGGCTTTTATTGTTTGTTGGATATGCTTTGTTAAATGTGTTTTTATATAATTGTTGTATAGTTCTTCTGTTTTTAAATTCAATAAATCTTCAAAGAAATGTTTATTCATTTGAAAATGAAAAAAGGTACCAAGGATAGTGGGTGTGATAAGCGGAATGATAACGTCTTTTCTAAAAACGCCTTTGTTTTGGCCTTCCTGAATAATAGCTTCTAAGGATTTTAAATTTCCTTTTTTTAATTCTGAAAAAGCCTGAAAATTTTGATTCTTCTTTCTGGACGTAAATTCAAAGTGAATTATTCTGTAGATTCCCCGGTTGCAATTGATTCTATTGATGTAAATCTCGATTAGCTTATTGATTTTATCCATAGGTTCGAGGTCTTCTTGCAACAAATCATCTAATTGGGCTTTTAGATCGGATGTTTTATAAAAGATTAAGGATTCCAGCAATCGTTCTTTAGACCCAAAGTAATAGGAAACCATAGCGATATTTATTTTCGCTTCTTTTGAAATGTCTCGAATGGAAGTACCATCAAACCCTTTTTCTGCAAATAGCTTTTCGGCTACATTCAGTATCTGAATCTGTTTGTCGTTAAAATTACTTTTCAATTTCCTTAAATTTCGAATTCTTGACAAAATTAAACAGTTGTTTAATTTAAACAGCTGTTTAATTTTTGTTTAACATTTTTTTAACAGTTAAGTTTAGATTGCTCTTTCTGTTGAAACGGTTTTTAATTGGAAGGTAATTCCTTTATAAAGAGTGGTTTTTTGATCGTTTATTACATTTTAAGTGCTCAAAAATGCGATGTCAACGACCGAAGGTGTTATTGTTTTGCTTTGATGGGTATCCAAATTTCTTCTTCTGAATTTGGATCTTCCTTTTTGTATTTTTCTCCTAATAATTCAAAATGAGGTCTTTGATCTAGAAGATATTCGGCATTAGGCAACCAGGTTCTAAAAATGTATTCGAAAATAGCGGTGCTTTGTCCCTTATGATGAAAAACAGCATAAAGTCCGCCAGGTAAGATAAAAGTTTCCATCTCATTAGGAATAGTATCAAAGTCTAATACTTCAACGGCGGCCCATTTTTCGAAAAGCGCTTCAAGGTTAAAGGAATTGAAATATGAAGGATCATACACCTGCATCGAGTAGAGGTAAGTACCAATAGTGTTTTGTACTTCTCTTCGTCTAGGCATGAAACTTTGCCACAATTGCATCGTTTTATTGTTGGCCAGTGACATTTGCATTCGTTTGCCAATTAGCTTTTTTTCTGCTAAAATTTTTATCGTTGGAATCATTTAAAATACTATTTATCGAATGGATTTTTTCATACAGACACTGATTTCAACATTTTCATATTGATCATAGTTCGGGATTACGACATAACCGGATTTATGATAAAGAGCAATCGCATCGGGATTGTTTTTTCCTGTTTCTAAAACGCAGGCCGAATAATCTGTTTCGGCAGCCCAAGTTTCCAATTCCTTTAAAACAGAACGGGCGATTCCTTTTCCCCGAAAATCAGGATGAACGAACATTCGTTTGATTTCGACCGTTTCGGAATCATATTCTTTGAAGGCTCCGCAAGCAATTGCTACTGCTCCCTGATAGTAAACTACCACATTTTTGATGGAATCCATTGTATCAAATTGTGCATAAAAAGCATGGTCTTCACCATCTCTAATGGCTAAATCTATATCTAATAAAACAACAAGTTTCTTAAAGTCGGTATTGTCTGATGTTGTTCTTTTTAAAGTGACCATGTTATGAATTGTTAGATAATTTGAAACAAAAATAACAAGCATTTAATTTAAAATAGCTATTTGATTTTATTTTTTTTGAATTGTTCTTGGCTGTTGCCAATGGAATAGTAGTGTAAAGAAAAATAGGGACTTTAGCTTAGATTGTTTTGCATTGGCTAGCGCGAGTTTTCCGCTAGTCCTATTACAAATTTTTAGTTATTTCTTTTGCTAGTGTTCACGAGCGGGACGCTCGCGCCAGCAGGGGGGGAGTCAAATTTAAAATATAGTTTTTATTCGTTTCCGCTATCAAATCTCATTAAGGCATAATTTCTTTTCCCTTTACTAAGACCATACGAAATTGATATAATTTTAGATTCTTCATTTAATAAAATCGGCATTTGAAATTTATTATTTAAATAAATAAGAAAAACTTTATTGTAGTTTTCGGAAACAATTATAGTTGGATTTTTTAGTTTCGTAGCTTCTTTATAGGAATAGACTTTTATTGTTCCAGGATTTTTTTTGAATTCATTTCTGTGGTATTTCAAAAGAGCTAAAGTCATTTCTTTTCCGATTTTGTTACATTTCATATATTTGATAATGACGTCTTCTGTTTTGACAGAATTTTCAAATACCTCATAAGCAAAATCATTTACCAATTTTTTATCACTTTGCAGATAATAAAAGTAGTATACGCTGCCTATAAGTGAAATTACAGTTAAAATTGATATTATTTTTTTCATAATTTTTAATTACAGGTTTCTGTATTATTAGCTACATTGGTCCATTGGCTGCGAGCGTCTCGCTCGTACCTATTAAAAATTTATTGTTTCACTGCACACGCAATGAACCTTTATCGTTAGCTGAAGTGCTCAGCAAAACATCAAACCATCTTTTTCTAATTTAATTTGAGGTTTATTTAATTCTATTACTGCAGATTTAACTTTAATTTGATCTTCTCTGGATAAAAATATTGGAACCAATTCTTTAATATCTATTTTTAGTAGTCGGTTTATAATAACTAAGTCTTTAAGAGTAAAAGGTTTTATTCCATTCATCAACTCAGACATGTGAGTTTTACTTTTGTGACCTAAAATGTGGCCCAAATTTTCTTGAGTTAAATCTAGAGCTTTTAATTTTTTTCGTATTTGTTGCTTTCTATTTTCTATAAAAATTCTTTCTCGTTCAGCAATAATCTCTGATTTGTCACTCTCAATTACTTTCTCTTCAGTTATATTGTCTAAGTTAGACCATTCTCTATTTTCATAGTCCTCGATTAAATCTCTTAATTTTTTTCTAAGATTTTTAAAGTGTACGTTCTCTTTAGATAGTAATCTCAATTTTCTATCTGCAATCATGGCTCTTTCTAAATCCAATTCATTAGTAATTGAACCATTTTCAATGAACTTTTCTATGTCAAAATGTGTTTTCATTATTCAATATGGTTTTTATCTCTAAGCCATTTTTCAATGGTTGATTTGTTATTTTTAAAAACTCTTTCATACTCTTGATGCGTTCCTGCCCATATTATTGTAGCTTCCCCTACATCATCTAACTCAATTAATATTAATGTTCTATGAATATTAATATTAAAAAAATAAAAACCATCACTGTGAACGCAATCTGCATCATTTCGAATTTCGGTTAGCACCGATTCGTCTGGTTTAAATTTTTCTAAATCTTGGATTAATTTGTCAATTTCAGTACATAATTTTTTATTTCCAATATTTTTATTTTTCAATTTTAAAATTGTCTTTTTACCTATTACTCTCATAATAACTTTAGCAAATATAATATAAAGTTCGGAATATAACCGAACTTTATTGTTGATTTTTTATTTATCACTCGCATTACCACTAACTTATAGATACTCACTATATAATTGCGTTTGCTGTCAAATTTATAAAAAAAATATTACAAATTACGAAAGATGTTTTTTGATTTATGGAATAATCGCCATAAAAAAACGGCGTTTAAATCAAGTTTAAACACCGTTTGGTTTTATGTAAAATGAAAATCAGTTATCGAATTGCTTTCACAAAATCCTCAATTTTACTTGTTCCATTTTCTTTTAAATGCGTGATAAAAGCACTTCCTATAATAGCACCTTTGGCAAATTCAGTAGCTTGATTGAAGGTTTCGGCATTGTTGATTCCAAATCCGATTACTTGAGGATTTTTCAGATTCATGTCGGCAATGCGTTTGAAATACGTTTCTTGTGTACTTCCAAAACCAGATTGAGAACCCGTTACACTCGCAGAGCTTACCATATAAATAAAGCCATCTGATACGCTGTCAATAAAACGAATGCGTTCTTCGGAAGTTTGTGGCGTAATCAAAAATACATTGATTAATCCGTATTTCTCGAAAGTACCTTTGTATTGTTCTGCATACACATCAACCGGTAAGTCAGGAATGATTAATCCGTCGATACCAATTTCAGCACATTTCTGGCAGAAATTCTCTACTCCATATTGCAACATCGGATTGAAATAGCCCATTATTATCAAGGGAATACTAACTGATTTACGAATGTCTTTTAATTGGTCAAACAAAACTTGCGTTGTCATTCCGTTATGCAAAGCTTGGGTTGAACTTGCCTGAATAGTTGGACCATCAGCTAATGGATCACTAAAAGGTAATCCAATTTCAATCATGTCGATACCGCTTTTTTCTAAATCCTGAATGATCTGCACCGTATCGTTTAAGTTAGGATATCCTGCTGAAAAATAGATAGAAAGTATTTTTTTGTCTTCTTGTAATTTTTGATTTATTCTGTTCATTTTTTTTATCTTTTATGCTATTGGATTTTAAATCCTACAGTTGAGTTTTATGTTTATATGAATCATTTAGTATTTTACTTGTCCAACCGACATCGTGTTTTTCTACAAGTAATAATCCGGCATTTGAGTCTTCCATTTTTGCTATTAATTCCCCTTTGTTATTCCAAAAAGCAGATCGGCCTCCTGAAGGAATTCCGTATGATTCTCCACTAAAATTCGCCATTAATACATTCATTTTATGCTCTGAAGCATAGCTTTGTAAGGATTGATGCGCCTCTGGAATTCCGTTTGGTGAAAAGAAAATACTGGCAATATAGAGGGTGCTTTTGTTCTCTTTCGCCTTTTCAGGATGCAATGGATGATCAATATCGGCACAAATGGCAAATGAAATTCGCTGGTTCTCCATTTCAATTATTGGGTTATAATCGAATGAGGATTTATAAGAGACCTCTTCACCGGGGTGAAGAAATTGTTTGGTATATATAGAAACCGTATCGTCTGGAGAAATTATAAATTCGCCAATAAATAAATCCGAATTTATCTTTATTGGTGCTCCGGCAATTATAGTGATTTGATGTTCAATAGCTAATTTTTTCAGCTGATGTAAACGGGAATCGTTTACTGAAAAAGCCAATTCTCCTGCATTTTCTCTTTCATAACCCGTAATTGACAATTCTGGAAACACAATTAAATTAGCATTATTTACTGCAGCCAATTCGATGAGACGGTAATGATCCAAAAGATTAGAATCAATATCTCCCCGTTTTGGTTTTGTTTGTGCAGCTGCTAAAATCATTATGGTTCTTTTTTAGTTTTCCTGTATTAAATTCTTGTTGTATTAGATCGCGGCGCTGTAGGCCCATGCTTTTTGATTCGATTGCAAATGCACTTCAACGCGTCTGTAATGCAATCCCTCGTACTTATCGGCTTGATGAAGGTCTCTCATTGTGATTTCGTATACAATTCCGTTGATAGTATCATCTGGATTATTTGTTTCCACAATGATAGGGTAGTGTACTAATCCAAATTCTTCTTCAATTCGAATTTCCTTTAACTCGTAACCAACTAATGTTTCTGGTGTTCCTTCGAGAGTACGTCCAAAAAGATTTTCTTGTACATCATCATGTTGCAAGGTGCCATAGGTGAATAATTTTTGCATAGTTTCTATTTTAAAAATGTCAATTAAACTTCATTTTTTATCGGTATGCTTTGCGCGTTAGGGATGGAAGCGGCATCCTTTATTGTCCCGTTTTTTGGGATAATAAAGATATAGCGTACAGCCCGACCCTTGTGGTAACGCCCTGAAATAAATTCAGGATAAACCCTAAAATAAATTCAGGAAAACCCTGAAAAAATCAGGATTAGCCGAATTATAATTTAAAATAATCAATATAGGTATTCAAATCTTTGTCACCACGACCTGAAAGATTCAATACCACAATATCTTCTGGTTTGAATTTCATTTCGTCGAGAACAGCAAAGGCATGTGCGCTTTCGATAGCCGGAATAATCCCTTCCATTTTAGAAAGCTGTAATCCCCAATTCATTGCCTGATCGTCCGTAATGGAGATGAATTTTGCTCTTCCTGAAGCAAACAAATGAGCATGCATAGGACCAACACCAGGATAATCCAGACCGGCAGAGATTGAATACGGCTCGGTGATTTGCCCGTCAGGAGTTTGCATCAATAAGGTTTTACTTCCGTGAATGATTCCGATTTTACCCAATGCTGAGGTTGCAGCGCTTTCGCCAGAATCCACTCCCAAACCAGCCGCTTCAACAGCAATAATATTGACATCTGTTTCATCAAGGAAATGATAATATGCTCCCGCAGCATTGCTTCCTCCACCTACACAGGCAATCACGTAATCCGGGTTTTCACGACCTTCTTTTTCTAATAATTGGGATTTGATTTCCTTTGAAATAACCGACTGAAAACGGGCTACCATATCTGGATAAGGGTGAGGTCCCACCACAGATCCGATGATGTAATAGGTATCAACAGGATTATTAATCCAATCGCGAATCGCTTCATTTGTAGCGTCTTTTAGGGTTCTGGAACCAGAAAGTGCAGGACGAACCTCGGCACCCAGCATTTTCATACGAGCCACGTTTGGTGCCTGACGTTTGATGTCGATTTCCCCCATGTACACAATGCATTCCAGTCCCATCAAAGCACAAACAGTAGCAGTGGCAACTCCGTGTTGACCGGCACCTGTTTCGGCAATGATTCTTTTTTTACCGAGACGCTTGGCTAATAAAATTTGCCCAATAGTGTTGTTTACCTTGTGTGCTCCGGTATGGCATAAATCTTCTCTTTTGAGGTAGATTTTTGTATTGTATTTTTCGGACAGACGTTTTGCAAAATAGAGTGGAGTAGGACGACCTACATAATCTTTTAGCAAGGCATCAAATTCGGCTTGAAAGGAAGGTTCTGCTGTAATTTTTAAATATTGTTGGCGTAATTCTTCCACATTTGGATATAACATTTCAGGAATGTAGGCACCTCCAAATTCTCCGTAATAGCCTTTTTCGTTAACGTTGTATGACATAATTTTATTTTAATTGCGTAGGGACATTTGGCGAATTGTCCGTACATGATTTATATTTTTTAATCCGGGTTCTATTTCAAATTTACTGTTTACATCGATGGCATAAACGGGCAGATTCGTTTTTAAAATCTCATTTACGGCATCCATTTCATCTAATCCGATTCCGCCACTTAAGAAAAAAGGTTTGCTTGAGGGATAATTTGCCAATACTTTCCAGTCGAAAGTGGTTCCGTTTCCGCCCGGTAATTTTCCTTTGGTATCGAAAAGAAAATAATCACAAACTGTTTCAAAAGGTTCAACAACATTAAAATCAAAAGTATCATCAACGGAGAACACTTTGATGATTTCAATGGCAGCATCGATTTCACTTTTTAAATCTTTACAAAATTCCACTGATTCATGACCGTGTAATTGGATAGCCTGTAAATCGTATTTGGCTATTTTTTCTAAAATAACCGGAATGCTTTCATTTACAAAAACCCCTACTTTCCGAATCGATTTTGGTAGATTGGGCAAATCGCCGTCAAAATACCGAGCCGATTTTTCCCAGAATATAAAGCCCATATAATCGGGTAGGAGTGAACCTACTTCGAGAATATTATCGGGATATTTCATGCCACAGATTTTGAGTTTCATTTTTTTAATGCTTTAAGCAATAGGCAGTAAGCTTTAGGCTTTTGCTTTATGCTAAATTAATATTCATGGATAGGCATATGGCTTACTGCATATTGCCTATAGCTTACAGCTTTTTAATAAATTCCGTTGCTGCTTCTCCTGCGTTGTCGGTTTTCATGAAGTTTTCTCCAATCAGGAAACCTTTGTAACCGTAAGGTTTTAATTCGTTGATGGCTTCCACGGATGAAATACCGCTTTCAGAAACTTTTACGAATTCATCCGGTATTTGTGATGCTAATTGCTTACTGAAATCCAGACTTACTTCAAAGGTTTTCAGGTTTCGGTTGTTCACACCAATCATATCCAACGTAGGCATAATTGATTTTTCTAATTCCTCTTGATTATGTACTTCTAATAAAACTTCTAATCCCAAACTTTGGGCAAACTCTGATAATGATTTGATTTCTTCTTTGGTTAAAACCGCAGCGATAAGCAAAATTAAATCAGCACCGTGGGCCTTGGCTTCCAAAATTTGGTATTCATCCACAATGAATTCTTTTCTCAAAAGCGGAATGTTTACGGAGGCTCTTGCCAAAAGTAAATCGTCCAATGAACCCCCAAAATATTTTCCATCGGTCAAAACTGAAATTCCGCTAGCACCGGCAGTTTCATAACCCTTTACAACTTCTTCAACCGTAAAACCATAATTTATTTCGGCTTTTGAAGGAGAGCGACGTTTGTGTTCAGCGATGATTCCGGAGCTACTGTTTCTTAAGTTCTGACTTAGAGAAATGGTCTTTTTTCCAAAGAAAACTGAGGCTTCTAATTGCGAAACAGGAATGATTGATTTCTTGAGAATAACTTCTCTTCTTTTGTCGACTATAATTTTATCTAGGATGTTCATTTTTTTAATTTTTCAATCATTCAATTTTTTAATTCTAATTTTTACTTACTTAAATCTTTCAATTTATTCAATGCAGCCAGTCCTTTTCCCGAAAATAAACTTTCTTTTGCTAACTCAAAACCTTCTAATGGAGAACATTTTGTTACGGTTGCAATCGCCATTGCGGCATTGGCACACACTACATTATTTTGAGCTTCTGTTCCTTTTCCGGAAATGATATCGGTAAACATTTGGGCTGATTCTTCGATGGTTGTTCCTCCTTCGATTTCGCTTTGCAGCAAAAGACGTACGCCAAAATCTTCAGGCTTTAACATTCCTTCCATGGTGTTTGTAATGGTCTTGGTAGGACAGGTTAAAGAAACTTCATCATAGCCGTCCAATGAATGCAAAATCGTAAAATTAGTGTTGGTATTTTGATACAAGTAAGCATACATTCGGGCCAATTCCAAATTGAAAACACCTACCAATTGATTTTGAGGAAACGATGGATTAACCATTGGTCCCAACATATTGAAGAATGTTTTTACTGCTAATTCTTTTCGGATAGGGCCAACATTTTTCATAGCAGGATGAAATAGTGGTGCGTGCAAAACGCAAATTCCTGCCTGGTCCATACATTTCTGTAAAAAATCATTGTCATTACTGAATTTGATTCCCATTTTTTCCATCACGTTACTCGATCCCGAAATGGAAGAAACACCATAGTTACCGTGTTTAGCAATTTTTATTCCTGCACCGGCTGCCACAAAAGAAGCCAAAGTAGAAATATTGAAAGTGTCCTTGCCGTCTCCACCGGTACCACACAAATCGATGGTATTGTATGCTGATAAATCTACTCGAATGCACAATTCTAACAAGGCCTCACGAAAACCGGCAAGCTCATCAATACTGATGCTTCTCATCATGTAAACAGTAAGAAATGAGGCAATCTGACTCGTGTTGTAACTTCCGTTAGAGATATTTACCAATACGTTTTTAGCTTCTTCTTTCGAAAGCATTTCGTGATTGATAAGTCTGTTTAATATATTTTTCATTTTTTTTAAGGTGCAAAGTTTTTGCTATATGATGTAAGCTTTCGGTTATCTGATTACTGGGACTGATCACTGAATATTGATCACTAACTCTTCACCCAATTCTCTAACATCCTTTTTCCATTAGGTGTTAAAACACTTTCAGGATGAAATTGTACGCCGCGCACATCAAATGTTTTATGACGTAAAGACATTATTTGACCGTTTTCATCTACTGAGGTGGCTTCCAGAACATCTGGTAAATTAGCGTCGACCACCCAAGAATGGTAGCGCCCCACTTCAAATTCGTTTCCTAATCCTTCAAATAAAAGGTCATCATCAACCAAGGTTTTTACCGTTGTAGAAACGCCATGGTATACTTTGTCTAAGTTTGAAAGTGTTCCTCCAAAAACTTCACCTATTGCTTGTTGTCCCAAGCAAACTCCAAAGATACTTTTGGTGGGGCCATATTTTCTAATTACTTCTTTCAATAAACCGGCTTCATCTGGAATCCCGGGACCTGGGGAAAGTAAAATTTTATCGAAAACTGCAATTTCATCAATGTCAAACTCATCGTTTCTGTAAACGGTCACTTCACAATCTAAATCTTCCAGATAATGCACTAAATTATAAGTGAAGCTATCGTAATTGTCTATAACTAGTATTTTTTTCATTTTTTTCATTTAACGATTTAAAGATTGAAAAATTTAAAGATCAGGGATTTTTCAATCATTCAATTTTTTAATTTTTTAAATACTTTCTGCTAAATCCAAAGCTGCATTTAAAGCTCTTAATTTATTGTATACTTCCTGCATTTCACTTTCTTCATCAGAACTGGCAACAATTCCAGCTCCGGCCTGGCAATGCAATTGATGATTTTTACTTAGGAAAGTACGAATCATAATAGCATGATTAAAGTTTCCTTCGAAATCCATAAAACCGATGGCACCACCATAGAAACTTCTGTTTGTTTTTTCATAATCTTCAATCAGCTGCATGGCTCTGTGTTTTGGCGCACCACTCAAAGTTCCAGCTGGAAAAGTATCAGCGACCACTTGCATAGTCGTGGCTTTTTCATGTAAATGCCCAGTCACTTTTGAAACCAAATGGATTACGTGAGAGAAAAACTGTACTTCTCTATATTTCTCTACATTGACGTTGTGACCGTTTCTGCTCAAATCATTTCTGGCCAAATCGACCAACATCACATGCTCACTATTTTCTTTCTTATCTACCGATAATTCTTTGGCAAGAATAGCATCTTTCTCATCATCTCCTGTTCGTTTAAAAGTTCCTGCAATCGGATGAATCTCAGCTTTACGGTTTTTTACAATAATTTGGGCTTCTGGAGAAGAGCCAAATATTTTGAAATCACCATAATCAAAGAAGAATAAATATGGAGAAGGATTGATGCTTCTCAAGGCTCTGTATACATTAAATTCATCTCCTTTGAAACCTTGGGTAAATCTTCTGGATAACACTAATTGGAATACATCACCTCTGAAACAGTGCTTTTTGGCCAAAGCCACATTATGTTTGAATTCTTCGTCTGTTAAATTCGAAAATCCTTCTCCTTCTTTTGAGAATTTATAAGAAGCAATGTTTCTGGATTGTAATAATTGTTCAATTTCTGAAATGTTATTTCTTCCATCCAGACTATGACAGAAAATATAAGCCTCATTTTTGAAATGATTGATGGCTATTATATTTTGGTAAACGGCATAGTACACATCCGGAATGGCAATACTATTGTCTTTTTTGGCGATTGTTACTTTTTCGAAATAACGGACAGCATCGTAGGATATGTATCCAAACAAACCATTTGTAATGAATTTGAAATCATTTTTATCAGATTGGAATTGACTTGAAAATTCCTGAATTACCTCTGGAATATTAGTATTGGCATCAATTGCCGTTTTCTCAGAACTACCGTCAGGGAAAGTCTTTTGGATGATTTCATTTTCTATTTTTATAGAAGCAATCGGATTGCAACAAATATAAGAAAAGCTATTGTCATTGCCGTGATAATCACTACTTTCCAGTAATAAGCTATTAGGAAATTTGTCGCGAATTTTAAAATACACACTCACAGGAGTAATCGTATCGGCTAGGATTTGCTTGTAATTTGTGTTTAGTATAAAAGGTTTCATTTGTTTGTTGTTTGATAGAGACAAGTCCCGACTTGTTTGTATGTTTAATAATTAGATCAAAAAAAAAGGCCTGTCGTGATGACAAGCCTTTTATATTTATAGTTTACTAATACTATAGGAGCTTTGTTCACGACGACTGACGTAAATTATTCCACCACCAAGTATTGTTAGTAATTGTTCTCATATTGTTTTTTTGTTGCAACAAAGATATAAATGATATTCGATTATTCAAAAACAAAAAAACGAAAAAAAATATTTATTTTTCGTTTTTTTGTTAAATATGTGTTTTAAAATCAGGCTTTGATTTCGAATGGTAATTTCTTTAATAAATCAGTTTTTCGATTATGAAACCAATTCACTTTGATTTCTAAATACCAATTCTCCATCAAAAGCATCCAAAAGGATGATACTGTCTGTTTTAATTTTTCCGGCTAAAATCTCTTTCGACAATCTGTTTAAGACATCTCTTTGGATTACACGTTTTACAGGTCTGGCACCAAATTGCGGATCATATCCTTTTTCAGATAGATAGGCAATTGCATCTGGTGTTGCGTCCATGGTGATGCCTTGTTGCGCCAGCATTTTGGTAACGCTTTTCAATTGCAAGCCTACGATTTGGGCAATATTGGCATTGGTAAGCGGTGTAAACATTACGATTTCATCAATACGATTGAGGAATTCCGGACGAACGGTTTGTTTCAATAAGCCTAATACTTCTACTTTGGCCGCTTCCGTAGCCGCTTCGATTCCTCCTTTTAGATTCTCAAATTTCTCTTGAATAATCTGGCTTCCCATATTAGAAGTCATGATGATAATCGTATTTTTAAAATCGGCCAGACGACCTTTATTATCTGTCAAACGTCCTTCGTCTAATACTTGTAGCAAAATATTAAAGGTGTCAGGATGTGCTTTTTCAATCTCGTCCAATAATATTACAGAATATGGTTTTCTTCGAACAGCTTCTGTTAATTGTCCACCTTCATCATAACCCACATATCCCGGAGGCGCACCAACTAATCTGCTTACGCTATGACGTTCTTGGTATTCGCTCATGTCGATTCTGGTCATTGCATTTTCGTCGTCAAATAGATATTCGGCTAATGCTTTTGCTAATTCGGTTTTCCCAACTCCTGTTGTCCCAAGGAAAAGGAAGGTTCCCACAGGTTTTTTCATATCCTGTAATCCTGCACGGCTTCTTCGAACAGCATCGCTCACTGCCTGAATAGCTTCTTCCTGTCCAACCACCCTGTGATGCAACTCATCTTCCAGTCTGAGTAGTTTCTCTCTTTCTCCCTGAAGCATTTTCATAACAGGTATTCCGGTCCATTTGGCTACTACTTCAGCAATATCTTCACGGGTAACTTCTTCTTTTATCAAAGAACTGCCGGACTGATTTTCCTGTAATTGTTTGAGTAAAGTATCCAGACGTTCTTGTGCTTCCTTGATTTTTCCGTAACGAATTTCGGCAACTTTTCCATAATCACCATCACGTTCCGCACGTTCGGCTTCGTATTTAAAGTCTTCAATTTCTGTTTTTACGGATTGAATGTTGTCCACCACATCTTTCTCAGATTTCCATTTGGCGAAAATCTCATTTCTATCTTCTTTGAGATTGGCCAAATCCATTCCCAAGACTTTGAGTTTGCTTTCGTCTTTCTCTCTTTTGATGGCTTCAATTTCAATTTCCAATTGCATAATTTTTCTGTCCAAAACATCGAGTTCTTCGGGTTTTGAATTGATTTCCATACGCAATTTAGAAGCCGCTTCGTCCATTAAGTCAATGGCTTTATCCGGAAGGAAACGGTTGGTAATATATCTTTGAGACAATTCAACCGCCGCAATAATGGCTTCGTCTTTTATTTGAACTTTGTGATGTGTTTCATATTTTTCTTTGATTCCACGTAAAATAGAAACAGCACTTTCTGTATCCGGTTCTTCAACCATAATTTTTTGGAAACGTCTTTCAAGCGCTTTGTCTTTTTCAAAATATTTTTGATACTCGTCTAAAGTGGTTGCCCCGATAGCACGCAATTCTCCACGAGCCAAAGCCGGTTTCAGGATGTTTGCGGCGTCCATGGCACCTTCACCACCACCAGCGCCAACAAGAGTATGAATTTCGTCAATAAACAAAACGATATCTCCTTCTGCAGAGGTAACTTCTTTGACAACCGCTTTTAGTCGTTCCTCAAATTCTCCTTTGTATTTGGCTCCTGCAATCAGTGCTCCCATATCAAGAGAATACACGATTTTGTCTTTCAGGTTTTCAGGAACGTCTCCGTCAACAATTCTATGGGCCAAACCTTCAGCAATAGCAGTTTTACCCACTCCGGGTTCACCTACCAGCATCGGATTGTTTTTGGTTCTGCGGGTTAGAATCTGCAGCACCCGACGAATTTCTTCATCACGGCCAATTACAGGATCTAATTTTCCGCTTTTTGCCAATTCGTTTAGATTTTTGGCGTATTTATTTAATGAATTGTAAGTTTCTTCAGCAGAGGCCGAGGTTACTCTCTCTCCTTTGCGCAATTCTTCTATAGCGGCTTTCAATCCCTTTCCGGTTACGCCTTGATCTTTAAGAATTTGGGCTACTTTGCTTTTAGAATCAAATATGGCCAAAATCAGATGTTCGATCGAAACATATTCATCATTCATTTTTTTGGCGATGATTTCAGATTCGTTCAAAGTAGTGTTGGCTATTCTGGAGAGTTGTATTTCACCACCTGTGACTTTAGGAAAACTGTTTATGGTACTATCTAATATTTGAAGAAACAAAGGCAGATTGACGTTGAGTTTTTTCAAAATAAATGGTGCCACATTTTCGTCTACTTCAAAAATGGCTTTAAGGATGTGTTCGTTTTCTATTTGCTGTTGACCCAAACTCTGAACCAATTGCTGCGAAAGCTGTATGGCTTCTTGCGATTTAATGGTAAATTTATTAATGTTCATGATTAAAGGTTTTTATGTTTTTATACTGTTTAATACTTAACTTTGCAATCGAATTGTCAAATGGTATTCCACTATAAATTTACGGACAAATTGACGTTTAACCTATGATTTTCATCATTTTATAAAGACAAAAAGACATAAAATAAGACAAAATGAGTATATTTAATTCCATTTTTGGGAATTCAGAAGAGAACAAGAAAGTGACTGGGAAAATCAATTGGATTGATTTGACTGATTTAGGTCAATTGAATGAAATTGTAGCTGTTTCAGGCGAAAAACCGGTTGTTATTTTTAAACACAGTACACGTTGTAGCGTAAGTCGAATGGCTTTAAAACAATTTGAAAATGAGTTTGATTTAGCAGATGAGGTTGATACTTATTTTCTGGATTTGATTTCGAATCGTGATGTTTCCAATGAAATAGCCAATCGATTTCAAGTGATTCATCAGTCTCCACAATTGGTCTTGATTAAAGAGGGAAAATCAATTTACGATGCTTCTCACAGTGATATTGATGCTGAGGAGTTGAAAAAAATATTGAAATAGTGCTGTTTAAAGCCTGAATTTTAACATAAAAAAAATCCATAAATTTCTATTTATGGATTTTTTTATGAGATAGATTTTAAAGTTTATTTGTTGCTTTTTTCTAAAATAGTCCTGATTAAATCCTCTTTGGAAAGAACGCCGGATTGTCTCCACAATTGTTTTCCGTTTTGAAAGAGAATCATGGTAGGAACGCCACGAACTTGATATTGTGATGCGATTTGTTGGTTTTTATCGACATCAATTTTTATAATCGACACACGGTCGCCTAAACTGTCTTTTACTTGTTTCAGAATGGGAGCCAACGTTTGGCAAGGACCACACCAAGTCGCAAAAAAATCGACTAAAACAGGTGTTTCTGATTGGATGATTTGATTAAAGTTGCTCATCTTTTTTATTTTTTATGTTTGGAATTGCGCAACCATTGGGACCGCAACCTAAATTAAAAACCACTTGAATAAAGAAAAATAATCCAAAAGCGATAAACATCCATTCTTTTAATATAAATGCCTGTGCAAATAAAAACAGGGCAAATGCTAAACGGATCCAACGCATGAAATGCCAGTTTTGAAACAATAACTCTTTCATTTTTTTCTAATTATTGATTTTCTTTATTTTATATTTTTCATCATAGGAAATTACTTTTTGTAATTCTTCTAAATGGATTTCTCCGGTACTAACAATAAGCACTTCAGCAAAATCACTGCTCATATTGACATTAAGGACTCCTTTTATTTTAGAAAGCGCATCGGATACACTGTTCATACAACCGCTACAAGTAATTCCTTCAAATTCATAAAGGTTTACCCTAAACTGTGCATTCTTTTTTAATTCAATAAACAATTCGGAATTGGCTCGTGGAGCTGCAGAATTTTCACTGATATCCATTTTTTCAATATCGAAAGCGTCTTTGAATAACGAAAAATACTCTTCTTTGTTACCGCCAAAAGGAGGCCCCACTTCAAAAGTCCGATTAAACAAAAGGCCAGCTAATTTTCCATTATCGGCTAAAAGCTGATGCATTTTCCAAACATATTTTTGACGCATCGTTGGAGGCAAAGCACAGAAAAATGTCTGCTCAATAATCAAATCATAGCTTCCCTGATGCTCAAAAAAATCACCTAAGACAATATGAATGTTGATGTTGTTCTCAAATTTCTGCTTAATATTTGCTACCAATGACGGCGCAATATCAATAACGGTAATATCTGTAAAACCTTGTTCAATAAGGTATTCAGCTTCATAGGAATTGCCGCATCCGGGAATTAAAATCCGAATATTTTTATTCTTTAATGTGTCGATATAAGTCTTGATGGGAGGAGATATTTTTCCTAAGTCCCAACCTGTTGTGTTAGATTTGTATTGTGCGTCCCAATATTCTTTGTCTAAAGGTTTCTCGCAGGAAACAACACAGCATTTTTCATTTTCCATAGTACTCCATTTTATAATTGCCAATGTGTTTTTCGTTTTCAAGTATCATTTTTTTATGTCTGAAATAATTAGCTGTTCCAAACCCGAATATGATAAAAGAAACAAAATAGAACGCTACCTCAATAAAGAAACTGTTCTCTATTTTTAATAAATTTCGAATACTTAGACCTGCTACCAAAAAATACATGGCCGTTCTAAGAAAAGCCAAAAAAGTAGATTGATTGGCTAATATTGTTCTTTGCAAGGCTAATCGTTCCCTGAGGATTAAGTCTTTATTTATAGTCTCTTCGTTTTTCATTCTATTTTGGTTTCCTTGTACTTATTCCAAAAGGCCAATACAAAGGACAAAAATTTACGAAACTGGTTATCAATAGGATAATTGCAAAAGCTCCTAAAATCAGTGCAAGTGTACCGCTAATGGCGTTGCTTAGATACAATACCGCTACAATAGCTGCAATGGCTATCCGGATAACTCTGTCTGCTGGACCTACATTTTTTTTCATGCGTATTGATATTAGGTTATTAATAAATTACTTCAAAACTTTACTTTGGCATACGAAATCGGTTGTCGGTATTTTTGTTTTTGCAATAGCAGAAAATCCACCTTCGATTTCGGTAAAATTTCTAAACCCACGTGCTTCTAAAATAGATGCTGCAATCATACTGCGATAACCGCCTGCACAATGCAGGTAAAAATGTTTTTCGGGATTGATGTCTTTTATCCAATCATTAATATAAGCTAAAGGCTTGTTATAGGCGTCCTCAATGTGTTCAGCGCAATATTCACTTTCTTTGCGGATATCTATTATTTCGCTTTCGCCAATTTTTACTTCATTAGCAAATTGCTCTGCAGAAATCCTTTTTACGGTATCAATTTCTTCGCCCGCTTTAGTCCAAGCTTCAAAACCACCTTTTAAATGACCAATTAAATTATCAAAACCAACGCGACTCAAGCGGGTCACTGTTTCTTCTTCACGACCTGTTTCGGTAATTAAGATTATTGGCTGATTAACATCGGCAATTAAAGCGCCAACCCATGGGGCAAAATCACCGTTTATCCCTATGTTTATGGATTGTGGAATAAATCCTTTGGCAAAATCAGTATTGTTTCTGGTGTCCAAAAGTAAGGCTCCGGTTTCATCGGCTACTTTTTCAAAATCTTTAACCTCAATAGCTTTCATTCCGTTATTTAAAACGGTTTCAAAACTTTGGTATCCTTTTTTATTCATGGCTACATTCATTCCGAAATAAGCAGGCGGAGGTAACAAACCTTCGGTCACTTCGGTCACAAATTCGGCTTCGGTCATGTTGGCTCTCAATGCATAATTAGTTGCTTTTTGGTTACCAATGGTAGATACGGTCTCTTTACTCATATTTTTACCACAAGCACTTCCTGCACCATGAGCAGGATACACAATAACATCATCAGCCAGCGTCATTATTTTTGTTCTTAGCGAATGGTATAAAGTGGCCGCTAATTGTTCCTTGGTCATTGAAGCCGCTTTTTGCGCTAAATCTGGTCTTCCAACGTCGCCGATGAATAAAGTGTCACCAGAGAAAATAGCATAATCTTTCCCGTTTTCATCAATCAATAAATACGTAGTGCTTTCCATGGTATGTCCTGGAGTGTGCAACGCTTTGATTTTGATGTTTCCAACTTCAAATATTTGGTTGTCAGAAGCAACGATGGCTTCAAATTCTGGTTTGGCTGTTGGTCCGTAAACAATTGGAGCTCCTGTGTTTTTACTCAAATCAATATGACCAGAAACAAAATCTGCATGAAAATGGGTTTCAAAAATATATTTCAATTTTACATTGTCCCTTTCTAACCGATCTAAATAGGGTTGTATTTCCCGAAGCGGGTCAATTATTACAGCTTCACCATTTGAAGTGATGTAGTAAGCGCCCTGTGCTAAACAACCCGTGTATATTTGCTCTATTTGCATGATGTTGAAATTTCAATTTTAGAATACAAAGGTAATTCTGTTTTTTGAAATAAAGCGTGACTAATGTTACACAAAATTTTAATATTATCATAAAAAATGACTAGTAGAAATCAGGCTGTTTTTGTTTAAATTATTAACAAAGCATGGATAACTATGTTCTTTTTGTCAAAGAAATGTTACTTGTAATGGGTAAATTTGCAGAACCTCTGATAAAACTCTCTATATGGAAGAAATGCTTTTTTACGATAGAATGCAATTCGCATTTACGATTACTTTTCACTACCTCTTTCCTCAGCTGACCATGGGGCTCTCCTTGATTATTGTTTATTTTAAATGGAAGTTTTTGCGTACTCAAAATGAGCAGTACAATCAGGCAACCAAGTTTTGGATGAAAATTTTTGCGCTTAATTTTGCGATGGGTGTGGTAACAGGAATTCCAATGGAGTTTCAGTTTGGAACCAATTGGGCTAAGTTTTCAGAATTAACAGGAGGGATTATTGGGCAAACCTTAGCCATGGAAGGAATGTTTTCTTTCTTTTTGGAGTCTTCCTTTTTAGGCTTGTTTTTATATGGCGAAAAATTACTTGGGCATAAATGGCATTTTGTTACCGGATTACTGATTTTTATTGGTTCTTGGGCGAGTGGTTTTTTAATCATTGCAACGCATTCCTGGATGCAATACCCCGTAGGTTATGAAATTTTGGCTAATGGTAAATTTGTATTGAATAATTTCTCTGCCTTATTCACCAATCCATGGTTGTGGCCCTCCTATTTGCATAATCAGGCCGCCTCTATGGTAACCAGTTCATTTGTTGTAGCAGGTATTGGAGCTTTTTATATTCTTGGGAAAAAGAATGTGGATTTTGGAAAATTGTTTGTTAAGACGGGAGTCATTTTCGGATTGGTTTCCAGTTTAATTGTAGCCGTTCCTACCGGTGATTTGCTAGCCAAGAATGTGGTGAAACACCAGCCCGTAACCTTTGCGGCTATGGAAGGTATTTTTCATACTGAAAAAGAAGGTTCGGAAATTGTTTTAATTGGTCAGCCAGATGTAAAAGATAAAAAATTAGATAATAAAATTGCTGTTCCCAATATTTTAAGTTTTTTGACCTACGGTAATTGGCATCAGGAAATCAAAGGCTTAGATCAATTTAAAGAAGAAAATCATCCAACAAATATTTCAGGACTGTACTATGCGTATCATATCATGGTTGGACTGGGAACCGTTTTCATCGGATTAATGGGCTTAGCTGTTTTTCAGTTGATCAGAAGAAAATTGTTTGAAACCAAATGGATTTTATGGTCCCTGCTTTTTATGCTTCCTTTTCCATATATCGCAAACACAACGGGATGGTATACCGCTGAATTAGGAAGACAGCCTTGGTTGGTTTATAACTTGTTACGCACCACAGAAGGAGCTTCACCTACGGTTTCATCCGGGAATACTTTATTTACCCTCCTCGGATTCATAGGATTGTATCTCTTATTAGGAATGTTGTTTTTACTCTTAGTGGGTAAAATTATAAATAAAGGACCTCAAACAGAAAATATATAAATTATGGAATTCTTTTGGTATGTAGTTTTAATGGGGATTTTGGCTGTTTACATTGTATTGGATGGCTATGATTTTGGAGCAGGAATCGTTCATTTGTTTTTTGCGAAAACGGAGAAAGATAAGAAAGCGATAACGAGTGCTATAGGTCCTTTTTGGGATGCCAATGAAGTATGGATTATTGCTGCAGGCGGCGTTTTGTTTTTTGCATTTCCTACTTTGTATGCTTCTTCTTTCAGTGGATTTTATCTGCCTTTAATGATGATTTTATGGTTGCTGATTTTTAGGGCCATCGGTTTAGAAATGCGAGGTCAAATTCATCATCCGATGTGGGAAGTTATATGGGATAAAGCTTTTGGGATAGCCAGTTTGTTATTGGCCTTGTTTTTTGGAGTGGCTTTGGGGAATGTGGTTCGGGGTGTAAATCTTGGGATGGTTCAAAATGGTGTTTCAACTCAGGAAGGCCATTATTTCTTTTTGCCTTTATGGAATCCGACTTTTAGCCCGCAAGCAGATCAATTGGGAATTATCGATTGGTTCACACTGTTCTTAGGGGTAGTCAGTACCGTTACGCTGACAATTCATGGGGCCAATTGGATTATATATAAAACCAATTCTTCTTTGAATGCTAAATTAAAAGAGGTGGTTTTTAAACTCAATTTTGTGTTACTAGGATTGGTAATTATTTCCTTATTGATTTGGAATAGAATAGAGCCGGAACCTTTTCATAATTTTAATGAAAACCCTTTGCTTTGGGTATTTCCGTTGCTTTCGTTTATAGGTATTTTTGGCTTGTTTAAAGTAAGAACATTTAAAAAAGACGGTCTTGGGTTTTTGTTTTCCAGTATGTTTCTCGTTGGAGGATTTGCATCAACCACAGCTTCTATTTTTCCGAATGTACTGCCTTCAACGAACAAGGTAAATCCATCATTAACTATTTACAATACTGCAACTGGTGAATATGGTTTGTCTGCAGGAATGAGCTGGTTTTTTATCGCTCTGTTTTTAGTTATTGTCTACTTTGTGATTCAGTATAAGGTTTTTAGCGGTAAAATGGATGATGTTGGATACGGGGAGCACTGACGATTATTTTTAACAGAAAAAAAAGTATTCCAAATCGGAATACTTTTTTTTTATTAAAAGAAAATTTCTTTCGTAATAATATAAATACCCATTACCAGTACAAACCAGCCAAAGATCGGTTTGAGCTTGCTTCCGTCAATATTTTTGGAAAGTCTGGTTCCAATTATCATTCCTAAAAACGCGAAACAGGTAATGGTCAATAAAAAGGGATAATCGATTTGGGTACCAATGTATAAATCACCGCCAAAACCAATACTTGAGTTAATAAAAATGATCAGTAATGATGTACCTACAGCTTGTTTCATTGGTAAATTAGCAAAAAACAATAAGGCCGGAATGATAAGGAATCCACCCCCAGCACCCAGAAAACCAGTTACAATTCCTACGACAAACCCTATAATTCCAAGTTGTGTGTAGTTTACTTTAGTTGTTTTTATTTTCGTACTGGTTTTACTTATCATAGAAATGGCCGATGCGATCATGAGTATAGAAAAAACGACCATAATCAGGAAGTTTTTTGAAACCTGATAAGAAGCAATAGAGAAAAGTGTTGCTGCAATTTTTGGAAAAATAACTTCTCGGATAATCAGAATAGAAAAAACGGAAGGAACCGCAAAATAAAGTGCGGATTTGATTTGAAGATTTCCCATTTTATAATGTCGGAAACATCCAAAGAGAGCAGTAATACCTACAATAAATAAAGAATAACTTGTTGCTAATTCAGGTTCTATTTTGAATAAATAAACCAAAATAGGAATCGTTAAAATGGATCCGCCGCCGCCGATCAAGCCAAGTGAAAGCCCTATTATAATTGAAGCAAAATAACCTAAGTATTCCATTTGTTAAAAATTTGGTGACAAAGGTCAGGCGTAAAATTTCGAAACACAGTAACATTTATCACACTGAGAGAGTTTTATTTTATTAACTCAATATGATTACGGTGTAATTTTAATAAGTGGCGTTGCTCCATTTTTTTTAATAAACGGGAAATAACTTCTCTTGAGGTATTTAATTCAGATGCAATTTCCTGGTGGGACAATTTTAAATCATTGCATCCACAAGCATCTCTGTGGCGTTTTAAGTAAAATTCAAGGCGTTCGTCCATAGCCCTAAAAGCAATGCTGTCTATTACTTCGAGCACCTCTTCAAATCGGCTTCTATAAGTGTAGATTACAAATTCGTACCAACTGCGATGTTTCATCATCCATTTGTCCATTAGGGCTAAAGGAACCATTATCAATTCGACATCTTCAACCACTTTTGCCATGACCTGACTTTTTTCGTTTTTGGTAGCGCATACCATAGAAATAGCGCAAGCCTGACCTGGCTGTAAATAATACATGAAAAATTCACCACCATCTTCACCCTCGCGATATACTTTGATTTTGCCTTTGATAACCAGGACTGTGTTTTTTATATATTGACCGGTTCGCATTATTGTAGTACCAGTTTCAAATGATTGAACGGAGTCATTTTCTTCGATATCAGCAATTAATTCATTCGAAAAAGAAGGGAATGTTTTTTTTATCTGGTCGCGCATAGCTGTATTCTTTAAAAAGAATTTGATTTGAATTATACACCGTAAAAGTACGGTAAAAAAATCAAAATTGGGATTGATTTTTTTAGTGATAAAATTAGCATAAAACTTATATTAAAAACAAAATAACTCTATAAGGGTTGATTTTTGTTAATTTATTTTGCGATTTATTTAACTAATTCGCAATTTACTGCTTATTACGTTTATGCGAAAACGTTTTCTTGGAAATATTATCTAATTAACAAATTGACGGTTTATTGTTAGTCAAAAACATCGTATTTTTACAAAAAAAAGAACATGAATTTATCACAAGAAGATTGGATTTCTCAATATGAGGCTGATGATAATGCGGTCATACTTGATGTGAGAACTGAAGACGAATATAATGATGGAATTATATTTAGCGCTATTAATATAGATATCCACAAAGGACAAGGTTTTATAGAGGAGCTGGAATCATTGGATAAAAATAAAAACTATTATGTGTATTGCCGCTCAGGAGCCAGAAGTGCAAAAGCGTGCGAAATCATGAATGAGTTAGGATTCGAAAATGCCTATAACTTAATAGGCGGAATTTTAGATTGGGACGGAGAAGTTGTTGCTCCGGAATAGTCCTTTTCTAAATTATATTAAATAAAACACATCAGATTAAAATGAATACAATACCTCAAGAATACCAAATTAGCGACTTACTTACTCAAGATACTTATTTAGTAAATGGTGAATTAAAAAAATGGACAGGACAGACGACACCGGTATTTTCGACCATTTCTTCAACAGAAAAATATGAGCCTACCTTATTAGGTTCTATCCCGTTTATGGGAGAAGCGGAAGCTATGGAAGTTGTCGAGGCGGCTACATCTGCATATAACAATGGTCAAGGTTTATGGCCTACGATGAAAGTGGTGGATCGTATCAAATGTATGGAGAATTTTGTTTCTCAAATGAAAGCGACCCGTACTGAAGTAGTAAAACTTTTGATGTGGGAAATCGGAAAATCATTAGGTGATTCTGAAAAAGAATTTGACAGAACGGTAGAATATATTTATGATACTATCGAAAGTTTAAAAGAATTAAATGCTCGTAGTGCCCATTTTTCTAAAGTTCAAGGGATAAATGCGATGGTTCGAAGAGGACCTCTAGGTGTTGTATTGTGTCTAGGACCTTACAACTATCCTTTGAATGAAACATTTACCCTGCTTATCCCTGCTTTAATTATGGGGAATCCTGTGATTTTTAAACCTGCGAAACACGGAGTTTTATTGATTTCACCTTTGTTAGAAGCATTTAGAAGCAGTTTTCCAAAAGGGGTTATCAATATCGTTTATGGTAGAGGACGTGAAATTGCTTCGCCTATAATGAAGTCCGGAAAAGTAGATATTTTGGCTTTGATTGGAAACAGTAAATCAGCTATTGCTTTACAAGACCAACATCCAAATAAAAACAGATTGCGTTTAGTATTAGGATTAGAAGCTAAAAATCCAGCGATAATTTTACCGGATGCCGATTTGGATTTGGCTATCCAAGAATGTATCGTGGGATCTTTATCATTCAACGGTCAACGTTGTACAGCTTTAAAGATTTTATATGTACACGAATCTATCGCTCAGGAATTCAACAAACGATTTGCAGCAAAAGTAGATGCATTGGCTTACGGAAATCCATGGGAAAAAGGAGTAATGTTAACACCATTACCAGAAAAAGAAAAACCTGCTTATATCCAGGAATTAATTGATGATGCAACCAGTAAAGGAGCAAAAGTAATTAATGCAAAAGGAGGAGAGCTTACCGATAATTTTATTTTCCCGGCTATTTTGTTTCCAATAAGCAAAGAAATGCGTGTATATCACGAAGAGCAATTTGGGCCTGTTGTACCAGTTTTGACTTTCAAAGATATCCAGGAACCATTAAATGATATGGCTGAATCAAATTACGGACAGCAAGTAAGTTTGTTTGGGAAAGACATCAAAACCATTGCACCACTAATTGATACCTTGGTGAATCTTGTTTGTAGAGTGAATTTAAACAGTTCTTGTCAAAGAGGACCAGACGTTTTCCCATTTACGGGACGCAAAGACTCTGCTGTGGGAACTTTGAGTATTCACGATGCCTTACGTTCGTTCTCAATCAGAACTTTTGTAGCTTCAAAAGACAATGAATATAACAATGCTATTTTGCAAGAATTATTGAATAGCAAAGAATCGAATTTCATTAATACCGATTACATTTTGTAGTTAGTTTAAACAAATAAATAACCGGCCGTCTCATTTTTAGGAAATGAGACGGCTTTTTTATTTTTTGATAATCAGTAATTTGTCCGTTTTTATTTTCAAAATATATTTGCTTTAGAGTTATTTCCAATTGCTTTTTTATTAAATTTACTATTGAAAATCAGATTGTTATGTAGATTAGAATAGGTTGCGAATTTTATAAATGCATTTTTTATAATTTAAAGTCTTTTTTTTAAATATAATATAATTTTTTCAGGAATAAATGATAATTATCATTATCTGATTTTATTTAATCAGATAACTTTGGAGGACAAAACTAAATCTTTAATGCAATGAAAAATAAATATTTGTTTTTAGTAGTAATAGCATTGATAGCCATAGGGAGTAATAAAATCAATGCTCAAAACAGTATTTGGGTGGCTCCGGATCATTCAAAAAATTTAAAAAATCCATTTATGGGTAATGAAAAGGCCGCTGTTGATGGTAAGAAAATCTTCGATCAAATGTGTGTTTTATGTCATGGAGAACAGGGAAAAGGTAACGGTGCAGCCGGATTGACCCTGGAAACAAAACCTGCAAATTTCTTGGAATTGAAGGTAGTTAACGAAACGGATGGGGAGATTTTTTGGAAAATAACTAACGGAAAATCACCGATGGCATCCTATGAAGAATTGTTGACAGATGACCAAAGATGGAAACTGGTCAATTATATCAGGGTATTAGGAGCAAACACAAAATAACTTTGTAAAAGTTGTTTCATTCATATTTTTCCACTAACCATAACCAAAGTAAAAAACTCCGTATTCATTAACCAAGAATCGGAGTTTTTTTATGGACTCATTTTTGGGATTTAAGCCATAGGACCGATTGGCTTTTTACCCTTTTTCAGCAGAAAATTAGATTTATGAAGTGGCTAACTGAACACTGATTTTACGTTTTAGACTCAAGCCAACGAATAGTGCCGCACTGATAATTCCTGAAAAAACTAAAAAGATAGTTGAATTGTTTGAAAGTGTTATCAAAATGGGACCGGCAATTCCTGCAGCAGCCCAGGCTGTTAAAACGTAACCCAATACAGTTCCTACTTGATCGGATCCGAAAATATCTCTTATGAATGCAGGAATTGTAGCAAATGCACCTCCGTAACAGCTTATAATTATAAAGACTAATATTTGAAAAAGAAAGGCATTTGTCGTAAATGCCAAGGCTATAAAACAGACAAATTCAATGCTTAAAAAGGTCATAAATGTTTTCCATCTTCCCATTTTATCAGAGATGGAAGACCAAAACAAACGGCCTAAACCATTAAACAACCCAATTAGTCCCACAAATAAAATCACTTGTGAGCTTTCTAGATTTGCAAATTCTTTCCCTAAGATGGCTGCCTTTGAGATAATCGCAATACCACAAACGGTATTTAAAAAAAGGAGTAGCCAAAGACTGTAAAAAGTACTTTGTTGAAAAATAGCGTTCTTTTTTGGGATATTGTTTGTTTCAATATTTATTTTTGCGGTTACATTATTTATTGGAGATTCAAGATATAATCCGGATAGCAGCATACAAACAAAATAAACTGCACCCAGAATATAAAAGGCATTTGCGACGCCAAAATTTTGTGTCAAAGGAGTGATAATCTGGGAGGCAATTATGGAGCCAAAGGCAAAAGACATAATAATTAAACCGGATGCAAAACCAGGTTTTTCCGGAAACCATTTGAGAACAGTTCCAACAGGAGTTACATAACCTAGCCCCAAGCCAATGCCGCTTATAACACCGTAGAACAAATAAAAACCTATGATGCTTTCTAAATGAACAGAAAACCCGGCACCAATTAATCCCAATCCATAGAATAAGGCGGCTAGGATACCTGCTTTTTTAGGGCCAATTTTTTCAACGATTTTGCCAAGAAAAGCTGCAGAAAGACCTAAAAAGCAAATGGCCAACATGAAAGCATTTTTTAATAGGCTGACATCCCAACCAAGAGCGTTTTTTATGGGGTCAACCCAAATGCTGTATGCGTAGACGGAACCAATAGACAATTGAATAGTCATGCCAGCGGCAGCCATCAGGTATTTATTTTTAGACATAATTTCTAGTTTTTTGTTTTAGTAAAATAGAGAGTATTCGAATGAATGATAAAGTAAAATCACTTAACTACGACAGTATTGAAATAGCGTTTGAAAATACCTGCAGCTTTATCAATTTCTTCCGTGGTTGGCGGAGATATTTCTGCGAAGGCATATTCTAATTCCAAAAGTTCCCATTTATGTTTGCCCAATTGGTGAAATGGAATAATTTCTACTCTTTCAATCGTTTTGTAATCAGCAAAATGTTGTCCCCATTCGTGTAAGTACTCTTCCTGGTCAGTCCAGCCGGGAACTAAAACGTAGCGCAGCCACATTGGTTTCCCTGTGCTTTCCCTGTATTCGGCAATTTTTAAAGTAGTTCCGTTTTTTAGGCCAGTTAGTTTTTTATGCCACTCTTTGTTGATGTGTTTCACGTCTAACAGCAGTATATCTGTTCTTTCTAAAAGGGATTTGGTTTGGTCGTCTAACACACGTCCGTTTGAGTCCAGACAAGTTGAGATACCGTGTTCGTGTAAACGGTCAAAAAACGGAATTAATTTGGCTCGCTGTAGCAAAGGTTCTCCTCCAGAAACCGTTACGCCACCAGTCGCTCCAAAATATGATTTTTGACTTAAAGCTTTTTCGATTAGTTCGTCAACAGGAACCAGTTTTCCACCATTGATGTCGAGAGTATCTGGATTTTGACAGTACAAACATCTGAATTGGCATCCTTGGACAAAAACGACCATTCGTATTCCCGGACCATCATGAGTGCCAAAAGTCTCTAGAGAGTGAATACGTAGAAAATCAGTATCAGAATTGTTTAATAACTCGTCTTGATTGGTTTGCTGTGGAAAGTACATAGTAAATGATAAACAATTTTACTTGTTTCAGGTATAAAAAACAGCCTGTCGTATAGAATAAAAAGGGTTAAAATTTATTCTGGACAGGCTGTTATTGTTAATTTAAATGAATTAAAAAATGAATTGCTATGGAATTACATGTTTTCATGGAATGTTCTGCTAATTACTTCTAATTGATGTGCTTTGGATAATCTAACAAAATTAACGGCGTATCCGGATACTCGAATAGTTAACTGCGGGTAATTTTCAGGATGATTGTAAGCATCAACCAATGTTTCGCGGTTCAGGATGTTTACATTCAAATGATGTGCATTACGTCCGAAATAGGCATCCAGAGTAGTTGTTAGATTCGCAATCTGTTCTTTTTTACTTGATCCTAGTGATTTTGGGACCATGGTGAAAGTGTAAGATATACCATCTTGGGCGTCGTTGTATTTCAATTTACTGACCGAATTTAAAGAAGCAATAGCTCCATTCACGTCTCTACCATGCATTGGATTGGCGCCTGGAGCAAAAGATTCGCCTGCTTTACGTCCGTCCGGTGTTGCTCCTGTATTTGTTCCGTACATTACATTAGAAGTAATGGTCAGTAAAGAAAGGGTAGGAGTAGCATTTTTATAAGCGACATGTTTTCTTAATTCGGTAATAAAAATATTTGTGATTTCGATTGCAATATCGTCTACACGATTGTCGTCATTACCAAACTGAGGAAAATCACCTTCTATTTTGAAGTCAACCGTTAATCCGTCTTCATTTCTGATTGGAGATACTTTTGCATATTTAATTGCTGAAAGAGAGTCGGCGATAATTGAAATTCCCGCAGCGCCATATGCAATATCAATATTTGGATCACTATCAATCAAAGCCATTTGTGCTCTTTCATAATAGTATTTGTCATGCATGTAATGGATGATGTACATAGACTTGGCATAAACACGTGCCACTTCAGATAAAGTTGTTTTAAACGCCTCCATAACTTTGTCATAGTCTAAAACAGCATCATTCATTTCAGGTATATTGTTGATGACTAATGCGCCTTTTTGTTCTTCGCGGCCTCCATTTAAAGCCATTAATAAAGCTTTAGGTAAATTGGCGCGTGCTCCAAAATGCTGAATGGTTTTTCCTATTTGTTGGTAAGAAACACAACAGGCGATTCCATAATCATCAGAACCTCGGTTGGTTCGCATTAAGTCATCATTCTCGTATTGAAGAGATGAAGTATCAATAGATACTTGTGTGCAGAAATCTTTAAATCCCTGCGGTAAATTTTTTGACCATAAAATGGTTAAATTGGGTTCCGGAGAAGCTCCTAAATTATACAATGTCTGTAAAAATCTAAAAGAAGTTTTGGTTACTTTGGTTCTTCCGTCACTTAATTGTCCGCCAATAGCTTCGGTTACCCAAGTTGGATCTCCACCAAAAATTTCATCGTAAGCACCAGGGCGGAGGTGACGCACTAATCTTAGCTTCATGACAAACTGGTCAATAAACTCTTGGGCTTCTTCTTCATTGATAAGGCCGGATTGTAAATCATTTTCAATATAAATGTCTAAAAAGGATGATACATTACCCAGAGACATTGCAGCACCGTCTTGTTCTTTAACTGCGCTTAAATAGGCTAGATAAGTGAATTGAACAGCTTCAAGAGCATTTTTTGCAGGACCTGAAATATTGATACCATAACTTTGTGCCATGATTTTCATGTCTTGTAAGGCTTTGATCTGATCAGATATTTCTTCGCGTAGGCGTACTTTATGATCAGTCATTTCGCCTTTTGTATTGGCGAAATCCGCTTTTTTGGCAACAATAAGTCTGTCTATTCCGTAAAGCGCTACTCGTCTGTAATCGCCAATGATTCTTCCTCTGGCATAATTATCCGGTAAACCTGTTAAAACGTGTTTAGAGCGATAGTTTCGTATCTCACTGTCATAAGCATTAAAAACAGCCTGATTGTGGTCTTTAGCGTAGTTAAAAATGTCTGTCACACGATCAGAAACTTTTAATCCTTTTTCGGCTACAGCAGATTCAACTAATTTAATACCTCCGTAGGGCTTCATAGCTCTTTTTAAGATAGCATCAGTTTGTAATCCAACAATAACTTCATTCTGTTTGTTAATGTATCCAGGTCCAAATGAAGTAATATTTGAAATTATATCAGTGTCAATAGCTAAGCAGCCATTGTTTTTGCGCTCTTCTAATAATGCTTTTTTACATTCGTCCCATAAATCAGCGGTTTTTTTGGATGGACCAACTAAAAAGCTGGCATCTCCTTCATAAGGGAAGATATTTTTTAATACAAAATCATATACATTAATAGTGTCATTCCATTCTCCAGTTTTAAACTGAATCGTTTCAGTCATATTTTTCATAATATTCTTAATTTTAATTAGATACTTGATGTAAATGCTCTTTTAAAGATTGATCTACACTCAAATTTAACAATTTTTGAAGTAAGAAATTGGGTCGAAAAACACTTTTCTATGATGTTTGGTTTTTTATGAATTTATGGTGTTTTTATGATCTGTTTTGCCGTTTTATTTTTGTTTTTATGTTTTTTTTGATGTTAAAATTGTTGTTTTGTTAGTTGGTAAAAGTGTAATTTGAAGTAAAAAAACTACAAAAACATGTTTTTAGTATGAAAAAAATGCTTGGATGACAAGAAATAGTCATTCATAAAAATGATGATGATATAGTTTATTTCTATTTAAGGCTTAAATTTTGAAGGGGTAACGGTTGAAGAAAATACCTTTTCAAGGTAGTAATAAGTAATTAATCAGGGGGTATCTACTGATTTGTTTAATTTTTGATAAAATTTCAATCGATATAGTTGAAAGAAAATTCTTTATTTTTTTTTGTCTTGGTATTTCTTCAATGACAAAAGTGCTTTTTCCTGAATTTTATTCTGAAAAAAACCAGTCCATCCAAATAAAAAGCCTTTGAGTCCTAAAGCTTGTTTTGACCATTTCCAAATGTCAAAATCATCGACGTGTTTTATGATTAAACCATCTTTAAAGTGAAAGTGGGAGTGAATAACATTTACTACAGGTCTGTTGGTTTTACTGAAATTATATGTCGCTGTCCATGTTAATGAACCAACGAAATCATCTGCTTTTACGTCAGAGAATTGGACTTTGATATTTCCTTTACTATTTTCAATTAGCATTTTCCACATTTGACAGACTTTATTTCCCTTTAAAGTACCAAAGGCAGGATCACGAAATTTGACAGTAGGCGCATAACATTCGCACATTGTAGCAGTATCAGAGTTGTTAAATGCTGTATAGAATTTAATAAGTGTGTTTTCGTTTGCGTTCATATTTCATAAAGTGAAAAGTAAAAATAATCAATTTTATATTCAAAAGTATGTTTTAAAAAGGAATGTCGAAAAATCATATAGGATTTATCTTTAATTTTAAAAATAGTGGTGGTGATTGGTCTTTAGTAATTGAATTAGATTTATTATTGACTTTAAATTGTAAACAAAAAGAGGATAGCCTTTTAAGTGTCTATCCTCTTTGTAATTTATAAATTGTATATTTTTTTATTATTAAGCTTTCTCAAAATCAAAGAAAGGAGCTTAGGAATCAAATTATGGTCTCTACCCTAATTTCTTTACATTATGTGTAATGCTCTCTAATAAAGTATCGTACTTGTCCTTTAATTCCTCTGCAAAATCATTGCTTTTGCTTAAAATTTTTCTTCTGGTTTCTTTTCCTTTTTCCGGAGCGAACAATACACCTAGTAGTGCACCCGCGGCAATACCACCTATTACTCCTAATACTATTTTATCTGTTCTCATAATTATTTTTTTAATTGTTTCAATTTTGTTTTTAAATCTTTTTTCCTTGGATAAGTCTTAATAGTACCGCAATAACAGCGATGATAAGTAGAATGTGAATAATTGATCCTGCGCTATAGGCAAAGAATCCAATAGCCCAAAAGAGGACTAAAATTACGGCTAGTGTATAAAGTAAATTGCTCATGATTTCTTTTTTTAATAGTTGTTTCTATTTATGAATTGAAGCTAAAACAAATTATTTGTTAAACTTAAAATTATCTGAGGCCCTTAAGCATGTAATCAATCTAATCGCGATTGTTGTATATCATATAATTTGGTAAAATTTAATCCTTTAAAGAGCTTCAATAATTTTAAGTAATTCCTCTCTGTTTTTTCCTAACTTGATTTGAAGTTTTCCAATCATTTCCTCTTTCTTACCTTCTGAAAAAAGCAAATCATTTTCAGTTAAAGCAGTAAACTTTTGTTTTAATTTTACTTTTTGCTCTTCCCAATTTCCTTCTGGCTCTTTAGTATTCATTTGTATTTTATTTAGGTAGTAAAAATGTTTGATAACACATTAGATATCAGATAGGTTTTATAATTTCTATTATTGTTTTTAGAAAAAATAATAAGCTATAGTTTCTCAACTAATTCTTCTATTTTTTCGGCTAATTCGCTGTATTCTTTAGAAAGCTCTGTTATTTCGCGCTCTGATTTTATTTCGGCATTCATAACTGCATTACTGGCCGTTTCATGGGAAGATACCAGTTCATTTACCTTCAAATGTAACGAACCCGAAAATCGGTTAAATGATTTTTGAATAATAAATAGACTTAAAAAAGTAATTCCAAAAATGATATCTCCAATAATTTGATGAACATCCCTGGTAGTAAATAAATTATTGATCCACCATGCGATTACCAAACATAGTGCAAAAACAAATGTTATAGAATTACCCAGTATGGTTGTGGCGGTTGAAGTCAGTTTTTCAAAAACATGTTCCATATGACTGTATATCTTATTCATGAAGTATCTTTTTGGGTTTAATTTTTAAATTATAAATGTAATAGCTTGTTTTAACTAATTATTTAAAACAATGGGATTACAGTTTTTTGGTACTGTCGGTAACGTTAAATTAGGATTCGTCTTTTGTTGTACGAACGAGACTGATGCCGGACATGAAGAAAATAATACCTAGCAGACCATAAGTGATCAAAGGTTTTATATCCCTAATTTCAGTTGATGCATTTGCAAATAGGATTGCTGTGTAAATCAGGCCGCCAATTCCGAGGACAGTAAGTAGCGCGCCAAAAAGTCTTTTAATATTCATGATTTTTATTTTTAAAGTGTTGAATTGTAAAATTTATTTTTTGCTTTTGAAGTCTAATTAATTTAGAGATCAAACACATTGAACCCATTATTTAAAACATTTTGTAAATGTTATAATGATAGTCCAAATGTATTTTGATTAGACTTCAAAAGTGTTACACAATTGTCAATAAAAGTTATATCATTCACACTTTAAAAATGAAGAAAAATAAAGTCGCCTACATCCTGGCCATATACCAATTCAATTCTTTTTCGATTCTTTCGAAGTGAAAATAGGCAGTAATGTTTTTTTGGAGACGTAAAAAAGCAGTTTCACTTTTTACCACATAATCAAATGCTTTGTGGTGCATGCAGCTTATCGCAACATCAATTTTATCTTGTGATGATAACATGACAACAGGAATATCCGGATCGAATTCTTTGATTTTATCCAAAGTTTCAATACCGTTCATAGCATTTTTATCGATGCCATCAAGATGGTAATCAAGAATAATTACATCGGGTTTTTTTGATAAATTAGCAATACAAAGTTCCCCTGTTGGAAAAGTTTCAACTATAAAATCTGTATGATGAATGAATTCAATTTCTAAAGATTTTAAAAATAGCACATCATCGTCGACCAGAAAAATTTTTATTTTATTTTCGTTTTTCACAATTAAGTATTTTTAATTACACTGAGTTCTTCTTCTAATTCACTGCAGGCCTGTAGACAAATCTCTTCGAGTTGCACTACTAAATCATTGATTTTTTCTGTATGTTCTTGAACTACTGCAAATTCTTGAATTTTTTTTGCCAAATTTTCAAAATTAGCACCAATCCCCATTATTGAAAAAGAGGGAATCATTTTATGAGCTGCAGCGCCTAACAATTGCCAATTTTTATCTTCTAAACTTTGCTTAATAGTATTGATTAAAGGAGGTGTTTGGGATAAATACAGCGATATCATCTCCATCATCAGTTTTGGGTTTGATTTGGTCTTTTGATTTAAATAAACCAAGTCAATGCATTTTATTTTTTTCTCTGTTATATTTTTACATTCCTGATTTTTAGCAAGACTTGTGCTAGTTTTTTCAAGTTTTGGCTTTTTTAATATTCCGATAATTTTACTGTACAATAGTCTTTCGTCAACTGGTTTTGCAATGTAATCATTCATTCCAACCGCTTTGCATTTGGCTAAATCAACTGTTGTAACATCAGCAGTTAAAGCGATAATAGGAATTTTTGAATTCATGGTCTCGCGAATGTATTCTGTAGCTTCAAATCCATTCATTTCGGGCATTTGTAAGTCCATTAGAATGATATCGTAATCATTGGTTTTTAGTTTTTCGATTGCGATTTTACCATTTTCAGCAATATCTCTTGCAAATCCAAATTCATCCAATAATGTTTTCATAAGTAATTGATTGAGCGGAATATCCTCGACCACCAATACTTTTATGTTTTTTATTTCGGTATCCAATTCGACTATCTCATTTTCTAATTCCGCTTCCGAATTTGTTTTTTGAAAGCTCAGTGTAAAACTAAATATGGATCCCTCATCAACAATGCTTTTTACACGAATGCTACCACCTTGTGATTCTACTAATTGTTTTACAATGGCTAGACCTAATCCTGTTCCGCCATACAATCTCGAAGTTCCACTGGATGCCTGTTGAAAATTTTCAAATATTTTGCCTATTTTTTCTTTAGATATACCAATTCCTGTATCTGTTACGGAGAATTGGATAATAACTTTGTCTTCCTCTTCATGTAATAAATCAACACTTACTGTAATTTTTCCTTTTGTTGTAAACTTTACGGCATTGCTGACCAGATTTAATATAATTTGGTGTAAACGAACCGGGTCACCCACAAGGACTTCAGGAATATTACTGTCATATTCTGTAACCAATCTTAAATTTTTTTCCTGAATTTTTGTTTCAAATAAATGAAGCATTGCTGTTATGGAAGATTTCATTTTGAAAGGTGTTTTCTCAAATGTCATTTTCCCCGCATCTACTTTTGCCAAATCGAGTATGTCGTTAATCAGGACAATTAATGCATCGCCACTCATTTTAATTGCGTTTAGATATTCTTTTTGTTTAGCGGTCAAATCTGTTTTTAATACCACTTTTGTAAATCCGATAATTGCATTCATCGGGGTACGAATTTCATGGCTCATATTGGACAAAAATTGTTGCTTGGCTTTCACGGCGTTTTCAGCAATAATTGTGGCGTTTTCAGCATTTATTTTAGCTTCTTCAGCAATCTCTGTTGCTAATTCAGCAAAAATTCTGGCTTCAATCAATTCAGTGGCGATTCTTTTTTGATCTGTAACATCTCTGGCAACAATAACAACACCAAGAACGTTTCCGCTGTCATCCTTATAAACAGAGCCGTTGAACAATACGTCGGTTAGTTTGCCTTCTTTGTGTCGTAGTGTAAGAGGCGAATCAGCAACAGAACCCTTTTCAAAAACTTCCTGATAAACTTCGCGTGCCTTTTGTTTTTCGGTAAAATAATCGAAGAAGTCGGAATCAGTAAGTTCTTCCCGTGTCATTCCGGTTATATTCATTAATGCTTCATTCATATCGGTAATCTTCCCTTCGGTATTGATTGTAACCAATGGGTCAAGGCTTGCCTCAATTAGACTTCTCGCGTATCGTGATTCTTGATTTTTTATGATTTCTATTTGTATTAATAAAATTTATATAAATTGGATTTTACTGATTTCAATTCCCAATTTCTTCAAGCGGATTCCTTCTTTTGTCCTTCAATTTTTTGAAATGAGAAGGAGAAAGACCGGTTACTTTTTTGAACTGAGAAGAGAGATGTGCAACGCTACTATAATTCATCTTCCAGGCAATTTCGGTAATATTGAGCTCTCCATAAATGATTAATTCTTTGATGCGTTCTGTTTTGTGCGATATGATAAATTGCTCAATTGTAGTTCCTTGAACTTCTGAAAATAAATTTGACAAGTAGGTATAATCGTGATTTAATTTCTCGTGCAAATAGTCTGAAAAATTAATTTTTATAACTTCTTCAGAATGGTGAACCATTTCTATAATTACATTTTTTATTTTTTCAATGAGCATGGCTTTCTTGTCATCCATTAATTCAAGTCCTGAACTCAAGAGACACAATTTAAGTTTTTCTCTTTGTTCCATAGAAATGTTCTCCATGATTTCGACTTCTCCTAAATCAACAACAATGAAATGTAGACCCAGTTTTCTCAATTCCTCTTTTACCGCCATTTTACAACGATTACTGACCATGTATTTGATATATAGTTTCAAATTATTTTTTTTAGAAGATTTTGTAAAACTCGGTTAAATTTTGCCGGAAAGACTTACATAACTTTTGATATAAGTTGCATAATTCACACATTATTAATTTTTTATATCTTTAATAAGAGGAAGGATTCTGCGAAAAGGGGAGTTGTATCAGAGACTGTTTTTAAAAACAGATTCACAAGGGCAATTTCCTTTTTTGTAATTTACGAATAAACTTCGACAAAGGGCGTTATTTGAGCAAAGTTGCTGTTTGTGAGGTGGGTATGTAGTCTTTTTCAGTTTTATTTGAAACTGTCTGGAGGATTTTTTTTACTTTGATAGGACTAGTTTAATTCAAAAGTATCTTTCCAATCGAGTGATTTTATAGACGAAACCTTATTTTCATCATTCAAAGACACACGAAGTTCTTTGTTGGCTACTTTTTTAGAGTATAAGGCTTTATAGCGAAAAATAAGGGTGTTTTCATTTAGGTTTTTGTGGATTTCAATTAACTGAAGGTCTTTGAATGTACCGTAATATTGTCTGAATCTCGTACAGGTTTTTGTTAGATTTTCAAGCGTAGTATTTTTAATTACAGAAGCAGTAGCTTCACTTTCGTTAAAAGGTTTGAACTTTGAAGTGTTACAAGTCATAAGGACTCTTTTTCCTAATTCGTACGCTTTGTCTTTTTGCGATGCAGTTGCGTCAGAAAGCGTTAGTTTTACGATTTTAACTTCCTCAGGCTTTGGTTCATTACTAATTGTTTTGGATTTGCAGCCAATAATCAAAACAAGACTAAAAAGGAGGATTATCTTTTTCATGATTTATGGGATTTTCAATAATAGATTAGGATCAGGACAATTTTCTAAATAATAATCCAGGTCACTTTTACTGCAAACACCTGGATAATCACCACAATTATCACCGATGTTTTTAATAATTTGAAAATGTAGATGAGGTGCATAATCACCATTAACGGTAGCATCTCCCAATGAGGCTAATTGTTGTCCTTTTAAAAAAGAAGTCCCAATTTTGAGTTCCGCAATACTTTCTAACGATAAATGTCCGTATAAAGTATAAAAAGTCTGATTTTCCAATTGGTGCTCCAATATGATTGTGGGACCATAATCTCCCAGATTGTTATTGTAATTGAAGCTATGAACAGTTCCATCAAGAGCTGCTAATACAGGTGTTCCGGTTTTAATCCATAAATCTAATCCGATGTGTATGTTTCTTTCTTCGGTTTTGTTGTCATTAAAAACGGAACTTCTTTTGTATAAATTTCGCTCCTCATTATATCCCCCGTAGGCCACTTTCGAATAATTATCCGCTAAGGTTCTTTCGATGAAATTTTCAAAATCAATCGCATTGTCTATAGCAAGTCCTGCTAAAGTCGTATTAGAAACGGATAAATCCAAAGGAATATATTGATCATGAGGAATTGAATCGTCTATTACGTTTACATTTTGAATGCTTTTTAGGAGTTTTTCCAAAGGGTTCATTTACTTTATTTTTTTAGGAAGTCTAAATTTAAAATAAAAAAAATCAAGATAAATAATTTGTGAGGCATTATAACTTTTAATTGTGAATTGAGTCTCATATTCATTGGATTAGGAATACAAATCCAAAAAAAGCATTCCATTTTGGATTAGCTTCTTTGATTGCCCTAATGTGATATATTTTTCTCGACAAATAGCCCCTTATTTTTCATAGGCAAGTCAGTATTGTTTTATTAAATAGTAATCAGTGAGCTCTTGTAATTCGTTGATTTAGTGTTAATTAAGGTTAAAATTGAATTTATTAGATTTGTTGTTTTTAACTTCGGGCTGTTTTTTAAAGTATTTTTCTAAAAGTTTGATTAAGGTAAAACTTTTTTAAAAGAGACATAATATAATTTGTCTTTTGATCATAATAAACGCCTCGTCTACTGCATTTTTACTTATTGATGATTGTTCGGGTTACATTCGAACCATTGGTAACTGGCTCTATTTTGTGCCGATTTTAAAATAATAATTTAAAACAAGGCGTCTATGGAAAACAACCTCTTCTTAAGCATCCTCTAAAAGGATAAACCGTCCCCCAATTTTTTATAGAAAGAATAGAGAAGCTATTTTAATTTCTCTAGTGGCTATTCTTGTCTTTTATTGTAACCTAATACTATTTGGAAATATTGAGTTATTCTATTTTTTCTACCCTTTCCTTCTTATTGTTGAAAGAGAATAAGGCTTTAGGAATAGAATAAAAAGGATTTGTTTCTGTATTTCTAAATTTTATAATTCCAATTTTTTTGAATGAAAATTAAATCAACTTTCGTCAACAACCTTGTGAAACTTGACAGCTGTTATTATGAAATCAAATTTGTACGGTGTATTATCGCTAATTGTGATTGCGTACACCATGAATTGTTGTTCCTCTGATAATGTAGAACCAGAAGATACCAATGTATCCTCTCTCAAGGTTATGGACTATACTTATATTTCATCAGAATTAGAGACTCTGAAATTGATAAATGATTACAGAGTAAGTATAGGTTTAAATGCGTTGGAGAAAATTAATCACATCTCCTATAAATCAGAAGAACACGATAATTATATGATTGCCCATAATGTGGTCAACCATAATGGTTTTGTTGAACGCTCAGAGAACATGACAAATGTTTTGGGAGCCAAGACAGTGGGTGAAATTATAGCTTATAATTACAATTCTCCTCAAGCTGCTTTTGCTGCATGGATGAATAGTCCTAAACATAGAGAAACTATCATTGGGGATTATACGCATTTTGGAATTTCAATAAGGGAAAACCCTCATAACAAAAGAAAATATTACACTAATATTTTTATTAAAATTTAATTTACAACGAAAAAAGCCAGACAAAAATAATTTTATCTGGCTTTTTAATGATTTAAAATTTTCTAATATAAATCAGGGAATTTGGAAGGATTCACCTCATTCATCATGCTATATACTTTTTCGAAAATATCTTCAGCAGAGGGTTTTGAAAAATAATCCCCATCCGTTCCATAAGCAGGTCTGTGCGCTTTTGAAGTTAATGTTTGTGGTTTACTGTCCAAATAATTATAACCATCCTGTTGCTCGATGATTTGTTGTAAAATATATGCAGAAGCTCCACCCGGAACGTCTTCATCTATTACTAAAAGACGATTCGTTTTAGCAATACTTTTCACAATGTCATGGTTGATATCAAATGGAAGTAAAGACTGTAAATCGATAATTTCACAATCAATACCGATTTCAAGAAGCTCTTTGGCAGCTTGTTCAACCAATCGTAATGTAGAACCATAAGAAACCAAGGTGATATCTGAGCCTTCTTTTAAGGTTTCAACGACTCCAATTGGAGTTTTGAATTCACCATAGTTCAACGGCATCTTTTCTTTCAATCGGTAACCGTTCAAGCATTCTACTACAAGTGCAGGCTCATCGCATTCCAAAAGTGCATTATAGAATCCGGCAGCTTGTGTCATGTTTCTTGGAACCAACACATGAATACCTCTTACGGCATTGATTATCATTCCCATTGGTGAACCGGAATGCCAAATACCTTCTAAGCGGTGGCCACGGGTACGTATAATAAGCGGTGCTTTTTGTTTTCCAACTGTTCTGTATTGTAGGGTCGCCAAATCATCACTCATGATTTGAATTGCATACAATAAATAATCTAGATATTGAATTTCTGCAATAGGGCGCAGGCCTCGTAATGCCATTCCGATTCCTTGTCCTAGAATAGTTGCTTCACGAATTCCCACATCGGCAACACGTAGTTCACCGTATTTTTCTTGCATGCCTTCCAAACCTTGGTTAACATCTCCAATATTTCCTGCATCTTCACCAAATACTAGAGTTTCTGGGTATTTCGTAAAAATGGCATCAAAATTATCACGCAAAATCATACGTCCATCAGTATCTTCTTTAGCGTCTTCTGAATATTCCGGTAAAACTTTCTTTACCGAAAATACATTCGAATCGGACTCAGAAAACAAATTACTGCTAAACCTGCGTTGCGTTTTATTGGTGTAATCGGTAATCCATTGCGATAATTCATTTTGCCCATTATCATTGATTAGCAGTCGTAAAACTTTACGTGCAGTAACCAATATTTCTTTTTTCAATGGATCTTTTATAGCATTTAATTTAGCAGTATGCTGTAAAATTAAATCTTTACTCTTGCTGGTTTCTGCGATTTTTTCTAACAATGAAACAAGCTCTTTTTGCTCCTCAACTATAGGTTCAATAAAAGCTTTCCATGCAGCTTTTTTACCTTCAAGAACTTCTTTTTTTGCTGCAGCATCTATTTCGTCAATTTCCTCCGGAGAAGCGATATTAATAGCAATCATCCATAATTTCATCTGACGGATACAATCAAAGTCTTTTTCCCAAGCCAGTCGGGCAGCATTTTTATATCTTTCATGTGAACCTGAACTGGAATGTCCTTGAGGTTGTGTTAATTGGTTGACATGAATTAAAACAGGAATATGATTTTCACGGGCGATATCAGCCGCTTTTTCATAAGTAGCAACTAAATCGACGTAATCCCATCCTTTTACGGTAAGGATTTCAAAACCATTAGTTCCTTCTTCTCTTTGGTATCCTTTTAGGATTTCAGAAATACTTTCTTTAGTCGTCTGATATTTGGCATGAACAGAAATTCCGTATTCGTCGTCCCAAACACTCATAACCATTGGTACTTGTAAAACTCCTGCTGCATTGATGGTTTCAAAGAAAACACCTTCAGAAGTGCTTGCGTTTCCGATAGTTCCCCATGCAATTTCATTTCCTTCAATAGAAAAATTAGATGCATTTTTTATACCTGAAACATTTCTATATATTTTTGATGCTTGTGCAAGTCCCAATAAACGAGGCATTTGTCCTGCGGTTGGAGAGATGTCAGCACTAGAGTTTTTTTGTTCAGTAAGATTTTTCCAAGATCCGTCTTCATTTAAACTGTGTGTCACAAAATGACCTCCCATTTGTCTTCCTGCAGACATTGGGTCTTTCTCAATATCAGTATGACCATACAATCCGGCGAAAAATTGCTCTATGGTCAATTTTCCAATAGCCATCATAAATGTCTGATCGCGATAATAGCCGGAACGGAAATCACCGTTTTTGAAGGATTTTGCCATGGCTAGTTGCGGTACTTCTTTGCCATCGCCAAAAATTCCAAATTTTGCCTTTCCAGTTAATACTTCCTTACGCCCCAGCAGACTGCATTCTCTGCTTGTTATAGCGATTTTATAGTCATTTAATACTTCGGATTTGAAGTCTTCAAATGTCAATGTAGAATTTATTTGTTCTTTTATCATAATTGAAAAGTATCACTTAATGCGGCAAATTTACTTAAAAACTGGCTATTTTCATAATTCATTGAAGAAAATATAATTTTATTATTTATAACGAATGTAAAAAAAATACTGTCTTTTTTTTAATTAAATTTAATTTTTATGGATTTTACTGAGAATAATTTAATAAAAATAGGTGATTTGTTGTCGATTAAAACCATTTTCTAGTGAAAAGATTGATTAATGTTTTAGGTGCCAAAGTAATCACAAACCGTACTTTTTCACTGTAATTACTTTGAGAAATTTCCCACCCGTTATTAGAATATACTGGTAAAAACAATTCAAAATAGTCTGTAACTAAATTTAAACGGATTCCGCTATCATAAACAAAATGTTTATTTTGATGCATATTCTTTAATAAACCAAGATCACCATATACTTCGACCCAATTCCAAATATTAAAACTGGCGTTCACAGTAGTAAGCCATTGATTCGCATAAGGCGTACTTAATTTTGATTTAAAACCACCCTCAGCTTGAATGTATTGTTGACTAAAAAAACCGCTGTCTTCTGATCTTCCATAATAATTGTAATCAAAAAGGTAATCTGTTGGTCTGTCCAGCGCAAAACTGAAATAATCAGAATCAGTATCGTTATACAGGAATGCTCCTGCATAAAATCTTAAATTAAGTTGACGGTTACTCTCAAATAGTTTTCTAAATTCTATCTCAGTTGATACTTTTCCAAACTGACTTGAAATTTGTAAATCAGGTACAAAGTTGAAATGATTGGTAGCCTCGGTTCTAGTATTGAAATATTTGATATTAAAAACAGAATAATTTTCTTCGGAATTGTCAACAACAATAGCGCTTTCTTCCCTCTGTACAATTACCTGACGTGCAAAGATCACTTGTTTTCGGTTGTCCCTGAAGTCGTCTCCGCGAATACGTAATTGCACCATAGGATTTATTCTCAGATAAGCGGCGTCGGGGGCATAATGAAAGTAGGATCCCGAAATAGAATATTTTACGTTATATAAATGACTTTTTCTGTAATCTGTATTATAGATAAAGGCACCAGATCCCGACAAATTTTTTGATTTTATAGAATAGGCGGGGTTCAAGTCAAAAATGAAGGGCTTGTCTAAAATGGTTCTGTTGTAAAATCTCATTCCTGGCGCAATTCCATCATAATAATTATAACTTATTATTGGCACATATAAAATCTGGTTGTAATATGGATCCTCTAAATCCTTGAAGAAAGTAAATTTCAGCGGTCGGTTATTTGGAAAAAAACCTTCCAATTTTTTCCAATTATTTCTTAAATTGAATTCAGGTACTTCGTTTTTGTAATTTAGAATAATTTTATCGGCATTTTTTCTGGCGAATGTAAAAGTGCTGTCGCAAGCATCGATATCAAGCCATTCTTTAAAAACTATTTTCCCTTTTTTGGTTCCATATATAGGAATAGGAACCGGGATTTCGGTTTTGTTGATAATCGAAAAAGTAATGCTGTCTTTTGTTTTGGAAACGCTGGCGAATTTATAATCAATGATTTCCCTTGAATTGATAATAGTGTTAAAAAACCAGTTGATGTCTTTAGAAGAATTTGATTGTAACAGTGTTTCAAATTCGTTTCGGGAAACCTGTTTTTCCATGTTTAAGGCGTAAAACTGGCGGATACTGTTCGGGACGGTGTTGTTTTGCAAGTAATCATCCAAAAATCGGATGCTTAAACCCGCACGATATTTACTGGCAATTTGTTCGTTAAATTTGATTAACGAGTTTTTAGGGTATTCTAATGGCTGGTCAAGGTTTTTTCGTGCCATAAGCATATAAAAATAGCTGTACTGCTCATTAAAATCGATATTGGTCAAATTATAACCTTTCAGCAATCCAATAGTTGAGGCGCTACCCAGCATTTTACTGTCCGGATGGTACTCGTCCATATATTTCATCATAGTATATATCTGAATACCGTCATAAACCCAGTTGTCTTTTCTCGGGTCCAAACGCAGGCTTTTTTTAAGGTATGTATTTAAATAGGTTTTCAGAAACTTAATTTCGTACATGAATTCATCCGAAAAAGGACTGATAAAAGAGGGCAGTTGATTCAAGCCATAAAATGGGTTTCGGTTATAATCGGCTTGTGAAACGAGGATTTTTTCATGCGGATATTCCCCAATCAAATTTGTTGTAAAATTTACGATTCGGTCAATGACAATCGCTTTTTGAATATCGTTCAATCTGCTGCTTTTCATGTCAGTAAGAACTTCATGATGATCGTTCTTATAGCTGTAAAAACTGAGTTTTGGTTCTATGAAAAGACTGAAATCAGTTCTATTGTGTCCATTTAATTTATAAATCAAAAACTTGTCGTCTTGTGTTTTAGAATCAGTATTTAGATCGGTTATAACCTCAAGATATTTTGGAATTTTTATGTCAATATCAAAATCAGAAATTGCATTGGCAAAATCATCCAAATTGTAATTGCTGTATCTGGCAAATTCATGATTTTCAAAACGGGCAGGAGTAAGGAACCAATTTTTAAGGTTCATACCGCCGGTGTCAGTATAGCCATATTCAGTAAACCTGTCGCTTGGGACTTTGGTTACGTAGGTAAGAGACAAGGTTATTTTTTCGTTTGGCGCCAGTTTTTCCCTTAATTCCACTTCGATAAAATCAGGATTTTTTTCGGTTCTTTCCCAGCTAAGAAATAGTTTGTGGGGGCCAATGATGGTAAGGTTTTCTGTGCTTCCGCGTTCTCTGTCTTTGGCTAAATGAAAACCTTTGTAAAACTCATCCGAAAAACGTTTGGCCAGAGGAGAGTTCTTTTCAGAATAGGCATTATTCCAATCATTCAAAACAATCGAACGCAAGGTATCGTCCGACTGATTGAAAAAAGTGATTTCTTGCTGAATGTTAAGTGTTTTAGTAACTAAATTGGCCTCAACAGATAATTGAGAATGATGTTGTGAAAACAGCTTTACAGGGGCAAAAAAAACAAGAATGGATACCGCTATTTTACAGATTGATTTCAATAGTTTTTAGAATTTTAAAACGTAAACCAATATACGGATTTTTACCTACAAAAAGAAGGGTAAATCTATTAAAATAGTAGTAGTGTCCGAATTATTTTTAAGCCCCGATTACTGCTAAAAATTAGGGGTTAAATCATATTTTTTGTAGAATTTGTCTAAAACGTCAACTACTTCATCTTCAGTATCAACTATTTTAAATAAATCCAAATCTTCGGCACTTACGGTATGTTCTTTTTCTACCAAAACGGTCTTTATCCATTCTACCAATCCGGACCAAAAACTGGATCCTACCAATATAATCGGGAATTTTCCAATTTTCTTGGTCTGAATCAAAGTCATGGCCTCAAACAATTCATCCATAGTTCCAAAACCGCCCGGCATAACAACAAAACCTTGCGAGTATTTGACAAACATCACTTTTCGAACAAAAAAGTAATCAAAATTCAGGTTTTTATCGCGGTCAATATACGGATTGTAATGCTGCTCAAATGGTAATTCAATGTTTAAACCAACGGAGGTTCCACCACCAAGATGGGCTCCTTTATTTCCGGCTTCCATAATCCCTGGGCCACCGCCGGTAATTATACCGTAACCGGCTTTACTGATTTTATAAGCAATTTTTTCGGCAAGCAAATAATATGGGTCAGTAGGTTTTGTTCTGGCCGATCCAAAAATAGTAACACAAGGACCAATACGTCCCATGTTTTCATAACCATTAACAAACTCAGACATAATCTTGAAAATCGCCCAACTATCATTGGTTCTGATCTCGTTCCAGGTTTTACGTTTCAGTTTGTCTTGAATTACTTTATCTTCATCATTATCAAAATCTTCTAATCTCATAATCTTTTATTTTGGGAGCTATTCCAGCTATCCGCTTGTATCTTTCTACGGTGAAGAAAAATCACCATACAAAGGGGCTAGGGCATCCCGTTTTCAATTTAATTTTTTATTTTCAATTCATCTTTATCAAGGATGTTTTGACTAAGATAACTCTTTTTTCAAAAACTGCGCAGTGTAGCTTTTTTTAATTTTTATGATTTCTTCAGGAGTTCCTTTGGCAATAAGTTGTCCGCCACCTTTTCCGCCTTCCGGACCAATATCGATAATATAATCGGCCAGTTTGATGACATCCATATTGTGTTCAATAATCAAAATCGTATTTCCTTTGTCAACCAGTTTGTTAATCACATCCATCAACACCCGAATGTCCTCAAAGTGCAATCCTGTTGTGGGTTCGTCAAGGATATAAAATGTGTTTCCGGTATCTTTCTTGGATAATTCTCCGGCCAGTTTGATACGCTGTGCTTCACCACCGGACAGCGTGGTGCTCTGTTGTCCCAGCGTGATATAACCCAAACCTACATCCTGAATCGTTTTTACTTTTCGGTAAATTTTTGGTATATTTTCAAAAAACGGAACCGCCTCATCTACCGTCATATCCAGTACATCCGAAATGGATTTTCCTTTATAGCGGATTTCCAATGTTTCTCTGTTGAAACGTTTTCCTTGACAGGTCTCACATTCCACATACACATCGGGTAGAAAGTTCATTTCTATCGTACGTACACCCGAACCTTCGCAGGTTTCGCAACGCCCGCCTTTTACGTTAAAACTGAAACGTCCTGCTTTATATCCCCGAATCATGCTTTCGGAAGTCATCGTAAACAGATTTCTGATTTCCGTAAAAACTTCAGTATAGGTTGCTGGATTTGAACGCGGTGTTCTTCCAATTGGACTTTGATCAATATCAATCACTTTATCGATATGCTCCAATCCTTCAATTTTTTTGTATGGTTGCGGTTTTTTGACACCATTGAAATAATAGGCATTCAAAATAGGGTAAAGCGTCTCGTTAATTAAGGTTGATTTTCCGCTTCCTGAAACACCAGTCACACAAATCATTTTACCCAAAGGCAATTCTATCGAAACGTTTTTCAGGTTATTTCCGGTTGCTCCAGTCAGTTTTAGGAATTTTCCGTTGCCTTCACGTCTTTTTGATGGAACTTCAATTTTCATTTCTCCGTTAAGGAATTGTGCGGTGATAGTATTTGAAGCGAGGATTTCGGCAGGCGTTCCTTCACTGATGATTTCACCACCGTATTTCCCGGCTTTCGGACCAATATCAATCACATAATCGGCACGTTCAATCATATCTTTATCGTGCTCCACCACAATCACTGAATTTCCAATATCGCGCAATTGCTCTAAAGAATGAATCAGTTTCTCATTATCTCTTTGGTGTAAACCAATACTCGGTTCATCCAGAATATATAAAACACCGACCAATTGTGAACCAATTTGCGTCGCTAATCGGATACGCTGTGCTTCACCACCGGAAAGGGATTTAGAACTTCGGCTTAAAGCCAAATAGTTCAAACCAACATTCATCAGGAAGTTCAATCGGTCTTTAATTTCTTTGATAACCTCAGTCGCAATTCGTTTTTGTTTATCGGATAAATGATGGTCTAGGTCTTGAAACCATTTGGTCAAATCTGAAATATCCATATCACACAATTCGGCAATATTCTTTTCATTAATTTTGAAGAATAAAGCTTCTTTTTTCAAACGGGAACCTTCACAAACAGGACATTTTACCTCGTCCATGAATTCTTTTGCCCAACGTTTTATTGTGGTGGATCCGCTTTCGTCATGTTGGTTTTTGATAAAATGCGAAATCCCTTCAAAATCAATTTTATATTCGCGGGAAACCCCCAAGTCTTTAGAATTGACAACGAATTTCTCTTTTCCGCCATTCAAAATCATTTCCATTGCTTCTTCCGAAATGGTTTCTACGGGGTCAGTCAATTTAAATCCGTATTTCTCACCTATAATTTCTAATTGCTTAAAAATCCAAGATGATTTATATTCGCCCAAAGGTGCAAATCCACCACTTTTTATAGACAGTTTAGGATTAGGGATGATCTTTTTGGTATTGATCTCATTGATAGTTCCTAAACCGTTGCAATGCTCACAAGCTCCTTTTGGGGAGTTAAAAGAAAACAAATTCGGTTCCGGATTCTGATACGAAATTCCTGTAGTTGGACACATCAAATTTCTACTGAAATAGCGTACTTCATTGGTGTCTTGATCCAGAATCATCAAAACATTTTCACCATGATGCATGGCTGTATTAATGCTTTCGGATAATCTTTTTTGATTGTCAGGAGTATCTTCGACTAGCATTCTGTCGACAACAATTTCGATGTCGTGGGTTTTGTACCGATCTAGTTTCATTCCGGAAACCAAATCCTGAATATCGCCATTAACACGAACTTTCAAAAATCCCTGTTTGGTTATTTGCTGGAAAAGTTCGGCATAATGTCCTTTTCGGGCGCGAATAATCGGTGCCAAAATATTGATGCGTTTTCCTGTAAAATCCTGAATAATTAAATCTTTGATTTGTTCGTCAGAATAAGAAACCATTTTTTCTCCAGTATTATAACTATAGGCATCGGCACCACGGGCATAAAGCAAACGCAGGAAATCATAAATCTCGGTAATAGTTCCCACCGTCGAGCGTGGGCTTTTGCTGGTTGTTTTTTGTTCAATCGCAATTACAGGCGAAAGACCATCAATTTTATCCACATCGGGACGTTCCAGTCCACCAAGAAATTGTCGTGCATAAGCAGAAAAAGTTTCCACATAACGACGCTGTCCTTCTGCATAAATGGTGTCAAAAGCTAATGAGGATTTGCCGGAACCCGAAAGTCCGGTAATCACCACCAGTTTTTCACGGGGAATCGAAACATCTATGTTTTTTAGATTGTGAACGCGAGCACCTTGAACTTCAATCGTATTGTCTGTATCTAGCATAATTTTTGCAAAAAAGCAAAGTTACCATTTTGATTGCTACTTTTGATAGAACAGGATAGAAGATTGTGTTAAAATGGGATATAAAAAAACGCTAATTGGAGTTAGCGTTTTCTTTTTCGGGTTGCCATGTAACTTCGACGGCTTCTCTGGTGGTTAGCCAGTTCCTGCCTTCTTTGTAGGCATCAATTTTGCCCGTTCTGGCCAATAAACTGATGTATTACTGACCATAAGGCATATTTGGTTCTTGTACGAGATTTGAAATTTCTACATATTCTTTGTCATTACCTGGTAGAGCATTAATGTAAATATTCAAAGTGCGCTCTAATGATTGACACATCAACAGTGTTAATTTTTGATAATTGCCACCATTAGCCTGATTTAATGCTTCATAGTATTTCTTTCTGTCATTTTTCAAGATTATGGCAGGTGGAAAACCGCAACGCATCAGTAATAAATTCATAGCCAAACGAACCGTACGACCATTCCCATCAAAGAAAGGATGTATCCAAACTAATTTATGGTGAAAGACGGTTGCTAACTCAATATCGTTGAGCTGTAAAGGAATTGTTGTTATCGGATATTTAAAAAATTAAATCTATCCGATATTAAAATTATTCTATCGTCATTGATTTTAGCTTACTTCGATAGGCTTCGAGCGCCGTAGATTTAGAAATGAAGCCGTAGTATTTGTCGTTTTTAAGTACGGGTAAGAAAGCTTTTCTTGATTTTTCGAACTTATTCATAACCATTTCCATACTGTCCTCCGGAAAAATAATTTCTGCTGGGGCTGTCATTACTTCTTTGACTAATGTATATTTTACCCTGTAAGTATTGAATATTATTTCCCGAATATCATTAAAATGCACAATACCCAATAATTCATTTGCAGAATTGACTACAGCAAAAATTACCTGATTGGAATGGGAAATCAAATCAACTAGCTTTTCGAGATTTTCATTTGGTGTAACCGTTAAATAATCGGTTTGAATAATTGAATTGGTATCTAATGTAGAAAGGATATTAGTGTCTTTATTGCTCGTAAATGCATGTCCTTTTTTCGCTAGATTTTTTACGTCCATTGAATGTTTTTCGAATCGTTTTGAAATAGCAAAACTGATAGAAGCAACAATCATTAATGGAATCATTAAGTTGTAGCCACCTGTAATTTCGGCAATAAGGAAAATAGCTGTCAGAGGAGCATGAAACAAGCCACTTAAAATTCCAGCCATCCCAACTAGGGTGAAATTGCTTACCGGTAATTTTGTGATTCCGGTTAAATTAAAAAATTTAGAAAAGAAAAAACCAGCATAGGATCCAAGAAACATAGAAGGAGCAAAGTTTCCTCCGTTTCCTCCACTTCCCAGAGTAATTCCAGTTGCAAAAACTTTGACCATCATAGTTAAACCAACAAATATCAATAAGGCCCAACTGTTATTACGAAATCCACTAAATAGGGTGTTTTCCAGTAATTTTCCGGGATCATCGTCGGATAAGGTTTTGATGCTTTCATAACCCTCTCCAAAAAGTGTTGGAAAAATAAAAATTAGAATCGCCAAAATCGAAGCGCCAAAGAGTGCTTTTTTATAGGGAGAAAGTTTAAGTCGGGAAAAAAAATGTTCAACTCGCCCAAAATTTCTGGAATAATAAACGGAAATAAATCCCGTAAATAACCCTAAAAACACATAAAAAGGAATATTATGATAATCAAAAGTTTGCTGTTGTTTGAACGACAATAAAATAGTCTCGTCTAAAACAATTACCGAAACCAAAGCGCCGGTTGCAGCAGCAATCATAATCGGCGTGAAAGCCGCTATACTAACATCAACCAATAAAACTTCAATGGCAAACAAAACTCCGGCAATAGGAGCATTAAACGCAGCGGCAATACCGGCAGCGACACCGCAGCCAATTAACAAAGTCCGGTCTTTATAGGATAGTTTATATTTTTGACCATAATTAGAACCAAAAGCGGCACCCGTAATTACAATAGGACTTTCTAAACCTGCAGAACCTCCTAAGCCAACGGTCAGGGAACTGGTTACGATTTGGGCATACATTTGTTTTCGAGGAATAATACTCGCTTTTTTTGCAACAGCATATAAAATTTGTGAAGTTCCTTTTTGGATTGTTCCTCCTAAAAATCTTTTGACAACAAAAACAGTAAGTAGAATACCAATTATCGGTAAAATACCATTAATGAATCCTAGCTTTAAAATACCGCTGACATAAGTTGCAAACAAAAAGACCCAGTGTGCAAAAGCTTTAAGAACAATTACCGCAAAAGCCACTGAAATACCTACTAAAACTGCTGATAAAAATATAAACTGTTTTGCCGTTATTTTGGTTTGCGACCAGGCAATGATGCTTTCTAATTGGGATGTGAACTTTTTGAACATTATAATTTTTTAAAGGGGTGCAAAATTAGTATTATTTTAAGCTCAACTAATATTTTTTAATGCTTCTTTTTTACTTAAAACTTTTAAATCGGTATTAAGAACAAAGTTTCGAACTGCTACGGGATTTGTTTTTGCATATTCGCGTAAGGACCAGCCAATTGCTTTTTGAATAAAAAATTCCGTTGAGGATTTGTGTTTCTCACAGATTGCTTTTAGTAAATCAAAATCGGTTTTTTCTTTGTATCCCAATTGAAATAAAATAGCACTTCTGTTAAGCCACATATTTTCCGAATTGGAGAAATGATTAATGACGCTAACAGTTTCTGTTGGAAATTCTAATAAATATTCCCCTAAAATAAATTTAGCAATCGTATCCACACTATCCCACCAGGAATTAGTGATAATTAGTTTTTCAATGAGATGAATATCTTCTTTGATGTAATTTTTTTTGAGGGTTTTCATTAAAACCTCTATCGCACAATAGTGAAGTTCACGTTCTTGCTTAGCGTATAATTCTTCGGCAATTGCTCTAGCATTTGTGGAAACTTCATTTTCATTATTCTTCCAGATTTCTTTAAAAACATGTCTTCTGTCATCGGTTTTAATTCCAAAAAAAGGAAAATTATTTTTCATGTATTTTGCCATGGCAAAAGCATTCTCGGTGTTTTGTTTTTTCCTGAAGGCGGTTTCTAATTCAAGTATAAATGTCATAAGTTTTTAGTTCAAATCTTTTTAAAAACCGGCTGCTTTATCGTCTCCTCTAAAATCTGCACCACCCTCCAGTTCCTGATTTGGTAAAACCAAAATCGCATCTACTTTTCCTATAACGGGCGTAGTTTTCTCATTGATAAGATATCCTTTGGCTTTCAATGTTTCAATTGTTTTAGCTTCGAAAGTATTCGGCTCAAAAGTGATCAAGTCCGGCAGCCATTGGTGATGAAAACGTGGAGCGTTTACCGCATCCTGCATGCTCATGTTGTATTCGTAAACATTTAATATAGTTTGCAATACAGATGTAATAATGGTAGAGCCTCCCGGTGAGCCTACAACCATAAATAATTTTCCGTTTTTTTCTACAATTGTTGGAGTCATTGAACTCAGCATCCTTTTTTCGGGAGCAATGCTGTTGGCTTCATTTCCTACCAATCCAAACATATTGGGTTCACCCGGTTTGGCACTGAAGTCATCCATTTCGTTGTTTAGAAAAAATCCCAGTTCATCACAATAGTATTTGGATCCGAATCCGTCATTGATTGTAGTCGTAGCAGCAACGGCATTACCAAATTGATCTACAATAGAATAATGGGTGGTTTCTGTACTTTCGTTATATTTTACTTTTCCTTCTTTAATATCCGATGATAAAGTGGCTTTTTCAAAAGTAAAATTTGACATCCTTTGCTTCAGATAGACATCATTCATTAACTCTTTTAAAGGAATTTTTACAAAATCAGGATCACCTAAATAAACACTTCTGTCGGCATAAGCTCTTCTTTCGGCTTCTACTATTACTTGAATGGCTTCTGGGGAATTATGTCCCATTTTAGATAAATCATAAGGTGCTATCATTTTCATGATTTCGGCTAAACAAATTCCGCCACTACTTGGTGGAGCCATAGAAATTATTTTTAAATCCTTATAGTTGAAATCTAAAGGCGTTCTCCATTTTGCTTCATATTTTGCCAAATCTTTCAAGGTAATGATACCGCCATTTTTTTTCAGATATTGGACTAATATTTTAGCTGTTTTTCCTTTGTAAAATTCATCTCTGCCGTTTTTGGAAATCCTTTTTAAAGTTTCGGCTAATTCAGGATATTTGATCGTATCGTTTTGTTTGTAAACAGTGGCAAATTTTGTTTTCTCTCCATTTGCTTTTATAATCACATCCCTGTAATCATGCAATCGTTGTTCTTGTTTTTGGGTGACAATAACACCTTTTTCCGCCAATGCGATTACTGGTTTCATAATTTCGGACATCGGCAAGGAACCGTATTTTTTATGTACTGCAAATACTCCCGCAATAGTGCCGGGAACACCAATTGCAAGAGATGTTTCGGTGCTTTTTCCTTTCACGACATTTTTATCTTTGTCCAAAAACATATCTTTGGTTGCTGCCAATGGAGCTTTTTCACGATAATCCAAAGACCCGACTTCCCCATTTGCTTTTCGGAATACCATGAAACCGCCGCCGCCAATGTTTCCGGCATAAGGATAGGCTACAGCCAAAGCCAATTCAGTGGCAACCATTGCATCAAATGCATTACCGCCTTTTTTCATGATTTCGACACCTATTTTGGAGGCTTCTTCACGAGCTGAAACGACCATAGCTTTTTGTGCAACCAAACCGGTTTGCGATATTGCGATGTTGGCCGACAAACAAATAAAAGCGCAAACGAGACTTAGGATTATTTTTCTCATAACTGGGTTAATTTTTCTAATGAAATGGTTTGTAAATCTTCAAAAAAAGCAGTGAATTCGGCTTCAAAGTCCGAATAGAATTCTAAAAGTTCATTGGTAGCAAAACGCATTTTTGATTGCTGATTGGTGCGGCTGTCCATCTGTGTAAGAATTCGCTTGATTCCCTCCACCGTTTGATAGCTGACTAGCCAATTGTGTTGAATCATGTAAGGCATCAAACCTTGGGTTCGGGACGTTAGTATGTCACGATTTTGATGTAAGGATTGATAAAATCGCTCCACATATTCTTCGAGTTTTTCTGGCGAATAAGTGTTCCAATTTTTGGCTAAAAAATGATCATAAAAAACATCTACAATTACACCGGCATAATGATGGTAATTTTTGTGTAAACGTTTTGTACTTTGTCTAAAAATAGGATGCGCGTCAGTATAAGTATCAATGGTTCGATGCAGAAGAATTCCTTTTTGAATCTCGTACGGGAAATTTTCATACTGCTTCCCCCGAATTCCATCAGCCATAAAATTGCCGATTTTAACCAAATCGTTATCACCAGAAAGATAGATATGTGCTAGGAAGTTCATTTTTTATTAAGTTGCTAAGATTCTTAGAAACTGAGATTCTAAGTTTGTTTTCGTAAATGTATAAACTTTTAATTGACCATACATTAGTTCAAAATAAAAAATTGAGGCAAAAGTTTCACTATCGAATTCTTAGAGCCATTCTTTTTAGTTAATGAATTTAAAAAAAAACTTAGAAACTTAGCACCTCAGAAACTCAGCAACTTTTTTATATTTGTAACAAATAACCATTAATATAAAAAAATGACATTAATAAAATCAATATCAGGAATTCGAGGAACAATAGGAGGAAAGGTAGGAGATAATCTGACTCCGGTTGATGCAGTGAAATTTGCTTCTGCTTATGGAACTTGGTTGAAAAGTTATACAGGAAAAGAAAAATTGACCGTTGTTGTAGGTCGTGATGCCCGTATTTCTGGACCTATGATTCATAATTTGGTGGTAAACACTTTAATCGGTCTTGGAATTGATGTGATTGATTTGGGACTTTCGACTACACCAACTGTTGAAGTTGCTGTTCCTTTAGAAAAAGCTGAAGGAGGAATTATCCTGACTGCATCTCATAATCCAAAACAATGGAATGCCTTAAAACTGCTGAATGAAAAAGGAGAATTCTTAAATGGTATTGAAGGAGAAAAAATATTACAAATTGCCGAAGCCGAAGCTTTTGATTTTTCGGACGTGGACAGTATCGGTGCTGTAATGAATAATGATGCTTACATGGACATTCATATTGATGAGGTATTGAATTTGCCTTTGGTAGATGTGGATGCGGTAAAAGCAGCTAAATTCAAAGTGGTGGTTGATGGTGTAAACTCTTCTGGAGGAATCATTATTCCAAAATTATTGGAATTGATGGGAGTGGAAGTCGTGAAATTATATTGTGAACCAAATGGTCATTTCCCACATAATCCAGAACCTTTAAAAGAGCATTTGACGGATATTTCAGAATTGGTAGTAAAAGAAAAAGCGCATTTAGGTATTGTAGTAGATCCGGATGTGGACCGTTTGGCATTCATTTGTGAAGATGGAGAAATGTTTGGAGAGGAATATACTTTGGTGGCTTGTGCGGATTATGTGTTGAGCAAAACTCCAGGGAATACTGTTTCGAATATGTCTTCTTCACGTGCTTTGCGTGATGTAACGAATGCACATAATGGCAGCTACGAAGCCAGTGCTGTAGGTGAGGTAAATGTAGTAGAATTGATGAAAAAGAATAATGCTGTAATTGGTGGTGAAGGAAACGGAGGAATTATTTATCCGGAATTGCATTACGGACGTGACAGTTTGGTGGGTGTGGCTTTATTCCTGACGCATTTGGCCAACAAAAAAATGACTGTTTCTGCATTGCGTGCTTCTTATCCGGAGTATTATATGAGTAAAAATAAAATCGAATTAACACCACAAATTGATGTTGATGCGATTTTAGTAGCAATGACAGAAAAATACAAAAATGAAGATATCACAACTATCGATGGAGTAAAAATTGACTTTGCTGAAAATTGGGTTCATTTAAGAAAATCGAATACGGAACCAATTATTCGTATCTATACAGAAGCTGCTTCTCAAAAATTGGCAGATGATTTAGCATTACGAATTATAGATGAAATAAAAGCAGTGGCAGGAATATAAAAACACTGCTATTTAAATTTAAAACCCTTTCAAAGTAATCCACTCTGAAAGGGTTATTTTTTTTTGAAAGATTAATTTTTAATGACTTTGAACGATTGCTGTGAAGTCCCATAAGTTACGGACACAATGTATATGCCTTTGGCAAGATCAGCCCCAATTTTGATGTCTTGGTTGGTGAAAAAAGCATCAGAGGAATAGCAAACAATTCCTTTTATATCAAAGATTTTTAAATCTAATTTTTCATTCGTTACTGATTTAATTTTGAATGTGCCTTCATTTGTAAAAGGATTTGGAGAAAAGATATTGGAATCCGTTTCCAGTTTAATATCGTCTGTTCCAAGAGCTGATTCAGCAGTAACATCGATATAATTAAAATTAAAGTCTTTAGTTTTAAAAATAATTTTGAGATAGACTTCTCCTTTTGGCAATGTAATTCCACTGACTATTTTATCTGCATACGTTTGCCAAGCACCTGTTATAGGGAAAGATTCATCCGTTTTTACAATAACATCGTTTACACTAATGTCAAATTTACCAGGAATTGCAGGAGATGCTAATCTGAATTTCATACTGTATAATCCGGCATTTGCTACATTAATCATATATTCTGCCCAGTCCCCAGGGTTTATAAAACAAACATTTTGCCCAGTTCCGCTATCAGTTGTATTTTGCAAACCGGTACCGTTACGTCGATAATGTTTTTTAGCAGGAATCAGACCGGGAACATTCATTTTTTTTGCAGTATAAGGCACATTTATGTATGCTGAGCCTATAGGTTTTAAAACACCACTTGTTGGACTTAATAATTGTCCTTCCAACATATCTGTCCAGTTTGCAGGAACTCTGCCGGTAAACCAAGAATACCTGTAAATATCTGGATCGTTTTCAAAACTTGTCAAAATGTCTTTCATGAAATTGATTTTCTCGGTACTGGTTTGAATTACTCGATTAGCAAATTCAGTTACCCAAATAGGTTTGTTGTACTTTTTTAAACCATTGGTTACTCCAATAACCGAAGCAGCAGTATCATCATAAGTGTGAAAGGCTATATAATCTACGATACAAGTTGGACAGAGCCTAAAAAATTCATCATGCCAGGCAATAGGACTTTGATAGCCGCCATAATTATCAGGTCCATTGTAAGCAGGTGATGCACTAACAATTTTCAAACCTTTTGCGGAGGCTATCTTTTCAATATTTGGCCATGCATTAACCGCTTCTTGGGGAGTTAATTTTGCTCCATCATTAAAGTTAGGCTCATTAAAAGCAAGCAAATATTTAGCTCCTGGTTTTATATTGGCAATAAATGAATCTGGATTATTGATTTTGCCCCACGCCATTGGAACAAATTCAACTCCTAAAGAAGCATAACTTGCATTAACGGCAGTTTCTGGAACCGGAGACCAGTTATACCACCAAGAAATGCCTGGTTTTAGCGCAGTAATGTCTGCTACGGAATGGGAACCATATGCAATACCGCGTTTTGGACTTTGGGCAAAAAGAGGAGAGAGAAAAGAGATAACAAAACTGAGAATAAAAAGTACTATTATTTTGATCATTAGTAGGATGAGTTTTTATAAGTTTTACAGAAGTACTTTGAAAAATGTTTTTTGGAACTTTTTTGAATTTCAAATTTAGGGTGACCAATCGATTAAATAGTAATAATAGTTCCCTACAAAAACACATCAAATAGGATCTTACGACTATACAAAAACTTACTAAAATAAAATTTAATTATTTAGTAATGAATTGTCTATGTGTTGGTTTGTGGATTGTTTTTTTATTGATTCTTGCGTTTTTGTAATCTTGTATGGATGGCAAAAGGGGTGGATGGATTTTTCAAGATTTCTTTAACATTTTCAAACAACTAAATCCATTCAAAAAACAATATATTTGTAATCAAATGGATAATACAATGACAAATATTAAAATTTCGACCCAATTAGAACAATACTTTGATCAATTTCGTAAGAATGTTATTGGGATCGATCAGGAGTTTGAATCTCCTTATGGCAAGAAGAAAATCATCTATACGGATTGGACTGCAAGCGGAAGATTATATCGTCCTATTGAGGAAAAATTAATGAACGAGTTTGGTCCTTTTGTAGCCAATACACATACCGAAACAACAGTTTCAGGAACTGCAATGACAAAGGCTTATATTAAAGCCAGAAATATTATCAAAAATCATGTAAATGCCAGTACTGATGATGTTCTGATCACTGATGGAACCGGAATGACGGGGGTAGTCAATAAATTTCAACGTATTTTAGGTTTGAAAGTACCCGAAAATCTAAAAGATTTTATAAACCTTCCAGCCGAAATGAAACCTATCGTGTTTATTTCACATATGGAACATCATTCCAATCAGACCTCTTGGCTGGAAACCATCGCCGATGTTGAAGTAATTCCATCGACGGAAGACGGCCTTTTTAGTTTGGAGAATCTCGCTATTTTATTAGAAAAATATAAAGACAGGGCTTACAAAATTGCTTCTATAACTTCTTGTTCAAATGTTACCGGAATTAAGACACCTTATCATCAGGCTGCAAAATTAATGCATGAACGTAATGGTGTTTGCTTTGTTGATTTTGCCTGTTCAGGACCTTATGTGAAAATCGACATGCATCCTGAGGATCCAGAGTCATACTTGGATGCTATTTTCTTTTCGCCACATAAATTTCTTGGTGGCCCAGGAACTTCCGGTGTTTTAGTTTTTAATAAAAAGTTATACAAAAATATGGTCCCTGATTGTCCTGGAGGAGGAACCGTTTCTTGGACCAATCCTTGGGGGGAGCACCAATATATAGATAATATCGAAGATAGGGAAGATGGGGGAACACCGGGATTTCTTCAAGTTATAAAAACCGCATTGGCTATTCAGTTAAAGGAGCAAATGGGAATTGAGAATATATTGAAGAGAGAACATGAGATTGTAGATTATGTTTTTCAAGAATTGGGAAATATTCCAAATATCAAAATTCTTGCCGGTCAACATCATAATAGATTAGGAGTAATTTCTTTTTTTGTTGAAGATTTACATTTCAATTTGGGCGTGAAGTTGCTAAACGATAAATTCGGAATTCAAACACGTGGCGGATGCAGTTGTGCCGGTACCTATGGTCATTTTCTTCTGCATGTCGATCAGGAAGCATCCAATAAATTGATTAATGAAATTAGTTTAGGTGATTTAATCAGAAAACCGGGCTGGATCAGAATGTCGATTCATCCGACCACTACCAATGCTGAAATTGAATTTGTTTGCAATAGTATCAAATCATTGGCGGAAAATCATAAAACGTGGGCTTTGGACTATGACTATAATAGAGAGACCAATGAATTTATTCACAAGCAGGCTCAGCCAATAGAGGATGAATTAGTGAAAGAATGGTTTTCTTTGTAAAGATTCATAGATTCATAGAATTAAATAAAAAATCACTTATTCAAAAATTATAATTTTTGAATAAGTGATTTTTTATTTAACTGATCACCAAGACTGAATACTGCGTGATTACTGAACACTCTACCTCTAACGACTGTGTTTCCATCTCTTGTGAGTCCATAAATAGTACTCAGGTGCTTCATAGATTTGTTGTTCTACGAGTTTTAAGAAATGATCTGTAATTTCGTAATTTGGAACTTCTTCTGCATTTTCAGAAAGAATTTCAAAACTGGATTCGTAATACCCTCTTTTTAATTTTTTTGTTTTAAGGAAAATAACATTCATATTATATCGTTTAGCCAGCATTTCGGCTCCTGTATGCACTGGCGTTTCGATACCCATAAACTTAGTCCAATGGTATGCAGAATTTGCTCTGGGTGATTGATCACTGGCAAACCCGTACAGTGAAAGTTTTTTGATTCTGTTGTTCTCGATAATAGTAGGAATGGTTTCCTTCGTTGTAATTAGGCTGGCTTTAAATTTAGATCGAATTTTACGGACTAACTTATCGAAGTAAGGATTCTTTAATTTTTTATAAATACCATAACTTTCAAATGTAGTATAAGAATTCATGGATACCAACCACTCATAGCTCGCGTAATGAGCACACATTAAGGCAACACTTTTTTCTTTTTTCTCTAATTCTTTATATATTTCAAGATTTGTAAAAACAAAACGTTTTTCCATTTCGGCTTGTGAAATAGTCATTGTTTTGATCATTTCCAAAAACATGTCGCACAGATGGTGAAAAAACTTTTTTTCTATTACTAATCGTTCCTCAGCAGACAGATGAGGTAATGCCATAGCTAAATTTTCCCGAACAGTTTTTTTTCGGTATCCCACTACATAATAAACAATGTAGTAGATGAAGTCTGAAAACAGATATAATAAAGGAAATGGCAGTATCGAAATACACCATAAAAAAGGGTAGACAATAAGGTAAATTAAGTAACGCATTTTTTGAAATTTCGACAAATATAATTCAAAAAATCCTTTCGATAGACAGTTTATGAGTTCTGATGAATTTTAGAATTATAATATTACTTAGATTTACATTTTAATAAAAATATATACCAATTTATGAGTACCATTTTAATTGCAATAATTGTTGCAAATGTTTTAATTAGCTACAAGGGGTTTAATGATTATGCTTTTTTTAGAAAATACGAATTTCATGTTGGCAGCATTCGTTCGGGTGAACAAATCCGAATGTTGTCCTCTGGTTTTCTGCACGCAGATATTACCCATTTAATTTTTAATATGTTGACACTTTGGTTTTTTGCTCCAGTAGTGATGAACTATTTGGGCGAATTATCTTTTGGTTTGATCTATTTTGGCAGTTTGATATTTGGCAGTTTGTTGACTATGGTTTTTCATAAAAATGATTATAGTTACAGAGCTGTTGGAGCATCTGGAGCGGTAACCGGAGTATTGTATTCTGCTATTTTATTGCAGCCGGATATGATGTTGGGGATCTTTTTTATCATTCCGATGCCTGCCTACCTTTTTGGAATACTCTATTTGCTGTATTCTATTTATGGAATGAAAGCAAAGAATGATAATATTGGGCATACGGCGCATTTTGGAGGCGCTATTGGTGGTTATTTGATTACACTTATCAAAGAGCCCCAATTATTCACAGATCATACTTTAATGGTTGTTTTATTGGCGATTCCTATTGTGATTCTTTTCGTAATGGAAAAAATGGGAAAATTATAATGGCACAACTTTTGAAAGGGAAGTTATACAAAATAATTAAAATTTTATTCAAATGAAAAAAGCATTATTAGTTTTAGCAATTCTGTTCATTACAGTATCACAGGCACAAGAAGTTAAGCAAATTCCTCAAATTATCGTAAACGGAGAAGGCAAAGTAAAAGTGGTTCCAGATCAGGCAGCAATAGCTGTCACTGTGGAAACAAAGGGGAATAATGCCAAAGACGTTAAAAAACAAAACGACGAAAAGATAGAAGCTGTCTTGAAATTCATTAAAAAAATGAATTTAGCTCCGGAGGATTTTAAAACCAAGCGTGTTTCTTTGAATCCTCAATACGACTATGAGAAGAAGAAACACAGTTACAATGCGACTCAAACCATTGAAATTTTGTTGAAAGATTTATCAAAGTATGATGAATTGATGGAAGGTTTAGTTGGTGAAGGAATAAATAGAATTGACAATGTAACTTTCCAATCATCGAAGTTAGCGCAATACCAATCGGAAGCCAGAAAATTGGCTATGAAAGAGGCTAAACTAAAAGCGGAGGATTATGTATCAGTATTAGGGCAAAAAATAGGTAAAGCGATTACTATTTCTGATAACTCACAAACTTATTATCCTCAGCCAGTATATGGAGCCATGAAAACAATGGCGATGGATAGCGAAGCGGCACCAAGAGAAACTTTGGCAATAGGTGAAATCAATATTACAGCTAACGTAAGCGTCAATTTTATTTTGGAATAAATAAAAGAATAATATAATTGAAAAAGTCTCGATAACTATCGGGACTTTTTTTTGTAATGTTCTCTATAAAATTGCTGTCTGAATAGAAAAAAAAATATTTGCTCTGGGCAGGGCAAAATTGTATAAAAAAAAACTCTTCAATTGCTTGAAGAGTTTTTGTGGGGAGAGCAGGATTCGAACCTGCGAAGTTCACACAGCAGATTTACAGTCTGCCCTCGTTGGCCGCTTGAGTATCTCCCCAAGACTGAACTGGTATAGCTTATTGCGATAACCGGGTGCAAATATAGCAACTGTTTTGAAGTTTCCAAACAATATTTGCACTTAATTTTACTATTATTTTTAACCTGTTGGTATTGAATAAAATAAAAAAATCTCCACAAGGGAGATTTTTTTTATTTAGGTAGAATTGATGTTTTATTTAGACAAAAGTTCTGAAATTTTTGCTCGAAGGGCATCACCTCTCAAGTCTTTTGCAACTATTTTACCTGATGCATCCAATATGAATGTGGCAGGAATAGATTCGACTTTGTATTGAGCTGCGATTGGTTCATCCCAAAATTTTAGATTAGAAACCTGTGTCCAAGTTAATTTATCTTTTGCGATAGCTTCTTTCCAAGCTTTAGCATCTTTGTCTAAAGAAACGCCAATAATATTAAGACCTTTTGAGTGGAACTCTTTATAAATTGCTACAACGTTTGGATTTTCTTGACGACAAGGACCACACCATGATGCCCAAAAATCAACTATTGTAACTTTTCCTAAACTCTGTTTCAGGGAAATTACTTTTCCTTCAGGATTAGGAGCTGAAAAATCTGTTCTTCATTTAGCTTCCTCTGCTGCTGGAGCTGGAGGAGGAGTAGCACCAACTGAAGGAGCTTTCATTTCAGTTAGTTTAGCTTTAACGTCTTTACCTGGTTTTGTGTTTTTTAATGACTCGTCAAGGCTGTTGTATAAAGCTTCTGCTTTTTTTACATCAGTGCTAGGGTCATTAAGCATACCTTTAACGATTAAAGCAGATATAAAAGATTTTGGGTGTGATTCAGCATAAGTAACGTATTTAGCTTTTGAGGCTTCACCAACTTCTTGTTGAATTTTTGCGAATTCTTTCATCAAACCATTGATTACAGCAGTGTCTTTAGTTTGTTGTGCTGTATTCATCAATTGTGTGTTTTTAGTTTGAAAATCAATCAATTTCTTTTGAACTTTTGTGATTTCCTCGTTAAATTTAACGTACTCATCGTTGTTATAAGTTCCTGAAACTTTTGATTTTTGAATACTATCTTTGTTAATAGCGATAGTAACTTCAGCATTTTCTAAAATAAAAGGGACTGGCGCTTGTGCACCTTCCAGTTGGATAGTGTAAAATGCAGGTTCAGTGATTTTACCTTCCATTACAAATTTACCATTTTCAACTTTTACAGTATCTTTGGCAACTAACATACCATTAGTATCTTGTGTAGCCAGGATTATTGTTTTACCATTTTCAACCCCTGTTGCAGTACCTGTGATAAGGTATTCATCTTTTCCAACTTTGCTACAAGAAAATAATACAACAGTAGCAGAAAGTAATAAAATTATTTTTTTCATTATAAATTAGTTAATTGATTTAAGTCTGCAAAAGTATTTAAAATTATAAAGTATCAACAATTTTACAGGCTAAATTTTTGTTATAGTTTTTGTTTTTTAACTGAACGGAAGAGAATGGTGTTTTTTTTGGACTATTTAATAGAAATAATGAACTAAAAATAGATTTAAAAGAGCTGAGTCTCCATTTCTGAAAAATTGTATTTCGATTCGCATTCTTCAATGTCAGATTCAGCCTGTTCCAATTCATTATTAGTAATCTTGATATCTAGATTTATCAATCTTAATTTTTTGTGTAAATCAGGACATACAGGATTTGATTTTAATTTGAAATCGATTTGAGATTTCTGTGTTTCAAGCAGGTCAAGGGTTTCTTTTGCTTTTTTATATTGCCGTTTGTATAATTTGCAAGGGGTATTCATAATAATAAGTAGGTTTAATTATAGTTAGTTTGGTTTGGCTAAACTATTAAAAACATGTTTATTGTGCAATACTTTGTAAATTAATTATTACGAACGTTATTTTATTGGTAAATCAAGAATTATATGTATAAAAAAAAAGCACTCTTTTTGGGAGTGCTTTTCTGTTCAATGTACAATAAAACTAGTCTTGGTTGATTGTTTTTCTCCAAGTAAAAGAATTAAGAATATGTCTTTTTGCAAATCTTCCAGGAGAATCAGCATTAACCATTTTTACATAAGTTGCTTTAGGAACACTGATGTATTCGTAAACACTTCCGTTTGAAAAGTTAATAATCAATCGACCTTCAACGAATTTATAATCCGTAATGGTAGAAGTTGAGATAGTTTCAGTGTATTCTGGTAAATTTTGTTTAATAGTTTCAGGATTGATACTAACCAAAAAGTGGTAGGCTTCAATAATTTTTTTACTATTTTCTTCTGCTTCTTTTAATCCAGCTTCGTCTCCTTGAAATTTATCAGGATGCGCTTCTTTCATTGCATTACGGTAGATTGTTTTTAAATCTTTAAGCTCAGCAGTTTTGTCTACATTTAGCAGTTTGCGGTATTCAACTATTTTTTTCATAAATAAGGTAACTACTTGTCTTTTAGTATGAATTCAGTATTATTTAAATTCAAAATCGACAAATTTTTTGCAAAGGTACACTTTTTTTTAACTTTTTGGTTTATCCAAAAAAAATATTCAATCAATGGTCTTTTTTTGAATGCGAAAAAAGTGAGAAGCCGTATTTATTGTTGAGGCTTATTATTGGCTTTGTCGAAGTTTTTTGACTTCTTTGGGTATTTGTTATAACTGATATCACTTGGGTTTTCAATTACAGATTTTATGGTAATCCAATCACCAACAGTATGATTGGCTTGTGCCATTTTATAATCCAAAAGATATTCACCACAAAAATAATTGCCGTTTTCATCTTTTTCCATTATTCCGGTGTAAACTCCCTTTTGCAGCATTTTTTCTTGTGAAGATTTGGACATGATCAATTTAATTTAAGAATTTCAAGTTGCAAAGTTAATCAATTATTGTTTGTTTCGTAATGTTTTAGAGTTTCTCATTACCTTTGTTTTCATGGAAAAAGTATTTCGCCCCAGTCCCAATTCTTTCAAAAATACCTTTTGTATATTTAAAGAAGAAAACAGGAAGGCAATTGAAGGTTTGCCGGTGCAGTATGAAAGTAAATCTGGCAGCACCTATTATTATACAAAAAAAGGAATGTATCGCTTATCGAATCATTGGGGACGCTTGGCGAACAGTAAATGGAGATTAGAGCCTTTGGAGCCGGAAACTGAATCAAAAATTAAACTGGGTTTTGCTCCCTGGACAGCATTTTATCCGGACAATGCTTTGGATAAACTGTATTACATAAAGGCCGATTATATCAAAAATACGGTTAATTATCAACATAAAAATAATCCTGAATACGATAATAAAGCGGTACTTCGGACAAGTTTTGAAACTACTAAAAGAATAAAACAGATTCGAAATTTGCAAAATCTGACTTCTTGGGCCAAACATTTTGATTATGATGATTTGGATATTCTGAGACAAAAAATTATAAATGAACTAATTTTTACCAATAAGACTTTGGAAGAAATAAAAAGAGAAATACAATGGGTAGAAACAACGAAAGAAATATAAAAAAGCACAACGATAAGTTGCATAAAGCGCAGAATAAAGTTAAGCAGGCAGAAATTCTTCGTAAGGAAAAATTAAAGGAAATCACGAAGAAATTTAATGAGAGCAAAACCGCCGAAGACTAACTAAATAACCAAAACAATGAAAAAAAATAATTTTGATGATTTAAAAATTGGTGTTCAGGAAATAATTGATTTGATCGCCAGTAGAAATGGGAGAGAGGCTAATAATAAATTGGCTGAAGTTAGTGAGGAATTGGATGAGTTACTTGATTATTCAGAAGATGATGAAGATTTAATGGAATTAAGCCGTTACCAGGTTTTATTGAATCAATTGCACCAAAGAATAGTGGAACTTGATGGGCAAATTTAAGTTTTTATTAAAAAATGACTTCAGATAAATGTTATTGCGGTTCTTCAAAAAGCTTTGCCGATTGTTGTGAACCTTTAATTAAAGGAATTCAAAACGCATCAACTGCAGAGTCTTTGATGCGTTCCAGATATTCGGCTTACGCCACACATGCCGTTGATTATTTAGTTGCTACAACACAGCAAGAAGAAAGAAAGTATCATTCGAAATCGGATATTCATAACTGGGCAATCAGTAATCAATGGCAAAAACTTGAAATTATTAAGACTACCGAAAATACGGTGGAGTTTAAAGCCTATTTTCAGGACAGTAATAAACAGAATCAAATACACCACGAACATTCCACTTTTGTACTTGAAAATGGAAAATGGTTCTATGTAGATGGGGAATTTTATTAATTGTTTTTAACGAAAAATTAATAAACGTTTGTTAGAAAGGCGTTTTAAAATGATGTAAATTTATTTTCTATGAAAAATGATAGTAGAAAAGGATTTTATTTCAAGCAATACGAAGCGCCATTCCAGTCTCCGTTTGATAAACTCTTTGCGATTTTCAAAGAGTTAATCACACATACTTCGGGAGATTTTGATGAAGCAATTGATTGGCTGCGGGAATTGGACAAAGAATATAAACTCACCGATGAACAGTATACGATTGATGATTTTATTGAAGATCTAAAGAAAAAAGGTTACATCCGTGAAGAACTCAAAGACGACGGAACACCCGGACTGGGAATCACTTCCAAAACGGAGCGCGCTATTCGGCAACAAGCATTAGACAATATTTTTGGTAATTTAAAACGTTCCGGAAGTGGCAATCACAAAACGAAACATACCGGAAATGGGGATGAACATACCGGAGAATTTCGGGAGTTTCATTTCGGTGACGGATTAGAACGTATTTCTCTGACCGAGAGTTTGCGAAATGCCCAAATCAATAATGGAGTAGATGGTTTTCATCTTACCGAGAATGATTTGGTTGTCGAAGAAACCCAATACAAATCACAGATGAGTACGGTATTGATGATAGACATCAGTCACAGTATGATTTTGTACGGTGAAGACCGAATCACACCAGCCAAAAAGGTAGCGATGGCTTTGGCCGAATTAATCACTACTCGTTATCCTAAAGACACTTTGGACATTTTGGTTTTTGGAAATGATGCTTGGACAATTGCCATCAAAGATTTACCATATTTGAAAGTGGGTCCTTATCATACCAATACGGTGGCAGGACTGCAACTTGCCATGGATATACTTCGTCGGAAACGAAATACTAACAAACAAATTTTCATGATTACCGATGGCAAACCGAGTTGTGTGCGAGAAAAAGACGGTTCCTATTATATGAACAGTAATGGTCTAGACGAGTATATCGTGGACAAATGTTATACTCAAGCACAACAAGCCCGAAAATTACATATTCCCATCACCACTTTTATGATTGCTAATGATCCGTATTTGCAAAAATTTGTCAATCGGTTTACCGAAGCCAATCAGGGGAAAGCATTTTATACCGGACTGAAAGGTTTGGGAGAAATGATTTTTGAAGATTATGAAACGAATAGGAAGAAGCGAGTAAAATAGTTTTTAATCACAGTCTCAGTTTTCGATTGTCACGCTTAGCGAAGTTGAAGTACTTTTATAAAGGTTCTAAGTTACTAAGAATCTAAGTTTTTTAGTTGGTACACTGAGCGCAGTCAAAAAAACTTTTTAGAAAAACAAAGTATATTGATTTTTAAATCTTTCAATTTTTAAATATAAAACATGAAAATAGAAAACATAAACACATTAGGCGAATTAAAAAAATCAGGATACCAAAGCAAAAGTATTAAGGACGAATTGCGTTCCAATCTCAGAGAAAAAATAAAATCAGGGAAACCTACATTCGAAGGTGTTCACGGATTTGAAAACACAGTTATTCCTGAATTGGAGCGTGCTATTTTATCCCGTCATAATATTAATTTGTTGGGTCTTCGCGGTCAAGCCAAAACTAGATTGGCGCGTAAAATGATTGAATTGCTGGACGAGTATATTCCGTTTGTCACTGGTTCAGAAATAAATGATGATCCATTGCAGCCTCTGTCGCGTTTTGCCAAAGATATTATTGAATCCGAAGGTGATGATACACCGATTTCCTGGTTGCACCGAAGCGATCGTTTCTATGAAAAATTGGCTACACCCGATGTTACTGTTGCCGATCTAATAGGTGATGTCGATCCCATAAAAGCGGCCAATTTGAAACTTTCATATGCTGATGATCGTGTAATTCATTTTGGGATGATTCCAAGAGCAAATCGCTGCATTTTTGTTATCAACGAATTACCGGATTTACAGGCAAGAATACAGGTGGCTTTGTTTAATATTTTGCAGGAAGGTGATATTCAAATTCGTGGTTTTAAATTGCGATTGCCACTCGATATGCAATTTGTTTTCACGGCTAATCCCGAGGATTATACAAATCGTGGCAGTATTGTAACGCCATTGAAAGACCGAATAGGTTCGCAGATCCTGACGCATTATCCTGAAACTATTAAAATTGCGAGAACCATAACAGAACAAGAAGCTAAACTGGATGTAGCACAAAGCGATTTGGTCTATGTTCCTTCATTGGCAAAAGATTTATTGGAACAAATTACTTTTGAAGCTAGAGAAAGTGAATATATCGACCATAAAAGTGGTGTGAGTGCGCGATTGAGTATTACAGCATTTGAGAACTTATTGAGTACTGCTGAGCGTAGGGCTTTGAAATCGGGTGCTGATAAAACCACTTTACGGCTATCGGATTTTATGGGAATTATTCCATCCATTACCGGAAAAGTAGAATTAGTATATGAGGGAGAACAGGAAGGAGCTGCGGAAGTGGCACAGCATTTAATTGGTGATGCCATTCATACCTTCTTTCCTGCTTATTTTCCAAAAATTGAAAAACTCGAAAAACAAGGTGAGAAAACGCCATACACCGATGTCATTGAATGGTTTTTTGCAGAAAGCGGTTTCGAATTATTTGACGATTGTTCGGATGAGGAATATCAAAGAATTCTGGGAAGTATTGTTCCGCTTGAAATTTTAATCAAGAAATACCAACCGGAACTGAAAAAAGAAGATAAATTTTTCATGAAAGAATTTATCCTTTGGGGCTTAGTAGAATACAAAAAACTGAGTAAAGATCGCTTTTCAGAAGGACATCAGTTCAAGGATATTTACGGAAGCTTTATCAGTAAGCTGTAAAATAAAAAAAGGTTAGCAATCGTAGCTGACCTTTTTTTTTATTAGTGAATTGACGGTCTATTGCAACAAATGAAGCTTTTTAAAAGGTTAAATTACAGGAATTTTGTTTATTTATTTCATAATGATACGATAACGATTTTATTTAGTCTACCTTGTCCCGTTGGCAGTCTTTTCAGTCAATAAAAAACAGACATGGAAAATAGCTTTGAAGCTTTGATTGCTACATATATTGAAAATAAGGTAGGTATATCGGATCATTTTTTGAGTGCCACATTGGCCAATAATTTAAAGAAAAATCTACTGGCTTTAAATCAGGATAGCTTATTGAAAGCCGCTGGAATTGGGAATGCTGAGAAACTTTCTTATGATGGAGCCATACGAAGTGATTCTATTTATTGGCTTGACAAAAAGCACAACAACGCATTTGAAAATGAATTCTTTGCTCAAATCGAAGAATTTATTAAGTATCTAAATACCAGTTGTTATGCAGGAATAACAGGTTATGAATTCCATTATTCTTTGTATGAATCAGGGGATTTTTATCTCAAGCATTTGGATCAATTCAAAAACAATCCCAGTCGGAAGTACTCCATGATTAGTTATCTAAATAGCAATTGGGAAGAAAGCGATGGAGGAGAACTGCTAATTCATCAATTAGACAACAATCAAAAAATTTCACCTACTCAAGGCAAAACCGTTTTCTTTAAAAGTGACGAGTTGGTCCATGAAGTTTTAGTAACTAAAAATACCCGAATGAGTATTACGGGTTGGTTGAAGAGCGATTGATAGGTTAATTAATTCAACAACTATTGGAAGAGGATACTTATTTCACAACGATTTCTGAAAAGAACTTAAGTTTTTGATTTTTAATTATTTAAAAATAGTGAACTTTGTGTTTCACTGTATGCTGGTACTTTAAACAGTTAAAATCATGTCAATAGCCAATTTATATGATAAAAACATCTTTTGCCTAGAAGGCGATTGGGAATCGGATTTACGTAAAAAAAGTTCGGTGCAAAGTGCCTTGCAATTACTGGAAGCCAACCTTGAGATTGACACCATTTATAAAACCTGTTCCACTTATGAAGAATTTTGCAACCGTTTATTCACACTTACCGGCGACAAAAGAATTTATGGAAAATATTCCATTATTTATTTAGCCTTTCACGGGAGGAAAAGTAAAATTCAAATTGGCGAAGAACACTATACATTGGATCAGATTAGCAATCAGTTCGAAAATCTGTTGCAGGATAAAATTGTTCATTTTGGCAGTTGCAAAACTCTTTTTATACAAGAAAAAAAGGCCAAAGAGTTTTTACATAAAACGGGAGCTCTGGCTATTTCGGGCTATGCGAAAAATATTGATTTTATCTCAAGCACCGTATTTGACGTTTTGTATTTTGAGATGTGTCAAAATTATGTGGAGATGGAAGCCATTAAAAGAAACATGTTCAAGAACCACAAAGAACTGTGTGAAGCCTTGGATTTTAAAATTTATTATTGAAACTATTTATGAATTTGGAATAGTTATTCTTTACAAATTTTATCCTCCAGTCCCAAAATATCTTTTGAGAATTTAATTTCAGGAGCAAGACCGATCCTAATATAAGTAGTATTTTTGCGACTTAAATATAATTTTATGCTATTTCTAATTTTAAGTATTGTATGCAGCGTTACTGTTGGGGTATTGTTTAAAATTGCTCGTCATTATACCATTAGTATTCCTCAAATCGTTGCTACAAATTATGTGATTGCTCTTTTGCTTTGTTATTTTTCATTCAGCCCTGATCTTAGTGCTTTAGGAAGTACAGCACCTTGGAGAATTTATGCTGCACTGGGGATTTTATTGCCATCTATTTTTCTTTTTTTGGCGGCCTCGATAAAACATATGGGAATCGTAAAAACCGATGCGGCCCAACGACTTTCCTTATTTATTCCCATTCTGGCTGCTTGGCTTATTTTTAAAGAAGAGTTCGATACATATAAGGTTACGGCTTTTTTGATAGCATTTCCGGCATTATTGCTTATTCTCACAAAACCTTCAGGGAATACTGAAAATAAATGGGGATATCCTGCTGCAGTTTTGATTGGATTTGGAGTTATAGACATTCTTTTTAAACAAATTGCTATTTATACGGATTTGCCTTATACAACCTCGCTATTTGTTGTTTTTGGCATAGCCATGACGATAATGATTGGTGCTGTTGGTTATGAAGTCGGTTTTAAAAAGGTGCCAGTAAGCAGCAAAAGCATTCTTTTTGGAGGTTTGGTTGGCGTTTTTAATTTTGGAAATGTACTTTTCTACTTGAAAGCACATCAGGCATTTGCCCAAAATCCTTCCACCGTTTTTGCAGGAATGAATATGGGGGTTATTATAATAGGCAGCCTTACTGGCGTTTTAGTTTTTAAGGAAAAACTAACCAAAATGAACTTTGCAGGTCTTTTTTTAGCATTACTGGCAATTGTTTTAATTGTACTCTCACAGACTAACAAGTAAGTAGAAATTATTTGAACATCTTCCGGAGAAGAAATATCAATAAAGAGTTGTTTTTGCAACATAAAAAAAAGCAGCAAATTTATTGTTGCTGCTTTTTAATGTTTTTAGTGGATTGCTTATTTTTTTGGTAAAACATGTGATCCAAAATTATATGAAACGGTTATTGCAGGTCCGTTATATCCCCATTTGAGATAGCCATTTCTGTTTTCCTTTTCTACATCTAAGTCAAAAGTAAGACCGGTATAGCCAGCGGTTAGATTAAAGTTTTTGTAAACATTATATAAAACAGATACGTTGTAACTTATAATACTACCATCAACATTATCAATCTTAGCAGAAAGGTAATTTACATTGGCATAGGCACCAAAACGTTTGCTAATTACAAATTCACCCCATATCCCAACGTCAGGCAGAGGAGCTGTAAAGTCAAAATTATCTCTTACTTCAGCAGTTTGCCCGTTGGCTTCTAATTTTAACCCCATATCTCCTAAAAGCACGTGTGCTCCGACTAATAATCCTGCCTCATATTTTGGTTTGGACAGAATAGCATAGGAGTATGCAAATCGAATTATTTGGGTATCAAAAAAAGCGGATACTTTTGCATTAAGATCAAACACTTCATCTCCAAATTCTATTTGTTTATCGATGGTTTTGGTCGCGTCTCTGTTTAAGTAAAAATATTCAAGACTAAATCTTGATCTTCTGGAAACTCTCCATTCAAAAGAAGCTAGGAAAGAGGCTGTACTTTCTGTAAAACCAAGGTCATCTTCAAGGTCAATATCAGTTCCTATACTGCCGCTACTGTTCCCAACCCTTATTTCTGTATTGTTTATAGGCATAAAAGCACCTGCTGTAAATTTGAAACGTCTTCTATACCAAGGAAGTTCTTCTACATTATAATCATTTTGTTCATCGGGTGCTACATTATTAGTGGTGCTCATAGTTTCTAATGAAGGTTCAGACGCCGTTTGTGCACTAGCCGAAAAATAAAAAAAAGATAGTAGTAAACAGTAAAATAAATTTTTCATACGATTTATTTTTTAGGTTCTTAATTAAATTCTTGTTTTTCCTATTAAAATTACAAAAAAAAAAGATTCGCCCTCTATTTTCTACTATAATTAATTGAAAGTAAAATAGATAGCTAAAAAAGGGTGCCCTGTATCAGTTCGGGTTGTGGATTACCTTTGAATTTGAAGGTGTCAGTTACAAAAAACTGTTTGATGTTCTCGTCAAATAGTCTCAAAACAACACTGTCACAAACAAAATGTAGCTCTATTTTGGTAAATAAATGATTCGCTTTTTTCGCATCAGTCGCTTTAAATTCGCAGATGGTTATATGTCCTACTGAATTTTTACTGTGAAACCAGCCTACTTTAGTCGCCAATTGTTCTTTCATGGACTTAATCAAAACTATGACAGCCTCAGGAGGGTAAATGGCAAGAGAATATTGTTTTTCCATAAGTAATCCTTTTCTAATACTGTAAAAGTAAAGATTTAGTTTTTATGGGTATTATTCTTCGCTTCCTGATATAATTATCACCCAGTATTGTATTTGTGGTAATTATTCCAACCGATGGATTTGATTGTATCTATACTTTCCCGTAAACAGGCAGGATATAATTTCCGTTTAAAAAAGGTATAGGGTCAATTTGGCTTTGCAGAACCAGTCCTTTCTGAGGAGTTTCGAGTAAGAGTTGTGCCGCCTGTACTAATGGAGCAGCTGTGGTGGTTTGAATAGCTCTCAATTGATGTTTTCCTACTTTTTGTGAAAAGATACGTTTTGCAATCTCTCTTCTGCGTAAAATACCTGTTGCATCTTTACCTTCTACCGCAGCATACAAAACAATTTGGTCGTCTTCAATATGAGGGATTACAGCTTCCATTTTTTCTTGCAGACTTTTGATCGCATCGGGACTGTTTCCTAAAAGCTCAAGTTGCTCTTTTATCCATGCATAATGACCGGGATGGCGTAAGGTTTTGTAATCGAGGGAACGAACTTTTCCTGATAATGCGTCTGGTAAATCTGCGGCACCTCCTGACGTAAGATCATCTTCATAAGCAACGCCATCAATAATAATTATAGCTCTTTCCGAAAGTGAAGGCAAGATTGCTTTTTTAAAGTCCCGAAGTACTATAGCGTCTTTCAGGTACTCTGTAGCCACACCCACAGGACTCCAGGTAAATCCATAATAATGTGGGGCTACCGCATGATTGGTAAGAGCGCCTACTTTTAATTCCAGTTTGTCTGCTGTATCAACTTTAAAGTCATTACAAAACTGTTGAAAAAGGCCATTGGCGAGTAAGTCTATATAACCGGGAGCAAGACCAGTCTGAAGTATAAATCCCGTTTCGGCTCCTTTAGCCATTGCCATTATAGCTTCGGTCTCTGCGACATATTCGGTGAGGTTAGCATAATGCATCTGAAAATCTTTGGCAAACTGAGCCATTTTTGGAGCCATACTGCCAGGTAGACAATCGAGTAGTATATCTGCTTTTTGGAATATCTCTTTCATTTCTTCAGTGAGACCTTCTTCAGCCAGATGAAAGTCTTGAACGGAACAGGGTTTTGTTGTCCCTTCCGATATCCATTGGGCTACTTTTTTTGCCTTAGAATGGGTACGATTGCCAATAAAAAGGCTAGGGGGTATTTCACTCCATTCCATCAATAATAGGCCTGCAGCTTCGGCAATTCCACCGGCTCCGGCAATAACAATTGTGTGGTGCTTTTTCATAGCATAAAGTTACCAATTTTTCTTGATTTAGTATTTGATTGTATGTGGTAATTTATTGATTTTTAAATAATTGTATTTAAATAGTCAGTTGGTGCCAATACATCAGAGAACGAGAAATTGTATAGCAATGGAATATTGCTTTTAGAGCAGAAGAATTTGGATTTAATTCCCTTGCAACCGAATAAAGATTTTTTGAAGTAGTAGTTTACCGTCACGTTTTTGCTTGGCTACTTCTACTGCTTCTAATTTGGAACCGGATAAGATAAATTGGTAACTGAAAGCAAATTGAGGATGTTTTGGATCGTCATTTAAAAGACCAAAGCGCAAGTCGTTGAAATAGAAAAAATTGTTTCTCTTGGATACGATATACCAGCCTTCACTAACTTTTTTCAGCTTTTCAAAATCGGGATTCCCTTTTAATTGTGATTCCAAAGCCTTATTTTTTGTATAAGTAGTAAATGATATGGGTTGACTGTCAAAAAGAGAATAATCAGCCAACAGGTAGGAATCGGCAGTTGATATGTTTGCATTCCATAAAATCAGGTTGAATGCCGTTGGTTTTACAATGATTTCAGAATATTGGATTCCCTGTGTAGTCAATGCTTTTTCAAATTGGTGTAAAGCATATAATTTGATAAAGCAAGACAAAGCAAGATAGGCACTACTGATGAGCAATCCCCTTAAAATATGTTTTTTACGAACTAATGTATCTTTTGTTTTCCAAACCGCTACCAAAGCAATAAGCAACGGGATAGTGTATAAAGGATCAATTACAAATATGGTTTTTAAGGCAAATCGATAATCCAGCGGCCATAAAATCTGTGTTCCCCAGGAAGTAAACATATCCAATAATACATGAGTAAATAAACACCAGAATGTCATGTTTGCTGCTTGGACGACCTTAATTTTTCCTTTTTCTATTTTTGAAATAATCAAAGCCAGAATAGGAGACAGCAGCAGAAAAAATAATAAGGAATGGCTCAGACTTCGATGAATCAGGATTCCATCCACAGGATTTAAGAACATGCCCACTACAATATCTAAATCGGGCAGTGTACCTAAAACAGCACCATATAAAAAGGTTTTATTTTTAAGTTTTTTGCCGGCACAAACTTCAGCTACAGCTATTCCTAAAGCGATTTGGGTTAATGAATCCATTTCGCAAAAGTAACTGGAAATTACGGAATTTTAAAAGAGTTCAAGATTTTCTATTGTATCAGTAAAATGACATGATTCTTAAGTATCACCACCTTCCATATTGTTGAGGGGATTTTTTTCGGCTGATGGATTTTCCGGTAAATGAATTTGGCGAAGGCCACTACCTAAAGCCACTAATTTCCAAAAAAGATTGGTATCTGTTGGATAGGGAATATAGGGGAATTCAATATTTAAAAAATCTTTATATTTTTCATGGGAATTGGGCAAATGTAAAACGGCATAGCTGTAATTTAACAAATCTAGAGGTGTAAAACTTTGTTTGTATTCGGACCGAAGCTCTTTGCTATTGGCAAAACAGACTTCGCCTTCTGTTTCTTTTTCCTTAATAAAAATCAATCCCAAACTGTCTTCTATTTGTTTTACTATTTCTGGGTTGGGGTTGAGTGTATTTTGGAAGGTAATTTCCATTGACTGTCCACTTGGAATAGCTCCAAATAGTTCATCAATTTTGAATACTTTTTCATATTTATCCTTAAAATTTTTATTCATAAAAATGGGACTGGATGATTATACGTAAAGGTATTTATTTTATCATTTAAAAAGTACAGTTATGCTCTTAACGCTGGATTCACAGTAAGTCAGAATATCCCCACGCTTAAGATGAAAATCAATTTTTATGAAGCTACATAAGGTAACTTTAATTAAATTTGATTTATAATTGTGTTTTTTACACACAATTAAATAAGTTAATCTTTAAACATATTTTTTCTTGAAGTATTTTGTTCTGCATTTTCTAACACTAATAGTTTTCTCCTTATCGGGTTATTCACAAGATTATCCTATTAAATTTCTTGATATATCAGATGGTTTGTCTAACAATTCTGTTGTAACAATATATCAGGATAGTGATGGTTATATGTGGTTTGGTACCTATGACGGATTGAATAGATACGATGGCTATAATTTTAAAGTATATCGCAATAGGATTAACGATAAAAAATCCTTGTTGTTTAATACGATTTATCATATTGAGGGTGACTCAAAAAAAAATATTTGGATAGCAGGTTCTAAGGGGGCTTGTGTTTATGATAAAACAAGCGCTAGTTTTCATCCGGTACAATATGTTTTATCAAACAATAGTAAACCGAGAATAGTAAAAGACATTATTCATCAGATACGGTCCGTTTCGAATGGTCGGGTATTGGTTGCCTCTCAAAATTTAGGTCTGCTTGTTTTTGAAAATGGATCATTTATTGGTAAAAATGTAGCCTTAGAAGGATTAAATAATAAGGATATTAAATACAGTTATGATGCTGCAGTTGTTGAAGACGCAGGAATAAATGGTTCTGGTTGGGTTTATGTAAGAAATGTAGGTGTTTGCAGTTACGACTATAATTCAAAAAAATTAAAGGTCATCTATCCATTATTAATGGATGTAAAATGTATGAAGCGTTCTATAGATGGTAATCTTTGGCTCGGAACAGATGAAGGTCTTTATCTGTTTAATGTCAAATCTCGTTCGCTTTCAGAGAATTATTTTATATATAAATGTACTGTTACTCATATTCTTATTGATAAGAAAAAGGAAATGTGGCTAACTACAGATGGCTGTGGTATTTATAAAGTAACAGGAAAAAACAAAAAATCTGTTCCGTATAACGCTGCGCAAGGCAATCAACTTGTAAAAAGTAATTCAATATGGAGTATCTATGAAGATGTAGCAGGAAATAAATGGATTGGTACTTTACGCGGAGGAATTAGCGTGATTGGTAATACCCCTAAGTACTTTAAGAATATTAAGTATAACACAAAAGACAACAATCCAGCAGAAAACTTCATTCTGTCATTTTGTGAAGATGAAAAGAAAAATGTCTGGATTGGCACCGATGGAGCAGGGTTAAAGTATTGGGACAGAAAAAGAAATACCTATACGACTTATAGTAATTCGGGTTATTCAACGAATAAAATCAGCAGTAATTTTATTACCAGTATTATTAGAGATACTAATAATGAAATTTGGTTATCCACCTGGGCGGGTGGCGTAAATCGCATTAATCCTGCAAATAATACAATAAGTCACTTTTCGTGTTATAACCCATTTACAAAACAAATTGAAAAAAATATATGGTTTGTATATAAGGATTCTAAAGGGAATATATGGGCCAGTGCCACGAATGAAGGTTCTCTCTATCTTTTTGACAGAGCTAAAAACAGTTTTGTACTCTTTGATAAAACAATCAATAATTTACAATGTCTTACAGAAGCCAGTGACGGTAAACTCTGGGGTGGTAACTATACTTCCTTATTTGGTATTGAAAAAGGAAGCAGAAAATATAAAAAGATAAACATTGGGAATCCGATCAGATCCATACTTGAGGATAAAAACAAAAATCTATGGTTGGGTACCCAAGAAGGGGGATTGTTGTTGTTTGATCGAAAAACAAATACATTTAAAAGACTTACTACAGATGATGGTTTGCCTTCAAACACGATTTTAAGAATGTTAGAAGACAAAGAAGGAAATTTATGGATGAGTACCTACAACGGAATCTGCAGATTTGATAAAAAAAGAAAGACATTCAGAAATTTTTCGGTTAATGATGGCTTACAAAGCAATCAGTTTAGTTTTAATGCAGGTGTTAAATTGTCAACTGGCGAGTTTCTTTTTGGTGGAATAAATGGTTTTAACTTATTTTTTCCTGAGGCCGTAAAAGAATTTAATCAGAAAAACAATTTATTGCTGACCGATTTTTATGTAAACAATGAGCCTATTGAAGAAAATAAAAGCGATCTGATATCGAAGTGGAGTGGTGGCAAAATCAAAGAGGTAAGTTTGCCTTATGATCAAACTGCTTTGTCATTAGAATTTGTCGCATTGGACTATAATAATGCTGATAAAGTAAGGTATGCCTATTATCTAGAGGGTTGGGACAATCAGTGGAGTTATGTTGGTCAGGCTCGAAAGGCCAATTACTCAAGATTAGCAGAAGGGAAGTATGTCTTTAAAGTAAAAACGACCAATTTTCAAGGAGGCTGGAATGAGGCAGAAAGTCTGATCAGTATCGTTGTATCGCCACCCTGGTACAGGACCTGGTGGGCTTACAGCTTGTATGTACTTGTAATTGCAGGGATCATTTTTACTTATATTAAATACAATAAGAACAAAGAGAAATTAAAGTATAAAGTAAAAATAGCAGAACTAGAAGGAAAAAAGGAAAAGGAAATTGCCGAAAAGCAATCGTCAATGTTTACGTATATCTCTCATGAATTTCGTACTCCTTTGTCACTGATTATAAATCCATTAAAAAAAGCGATTAAAAAAGGGAATGATGAAAATAGTTCTACGGTCAGCGATTTGGTCATTGCGCATAGAAATGCAAGAAGACTTTTGAGCTTAGTAGATCAGTTGTTGCTGTTTCGTAAAGCTGAAAATGATGCTGATGAACTCAGGATGTCTGTTATAAATGTTAATAATCTTTGCTATGAAGTGTATCAGTGTTTTGTTAATCAGGCAAAAGATAAAAATATTGACTATACTTTCCAGATACCGGAAAACAACATTGAAATAATAGGGGATTATGAAAAAATAGAAATATCCTTGTTTAATTTGATTTCAAATGCATTCAAGTATACGCCTGTTGGAGGAGAAATCAGTCTGATGTTGGCCGAAACAGAAACGAATGTCATTATCGAAATTTCAGATAGTGGGACTGGAATTGCAAAAAATGATTTGGAAACCATCTTCGAGAAATTCAAACAAGTGAACTCTAAAGCACCTATTGGTGGAAGTGCAGGTTTTGGAATCGGGCTTTTTATCGTTAGGTATTTTGTGGAGAAACATAAAGGTACTGTCAGTTGCAATAGCGAAATTGGAAAAGGAAGTGTGTTTAAATTGACCTTTCTAAAAGGAAAAGATCATTTTGAAGATTTGCAAATTAGTACCATTACTCCTAAAATGAGTCCTTTAGTTCAAGAATTGATGGCTGATGAGACGGAAGAAATCGTTGAAATTTCCCCTAATGCAACTTCCGACAATGAATTGCATAAAGTGATGCTTACGGATAAACGTACGCTATTAATTATTGATGATAATGCAGATATAAGGAATTATTTGATAAAGCTGTTTGCTGATTCCTATATTATATACAGTGCAGATAATGGTGAGGAAGGGTTGAAACTGACAAAAAAACACATGCCAGATCTGGTTATCAGCGATATCGCTATGGATGTGATGGATGGACTTGAATTATGCCGAAAAATAAAAGAAAACAGCAGTCTGTCTCATATTCCGGTGATATTATTAACGGCATCAAAAAATCCAGAAACACATCTTCAAGGTATAAGTGACGGAGCCGATGATTATATCACCAAGCCATTTGATGATGATATACTTGTTGCTCGTGTCGAGTCGCTATTAAAAAGTCGCAGTAATTTACGAACATACTTTCTGGATAGTATCACTCTAAAAGAGAATACTCAGAAGGTTCCGGCAGAATATCAGGAGATTTTAAAAAAATGTATTGCTATTATTGAGGCCAATATTCATAAACGTGATTTTACCATTAAACATTTTGCTTCCGAAATGGGAATGAGCCATCGAACGCTTTACACTAAAATTAAAATTATTTCGGGACAAACCCTGAATGCATTCATTCGTTCGGTGCGCATAAGAAGAGCTGCGATGCTAATGCTTACTGAAAACACCAATATTGCACAAGCAAGTGCTGAGGTAGGTTTTGAAGATCCAAAATATTTTAGACAACAATTTGTAAAGCTTTTTGGTATGACTCCTTCAGAGTATATAAAGAAATACAAAAGCTCTTTTAATGCTGATATGAATATTATTAATTGAATTTCTTAACATCTGTCTTTTTTAGACAAATAGTTTAGATGATTTTATTGTTGTGACGTAGATAGAATTAAAAAAAATTACACTTGACTTTTGTATTTAAGGCGATACTCTCGGGGTGATATTTCCATCACTAATCTAAAAGATTTTGAGAAGTGGAATGGATCATAATATCCCAAAAGATAAGCAATTTCCTTTATTTTCATTGTGCTGAATTGCAAAAGAGAGCAGGACTTCTGAATTTTTAATTGATTATAATACTCCATAGGAGTAAAGGATGTTTTTTCTAAAAACAAAGACCCAAAATAGGAACTAGAATAGCCGACATGTTGCGCGATTTCATAAAGTGTTATTTTGTTAGTCAAATTATTTTTCATGTAAATAATGCTCATGGGTATTACATCTAAAACTTCTGTATCAGTTGTTTTTATTTTTAAAAATTGATCAGTATATTTTATACTGGCTAAAAAATGCTGTAAACAAATGCTGGAGTACTCCAAATTATCAGGATAAAATCCCATTTCCAAGTTTTGATAAATTTCCTCAAAAAGGTTTAATCTATCCGATAATCTAGTATCGTTTAAATTTATAATTTTTCCAGAAATAGAAGAGTGTAAAGAAATGTTGGTTCCTTTAAAATGGAGCCAATAGATGCTCCAGGGTTTTGATATTTCCGCCTCGTAACTATGAGCTTTATTGGCAGGAATAATAAAAACCTGATTTTTAGTAAGCGCAAACTGCTCATTTTCAAAAGTTATAAATCCTTTTCCGTTCTCACAATAAATAAGGATGTTTTCAAATGCCCCTTTTGATCTCTTTCTAAAATGATATTTTGCATTTGGATAATAACCAATATGAGTAATGAATAAGTTTTTTGTTAGTTCATTTTCAGATTGAAAATTGCGTACACTATAAGGAACAACTATCGCTCTTTCACCTTTAAATCCATCAGCTATTTGATCCATATAGAGTTGTAATTATTTTAAAATGAAAAACATTTTAGAAGTTTTAAAAATCAAATCTAATAAATATTATCATTAAATCTAAATTTCATTCAAACCGTTAAAATTTACATATTATGAGATAGTACCGATTATAATTAGGTAATAAAGTATTGTAATAGGTTCTGAGTAAGATATTTTTTATGTTCTTGAACTGTGTGATTCTTGATTTTTAATATGAAAAATAGATTTAACATAAAAAAAGTGAATTTTAATTTTTAGTATGACAAGGTTTTCTTTTAAATCGTTATTTTATACATGTTTTATATAAATATTACATTTTCGTACTCATATCAAGTAACGATATTTGTAAACGATAAATAATTTAAATATTAAATATATGAGTAAGTTTAATTCTTCGTATCTGCTTTTCATTGCATTAGTTTCGGCCATGGGTGGTTTTCTGTTTGGATACGACTGGGTTGTAATTGGTGGGGCAAAACCTTTTTATGAAGTTTTTTTCAATATTGCAGATTCCCCTTCCATGCAGGGATGGGTAATGGGCAGCGCTATTTTAGGATGTTTGTTAGGCGTAATGATTTCTGGAAGTTTGTCTGATAAATACGGAAGAAAACCTTTGATGATTGTAGCCTCAATCTTTTTTACCCTCGCAGCGGTCGGTACAGGTTTGGTTGATACTATTGAATGGTTTATTATATGGAGAGTTGTTGGCGGTGTTGGAATTGGAATTGCTTCCAATCTTTCCCCCATGTATATAGCCGAAATTGCGCCTGCTGAATCCAGAGGGAAATTTGTTTCGATAAATCAATTAACGGTTGTTATAGGAATTCTGGCTGCTCAGATTGTAAATTGGTTAATTGCAGATCCAATCGTAGAAGGGCAGGATATTTTGAATTCATGGAACGGACAATGGGGTTGGAGATATATGTTTTGGGCTGGAGCGATACCATCTGTAGCATTTTTTGCTTTGATATTAATTATACCGGAAAGTCCGAGATGGCTTGCCAGCCAATATAAATATGCTAAAGCAGAATCGATCTTTTCAAAAATTGGAGGAAGTGCTTTTGCATTAGAACAAATAGAACAGCTTAAATCAAGAGTTAGTGATGTAAAAGAAGAGGTGAATTATAAAATGCTTTTCGAAGGAAAAATGCCCAAAATTCTTTTATTGGGAATTGTTATCGCTGCCTTTCAGCAATGGTGCGGTATTAACGTGATTTTTAATTATGCTCAGGAAATATTCTCGGCTGCCGGTTATGGCGTTTCAGATATCTTGTTCAATATTGTTATTACGGGTTTAACCAATGTGATTTTCACATTCGTAGGCATGTATTTCGTTGACAGATGGGGCAGAAGAACATTAATGCTTTTCGGATCAATTGGATTGACTTCTATTTATGCTTTATTAGGCGCTTGCTATTATTTTGAAGTAACAGGAATTGCCGTTTTAGCGCTCGTTATTGCAGCAATTTCATGTTATGCAATGACATTGGCTCCTATTACTTGGGTAGTTTTATCTGAAATATTCCCGACAAAAATCCGTGCTATGGCAATGGGTGTTGCTACTTTTTCGCTTTGGACAGCCTGCTTTATTCTAACTTATACTTTTCCGTTACTTAACAGCAGTCTGGGATCTTATGGTACATTCTGGCTTTACGGAATTGTATGCTTACTGGGATATCTTTTCCTTCGTACCTATCTGCCTGAAACGAAAGGAAAATCATTAGAGGAAATAGAAAATGAACTGACAAAATAATAAAGTATAAAGATGGAAAATATAATTTCAGATGTAAATCAATCCAAAATAATTAATGAAGATTTACTTTCAGGACAATCAATAAATGAAAAGGGGCAGGATGAAAAAATCACGGCTTATTTAATACAGTCAACCGTTAACGGAGATGGTGTAGTACGCGTTTGGGAGGAAGACATATTATTGCCAACGTATCAAATTGGCGAAGAAGAAAAAAATCCAATATTTCTTGAAAAACGTGTGTATCAGGGAAGTTCCGGAGCGGTATATCCGTATCCTGTGGTAGAAAAATTATCAGATGAAAAGTTTGATAAGTCCTATCACGCCTTATTTTTAGAAAATAAATACATAAAAATAATGATTCTGCCGGAATTAGGAGGTCGAGTTCACATGGCTTATGATAAAGTAAAACAGCGCCATTTTGTGTATTACAATCAGGTAATTAAACCTGCGCTTGTAGGGCTTACAGGCCCTTGGATTTCTGGCGGAATTGAGTTCAACTGGCCACAGCATCACCGTCCGAGCACATTTTTGCCAACAGATTACAGCATCGAAGAAAATGAAGATGGAAGCAAAACTATTTGGTGCAACGAAGTAGAAAGAATGTTTAGAACCAAAGGAATGCAGGGATTTACACTGCATCCTGATAAAGCTTATATTGAAATTAAAGTAAAAATCTATAACCGTACTGCTTTTCCTCAAACTTTTCTTTGGTGGGCAAATCCTGCAGTGGTGGTAAATGATGGTTACAAATCGGTGTTTCCGCCAGATGTTAATGCAGTATTTGATCACGGAAAAAGGGATGTTTCTAAATTCCCGATAGCAACTGGCGAATATTATAAACAAGACTATTCTGCCGGGGTTGATATTTCAAAATATAAAAATATACCTGTTCCAACATCGTATATGGCGGTTCAGTCCAAATATAACTTTGTGGGAGGTTATGAAGATAATGTACAGGCAGGATTACTGCATGTGGCAAATCATCATGTGTCTCCGGGAAAAAAGCAATGGACTTGGGGTAACGGCGATTTTGGTTTGGCCTGGGACAGAAATCTAACAGACAAAGATGGTCCGTATATTGAATTAATGACGGGGGTATTTACAGACAACCAGCCTGATTTTTCTTGGCTTCAAGCCTATGAAGAGAAGTCTTGGGTGCAGTATTTTATGCCGTATGCCGAAGTGGGTTATGTAAAAAATGCCACAAAAGATGCCATCATAAACATTGAAGTTGAAGGGAATGAAGCCGATTTGGTTTTATACACAACAAGTCTTTACGAAAATTTAGAGATTGAGCTAAAAGACAAAGAAAATACGGTTTTATTTCAGGATGAAATTACAATATCTCCGGTAAACCCGTATAAAAAAAGAGTCTCGATTGGAGATGTTTTATCAGAGGACTTAGTTTTTACAGTTTATACTGCTGATGGAAAAATTTTAGTTCAATATCAACAGGAAAAAGCAGAAATAAAACCAGTTCCAGATCCTGCAAAAGCGGCACTAGATCCAAAAGATATTGCATCAATGGAACAATTGTATTTAACAGGACTGCATTTAGAGCAATACAGACACGCCACTTATAATCCGCTTGATTATTATTTGGAAGCTTTAAGCAGAGATTCAAGAGATGTAAGATGTAATAATGCCGTAGGTTTATTGATGTTGAGAAGAGGGCAGTTTGAAAAAGCCGAAGCCTATTTTAAAACCGCAGTAGAAGTACTAACAGAACGTAACCCAAATCCAAATGATGGTGAACCTCTTTACAATCTTGGCTATTGCCTAAAACTTCAGGGGAAATTTGACGATGCGTATAATTCGCTTTTCAAATCAACTTGGAATGCGGCATGGCAAGATGCTGCTTTTTATGCGCTGGCTCAAATCGACAGCAGTAAAGGAGAATGGGCAGAAGCTTTAGAGCGAGTAGAATCATCGCTTATCCGTAATTGGCACAATCATAAAGCACGCCAATTGAAAGCTTCTATTTTAAGAAAATTGAATAGAAATCAAGAAGCCATAGCATGGATTGAAGATTCGATCAAAATTGATCGTTTCAATATGGGTTGTCGTTTCGAGAAATATTTGATAACCAAAGACCAAGCTGTTCTTGACGAAATGAATACGATTATGCGTCAATGGTCACACGGATATATAGAGTACGCACTTGACTTTTCCGGGGCCGGATTGTATCAGGAAGCAAGTCAGTTATTGCAAGAATCGATACAAGATACAGAAGACGTTTATCCAATGGTATATTATACCTTAGGTTATTTTGCTTCTATGGATGGAGATACTGATAAAGCAATGGGATGGTACAAAAAAGGGGCTGCACAATCACCTGAAAAGTGTTTCCCAAATCGTATCGAAGAAGTAAATATTCTACAGGATGCTATTCGATTGAATCCTCAAGATGCAAAAGCCCCTTATTATTTGGGGAATTTCTGGTATGCATTTCGCCAATATGACGATGCTGTTAAATGCTGGGAATTGTCATATAGTATAGATGATAAGTTCCCAACTTTATTGAGAAACTTGGCACTTGCTTATTTTAACAAGACAAATGATAAAGCTAAGGCTCAGGAAATGTTGGAAAAAGCATTTGCTTTAGACACAACAGATTCAAGGATTTTTATGGAGCTGGATCAGCTTTACAAGAAAATTGGTAAATCGCCGGAATTCAGATTAGATGTTTTAAATCAGTATCCTAATTTAGTTGAAGAACGCGACGATTTATGTATCGAACGCATTACACTTTACAATCAATTAGGAAAATATGCTGTTGCAAAAGAGCTGATTTCGAAACGAAAATTCCATCCATGGGAAGGAGGAGAAGGAAAAGTAACAGGACAGTATACCTTATGCAGAGTAGAATTGGCAAAAATTGCAATTGCTGAAAGCCGTTTTACAGATGCTATACAATTGCTGAAAGAAACAGAGTTTTATCCGTACAATTTAGGCGAAGGCAAATTGAAAAATGCTGAGGAAAATGAAGTGTTTTATTATAAAGGATTGGCTTATAAAGGACTTGGAGATTTAGAAAATGCTAATGCGAATTTTGTACAGGCAACGCTTGGCTCTTCCGAACCTGTTCAGGCATTTTTTTATAACGATCAGCAGCCAGATAAGATTTTTTATCAGGGATTGGCATGGCGCGAATTAGGAGATGAAGGCAAAGCCCGAAGCCGTTTCAACAAACTCTTGGCACACGGAGAAAAATACTTATTCGAAAAATCCAGAATAGATTATTTTGCGGTATCGCTTCCAGACCTTGCGATTTGGGATGATGATTTAAATGTTAGAAATCAGGTACATTGTTATTATGTAATGGCTCTAGGACATAGCGGATTAAGAAATGAAAATGAGTCCGAGAAATACTACCAAAAAGTGAAGGATTTAGATATTAATAAACAGACCTTTCGTAAATAGAAAGTTGTTGTTTACGATATTATAATTATAAAATTTAATAAAATGAAAATCAAACATATAGTAACATCAGTTTTGCTTTTACTTTTTCTCTCTTCATGGGATTCCGGAGATAAACAGGTACTGAATATAGCGGGCGAATGGACAGTTCAGCTAGACAGCACCGATATTGGTCTAAAAAATGGTTGGCAAAACATGAGTTTTAAACAGCTAATGAAATTACCAGGAACTACAGATGATGCAGGTCTTGGAATTGCCAACAAGCTAAAGCCAAGTTTAGAGAAACTTCAAATGAGTCATTTAACCCGGAAGCACAGTTATCTGGGTGCAGCCTGGTACTCTCGTGAGATCACAGTTCCGGATAATTGGAAAGGGAAAGAACTGATCTTGAAATTAGAGCGCGTCATTTGGAAAACAAATGTTTGGATTGATGGCAAAGAACTGCAAGGAGAACAAAACAGCCTTATCGCACCTCATTATTTTGATCTTTCCAAGTATATCACAGCAGGGAAAACACACCGCATAACTATTCGGGTTGATAATCGGAAACTATTTGATATCAGCGTAGATAATATGGCACATGCTTATACCAATGAAACCCAGATTATTTGGAACGGTGTGATTGGAAAAATGGAAATTGAAGCTTTTGATGCTGTTCGTATTGCAAATCTACAGGTAAAACCGGATGTTAGTTCTGGAAAAGCAAAATTAGTATTCGCATTAAATAACAATACGAAGAAAACTGCTAAAGGAGTTTTGACTATTTCTGCGGTTAATAAAAAGAACAAAATTGCTGTTGAAACGCTTCAAAAAGATATCCAAATCAAAGCAGGTCAGTCTGTAGTTGAAGTTGATTATAATATGGGCAAAGACGTAAAACTTTGGAGCGAATTTTCTCCTGAGTTATATGAATTAAAAGCGGAATTAAAAGCTGGGAAAAATAAATCCCAGATTGCTGCCGATTTTGGAATGCGAAGTTTTTCTAAAAAAGGATCGGTTTTGACAATTAATAATCAGCCAGTATTTTTAAGAGGAACATTAGAATGTGATATTTTTCCGCTTACGGGGCATGCGCCAATGGATAAAGAAGGCTGGCAAAAAGTATTTGGAACGGCTAAAAACTGGGGATTAAACCATTTACGTTTTCATTCTTGGTGCCCTCCCGAAGCTGCTTTTGAAGTAGCTGACGAAATGGGTTTTTATCTTCAGGTTGAATTGCCGGTTTGGACGCTTAAAATAGGAGAAGATCAAAAAACAACCGACTTTTTATACGCCGAAGCACAGCGTATGATTGATGAATATGGAAATCATCCGTCATTCTGTATGTGGTCGATGGGGAATGAACTGCAAGGCGATATGACTGTTTTGACGAAATTAATGAACAGTTTAAGAGCAAAAGATGACAGGCATTTGTACACCACAACTTCTTTTACTTTCGAAAAAGGGCATGGCGACTGGCCGGAACCTGAAGATGATTTCTTCATTACGCAATGGACAAAAAAAGGCTGGGTTCGTGGTCAGGGAGTTTTTAACAGCGAATCGCCAACATTCAATAAAGATTATTTGGCTTCTGTAGAAGGAATGACGGTGCCTTTGATTACACATGAAATAGGGCAGTACGCTGTTTATCCTAAAATTGATGAAATTCCTAAATACACAGGAGTTTTAGAACCTATCAACTTTAAATCGGTTAAAGAAGATTTAGAACGCAAAGGATTAATCAGCAAAGCCGTAGATTATACGAAAGCTTCAGGAAAATTAGCGGTGATACTTTATAAAGAAGAAATGGAACGAGCTCTAAAAACAGCTGGAATTAGCGGTTTTCAATTATTAGATCTACATGATTTTCCAGGACAGGGAACGGCGTTAGTAGGATTATTAGATGCTTTTTGGGATAGTAAAGGACTGATTTCAGCAGAGGAATTCAGACAGTTTTCTGCGCCTGTTGTACCGCTTATGCGTTTTTCTAAAGCAACTTATGTGAATAATGAATCTTTTACCGCCTCTTTAGATGTAAGTAATTATTCTGATAACAGTTTAAATGATCAGGAAATAGAATGGAGTATCAGTGATGAAAAGTTTTTAATAGCTTCAGGCAGCGCCAAAGCAACAATTGCAATTGGATACAATCATAAAATTTTAGATTTAAACGAAAGTCTTCAGAAAATAACCAAAGCATCCAAATTAACGATTAAAGTAAATCTGAAAGGAACAAACTATAAAAACCAATGGAATATTTGGGTTTATCCACAAAAACAAACTATTGATTACGGAAAAGTAGTTTACACCCGTAGTCTGGATGAAGCTTACAAACTTCTTAATGCCGGTAAAAAAGTATTATTAAACCCGGATTGGAAAAAGATTAAAGGCATCGAAGGGAAATTTGTACCTGTATTTTGGAGTCCGGTTCATTTTCCTAAGCAGGCTGGTACGATGGGTGTACTTTGTAATCCGTCACATAAAGCTTTGGCCGATTTTCCAACAGATATGAATACAGATTGGCAGTGGTGGGATTTAAACGTAAACTCAACAACGCTTATTACGGACGGTATAGTTGGAGGAAATCCTATAGTGGAAATGGTAGACAACTTTGCAAATAACCGCAAATTGGCTTCGCTTTTTGAAGGAAGCGTAGGGCCAGGGAAACTGGTTATAGCGTCTTTTGATTTGGCAACAGATTTAGATAAGCGTCCCGTAGCCAAACAAATGTTGATTTCTGTATTAAATTATATGAACAGTACCTCATTTAATCCTGAAGCTATAAAGAATCCTGAAATTTTAAAATCTGTTTTGGCAGATCAAAAGGAAAAGGGCAAAGAAGCAGCCACAAGTATTTATTAGTATAGATTAAAAGGCAGTGAAACAAATCTATTTGTGACAGTTTAATTTTTGTAAATAGGTTTGTTTTATTGTTTATAATTAAGAATGCGATCTATTATAACTTACGTTGAAAAGTAAAATGGATTGGTATTAATGGAGAATATGAGAAAATTAAAAAGGTATGTTTTAAAAGGTTCTTTTGCTTTTTGTAGTTAACGAATATTTCTTTTGAAAATTTCAAACGTTTTAGCTTTAGAATGGGGATTAATTTAATAATTATATATTGTTTAAAAATAGGCTGTTATTTTTCCATACTCATCAATTTTTGATTAATAATAATAGATGATTACGAATTTGACCTCCTTTTTTTTCCAATTTACCCCTCCTGAAACATTGAAACTAAACATTACTTTGCATTTATAGTTGTACTGATACGGTATTATTATATTCTTCATAATTTGTTTATTACTGGGTAGATTTTAAAATTGCAAAAAGCTGAAAAATTGCTTTTAGCAGGAAATTGTAAGAGTGTGTTTTACTTATTAATTTACCTATGCCCGCAGTATAATATTGCGGGCATAAATAAACAAAACAAAGTTATAAGAAGATTACAATGAAGAAAAGAATTGATGATTGCAGGGGAAGTCTTTCGTTTGATTTTCATCAATTGTTGGGAGAGAATATTCTATATCGATAGAAAAAAATTTTGATTAAATTAAAAAACGTAAAATAAACACTTATAATTAACCAACTAAAAAAACGTATGATAACAACCACACAATGATTTTTTTTATTGCTATGTTTTTGTAAAAATGAATAGCAATCAACATTAGCAACCACATTTATCCATTATGCAACTATCGGATAAAAGAGCTGTCACTTTCTCTAAGACAAATAAACTTCACAGTATTAAAAATATACGATGAAGGACTCAAAGAAGTAGCAACTCTAAACCAATCTAAAATGAATGTTATTTTAAAAAAGATGTTTGTGAAAGAGCATAAAGTCACACAGGATATTGAGCACAACCGCAACCAGTCTCTGAGTAACGATCCGGAATGAACAGGTCTAATTCGAAGAAACTTTTATTTTTAGAATTAAAACAAACTAACTAACCTTAAAATTAAAAAGATGAAAAAAATTAAGTTTTTATTTTTTCTTGCTTTTTTTACAACCCTGTTCATAGGTTGTGAAGATAGTGAACCAAGTTTTGCGGCATCTGAAGCTCCAACGGTTTCGGTAAGCACCGGAGAAATTTATGGAGCGCCAAACAGAAAATTCGAAATTAAAGCTGCCTTGACAGATGATTTAGGATTGAAATCAGTGAGAATTCAAATACCAGAATTGTCACTGGATAAAGTGATTACTTTTGAAACGGAACCACTATTAACATCATATGATTTGAGTTATTTCTTTGATATTCCAGCTGATAGAGGAGCATCAGAGGCGTTTAAAATCAAATTAACGATATCTGATGTTTCCGGTAATTCAGTTGATGAAGAAATCAACTTGCGTTTAGACGGCGAATTCAGTGCCCCTTCTATAACAATGGATAGCCCTAAAGAAGGAGCTGTTATCCTATTGCCATCAAGCAATATAATGAAAGTGAAATTCACTGCAAATGATGACTCAGGTATTGATTATGTACATGTTACTTGTGCTGCTCTTTCAATTGATGATATGGTTCAAGTGAATGGAGCACAATCTTATACTTATGAAAAAGATTATGAATTGCCAAGAACAGATGGAAGTTATGTACTGACCATTACTGCTAAAGATAAATTTATTCAATCGAATACAGGTACTACAAACATCAATGTTATTGCCTCTAACGATTACCCTGCTATCTATTTGTGTGACCAGCCAAAAGGGACTAATCTTACTACAGATGCTGTTGGTGTACCAATGTATTTCCACGATAAAAACGGACAAGATTTCGAATTTAAATATTACGCTAATACAGACAACAAGGAAATTTATTTCTTAGGACAAGAAGGCGATTTTGCTCCTCACTGTTTTGGTGCGGATGGTTCTAATTTAGCCTATGGTGTTAACAGTTCTCCAATTGTTTTGCCAACAAAAGGATATTACAAAATTAAAATGAATCCAAAAACATTGACTTTTTCTGTTACGAAATACACACCAACAAGTAAAGTTTGGGCAGATATTGCAAACGGACAATGGCATGATGACGAAGCTCAAAGAAAACCTTTTGTGAGTGTTTGCGGTGGAGGTATTCAAGATGCGAACTGGGATACTTGGAATGCATGGGTTCAAACAGGTTTACATTTGGCTAATGATCCAAATAACCCTTATCAATTAGTTGGAGAATATACGTTGACAGGAACTATGGAAGCTACTTTTACCGGTCAATGGTGGAGTCCTTCATGGAGATTAATCAAAAACGGTATTGCTACTATGTCCCCAGGAGAAAATGGTAATGCAAAATATCCTGCTGCTCCAGGTGTTTACAAAGTAATTGTTGATACAGAGTTAGAAAGAGCCTTTATAACAAGAAAATAGTTTGTTACGACTTTGATTGTAACATTAATTAATAAAATATCTTAATATGAAATTTAAATTTATATGGTTATTTATTGCCGTGTTGTGCAGTGCTGCAACATTTGCACAGGTAACAGTAAAAGGGACTGTTACAGACAAGGGTTCTGTACCGATTCCCGGAGTAAATGTTTTCGTGAAAGGAACAAAAACTTCAGCTTCGACCGATTATGACGGAAAGTATGTTATAGTAGTTCCTAACAAAGACGCCCAACTTGAATTTTCTTTCGTTGGGTTTACTACCAAAGCAATAAAAGTGGATGATCAAACCGTTGTTGATGTTGTCTTGGAAGAATCAAGCCAAGCGCTGGAAGAAGTGGTAGTGGTTGGTTACGCAACAGTAAAGAAAAGTGATGTTACGAGTTCGATTGCTTCCATAAAAGGAAAAGAACTTCAAACAATGACTGTTGGTAATGCTACTGAATCATTGCAAGGTAAAGTTGCCGGGGTACAAATCACAGGCGCTGGAGGACCTGGGGCCCAACCACGAGTACTTATTCGCGGGATCTCTACGGTTAACCTTAGTACCGACCCTCTTTATGTGGTTGATGGTATTCCGATGGGTACCAGTATCAATTTTTTGAGCAGTAATGAAATTGAGTCTATGGAGGTACTAAAAGATGCCTCTGCAAGTGCAATCTACGGTTCTCGTGCCTCTAATGGTGTAATCCTTATTACTACCAAAAAAGGTAAAATCGGAAAAGCAAAATTCAATATTGATTTAAGTAATGGTTTTCAATTTATGAATAACCCATATAATATGGCAAATGCTGAAAATTATGCCAATATTATGAACAAAGCATATACCAATGCGGGTTATTCTGAATATTTACCAAATGCGGAACAATACAGAGGAAAAACTACGGATTGGTGGGGTGCTGGAATTGAAGAAGCATCTCCTGTAACAAATGCTTCTTTAGGAGTTTCGGGAGGTTCTGACACACATACGTATGCCGTAAGTTTAAACTATTACAACTCTGAGTCTTTTTATGAAGTAGGAGGATGGGAAAGAATCACGGCAAGAATTGCTAATGATTTCAAGTTTTCTGATAAAGTTTCTGCAGGAATTACTTTAAACCCACGTTACGAAACATGGGGTTCACCAAATAACTGGGCTGATTTTGATAAAATTGATCCAATTACACCAATTTACAAACCAGCTGATCAATTAGATGGTACAGAAAACGAGTACAGTATCTATGCACGATCTCCTTCGTATGTGTGGAATCCCGTTGCTGCTGTAAAAAGATATGATGATTATACCGATTTGTATAACCTGAATTCGAATGCTTATTTACAATATGAGCCAATCAAAGGTTTGGTGTTCCGTACACAAGGATCTATTGAAGTTGGAGATAAAGTGTGGAGTAAATTTACACCGGATTTTGTAATTGATGCGGCACATGAAAAAGCGGAAATCAACACTATTCAGAGATCTAATACTACAAACAACGACTGGACATGGCAAACAACAGGAACCTATTCAAAAACATTTGCTGAAAAACACAATGCTTCTTTAATGGTAGGTACTACTATGGAGGAATACAACGGACGTGATGTTTGGGGGTACGGAGAAGGTGTACCAAATAACTCCGATGCCATGAGAGAGTTAAATGCTGCAACCAAAAACTTTGATAGTGGTGGTAACAGTTGGTCAAGTTCTTTAGTATCATTCATTTCCCGTTTGTCTTATAATTATGATGGTAAATACTATTTTACAGGAACATTCAGACGTGATGGTTCTTCTAAATTCATGGCTGAAAACAAATGGGCGAACTTCCCATCTGCATCTGCTTCATGGAGAATTACAAACGAAGACTTTATGTCCGATGCTAAAGCGGTTGTAAATGATCTTAGATTCAGAGCTGGTTGGGGTAGAGTTGGTAATCAAAGTTTACCTGGTTCGGTTTATGAATCAAACATCGGGCAAGGATATTATCCAATTGGTGATGTTATTGTGGATACTTCTTATCCATCTTCTATGGCAAACAAAGACATCAAATGGGAAACTGTTGAAGACATAAACTTTGGTCTTGATTTCGGATTATGGAAAAACAAACTTTCCGGTTCGGTAGAGTATTATCAAAAAACAACTAAAGATATGTTGTTCTTAAAACAATATCCTACTTATAGTGGTTTCCCTGGATACTCAACAATCTGGACAAACGTTGGTTCGATGAGATCGAATGGTATTGACTTGTTGGTTTCTTATAAAGAAAGAAAAGGAGATTTCTCTTATGGAGCTGACCTTACTTTTACTACTGTTAATGTTGACATGATTTCTTTGTCAGCAGAAGGAGAAAAATTGTACGGAAGTGGTAACAGAACTTTAACTGTTGAGGGCGATGAGCCAGGATACTTCTACGGATATGTTGCTGATGGTTTGTTCCAAAATCAAACAGAATTGAATTCACATACAGATGAACACGGAACTAAATTGCAGCCGTATGCACAAGCAGGGGATGTTCGTTTCAAAGATTTGAACGGTGATGGTAAATTAGACGATAAAGACAGAGCAAAAATTGGTTCTCCTTGGGCTGATTATACTATGGGATTGAATTTGAATTTTGCATACAAACAATTTGATTTGATTGCTAATTTCTATGCAAGTATCGGAAACGAATTGGTAAACCAAAATATTTCTGATTTGTATAACGGTACAAGTTTGACCAATAAAGTAAGCGGATTAGACCAAATGGCTTGGAATGGAGAGGGAACTTCAAATTATGTTCCTCGTTTGTCTAAAGATGATAATAACGAAAACTTCACAAAATTCTCTTCTCTGTATGTTGAAGACGGTTCATTCATGCGTATGAAAAATCTTCAGATAGGATATACATTCTTAAATCAATTTGGTTTAGACAAACTAAGATTGTCTGTATCCGGTCAAAACTTATGGACAATAACTGACTATACAGGTGTTGATCCTGAAGTAGGTGGAGGAGATCCTGATAAAGGAGACAGAGTTAAAGGATCTGGATTCGGAGGATGGAATTATCCGGTTCAGCCAACAGTTTTGTTTGGTCTTAATGTAGCATTTTAATAATTAAAGGATATGAAAAAAATAATATTATCAATAATAGCTTTTTCTGTGTTTGCAGTTTCCTGCGAGGAATTTATTGAAAAAGAGACAAGAGGGGTTCAGAGCATTGAAAACTATTTTCAAACTGCGCAGGAATGTGAGAATTATGTTAATGAGCTAACACACAGGTTGTTGCTTTCTAATGATTGGTATACATTACTGGCGCCAAGATTAACAAACGAAACAGCGACAGACGATGCTTGGATGGGCAATACAGGGCAAGACAACAGTGCTTTTAGACCTTGTGCGCAATATATTATTACGTCTGACAATATGGGATCTATGAACAGTATTTATACTGCGCATTACTATACTATTCAATCTTGTAATATTGGTTTAGAGAAAATGGCGGAATCTCCGATTAGCGAATCTCAAAGAAATCAGTACATGGGAGAATCATTGTTTGTTCGTGCGTATTGCTACTATGAGTTGGTGAATAACTTTGGAGACGTTCCTTTGTATACAAAATCATTAGGAACAAGTGATTTGAGTCTGGAGCGTAGTCCTGTTGCAACAGTTTATGCACAAATAGAGGCCGACCTTAAAGAATCTGCTGCGAAATTAGAAGATATTCCGGTAGACAGAAACGGAAGAGTTAATAAATGGGCTGCTTACGCTTTATTGGCACGTGTATCTCTTTTCCAAGAGAAATGGGCTGAAGCAAAACAATATGCTGACAAGGTTATCAACGAAGGGCCTTTTGCGTTAGAGTCTGATTTCCTAAAAATATGGGATGTCAATAACCATAACGGAGTTGAGTCTATCCTTGAAGCACAGTCTTCAGATGTACAAGATAAGAGTTTAGGATCTATGTTGCCTACTTTCTCAGGAGCAAGAGGGGAAGACAAAAAATATTTCCCAAGCAATGATGCGCAAGATGTTATTGACGGTTGGGGATGGTGTATGCCAACAAGTGATTTAGAAAACGCTTATCTTTCTGAAAATGATGAAATCCGTCGCAGAAGTACCATCACAAAATGGGGAGAAGCTGCTTATGGAGATGAGGTTCTTAATCCAACCCACAAATTTAGCTTGAACGACAACAAATCGGGACGTATTTGTCGTAAATACTACATTCCTATTGAAACCCGTCGTGCTTTAGACAAAAAAGACGGACACTTACCGTTGAATGTGCCGTTGATTCGTTTGGCTGAAATGTATCTGACAAGAGCAGAAGCGAACTATCATTTAGGAAATGCTGGAGGAGCTTTGTCTGACATCAATGTTATTAGAGCTCGTGTAGAACTTGATCCTAAAACAGGTTTAGCAGGTCCTAGTTTACTGAAACAAATTTACAAAGAGCGTCGTTTAGAATTAGCTTTCGAAGGATTGCGTTTGTTCGATATTCGTCGTGAAAAGGATCCAAGCACAGGAAGACCTGTGATCGAATCTTTGATGGGGCCTAGTGGTACTTTTGTTCAATACAACTTGAGCTCTACTGATCCATATGAAACTACCAACTTGAGAGAATCACAAGATAAAGGAATCAATTTCAGTCCTTCTAAAAATTTGTTGTGGCCAATACCTCAATTGGAAATAGATTTAAGTGGAGGTGTAATTACACAAAACCCTGGTTACTAATATGAAGTTGATTAATAACTATAAAGTAAGCCTGCTATTTGCGGGCTTACTTTTCATTAACTCGGTATTAATTAGTTGTGAATCGGATACAGCTGAAAATCCACCCCCTGTAGCTTCTACTACCAGAGATTTGAATGTGAATCTTGATATGAATCTTCAGACGATGGAGAGCTTCGGAGCATCAGATGCCTGGCAATGTAATTTTATCGGAAAAAATTGGCCTGTCGATAAAAGAAATCAGATCGCTGACTTATTATTTAGTCGAGAAGTTGATAGTGAAGGAAACCCGAAAGGGATTGGATTGTCATTGTGGCGTTTTAACCTTGGTGCGGGAAGTGCAGAACAAGGAGAAGCAAGTGATATAGGAGATGAATGGCGACGTACAGAATGTTTTACTGCTGATGGTGTTACTTACAATATGAGCAAACAAGCAGGTCAAGTATGGTTTATGAAAGCCGCTAAGGAACGCGGAGTCGAAAAATTATTGGCTTTCACAAATAGTGCGCCTGTTTATTTAACAAACAACGGTAAAGCACACGCAACCATTAAAGAGTTTTACAATTTGAAGGATGGAAAAATGCCGGAACTAGCTGATTTTTGGGTTAATTCTATTGATAAATTGAAAACAGAACACGGCTTGACAATAGATTATATCAGTCCTTTCAATGAACCACAATACGAATGGGACGGTACCAATCAGGAAGGTTCCCCAGCGACAAATGCCAATATAAACAGTTTTGTAACGATTTTATCTCCAAAATTGCAATCGAAAGGACTTAGTTCCCAAATTGTGGTAGGTGAAGCAGGAGCCTATGAACCGCTTTATAAAACAGTTTCGGGTAAAGAGAGCAGATCCAACCAGATTGATTATTTCTTTGGTGTGAATTCGACCAAAAATATTGGAGGATTGAGCAATGTAAAGAAAACTATATCGGGACACAGTTACTGGCAAGCTTGGCCACTGAGTGAGCTCATTTCTTCCAGACAATCTGCTGCTACAAAAATACAAGCAGTTCCGGGACTTAGTCTTTGGTCTTCTGAATATTGTATTCTTGAAAGCCCGGGAACAGCTGAATTGCCAGGTGGCGGAGGTCCAGGAAGAGATTTGGGTATAAAAACCGCTCTTTGGGTAGCCCGTATCATTAGCACTGATATTGCAATTGGGGGAGTTTCCTCTTGGCAATGGTGGACTGCCATAAGTCGTGGTGATTATAAAGACGGATTGGTTCATGTTGATGATGGAGCGAGTAATGGAGCAGGTAATGCTGATTATTGTAAAAATGATGGAAATGTTAGAGAGACCAAAATACTTTGGGCTTTAGGGAACTTCTCATTTTTTGTAAAGCCAGGAATGGTAAGGGTTCAAATACCAGGTTTAGATAATTCGGCAGCTACGACGGATGTAATGCTAACAGCTTACAAAGATGTGGCGAATAAAAAACTGGTAATTGTAGCGGTTAATTACGGTAGCTCCGCAAGAACTTACAAATTGAATCTTTCAGGAGGAACTTTGGACAATAATAAATTGACTTCTTATACAACTTCTGATACTAAAAGTTTGAAAAAAGGGGCTGATGTTGATGCTGCTAATTTTGAAATACCTGCAAAATCGGTTGTCACATACACAGGGACTTATAAATAAGCAATTTATTGAATCATTAGCTGATAATAAGATTTACAATTACTGTTTAACAGCATTGAATAGTTGCTTCTCCAATTTTTTGAGAGAGGGGAAAATGTAGAAGATAAGTAAAGTACAAACAAAACGAAAAATGAAAAAAACATATTTTCCTTTTTTCCTGCTAACTGTTTTATTTATAATCGGATGCGAATCGGATGTAAAAGAAACGGAAGCACCCGTTGCTTCAACAACAAGGGATTTAAAGATAGACCTGAATGCCAATCAGCAGACGATGGAAGGTTTTGGAGCTTCGGATGGATGGCAATGCCAGTTTATCGGAAAGAATTGGCCTTTAGACAAAAGAAATCAGATGGCAGATTTGTTGTTTAGCAAGGAACTGGATGTGGATGGAAATCCAAAGGGTATCGGTTTGTCTTTATGGCGTTTCAACCTTGGAGCCGGTAGTGCCGAACAGGGAGAAGGCAGTTTTATAAATGATGAATGGAGAAGAAGTGAGTGTTTTCTTAATGCTGACGGAACTTATAACTGGGAAAAACAGGCCGGACAAAGATGGTTCATGAAGGCTGCAAAAGCCAGAGGTGTTGAAAAAATACTGGCATTTACCGGTAGTCCGCCAGTTCATTTTACCAAAAATGGAAAAGCATTTTCGGATGAAGGCAGTTATTTGAATTTACAAACGGATAAGTACGATGATTTGGCCGATTTCTGGGTTAGTTGTATCGAAAATATCAAACTCAAAGACGGCGTTGACATCGATTATATCAGCCCAATTAACGAGCCACAGTACAACTGGAATCCTGCCGCAGATGGTTGGGCAGGCCAAGAAGGAACAGCCGCGATGAATAGTGAGATCTATAATTTAGTAAGCTCTATTTCTCAAAAATTAAAAGAACGAGGTTCCAATAGTCAAATAGTACTGGGAGAAGCGGCAGCGTATGACTGTCTCTACAAAGAAATGACTGGACAGACAGGCAGATCCAACCAGATTGATTATTTCTTTGGCGTTAATTCAGCCAAAAGCATTGCTAATATGAGTAATGTTAAAAAAACAATTTCGGGACATGCTTACTGGCAAGTTTGGCCTGTAAACGAACAAATATCTTCGAGAGAATTGGTCTCTTCACGAGTAAAATCGGTTCCGGGACTTAGTTTATGGGAAACAGAGTATTGTGTGATGGAGAGCCCAGGTACAGCCGAAATTCCTGGAGGTTCAGGTCCGGGGAGAGATTTAGGGATGCAAACGGCCCTTTGGGTTGCTCGTATTGTCAGTAACGATATTGCTGTTGCAAATGTTACGTCCTGGCAATGGTGGGTAGGAATCAGCCGTGGCGATTATAAAGACGGATTGATTCATGTTGATGATGGTGCGAGTGCCGGTCACAGCTGGGGAGATGCCAACTATTGCAAAAATGACGGTACCATCAGGGAAACAAAAATTTTATGGGCTCTTGGGAATTTCTCGTTTTTTGTCAAACCGGGGATGATTCGTGTCCAAATTCCGGATCAAAATTATGTATCAGCTTCAACAGATGTGATGCTTACAGCCTATAAAGATGTGGCAAACAAAAAATTGGTGGTAGTAGCCGTTAATTACGGAAAGTCGGCAAGGACTTATAAACTCAATCTTTCGGGAGGAACTTTAAAGGACAATCAATTGATTCCATATACAACTTCTGACACAGCCAGTTTGAAAAAAGGGGCTGCTGTGAAGGGCGACAAAATTCAAATTGCACCAAGGTCCGTGGTCACTTTTGTAGGGAGTTACAATTAATTATTTTTTTAATAAGATAGATAGAAAATAAAATGAAAAAAATTTATGTCTCGCTTTTATTGTTGGTGAGTTCGTTGTTTTTTGGTCAACGAACCGCTACGATTAGCACTGATAATGTCATGCAAACTATGGACGGTTTTGGAGGTTCGGATGCCTGGCGATGCCAATTTGTTGGAAAAAATTGGCCAGAGCAAAAAAAGAATGCCATTGCTGATTTATTGTTTAGCAAAGAAATTGATGCAGAGGGAAATCCAAAGGGAATAGGACTTTCAATTTGGAGGTTTAACTTGGGAGCAGGAAGCACAGAACAAGGCGAAAACAGTAAAGTTTCGGACGAATGGAGAAGAAGCGAGTGTTTCTTAAACGCCGATGGAACGTACAACTGGTCGAAACAAGAAGGGCAGAGATGGTTCTTGCAAGCGGCCAAAAAGCGCGGCGTGGAAAAATACCTGATTTTTACGAATAGTGCACCTGTTCATATGACCAACAACGGATTGTCTTTTGCAACTCAAAAAAATAAGCTCAATCTGAAAGAAGGGGCAATTCCAAAATTTGCCGATTTCTTGGTTCAAAGCATTCAGGGATTAGAGAAGAAAGAAGGGATTAAATTTGATTATGTGAGTCCGATAAATGAACCGCAATGGGAGTGGATGGCCAATAACGGCGATAAAAACAGCCAGGAAGGAACGCCAGCTACCAATCAAGAAATTTATGATTTGACCAAAGCACTTTCGGATAAACTCAAAGCCAAAAAAATGAGTACTGAAATTGTTATTGCCGAAGCGGGACAAATCAACTATTTGTATGAAAATGTAAATGGAGAAAATCGCGACAATCAGATTGACTACTTTTTTGGTAATGCAAAAACGAATATTTCAAAATTACCGAATGTCAAAAATGCCATTTTAGGACACAGTTATTTCACCACCTGGCCTATTGATAAACAGGTTTTAAGCCGAAAGCTGATTGCTGCAAATGTTAAGCAAAGACCAGGATTAAAATATTGGCAGTCCGAATATTGCATTCTTGAAAATCCGGGAGAAGCTGAAATTCCGGGTGGTTCCGGTGGAGGAAGAGATTTGGGTATGCAAACAGCTTTGTTTGTGGCACGTTTGATACACAATGATATTGCGCTTGCCAATGCGGCTTCATGGCAATGGTGGACTTCACTAACCCGTGTCGATTATAAAGATGGTTTGATTTATCTGGATGATGGAAAAAGCAAGGGAGGAACAACACCTGATTATGTTAAGAATGATGGGGAATTCCATGATTCCAAACTGCTTTGGGCTTTGGGGAATTATTCCTTGTTCGTGCGTCCGGGTATGCAACGAATTGATGTGCCTAATCAAGACGAATTGGGGGCTGCAAATGATGTGATGCTAACGGCTTACAAAGATGCAGAAAGCAAAAAACTGGTTGTAGTTGCAGTCAATTGTGGAAAATCGGCTCAGAAATACAAATTTGATCTGACAAAAGGAACACTCAAAAACAATGAAGTGACTCCTTATATTACCTCCGAGAATTCTAATTTAAAAAGAACTGACATTCAGAAAATTGATAGTATCGAAATTCCGGCCAAATCCGTTGTCACTTTTGTTGGGGAATTGCAATAAGGTTTAATTCGAGTTTGTTTTGAAGTTTTCAAACTATTACAAGACTCATAATTTGTAAACTGTTTTTTGTCATGTTGATTTGTTTAGATACTTTTTTCATTTATATTTACAAATGTATAAAATACACTTATTTAATAAGTTGATGTACATAAAATCAATATTTCAAACAATTACAATTAAAAAAATAATACAAATGATTCAATCTAAATTTTATAAAAAGGTATTCTCAGTCTTATTCTTTTCGATAATAGGCTTTAGCGCTCATGCCCAAACAAATAAAGATTTTCACAGCTGGGCAGCTACGCCTCCAATGGGGTGGAACAGCTGGGATTGCTTTGGACCTACCGTTACAGAAGCTGAGGTAAAAGCCAATGCGGATTATATGGCTAAATATTTAAAACCATATGGATGGGATTATGTTGTAGTCGATATCAGATGGTATGTTGGAAACGACAAAGCACATGGATACAATGAAAAAGATCCCGATTATGTTTTGGACCAATATGGCAGATTTTTACCGGCAGTCAATCGTTTTCCTTCTGCAGCAGGAGGAAAGGGTTTTAAACCCCTGGCGGATTACCTTCATAAAAAAGGGTTGAAGTTTGGTATTCATATAATGAGAGGTGTACCCGTAATTGCGGTAAAACAAAATTCAGCTATCAAAGGCACGAATTTGACGGCTAGAGATATTTATTCTGATAAAGACCAATGCAGCTGGTTACGCGACATGTATACGATAATCCCTGGTAAACCGGGCGCTCAGGAATATTATAATTCTCTTTTTGAATTGTATGCTTCTTGGGGACTTGATTTTGTTAAAATAGATGATCTTTCTTCTCCTATTTATTTTGAAGGGGAAATCGATATGATTCGCAAGGCCATTGATCGCACTGGACGTAAAATTGTGTTGAGCACTTCTCCAGGGGAAACTCCTCTGGCGCATGCCGACCACGTTCAGAAAAACGCTAATATGTGGCGTACCGTTGGAGATTTTTGGGATAGCTGGGAACAATTAAAAGACCATTTTGAAGTATTTGACCGTTGGAACAAATGGCGTTCTTATGGAGCCTATCCTGATGGTGATATGTTGCCGCTTGGCCGTATTGGTATCAGGGCGGAAAGAGGAGATCCTCGTATGACGGCTTTTACTAAGGATGAGCAATATACGCTGATGACCTTATGGACTATTTTTAAATCTCCTTTGATGTTTGGCGGGAATCTTCCGGATAATGACCCATTCACCCTTTCTTTATTGACCAATAAAAATGTCTTAAAGATTCTTAACGAAAGTACCAACAACAGACCTCTTTTCACGGATAAAGACAAAGCGGCTTGGATTGCCGATGAACCGGGTACAGGAGCAAAATACTTCGCAGTCTTCAATACAGCCGATCAACATTTGGTAACTGAGGAAAAAGCAGTTTGGAACAGCGGATTAATAACCAAAGCAACTCCTGGTCAAAGTGCTAAACTTGATATTAATATTTCGGGTGCTAAAAAATTGTATTTAGTGGTCAATGATGGTGGTGATAAAACCGATTGGGATCACGCCAACTGGATCGAACCCATGCTGTATAAAGGTAAAGATTCCATCAAATTGACCAGTTTAAAATGGATAAAAGCAACGGCAGGATGGGAAAAACCAAGGGTTAACCAAAGTGTTTCCGGAAATGCGCTTACAGTAAATAAGGTGAAGTATGAAAATGGTATTGGTACACATTCCAATTCAATTATAGAGTTTGACATACCGGAAGGCTACACCCGTTTCAAAGCAATTGCTGGATTGGATGAAGCTTGTGTTACCCAAAATACTGGAGCTACCGCTAAATTTTTTGTGTTTACAGAAAACCCTTCGGGGCCTGCACCAGCGCCTAGTGCTAAAATTTCTATAGACCTAAAAAATAGCGGACTTCCCGATACATATTTAATTACGGATTTATGGTCTGGAAAATTTCTTGGCAAATTTTCGGGTGAGTTCGCTCCTGAAATCAATCTGCACGGAGCAGGTTTGTATAAAATAGTTAAAGTATCTAAATAGCTAAATCTTATTAAAAAAAGCATGAACTATAATTCAAAAATATCCTGCAAGAGAAGGAACACTTATAAATGGGTTGTTTTAGTTTTAGCCTTGACGACTCTCGGAACCGCCAGTGCGCAACAGCTTTCGAAAAAGAAATCATCTACGTCTGAAGTAAAGGTTTCAAAGGAAAAAACAAGCGCCTATTTATTTGCCTATTTCACAGGAAACTCAAACGACGAAGAAGCGATCCGTTTCGCCATCAGCAATGATGGTTACAACTTTAGAGCACTGAATAACAATCAGCCCGTTATCGATTCCAAACAAATCAGTTCGACTGGAGGAATTAGAGATCCACATATTTTGCGAGGAGCCGATGGAAAAACGTTCTATATGGTGGTGACCGATATGGTTTCTGCCAAAGGTTGGGATTCTAACCGTGCAATGGTTTTATTGAAATCAACCGATTTGGTAAACTGGAGTTCGACGGTTATCAATATTCAAAAGAAATATCCAAACAATGAAAATCTGAAACGAGTTTGGGCACCGCAAACTATATATGATGCCCAAAAAGGCAAGTATATGATTTATTGGTCCATGCAGCACGGAAATGATATTGACAAAATTTATTATGCTTACGCCAATGCTGATTTTACCGATTTGGAGACTGAGCCAAAGCAATTGTTTTTTAGTCCAACGAACGGAGCTTGTATCGACGGTGAAATTATTTTCAAAGACAATAAATACCATTTGTTTTTTAAAACAGAAGGTTCGGGAGCGGGTATAAAAGTTGCCGTATCCGATGAACTTACCAGTGGCTATGTTTTGAGAGATAAATATGTGCAGCAAACCAAGTATCCTGTGGAAGGCGCCGGGGTTTTCAAACTGAATAATTCCAATGATTATATCCTGATGTATGATCTTTATACAAAAGGAAAGTATCAGTTTACCAAAACCAGTGATTTAGAAAACTTTGCTGTTATCGATAATGCCATTTCGATGAATTTTCACCCGCGTCACGGAACGGTTATGCCTATAACAGCAAAAGAATTGGCTCGATTGGAAAGCAAATGGGGAAATGCAAAGGATATTATGAGTTCGGCTGATGCTAAAGAGATTAAGAAAACCAATATCAAAGCGGACGATGCTACGAAGCAAGTTCATTTGCCAGTAAAAATAGGAACCAATCTTTCTTCATTTAGACCTGATTTTACAAAATTTGCAGGGGTGACCGTTGAACCCAAAGCTGCTCAAGACTTTACAAAAGGAGCCGTAAAATATACCGTTAAAATAGAAGGACAACCGGCGGAAATCTGGTCGGTTACTGCTGCGATTGCCAATAATCCTGCCTTGAACGGTTTTTATGCCGATCCCGATGTTTTGTATTCGGAAAAAACTTCAAAATATTATATCTACCCAACCAGTGATGGATTTGACGGTTGGTCAGGAACCTACTTCAAAACCTTCTCTTCACCTGATTTGGTGAATTGGACTGATGAAGGAATTATTCTTGACCTTGAAAAAGATGTTAGTTGGGCAAAGAACAATGCATGGGCTCCTTGTATTACTGAGAAAAAGGTTGGAAACTCGTATAAATATTACTTCTACTTTACTGCAGGTCAGAAAATTGGTGTGGCTGTTGCCGATAGTCCGGAAGGTCCTTTTGTAGATTCAGGAAAACCATTGGTAGACAAGTTGCCAAATGGTGTTTCGGGAGGACAACAAATCGACCCAGATGTATTCACGGATCCACAAACAGGAAAAAGTTATTTGTACTGGGGCAATGGTTATATGGCTTGCGCCGAACTTAACGAGGACATGATTTCTATCAAGCAGGAATCAATCAAAGTCATGACTCCCGATGATACTTTCCGTGAAGGGACTACTGTCTTTTTCAAAAATGGTAAATATTACTTTTTATGGTCCGAAGACGATACCCGAAGCGAAAATTATCGGGTACGTTATGGAACTTCCGACTCTCCATTCGGTACAATTAAAATCCCACAAAACAATCTGGTGATTGCAAAAGATAAAGAAGCAGGGATATATGCGACAGGTCATAATTCAATCATTCAAATCCCTGGTAAGGACGAATGGTATATTGTTTACCACCGCTTCAATTATCCAAAGGGAATTACTATGGGAGATGCAGCTGGTTTTAATAGGGAAGTGTGTATCGATAAAATGGAGTTTGATGCAGCTGGCAATATTTTACTCATAAAACCAACCCACGAGGGAATTAAACCAGTAGGAAAGTAGCGCTACAATAGGCTAATACACAAGACTAGATTTAATGAATAACAAAAATTATATATAATGGCTATTAAAAAATTCTTATTACCAATTTTTATTTTTTCCTGCTTATCTGCTTTTAGTCAGATATCATTTGGAGATTCAAAAAAAATTAATGACAGCTGGACCTTTGCTCTTCAAGATGCTCCGGAAGCTAAAAATACATCTTACGACGACAGTAAGTGGCAATCGGTTAATTTGCCTCACGATTGGAGCGTAAAAGGGCAGTTGAGCCCTACTTTGGCGAGTTGCACGGGTTACCTTCCGGGAGGAATTGGTTGGTATCGAAAAAGCATAAATATCCCTAAAAGTAAGAGTGGAGAAAAAGTGTACTTATATTTTGAAGGCGTTTACAACAGAAGTGAGGTATTTATTAACGGGCACTCATTAGGAAAACGCCCTAACGGATACATTTCTTTTGCTTATGATGCTACACCTTATATCAAATACGGAGAAAATAATACTATCGCGGTACGAGTAGATCACAGTCAGAGTGCCGATTCCCGTTGGTACACAGGTTCGGGTATTTACCGTAATGTATGGTTGGTTTATTCAAATCCTGTTCATATTGCACAATGGGGTGTGTATGCCTATCCAGAAGTTACTAAAAGCAACGGAATTTTGAATGTAGAAGTAGATTTAGAAAATAATTCTGCTGCAAAAGCGAATCTTACCGTACTAAATGAGCTTTTAGATTCTAACGGAAAAGTAGTCGCAAAAAGTTCTCAAAAAGTTGCTGTAGCGGCAAATAAAGCAAATAAACTTGCAACAAAGATTGAGGTAAAAAATCCTAAGTTATGGGATTTAGAGCATCCAAATCTGTATCAGTTAAAAACGACTGTTTTAAAGGATGGAAAAGCAATTGATAAAACGGTAACGCAAACAGGTTTTAGAAACTTTACTTTCGATCCTAATAAAGGTTTCGCACTTAATGGCAAATGGATGAAAATGAAAGGGGTTTGTCTTCATCATGATGCAGGAGTTTTAGGGTCAGCTGTACCTCGCGAAGTTTGGAAAACGAGATTACAAACATTGAAAGAAATAGGCGTAAATGCAATACGTACCAGTCATAATCCACAGGCTCCTGATTTTTATGAACTATGTGATGAAATGGGGTTATTGGTGCTTAATGAAGCTTATGATGAATGGGAGTTTCCAAAACGTAAATGGCTAGTGGGTTGGAACGTAGGTGTTCCTGGATTTGAAGGTTCTTATGATATTTTTGCTGATTGGGCCGAGAAAGATTTGGAAGATATGGTACGTCGTGACCGAAATCACCTTTCTGTATTTGGATGGAGTATCGGTAATGAGGTAGATTATCCAAATGATCCGTATTCTCATCCAGTACTTGATGGCGGAAAAGATACAGGATTTGGACAAGCTGCCTATGGTGGTTATAAAAAGGATGCACCAGATGCGATGCGCCTTGGAGCCATTGCCAAACGTTTAGTGGCAGCAGTAAAAAAATACGATAAATCACGTCCTACCACAGCAGGGCTCGCAGGAGTTGCCATGTCAAACGAAACAGAATATCCGGGTGCTTTGGATATTACTGGATATAATTATACAGAGAGTAAATACCTGACTGACCACAAAAAATACCCTAACAGAGTAATTTACGGCAGTGAGAACGTTCATAACATGGAGCCTTGGTTAGCCGTAAAAAATAATGAGCATATTTTTGGCCAGTTCTTATGGACAGGTATTGATTATTTGGGCGAATCAGGAAGCTGGCCTTCCAGAGGATTCTACTCAGGACTAGTGGATCTTGCTGGGATTATTAAGCCAAGAGGGTATTTCCGCCAATCATTATGGTCAGATAAACCAATGATTTACGCTGGAACTTACTTGGCTAATAAAGATACAGAACTTTCTAAAGATGCCTGGTCTTTATGGAATTACAGTGAAGGGCAAATGATTAGAGTCGTTTGTTATACCAATGCCGCCAAAGCCCGTCTGGAATTAAACGGAAAAGTGGTTGGTGAGGAGAAAAACTACGATGAAAAAACAGGTGTTATTTACTGGGATATCCCTTTTACTTCAGGCAAATTAGAAGCAATAGGACTTAGCAATGACAACAAGATAGTAAGCCGATACGCGATACTGTCTTCCCAACAGCCGCATGCTTTAGTGATTAATGAAAAAAACATCACAATCAATAAAGAAAAAGGAGTTGCAAAAGTTATCGTACAGGTACTGGATGAAAAAGGCCTGCCTGTAATGCTTTCGGATAATGAAGTTACTTGTACTGTAAGTGGTTCAGGGACTTTATTAGGATTGGAAGCAGGTAACAATACTGATATGACTGATTATACCGATAATGTTCAGAGAGTGTTTCATGGTCATTTAGTAGCGTATGTTCAGGCAACGGGAGGTAAGGAACCTATAACTGTAAAGTTTAGTGGCAACTGGTTAAAACCGACTGAGGTTAGCATTCAGGTAAAGTAAGTTTCCAGTATGTATAAAATCATAATGAGAGACAAATTGCCTAAACTAATAAAAAAGTAAGACTGCTCCTTTTGAAGTGAGCACTATTAAATAGTTTTGTTTTGAGTGGTTTCAAGTGAGTAAAGGCTGTTTCTTTAATTAGAAACAGCTTTTATGTTTAAAGACGTTTTGAGTATACACGAAACAGCTTTGGGTTTTGGAAAGTTCAAAGTAGAAGACAATATAAAGTTTACAATCACAAAAAATCAATAAGCTTGTCGATAAGCAAAAAAGGATAGATAGTAGCGTATAATCTTTTTTGGATCAGTATTCTAAAAATGAATTTGTGATTAAAACTCAAGAAAAGGAAAGTGGCCTAATTATTGGAAACTGGGTCTGTGAAAATATTCATATTGGTCATAAAACAATTTGATTTGAATAATAGTCAAATAAAAATAGTTGCTTAACTAAATTATAAAATTATGAGAAAGATAGTAATGGGGCTATTGTTTTTAGTAGCGTTTTGCTCAAAGGCTCAAGGAATAAGTTACACGGGCAGTAAAGTATCCGTTAAAGATGCTGATAAATTTATGGAACACCATAATTCTGTTAGAGATGAAGTTGGAGTACCTAATTTATCTTGGAACCCAAAACTTGCCAAAGTTGCTCAAAAATATGCTAATTTATTAGCATCAAAAAAATGTTCGCTCAAACACAGCCAAAATCCGAAGTATGGTGAAAATTTATTTATGGGTAATGGAACAGTCTATACAGCAGTAGATGCGTCTAAAGCCTGGTATAAAGAAAAGCGAATGTATTCCTACTCTAAAATTGGGTATAATAATTATAAAACAGTGGGGCATTATACTCAAATGATATGGAAAAATACAACAGATGTTGGGGTAGGCGTTGCTATTTGTAAAGATGGGAGTTATATTTTTGTTGCCAACTATTTTCCTAAAGGAAATTATATTGGAAAGTATCCTTATTAATATAGCGGATTTATCATAAATCAAAAGCTCAAAACTATCAAATAGTTACTTGTTATGCTCTGCGAAGAGTTCCTTTTTAAAACTTGGCAAATGTTTCTGACTTTGCCATTTTTTTTGCTTCTTGGGAATTGAAAATAGTATAAAAGTCCTCCGATTTTTTACGAATACCTTAAAATAAAAATAAGATAATGCTGTGATACAATCTAGTTTAGCTGTTCAGTGCTTTTCATTCTTAAACAATGTTCAGTGCCTAAATAGAGCGGGTTTCCATGTTTTTCGGACCAAAATCCATCCAAAACGTCTTTGGTGATGCATCGATAAACAGCGACTCCCTTATAGGTTTTGTTGTCTTCTCCTTTATAGCTAAAATTAATTACCAGAATATTGTCTTTAAAGAAACCGTAGCCTTTTTGTTCGTCTGAGTTGTTAATTAACCATTTGGCTATAATTCGATTGTTCTCATCTAAGGATAAACTCAAAATACCTTTATAGGTTACTTCACGGTTCTCATCTTGATTCCTTCCAGAAATTGAATAATCACCAATTAGATCTTGTATAATCATTTACTTCCCGATACAGAAATTAGTATTCCTTATTTTATAGTGCTTAATAGCTTGTGAGGTACAGTATAGGAATTAAAATTTTTATTTTTTTACGGAAATTAGCAACTTTATTGCGAAAAAATCATCGCTTGTTATTTGCCCTGTACTTATTCCTAATTTTAATCAATAAAATCAGAACTTTACAAAGATATAAATAAAACGGTCTTCTTTTTAATGATTTTTCAGGTTTTTTTAAAGAGAAAAACTACCTGATTTTTGGTCAAATTTGATGCTAATTTCTGTATAATTATCCGATTAAAAAAAAATCTATTGATTTTTAGATTTTTAAGTGTTTAGGGCAATTTTTTACATAATAATAATAATAATAATAATAATAATAATAATAATAATAATAATAATAATAATAATAATAATAATAATAATAAT
>NZ_JBDLZY010000001.1:884211-931064 GCF_040049085.1 Flavobacterium maritimum
ATAATAATAATAATAATAATAATAATAATAATAATAATAATAATAATAATAATAATAATAATAATAATAATAATAATGTAAGATGTGCTTCTTCTGTATTTATCATCTTTCATTAAGATCCCTTTTGAAGTAGATATTGAATATCTCTTAAAGCGGTATCAGGAGCACATTTTGTAATCTTTGCCCATTTTGTAGCGGTCAGTTTCCATCAAATCCATCTGACATCTTATTAAGAAATAATTTTTGTCTTTAATTCAATGATGTGTTGTTTTGTTTTTCCCAAAAACTAGCTTTTGATAGTACATGTTCTAAGGTACTATTTGTTACATTCAAGGCCGTTAAGAGGTTTTCAAAAAACCATAACAACCAATTAGTAATATCTAGGGTTCCCTTTTGTGTTTGTTCTAAAATGTTATGGTATTGATTCCGTAGCAAAAGAATTTGTGCCGACCTAAATTATATTAATCTTTAGGATATATTTTTTCAATTAAATTATAAGTTAAACATCTGTTAATTAATGTTTTATGTTTTTTTTAATAATTAAATTTGCATAGCAATAAAGTACAATTATTTTGACGAGTTAATTGCGAATATTAACTATTTTGGTATAAATATTCAACTTACACACTTGTAATGTATTTACTTACTCTTCTGAATACTTTCGTTTAATTTTTTTAAAAAATATATTTATGAATAATAGTATTTTATATTTTAAAAAGCCCACATTCTACTGATGATTTCCTACTAAAAATTATGGTTTTAAAACCATATTATTATGAAAAAAATTATATTTTTATTATTCCTAATAATTTTAGTGGTAATAGTAGCCTGTTCTAAGGATGATAATATCTTGAATCCTGAGGAACAACAACAATCAGTACTAAAAGAAATAAAAGTTAATGTTGAATTACCAGAAGGGTCTACTATTAATGTGAATAATCTAAAACTTACTTCTCTATTCACTGAAAACTCAAATGTTTCTAATAATCAAGGAAATATTGAAACATTTAACGTCAACTCATTAGAATTGGCCTTCGCAACTAATAGTCAAGATAATATAGTTATGTTGAGTTATTTTAATCCGATAGTTGGGAACGAAATTGTAATGAATTCTGAAACCACTGCAATAGCTTTGGTTATGATGCACCCTTGGACATTTGATCTTTCAGTAAAAGCCAAAGAAGAAGCTTATACATACATTAAGAATTTGCCAGAGTTTCAAACCTATAAAAAAGCTATAGAAAAAAGTATAGCCATTGGAGACCTTGATCCTTTAGCAAATCAAACGGTTTTAGATAAGGTTATTGAAATACAAAATATTACTTTTCAAAAGATTAATGAATACAAAATGCCATTAGATTTTAGAGCTGAAAACTCAACTGCTTCTGTCACGAATTTATTAAGTAGTGCGTCCTATTCGGTCGGACTTTATGATGAAAAAGGTGTTTTCATTGAGAATAGGATAGCGCAAGGTTTGGATAAATCTTATTTCTTATTTCAAGAATTTAAAAACAACGTTTTTCAAGAAACCAAAAGTGATGGGCAAACAGCCAGGTTTAATATTTCAAAAGATGGGAAGTGGATTTTAAAGGCAAAAAGCGGTCTATCTTTTGATAATAGCGCAGAAAACCAACAAGCAGCTATTTATAATACCGCAACAATTGCAGTTAATGCTATAGGTGTATTCTCGCCTGCAATATCAAAACTGTTAAAAGATAATAAAAAATGTTATTATACAATTGGTGAAACTGTTTACAAAGGTAATTTAGGGGGTATAAGTATTTCTAAAAGTATAGAAAAATATTCGAATCATTCTATATCAGCTTATGAATTAAGCATTGATGTTTTAAAATTTACTTTGAGTAAATCTAAAGTTTTACTTGATTTAATAATTAATTGTAACACACAAAGTGCAAAAGAATATGGGATTGACAAAATAAAAGCAGGATTTTTTGGTAAATTATTGCAGTTTGTAAGTGATACTGATCGTTTAAAAGCTGTATTCAATTCTACTGCAATGCTGACTGACTGGACACAATATGATAAAGAGATTGAATTTTGTTTTCAAAAAAAAGGTAGCACTATTGTTGATTGTAATAATTCTTGTGTAAACTCCACTATAGCAATCACAGCAACAGTAAATGGAAATAGCGCCACAGCCATAGCTACAGGAGGGCAGCTTCCTTATGCGTATCTATGGAGTAATGCTACTATTGGTTCTACAGTTAATAACCTGACTGATGGAAATTATTCAGTGGTAGTTACTGATGCAGCGGGTTGTACAGCAACTGCCTCTATAGTAATTTCAATGGCAACAACACCTACTGTTACAGACATTGATGGCAATGTCTATCCTTATGTAAAAATTGGCAACCAATACTGGATGCAAAAAAACCTGAATGTATCCAAATATAGAAACGGCGACCCAATCCCGCAAGTCCAAGATGCTAATCAATGGGCAGGATTAACAACTGGAGCTTGGTGTTATTATGAAAACAATACAGCAAACGGAAAAGTGTACGGCAAGTTATACAATGCGTATGCGGTGAATGATTTACGTGGTTTAGCCCCAGAAGGTTGGCATGTGAGTTGGGATATCGAGTGGTCATTTCTACAAGATTTATCAATTGGCAGTAATGTAGACATGTTAAAAGCCACAACAGGTTGGCTAACGTTTGATGGAGTGATACCAACTTTAACAAATAGTACTGGCTTTACTGCACTTCCGGGTGGGCGGCGCAATTATGATGGAAGTTGGCCGACATGGGAAAAAATTCAAGTCCAATGGATGTTAGGATACCATAGTGAATGGTGGAGTGTGGATTCCCATGGCTACATCACGGGCACTTCTGTTATAGATAGCAACATTCCACAGGTTTATACTTATGCCTATCCTACGATTTATGGGGAGGGGTATTCCGTGCGTTGTTGTAAGAATTATTAATGTCTTTGTCCTTTTACTTTTTGAAAAAAAATAGCTAATTTTTACTAAAATTAAAAAAATTAAAAATAAGAAAAACCTATTATAATATGAATAGGTTTTTTTTTGGGACGGGGCTCAACATGATTTATTTTTCATATAAAATAAAGGCCGTAAATGTCCGAAGCGATAATGAAAGGCCTATTTCATCCTTTTACTAGAGTATAGATCAAAACAGCAAATAGGCTTTTAGTTTTTGGCATATTTTTCGTACTTTATTTTCTCGAATTGGATTACAAACTACTTCTTTTTCTTATATTCGTTTGCGGTAAATTAAATAATCTATTTCTTTCATACATTGAGTAGATGACATCGAATAGTTTTATCGCTATTAATACAGAATATTAAATTAATGAAAGATTTAAACAAAACGGATCAAGTAACTGCTGCAATTATAAGAAATGGATCAAAGATCCTAATTGCAAGACGATCGCCAAACAAACATCTTGGTGGTTTTTGGGAATTTCCAGGAGGTAAAATTGAAGAAGGAGAAACAGCGCAGGAATGTTTAAAGAGAGAGTTAGAGGAGGAGCTTGGAATTATTGTGAGAGTTGGAGAATTTTTCATGGAAAATGAACATCATTATGAAGACAAAATTATTTTGCTGAAGGCATATGAATGTGAACATGTTTCTGGAAATATAGTGCTTAACGATCACGACCAAATAGAGTGGGTGGAAAAGTCTGACTTTGTAAACTTTAAATTTGCTCCCGCTGATATTCCATTTATAAAAGCATTAAATGGAAAATAATAAAACGGCGAGAACAGTTTATTCAATTCAATCCTTTCTTGAGGTTGAAGTGGCTACTTGGGGCACCCTGTTGATGGAGCATCACTTAGATTGTATGCAAGAACCAGCCAGTTATTCTCAAAGAAAAGCCTGGTTTGATTGTTTTACTATTTTGAAACGGGAACTTACATTATTAATGTTGCCAGAGGACCTCGCTAAAAATACATTTTTAGTATTTGAATATGAATTACCTAGAGAAAGAGGACGTAGGCCAGATGTATTAATTCTTAGCGGAAACAACTTAGTTGTATTAGAATTTAAAGGGTATTCTAAAGAAAATCATGCTCAAATTGATCAAGCAAAACACTATGCTCGTGATTTAAGGAACTATCACGAGCAATCTCACCAATTGAATGTTGTGCCTGTTTTAGTTTTAGCTGCTGGGAATGAAATTTCGCATACTGTAGATGATGTTAAAATACTTTCAGGAGATAATCTTCATTTATTATTACTTGATCTCGTTAAAGATCGATTTATGAATATTGATAATTGGTTTGAAAGTGAATATGCGCCGCTACCATCACTAATTCAATCGGCACAATTGCTGTTTAAAGAAAAACATTTTCCTCAAATAAAAAAAGCAAGTAGCGCAGGTATTCCATTAACCCTTACCAAATTAGAACAAATTGCAAAACAATCTGAAGTTAAAAATTCGCATCATTTGGCTCTGATTACTGGTGTTCCTGGTGCGGGTAAAACTCTTGTAGGTTTGCAATTTGTATTTGAAACTCATTTACAAAATAAAAAACAAAAAGCAGTCTTTTTATCGGGTAATGGGCCTTTAGTCCAAGTGCTCCAATTTAATTTAGATAATAGAAATTATGTTCAATCTGTACATGGGTTCTTAAAGCAATATGCTCATTCAAACCAAATTCCATCTGAGAATGTGATTATTTATGATGAAGCACAACGCGCATGGGATGCTGATAAAGTAACTAATTCTCATAGAGAAAGTACAAATGCTGAACCAACAGACTTTATCAATATCGCCAATAAGAAATCACATTGTTTATTGATTGGTTTAATTGGAGAAGGACAAGAAATACATTTAGGTGAGGAAAGCGGAATGGAGCTATGGTCTAATGCATTAAATCAATCAAAAACAAAATGGACTGTACATTGTCCTGAAAAACTTAAAAGCAATTTTGTTAAACAAGGGCTTGAAGTTGTTAATGAATTTAATTTAACAACTTCATTAAGAACGCATCAAGCTTTAACACTTCAAAAATGGGTTGAATACTTATTGGAAGACAAAATTACCGAATCAAAAGGAATGATGGAGAATTTATTAGATGAGGATTATCCAGTTTATGTGACAAGAGAACTTGAACTTGCTAAATGTCATGTTAGAAATAAGTATTTTGACGAACCTGATAAAACGTTTGGGATTATTGCTAGTTCAAAAAGTAAAATTCTACCGAAATATGGAATAATGAATGGATATACATCGACTCCTACTTTTACATTTTCACAGTATTATGTTGATGATAAACATATATTCTATTGTAGAAATCTGAATAGCGTTGTTACTGAATTTGCTTGTCAAGGATTAGAATTGGATATGCCAATATTAGCATGGGATGCAGATTGGATTTATAATTCAGGATGGAATGATATATCTCCAAATAGGAAAGCAAAAGATTCAAAAAAATTACGAAAAAATAGTTACCGAGTATTATTAACCAGAGGTAGAGATGGGCAGATCATATTTGTTCCAAAAGAAAATTCACTAGATAACACATACCAAGTTCTGCTTGATGCGGGATGTAAAACATTATAAATTATGCCAAATTACCTATTCGGGGATATTGAAGGAATTAAAGAAGGAGCTAGCTTCAAGGATAGACAAGAACTTAGAGATGCTGAAATACATTTGAAACCAGTTAATGGTATAGACGGAAATCCTTCAGTAGGTGCTTCATCAATTGTCTTAAATGGGGGTTATGTAGATGACTACGATCTAGGGAATGAAATTATTTATACTGGTGAAGGTGGCAGGGAAGATGGTTCAAAAAAACACACAAAAGATCAAAGTTGGGATGCTACTGGAAACAAAGCACTTATTGTAAGCGAAATGCACGGGTTACCGGTAAGAGTATCACGTGGTCTTAAGCATAAATCAGCATATAGCCCTAAAGTTGGTTATCAATATGGAGGTTTGTACAGCGTTACTGATCATTTCGAAGAAAAAGGAAAAGATGGCTTCATGATATGTAGATTTAGATTAGAAAAAATCACTCCATTAAGTAAAGACCTATCTATAGTTAAAAAGACATTATCAAGTGGTTCTGAAGAATCAAAACGAGTTCCAACGACAACTTTAAGAATTGTTAGGGACACTAAACTATGTATAGAAATAAAAGACCTTTACAATTATACTTGTCAAATTTGTGGTATTGAAATTTCTGTTCGCGGAGTTAAATATGCAGAAGCAGCGCACATTAAACCATTAGGTAAACCACATAATGGTAAAGATCAGCCTGGTAATATAATTTGTTTGTGCCCAAATCATCATGTGATGCTCGATAAAGGAATTTTTGCGATAGAGAATGATCTTTCACTTAATGGTATCGATGGAGTGTTGACAATTCATAATGATCATCAACTTGAAATGAAGAACCTGGAATATCATAAAGAACATATTTTTATTAATCATACAAAATAAATTTAGATTATTAGAAACCAGACACTTTTAGATTTAAGAGCTAATTATTTGTAATTATATTCACCCTCTTTACGGTTTCCCTCAATTGTCGTTCTTAAATAATTAGTTACTTTAGCCAATCAACAAAGAATCCGTATAAATACACGCTTTTACAATATTTCATGACCCAAGAACAAATAAAGAATTTAGAAAAAGAATTGTGGGATGCCGCTGACGAACTAAGGGGAAACTCCAAATTGACGGCTGCTGAATACAAAGACCCTTTACTGGGATTAGTACTATTACGCTTTGCGCAAAACCGTTACGAAGATGCCAAAATTGCTATAGCCAATTCATTGCCTATCAATCCTCGAACGGGTGTACAACGTGAAGCGACCAAAGACGATTACGCTGCTTCAGGTGCCATTATGTTGCCCGAAAAAGCCAAATACGATCATTTGGCTGCGCTTCCCGAAAGTGAAGATATTGCCGAGGCCATCAACAATGCCATGAAATTGATTGAAGCTGAATATCCCGATTTAGCAGGTATTCTTCCTAAAAGCTATCAGGAATTCGACGATAAATTGTTGCGCGATTTGGTGCGAGTATTCAACAAAGATGCGGTTCGTCATGCCAAAGGCGATGTGTTTGGGCGCATCTATGAGTTTTTCTTGATGAAATTCTCCATGCAGGGTGCCGGTGCTCAGGAAGGTGGAGAATTCTTTACGCCTCCGTCCTTGGTAAACCTGATTGTCAATTTCATACAGCCCAATCACGGTATCATACATGACCCTGCCTGTGGTTCGGGCGGTATGTTTGTGCAAACGGCTCATTTTATACAAGATCACGAAAACAAAAGTGTCAACGAAGCCATTACGGTATATGGAACTGAGTTGAAAAGCAACAACGCCAAACTGGCCAAAATGAACCTAGCCATTCACGGGATTGAAGGCAAAATCATTGAAGGCAACAGCTTTTATACTAACCCACATAATCTTACAGAAAAGTGCGACTTTGTTATGGCTAATCCTCCCTTTAATGTGGATAAAGTAGATGCCAAAAACAAATTCCTTGCCGATGACGAACGCCTACCTTTTGGAGCACCTCTTACTGGAAACGGTACGGTAAGCAACGGGAATTACCTCTGGATGCAGTATTTTCATTCGTATCTGAACGAAACGGGACGTGCCGGATTTGTCATGGCTTCCTCGGCTACTGATGCCGGAAATGCCGAAAAGCGCATCCGCCAGCAGTTGATTGAAACCGGCGACGTGGAATGTATCGTCTCGGTGGGAAACAACTTTTTCTATACCCGTTCGTTGCCCTGCCACGTATGGTTTTACAACAAAGGCAAAAAGCCCGAAAACAAAAACAAAATCCTGATGATCGATGCGCGCAACACTTTCCGTAAGGTTACGACTACCATCAACGATTTCAGCGAGGAACAATTGGAAGGACTTACCGCCATCATGCAACTCTTTCGTGGCGAAAAACCCGAAGTAAGCAAAGACAATATTTGGTTTAACGAAAAATTTCCAACAGAAAAATACGAAGATGTAGATGGCCTTTGCAAAATAGTGGATTTAGAAGAAGTTGCTGCCCAAGATTACAGCTTGACTCCTGGTCGTTATGTAGGCGTAGTGGTAGAACTTGATATGGACTTTGATTACCAAGGACGTATGACTGAAATTCATGGAGAACTTGCTACTTTGAATGAAGAAGCAAATCGATTGATGCAACAAATTCAAAGTGTGCAATTATGAGAGAAGGTTGGAAAGAAGTTAATTTTGGTGATGTAGTTCAATTTCCACCTAAAATTTCAATGAAGAAGGGTACAACTTATCCTTTCATTCCTATGGAGGCTATTGATAGCGGCAAAAAATATGTTAAACCAAAAGAAGAAAAACCACTTACGAGTGGAGGTGCCAAGTTTGAAGAAGGGGATACTTTATTTGCAAGAATTACTCCTTGTTTACAAAATGGTAAAATTTCACAAGCAAAAAATTTAAATGGAAAACCAGGTTTTGGATCTACTGAATATTTTATTTTTAGAGGAAAGGAAGGGATAACAGATACGGACTTTATTTATTATCTAACATTGAATAGTTGGTTTAAAGATAAAGCAATTGGAAGTATGGTTGGTGCATCTGGTAGACAAAGAGCTGATACAACATTCGTTAGAAATATAGAAATCGAGCTTCCCCCACTCTCAACCCAACGCAAAATTGCCTCTATCTTATCAGGCTATGACGATTTGATAGAGAACAATCTGAAGCGCATCAAATTACTGGAAGAAAAAGCCCAACTCACCTATGAGGAATGGTTTGTAAAAATGCGTTTTCCTGGTTATGAAACGGCGGTGTTTAATGAGGTAACGGGATTGCCTGAGGGGTGGGATAAAGTTAAGTTAGGTCAATTATTAGAAATAACATCCAGTAAACGTATATTTCTATCTGATTATGTTGAAGAGGGAATACCATTCTATAGAAGTAAAGAGATTATTCTAAAAAGTAAAAATGAAGCATTAAATGATTTGCTTTATATTTCGAAAAATAAATTTGAAGAGATCAAAAATAAATTTGATTTACCCAAATCAGGTGATATTTTGGTAACTGCTGTTGGGACTTTAGGATATCCCTATTTAATAACAGATAGTGATGGTGATTTTTATTTCAAAGATGGTAATTTGATTTGGTTGAAAAATAGTCAATTAATTAGTTCAACATACCTCATTTCTTGTTTCAAAAATGAAAATTTTCAATCTAATTTGAAAAACATTGCTATTGGCTCAAGCCAAAAAGCATTGACTATTTCGAGTTTAAAAGATATTTTGATTTTAAACCCTAAAAGTGAAATCCAATTGAACTTTGATTCTTTAATAATACCGTTATTTAATAGTATTGAAAATCTCCAAAACCAAAATCGTCTTCTCAAAGAAGCTCGTGATATTTTATTGCCAAGGTTAATGAGTGGGATGATTGATGTGGATAAAATGGCTGTACCGGCGGCTGTGGAGGAATTAGGGATTTAAAAACACAATATTATGTTTGAAGATATTACAAAGTATAAAAATTGTGGAAATTTCTCTTTTAGAAAAGGAGATAACTTAGCTCAATTAAGCAAAAATGTTCCTGAAAAACCCGGTGTTTATTACATACTCCGTTTGGCAAAAGGAAAAGTCGATTTGGTTTACATTGGCAAGTCCGGCACAGTTCTCCAGGACGGTTCATTTAAATCTCAACTTTTACGTGGCAGATTAAACAATAAACAAGAAGGCGTAAAAAGACAAGTTTATTTTGACATGAAGATGGATCAGGAAAACATTGACGGCTTGGATATCTACTGGTTTGTAACCGTAGATGATAAAAACAATGATTTACCCGGTTTTGTAGAAGCTGTTATATTACAACGTTTTTATGAAACTCACGGAAAACTGCCTGAGTGGAATAAAGAATATTAAAAACCAAACACCCTCCGTACTCAAAGAGCCACAGGATATTTTATTGCCGAGGACGATGAGCGGGAGATCCTTGATTTACAATAGTAGGTTAATTAAAAAATTAAAGTAGTAAAAATGAAAATATTTTTTGGTAAAATATCTGATAAATATGATTTAAGGCAAATAGAAGATGGTTATTACCAAGCTCCTAAAAGCAGCACATGGTTTAACGGTATTGATATAGGTGATTATGCTTTCGTAATTGGTGGGAATCGCATTCAATTATGGAAAGCCCGTGAATGGGGTGAAATGCCTGGTGGTAATAATGACAAGCTCGATTTCGATATAATTAGTCGTGATACAGGCCTAAAAACAAAAGACTTAATTGCTTTTAAATTTTTTAAGTTAACAATAGATTTAATTGTAAAATCGACAAGGTCTACTGGTGGAGAAAGAAAAGCTTTTTTTGAATTGGAAGTGGAACCAGAATTATTAGAAAAAGATCTACTTGATCCAGGAACCTTTACCAATCAGGATAATTTTAGACAAATCAAGACTTTTTTGCCTAAACAAACAATAAATCTTGATTCGTATGATATTCAATTGCAATTTGATAACGGATTACTCAAACTATATCCTATTAAAAACTGTGAAGAAGGAATTGTAAGTCGTTTTCAAGACAATACTGCATTTATTGGAAAAGGGCAATCTCAAAAAGATAAGACACTTTCTATTTTAAAAGCAACAAGTAATATCATAAAACCTTTAAATATTACTATTAAAGATCTTTATGATGCTTGTATGTGCAAATACAAAGTTGTAAGCCAAGATACAAAATACTGGGTGGTAAATGGTTACGAACAAGAAAAAATAAATTATGATTTAGAAAATGATAGTTTTGTAATGTATTTTCAATATACAGTTCAAAAACAAGGAACAGTAACGCAAACTCTTAATGCCGCTAAAAAAATAAAACCCGGTGATAAGGTGCTCCTTTATAATCAAAATAAGTTTTTTGGACATGCAACGTTTGTTGAAACAGAAGTTGAAAGTACTTTAGAAACTACTTTGGCTGATTTAATAAGAAATCGATCAAGGAATGATGACGGTGAAATCGTAATTTTCACAGATGCTCCCTGTATCTATGAAGATTTGACAGTTGAAAATGGTTTTATGGGCGAATGGGGACAACGCCTGTCATTAGAAGGTTGGGAGGATGTCAATGAGAAGGGAATAAATATTCCTGGTATTTTAGAACATTTAGGTTCGTCGTCTATTATCCAAAATACCATTATTGAATTGAAAGACAAAACATTTTTTGATTTAGTAAAAAAAATCCTTTCTGGAGAAGTTCAAAATAGTAAAGAGTATAAAAAGATGAATGAAATCATAGAACTTATTAAATATAAAAAACAAGTTATTCTGCAGGGTCCTCCGGGAACAGGAAAAACATTTTCAGCAAAAAAATTAACTTTTGATCTTTTAGGAGGTGATATTCCGGAACGTTATAAACTGATTCAATTCCATCCTTCTTATACCTATGAAGATTTTGTAAGAGGAATTGTTTCTGAAGTAGACGAAGATGGAAATATTTTCTATAAAGCAAAAAACAAGATTATAGCAGAGTTTGCAGAAATAGCTGCAGCTTCAAAAGAAAATTATGTTTTAATTATTGATGAGATTAACAGAGCGAATCTTCCATCTGTTTTAGGAGAGTTGATCTACGCTTTGGAGTATCGTAACAAACCTGTACAAAGTATGTATGATATTAATGGAGAGAACGCCATAACGATACCTGATAATTTATTTATAATAGGAACAATGAATACAGCGGATAGAAGCGTCGGTCATATTGATTATGCAATAAAAAGACGTTTTGCTTTTGTGGACATTTTACCTAATGAAGACGTCATTAATTCAGTAAAAGGTAAAGAATTATTTAATAACGTAGCCAATCTTTTTATCAAAGAAAAAGACGGAGAAATTGTCAATTCGGATTTTCTAGCTTCAGATTTTGATCATAAAGAGGTACAACTAGGACATAGTTATTTCTTGTTACAAAATGGAACCCCAGATGAACAGAAAGTAGAACTAGAAATGCGATTAAAGTATGAGATAATTCCAATCTTGAATGAATATATAAAAGACGGATTATTACTTGAAACAGCAAAAGTTGAAATTGAAAAAATAGCAAAGTTTGAGTGTTAATTTACTAACATATCGAGAGCATGACGAGGAATCATTTCAGGATGATAAACTTGTTTTACCCACGGATCTTTATGAGACTCTTTTTGTTAAAAGTCATAGAGGTAAAGATACTAGTTTACCCTGTTTTTCTATTAGAAAATCTCACACAGTTCTTAATTCCTTTAGTGTAAAAACTGGTTATTTCATTGGTGTTGATTGGATTCAAACAAACCAGTCAGCATTGCACGTAGGCCCCAAACTTAACGATTCAAATAAAGAAGTTGATTTTATTAAAATGCTTTTTTCATCGTTACGTCATGCTGATGTAGCAAAGGAAATCAATGAACTTTTTGAGGTAAAATGGGATTTGCCTACTATTGAAATTAAACAGAAACAAGATTTGTTAACGCCTTTTTTGGTAGTAGAATTTTTGAGCTTAATTAAAACGATTGTTCGCAAAGGGTTAAAGAAATCATACTATAAAGTAGAGCAAAACCTACATAGTAAAGTAAAAGGAAAAATCCTTGTGGGTAAATCGATTAAACTCAATTTACAACAAAATAAAAAACTTTATACGTATTGCAGCTATGATGAATTTGGTTTAAATAACAAAGAAAATCGGCTATTAAAAAAAGCATTAACTTTCGTAAAAAGATATTTACCACATTATCCCAATTTTACAAATAATAAAGATTTACAGGATACATTTAATTACATAAATCCTGCTTTTCATGAAGTTTCAGATGAAATTGATTTAAACGAAATTAAGCACAGTAAAACAAACGCATTTTATAAAGAGTATGAACCTGCAATTCATTTAGCAAAGCAAATTTTAAAGCGATTCGGTTATAACATTTCTAACACAGAGAAAGCTACAATTAAAACACCTCCTTTCTGGATAGATATGAGTAAATTGTTCGAGTTATATGCTTTGGGTTTATTAAAAGACCGCTTTCACAATCAAGTTAAATTTCAATATAAACATTATGGAAACGAACTTGATTTTTTACTGAAATCGAATGATTACCAAATGGTTATAGATGCTAAATATAAAATGACATATTTAAACGGTAGTCATGATGAAGATATTCGTCAAGTTAGCGGCTATGCACGTTTGCGAAATATATATGATGCATTAGATAAAAAACAAGGCGAAATAATAGATTGTTTAATTATCCATCCTGACCAAGAAAACGGATTGGATAATTTATCTAATGTAAATTTAAAAGCTACTGAAATTGAACGATATTTTGATGTTTATAAAATTGGACTAAAATTACCTTATATCAAATAATATATGAGCTACGAATATTCAGAAGATGCCCTTATAGAACAAGCCACTCACGATGTATTGGAAGAGTTGGGTTGGAAAGTGGTTACCGCATGGACAAAAGAAACTTTTGGCGAACAAGGTTTATTAGGCCGTGAGAACAAATCGGAAGTCATTCTAAAACGCTATGTTATCCAGGCTTTGGCTAACTTAAATAGCGATTTACCTATTTCTGTCTATGAACAGGCGTATGAAATTCTGGCTCAAAAAGTCGCCGATAAAACCTTGGCGAGTATCAATAAGGACAAGTATGAGTTGCTCAAAAACGGGATTCCCGTAGTCTATACCAACGTTACAGGCGAACTAATAAAAAAGAAACTCAAAATTTTTGATTATAATAATTACGCCAACAATCATTTTTTAGCGGTCCGCCAATTAGAGATTGTCGGAGAATTGTACAGCCGCCGTCCTGACGTAATTGGGTTTGTAAATGGCGTTCCTTTAGTTTTTTTCGAATTGAAAGGCCACCATACCGATTTAAGAAATTCCTATAACGACAATATAAAAGATTATAAAGATACCATTGCACAGGTGTTTCATTCCAATGCATTTATTGTATTGAGCAATGGTGTGGATAGTAAAGTAGGTACTGTTACAAGTCCGTACAAATTCTTTTTGGATTGGAAACGTATTGAAGAAGAGCAAGAAGGAGTGGTTAGTTTAGATACTATGCTTCGAGGTACTTGTGCACCGCATCGTTTAATGGATTTGTTTGAAAACTTTTTATTATTTGATGAAAATAGTGGAGACGTGGTCAAATTGATGGCCAAAAATCACCAGTATATTGGAGTAAACAAAGTATTAGAAAACGTTAGAAATATTGAAGATCTTCAAGGAAAATTAGGAGTTTATTGGCATACGCAAGGTAGTGGAAAGTCCTATTCTATGGTTTTTCTCTGCGAAAAAGTACATCGTAAATTTGGAGGTGCTTATACATTTTTGATTGCTGTCGATAGAACAGAACTGGAAAATCAATTATACGATACTTTCTCCGGAGCAGGTATAGTAAACGATAAGAATATTGTTGCAGGTAAAAAAACAGGGATCTCAGGAAGAGATCACCTTAGGGAATTGCTCGCTGAAAATCACCGTTATGTGTTTACCTTAATCCATAAGTTTTCTATTGATCCAGAAAAAGAAACAGAATATCCGCTGATTACAGATCGTAAAAATATCATCGTAATTTCAGATGAAGCGCATCGTACGCAAGGTGGAACCTATGCCAGAAATATGCGTTTTTTCGGTTTACCAAACGCTTCATTTTTAGGTTTTACGGGTACACCTATCATTAAAGACGAAGAAGAATTAACAAAAAATATTTTCGGAGAATATGTCTCGGTTTACGATTTCAAACGTGCTATCGAAGATGAAGCTACACTACCATTACTCTATATTAACAGAGGAGAAAAATTAGGGATAGACAATCCTGAGATGGATGAAAAAATGGCTGATGTATTGGAAGACGAAAATATTGACGAAGATAAAAAGAAAAAATTAGCTTATTTATTTCAAAAAAATTACCCAATCCTTACCGCCGAAAGCAGATTGGATGACATTGCAAAAGACTTGGTTTGGCATTTCAACGAAAGAGGCTATCAAGGAAAGGCTATGTATGTGGCACTTGATAAACCAACAGCAGTGCGCATGCATCAATTGGTCATTAAATATTGGACTCAGTATTTAAAAGAATTGGAAGGACGGATTTCAAAAGCACAAGACCAACAAGAAGTACAAGAGTTACGACGCAAATACAATAAGGTTGCAGAAACGGAAGTTTGCGTGGTGGTGAGCAGCGAGCAAAATGAAGTGGATAAATTCCGCAAAATGAATTTAGACATTGAGCAACACCGTCGTAAAATGGTGGAGCGCAATCTGGAAAAGGAATTTAAGGATGTAGAAAATCCCTTTAGATTAGCCATTGTTTGCGCCATGTGGATTACTGGTTTTGATGCACAATGTGTATCAACGGTCTATTTGGATAAGCCAATCAAAGGCCATACGTTGATGCAAACCATTGCGAGGGCAAACCGCGTTTATGATGATGAAAAAGAAAATGGCTTGATCGTCGATTACGGAAACGTTTATAAAAAACTAGAACAGGCTTATTCTATTTACGGAGAAGGTGGTAAAGGTAAAAGTGCAGGCAGTGGAAAAGCTGTTGAGGAAATTGCAGATCTGGTAAAGGAATTGAAAAAGGGTGTCAAAGAAGTTGAGGCGTATTTGATAACGTTAAATTTCAAACTCTCAGATCTATTTGATGTAAAGCCAATGGACAAAATAGGTTTGTTAAAGAAGGCAGCTGATTGCATTTGCTTAAATGAAACGACCCGCACCAGTTTTGAAATGATGGCTCGTTCTGTGTTTAGAAAATACAAAGCATTATTTCCAGAAGAAGAAGTTAAGCCTTACATCAAAGAGTTTAATGCTATTGATGCCATTTACAGTTTACTAAATCAAAATGTAAAATCGGCAGATGTGACCGAGATTATGATGCAGTTGCAAAGTATTGTGAACGATAGTGTGCACTTGAAAAAAACAGAAGCAAATGAACCGAAGCAAGAAGTTTATGTTGATTTAAGTAAATTGGATTTTGAAAAGTTGAAAGCAGCTTTTGCAAAAGCGCCAAATAAAAATACGGTAGTCTATGATTTACAACAGGCCATAGATCAAAAACTACAACAAATGCTGAAAGAAAATCCGTTACGTTTGGATTTTTATGAGCGATACAAAGAGATTGTAGCCGAATATAATATGGGTAAATCCTTAGAAGATACCATTGCCACGTTTGACAAACTGAGTAATTATGTTACAGATTTGACTTTTGAGGAGCAACGAGCCATTAGAGAAAATCTTACGGACCAAGAGACACTGGCCATTTTTGATTTGCTTAGAGAAGGCAAAGAGCTTGAAGGTAAAGACCTCAAACAAGTTAAAAAAGTAGCTCAGGAAACACTTGAAAAACTGAAGGCTGAGAAATTGAAAATTGACCGTTGGAGAGAAAAAAGAGAAGTTACGGCACAAGTAAAAAGTGAGATTTACAATCAATTGTTATGGCTTCCTCAAGAAGTTTATACCGATGAAGAAGTAAGCCTTAAAACGGTTACGATCTATCAACATATCTATTCTAATTACTATGGTGCCGGGAATAGTGTGTATCAATCCTAAAAAACGGAGGATTTAAACCTCCGTTTTTTTATAAATTAAGTTACTTATTATCAGTTAAAACCATTTTTTGCTCTTGATCGGAATCTTTAAAATTTTCAGAATCTTCAAAATAACAAGAATTTAATGCTTCTATTTTCAGTATACCGTCTTTAATTCTGAAATGCCTCTCCTCTCCATTTCTTAGTAAGCAATCGGCTATTACGATTTTTTCTTTAATATATTCTTTAACAAAAATGACCCTTCTTGTCACCCTTCCCAAAACATCGCTATAGGTTATTCTGTAGTATTGTCCTTTATCAAATTCATAATCTTTGACAGATGTAAAATCTTGTTTGTCTTTTTTATACTCTGGCACTTTTTCTAAAATAATATCATCAAAACTGGTATGAGTACGTTTTAAATCTACTTTAGATAAATCTATTTCAGAATAACTATTCTTGAAAAAGTCAAAATATTTCAATTTATATTTATAGTGATTAAATATTAAATCAATTCCTTGAATATAAGTATGATTTATTTTAACCTTACTTTCAAGCTCAATAGGTTGATCTAAATTTAATCGCAATAATTTTTTGTCTAAAATGAAATTTTTTACACTATCTATAGAGAAATCTTCGTGAATTAGGTTCATAGCTTCAATTGGCAAAAAATCTTCTGAAAAAGCACCTGATGAAGGATTGTACCATTTGCACTTTAACAAGAAAAACGATCTTATTTTCTTTTGATTCCCAGTCTTTGGATTGTAAGTTGTTTTTTCATCATTTGGTTTTACATCAATCACCGTTAACACTGGCGGTACAAAATCTAAATGCGCGTTAATCTTTTGAGAGGATTTGTTTTCGTTTTTTTCAAACGTTGACTTCTGTTTTCCTAACTCATAATCACAGGATTTCAAAATTACCTGACGATTTAAGTAGTCTTTTTTTAGCCTAGATAATGATGTGTTTTTAGGGGTTTTTATGCCTATACTATTCAAATCACTTTCATCTCTGGTGTTTATTTCACCCGATTTTTCATCCAGAGTAATAGCAGTCCCGTCAACATCGACCTTCTTTATAATAACTTTTAATTGATCCGGATTAAACCAATAACTCTCGAATTTATGAGTCTTGTGAGAGTAAAAGATGCATTTTATTTGCTTAGTTTTTTTTTCTCCTGTTTCAGTATCAAACTCTTTAGAATTGTTTAGTATTTCAGTAACAACTAATAACGGAGGTGTCATCAGTGCAAGGGCTGATATTTTAACTTCCGTGTTTCCGTTTGCGTATGGATGGTTTTTTAGAGTAAGGATATCTCCAATTTTGATAATAGGCATATGTTTGATATGTAGTTGATAAAAGACAAACTTAATAAATAAAATCCTATATTTGTTTGCCTTGTGCAGAAAAGCAGATTTTTTACAACTAGTTAGGACTAAAGGGCATTTAGCTTTACTGAATATTTGAGATATTCAGGTTCAGGATTTATTCAAGGCGGCCTCCATGAGAACACCTAGAATCGATACAAATATACTAATAAATAGTTCCATATCAAATTTAGTTAGTTGGTGTGTAATGTTCAGTATATATTTACGAATAAATACAATGACTCAGTAATTGGGTACTAGTCCGGCTCTTAGGAGTGTTATGTAAAATATATATCATTATTGCTTGGCTTTATGCACAAGGTTTTTTTATTACAAAAATGACACAAATACCCGATTGGTTAAAAAATAAAGGTTATACGCATTTATCTCCAAGTTTAAAAATTGGCGAGAATTGGCGTACTTATAAAAGACAGATTGAAAACAAAACATTTGTATCCCAATATGCTTTCTACCCGTTAATTCATTCCTTTATTCAGGAAAGAAAATATAAAAATGCTGACAGCGGCAATCACTCTACATTAGGCCGTTCTCATAAGCATATTCACAAAGAAACTAAAGAAACTGAAAGAACTGCTAAGACCAGACCACTACATTATGCAAGTCATTATGATGCTCTAGTTTATGGGTATTATGCACAACAGTTGAATAAAAAGTATGAGGAAAAATTAGGTCAAGTTTCCGGATTATCTGATAGTATAACAGCCTACCGTAAACTTAAAATAGCCGAGGGTTACGATAGAGGAAAAAGTACTATCCATTTTGCAAAGGATGTTTTTGATGAGATTAAAAAAAGAGCCTATTTCAAAGAAGAAGTTGCTGTTTTAGCTTTTGATATTAAAGGTTTTTTTTCTTCCCTAGATCATAATATTCTAAAACAAAAATGGGCATTTACTATTGATAAGGAAAAACTTCCAAATGATCATTATAATGTTTTTAAATCTTGTACGAATTTCAATTATGTACTTTTAGATGATTTGAGAAAAAGAAAAACAAAATCTTTAAGAAAATCAGGTTTTGACGAGAGTAAACTAGCTACAATTAGGCGAGAGAAAGGGTTTAAGTGTTTTTTTGAGTCTAATAAAGATTTTAGGAATCATATTAAGCAAGGAAAGTTAAGGGTTTATAATAATCCTTTCCGAAAAACTTCTTCAAATGGCAAAAAGATTAAAATAGGTATTCCCCAAGGACTTCCTGTTAGTGCAGTTTTAGCGAACATTTATTTATACGATTTTGATAAATCTATAATATTAGATTTGGTTAATAAAAGAGGTGCATTTTATCGAAGATACTCGGATGATATTATTCTAATATGCAAAGTTGAAGATATTGATTTTACAAAAAATTATGTCGAAAATTTAATTTTGGAGAGTGAAGTAAAAATAAGTACTGAAAAGACCGAAACTTTCATCTTTAAGCAGATTAATTATAATAGATTAGGTCAAAGTAGACTTACTTCCGTTAAAATAAACAAGGACAACACTCGTTCAATTGGTTCTCCTTTAATTTATCTTGGTTTTGAGTTTAGGGGTCATAATGTAGTTGTAAAATCAACAAATTTGGCAAAATACTATAGAAGATTAATTAGTATTGTCAAAAGAAGAGCAAAAAGGGTCAATAAAGTTATTGCAAATGATCCATTTCAAAAAAGAGCAATCTATATCAATCAAATTAAAAAGCTTTATAATAAACCTTTACGTGAATTAGATTCTGAAAATAGAGAACTAAAACAAAATCAACGCAATAAAACAGTATTAGAGTATAATGAAAGAGGTGAGTATTCAATGATTTCATCTGAGTATACTCCTAAAAGGAGGAATTCTAATTATATGGGATACATAAAAAGATGTATCGATATATTTGAAAGTGAAATTTTTCATCATCAAGTTAGAAAACGCAAGCATATAGTTTACTCTGCCATTAAAAAACATCTTAAATAATCCCCGCTCTCCGAAATATCCTCACTTTGAAATTATTTTCTCTGGTTCAATACTGGAATAACATTTTTTTGTTAAATTCTAATAATTGATCTATGTAGTTTTTAATTTTGCAATAAAAATGGAAAACCCTTTTGAGATTATTTTAGAGAAATTGAATAGTATTGAGAAAGCAATAGAAAAGCTAAATGGATCGACAAATAATGATGATGCATTATTATCTCCAATTGAAACTTGTGAGCTGCTCAATATCAAAAGAACTACGCTTTGGAAATGGACAAAAATAGGAAAGCTGACCAGCTATGGTATTGGTAATAAGGTTTATTATAAGAAAGGGGAAGTCTTGAATAGCCTAGTTAATATCAATAAATAATAAAGTGCTTGTATTGAATAAACGTTGTTATGAAAATCAAGTTTTTGCGATGCGAGTTTGTATGTCTTTTTAAATAAGGTTCTACTTTTGTTTAAAACTTAACTTTATTTCTTCAAGTGTGAATTATGATTATTCGGATATAAATCTCCTAAACACATCTTCTAAATCATCATTATAAATTCCTTCGGTTTTCAATTGCTCGTCTGTTTTTCCTTTAGTCATATCCCATACTTTTGCATTAATTCCCATTGTAATTAGAAGTGGAATTTTGTCATAAATCACATTCACTGCACTTTCGCTCATGTCTGGGATAATCAAAACGGTATGACCGATTAAGGGTTTTAGTTTGTTTTCAGTAAGACCATTGATTCCACAATAGGCTACCCAAATATATTCTGGAAAATGAATGTATCCTACAATGGCAGTTTTTTCACTTTCAACGAGTATAATAGTTTTTCTTCTTTTTAATTCATCATAGATAAGGTGTTCTCCAAAAAGACAAGCATAATAACCGTCTTCATTTTTATAGGGAACTTTAAAATGATTTGTTCTTTTTCCGTTTTCATTGTAGTAAGTGATTTTGGCTTTCTGAACTTTTAAGTCAGAATTGATATTCCAAAAAACTGTCCCTCCATCTTTATTGGTCCCTATGACATAGGTTTCTTTTGCATCTTCAACTTTTTCTTTACCATAAGTTTTGCAAAGGTATTGCAAAAGATTGTTCTCTGGAATTGTATGGAAGTACCGCCAAATAGTACTTTCCGGAATATATTTTATATCCTTTGCAAAGTTTTGTTCCTTTTTTGCAATTCCTTTGCAAATGCTTTGTAAAGGGATTGCAATGGATTCATATTTATTTTCAATTTCATTCCAAGTATATTCAAGGCCTTTTTCATCTTTGAATATAGTAGGAGGTAGGGTCGTTTTACCACAAGAATGACAATATCCATAAATTTCGGGTAAGTCAACATAAGTCGTAAATTTGCCATCTTTATTACTTTTGTTACAGCATGGAGTCGTCAAATTTAGATCCCTTTTTGGACTATATTTATATTCTATAATTACTTTATATAATGCCATTTATTTCATTTTATTTATGCAACTTGCAACTTCTTGTTTTATTTAAAACTGTTATAAGTTGTTGAATGTGTGTTGTTTATTATTGGTTCGATTAAAGTTTTAAGTTGCAGGTTGCATTGCGTTAATTATTTTATTCCAATGCCTAGAAACAGTTCCTTTGTCCTTTCCTGTGATTGTTACAACATCTTTTTGTGTTGCACGATTTTTTATAGCGACTTTGATAATTTCATCAATAGTAACTTCTTTATCCGTTTTGGAAATATTTTCTTCAAGGATGATTTTGAAATTGGTAAAATAAAATTCATTGATTAGAATTGCTGTTTCCAATGTTTTAATTGCAATGGGTTTTCTAAAATCACTGGTTGAAGCATTTTCGATTAAATGAACCAGAAGGGTTAACTTATGAATATTGATAAGCATTTTAGCCATGTATTCACGACTGTAATCCAATAGTCTATTTTGCTTGTTTATTAAGTCTTGTGAATATTCAAACATTCTATTTTGCGCTTCGGTATCAAGTGTCAATGTAATGCAATCCATTTCGGGAGTAGTTTCAATATCAATTCTATAATTCAATAATTTTAGAAGAGATTCGGAGTATCTTTCTAATGTTACATCCGCTACTTTATGAAGTGATAGCATATTGTTGGAGGTTAATTTCGTTGTAAATAGAAATCGATCAATCAATCCACTTTCTAAGTTACCATCAGCAAATAATTTAGGGATAAATTGGTTTTGAATAGATCCCATTAATGTGGGATAGGATTTTTCAATTCTATAACTATCGGTTGTTTTTCTGGAAATGTCAATATGTTTATTAGTGTTTCCCTGCAAAAAAAAGGTACGCCAAGCTGATCCTTCATTACTAGTTTTACTCGCCATTTTTTGCACCAAATTAAAAAGCTCATCTATGAAAATCCCAATAGAATATGGATTTTTATGATGTACATACAAAGCAGATTCGATAGTAGCATCTTGTAAAAATAATTGCTTTCTAATGAAATCAGAACTTGGGTCGTCCTGTTTGTTTATATTAGCTTCTTGATAGCTTTTGTGATCATATAAATGTAATGGAGCTGTAGCAATATCCATTGCAGGGGATTTGATATCCCCTCGGCTACCTACAATGGCAAAATACAAATTGGAGTAATTTGTGTATCCTAAAGCATGAATCGAAAAAGCGAGCCCTGCGGCATTGCTGTAAGCAAATAAAATAGAACTCAACAAGTATTCTTTTGGAATTCGTTGATGTATAAATGCGTCTTCAATAACATTCTTAATATCTGAAGGCATTAATGATATTATTTGTACTAACTGATTTTTAGCTATTTCTTTATTTGTTAAAACTGCGCTATCAATGCTGTTTTTTATATCGTTAATACTTTTGATGTCCATGACTTGTTGGTTTAATTAAGTAAACAATATTTTGTGTTTGCAAATCATAAAATGGTCTAGCACCATCAACTCTACTGGGGATATTTTTTATCGAATGATATCGGGTCATTAAAAGGTTCTTAACTTCTCTGATGTCTTTTTTAGTTGCCGGTTTATTTTCTTCCTTTGTAAAAAGACTAGTAGCAAGATTTACTGCAAGAGTTCCAGCAGCCGCATTTCCAACTCCGGCCCAATTCATGCCTTTTGATTTTTTTTCTTCTGTATTTTTATTTTCTGTAGAGGGTAAGTTTAATCCTTGAATCTTTCTAATTACAAAAGCTCTGGTTCTACAACTGTTACTGCAAAATTTTTGTTGTTGTCGTCTATTAGGCTTGTATTCTTTACTACAATACTGACATGTATATAAATATTTTTCCATTGTTCGTTATTTTTACGTTAGATTGACGATTAAAACAATCTGTTTTTAGATAAATATTCTTCGGCTCTTTTTTCTAGTTCAGATTTAGATTCTCGCTTTCCACTTTTAATCCATTGCAAAATTTCAGATTTTAGAAAGTAGAGACGCTTTCCTCTTTTGTGAAAAGGGATTTCTTTTTGATGGGTCAATCCATAAATAGTTGCTTTGCTTAAGTTGATTATTTTGGCTGTTTCATCAATACTCAAGAAGGCATCCTCGTCAGAAGTTTTTGAGGGATTAATTGCCTTTAAAATGTTTTCTGTAATCTGATCAGTCAGTACTTTTATTCCTGCTTCTGTGATCATGTAAATTTGATTTGTTTCCATGAATCAATATTCCAAAATATACCGAGTGGAAATTTGTGTGGTTTTAAATGTGGTTTTATTTATTTTAAAAACCTCAATAAAATAGGCTTGTACAGAGTGTTTTTGTTGAAAAAATAAAACCTAATTGATGTTTTTAAAAAACATCAATTAGGTTTGTCGAGACTTTTGTATGGTAAAAAGCTTGTTGTATTTTGTGTTGTTTTTACTTCATTTTAATTTTGTCACTTTTATAATGCTCATTGTTGAGGATTGTTTTGATATATTTTGTTGTTTGAGGAAGTTGATAAATTTTTATATTATCTACTAAAGTTGAGAGAAAAGTAATTTTTTCTGTTTTTTCAAAATGATTTAAACCTTTTGCCAAAATTTTGTAATTATTAGAATCTCTGAAATTTTTCCCGAAACAATATTTGTCTTTAAAATCAATAAGTGAATTTAATCGAATTAATTCAGTATATGGTAAATTGAATAAACCATTTTCTTTTTTCTCTTCTTTTTTCTCTTCTTTTTTTTCACTTAAAGCAATACACATTATATGAAATAAAAAAGATTTTTCATCTTCTTTCAAATTATTGTAGTCAATATTTATTTGAGACTTTGATTCTGCTTCATGGGGTGTTTTGTTTATAGATCTGTTCTGGATGATTAAATTTTGTTTTGGTATTTTAAAATTACTAAAATTATTTTCTTCATACAATTTTTGATATTGATTCAAATTCTCTTGAAATTTTTTAACAACGTCAATTAAACCTTTTAAAGCTCCAAAATCACTCAAAAATTTATTAAACGAATAATTAGGGGGTAATTGATCATTCTTTATTTTTAAATATGCTGGATAGACATTGTTTTTTAGGGTTAATTCTTCGTTGTTCTCAGTATAATCAAACATTGAATTTACAAATATTGTGTCTAACTCATTTAATGAATCAAATAATCGGATGTTACTCTTTTTTGAAATTAATATATTTTGAGTTTCAAGTATAATATTTGAATTTTTATAAAACACTAATGATTTAGCCTTTGATTTTATTAATGCTTCTTTGATTTTTATTTCCCCAATAGCATAGGTTTTATTATAGAAATATTCATAGTATTTTTTATATTCCATCTAGTTTTAAGTTTATACGGTTAGCAGCAACTATTTTATTCTTGTCCATAATTTTTGTGTAAATCTGAGTAGTCGAAACGTTTTTATGACCTAGAAGTTTGGAGACGGTGTAAATGTCTGTTCCATTAGCTAATTGTAAAGTGGCATATGTATGTCTGAAATTATGAAATGAAATTTTCTTTGTTATTCCAGAATCAATCAGCCATTTTTTTAGTGGTCTTGTTATCTCGGAATATTTCACTTCCCCAAAAACAAGCTCATTCTCTTTGGGTTGTAAGTTTATAATACTCAGAACGCTTTCAGATATTGGATGATTATATAAATTACCCGTTTTCTGTTCTCTTACTTTGATGTAATCACCTTGATGAATATCAGAATAAACATTACAATAGGGTAAGGTTTTAATATCAACAAAACGCAATCCTGTTAAGGCTGAAAAAATAGCCATATGTTTTAGTTTTGGAAAACTACAGTCAGTTTTCCATAAAATTTCCAATTCTTTTTCGGATAAGTATTCTCGATAGGTTTCTTCTTCTTTTATATATTCAGTTTCTTCTGCAATGTTGTGTTCTATGATTTTGTCCTTATAAGCCTTTTTAAGAACCAATATGAAATTTTTGTAATAAGAAGACGCTGTGTTGATAGATAGTTTTTTTGCGTTGGTTCTTAAATTTTGCGTTTCAAGTAAAAAAGTCCTGTACTTTTTAACATGCTCTTCATTTAAAAAATGAGATTGCAATTTGTCTCCTGCAAAAGCCTTAAAATAGTTCAATGATGCATTCCAACCGGAATAATTTGATTTTGTTCCATTGTTGTAGTAGTCATCAACTATAGAGGCGTAAAATTCGATAAAATCAACATTATAAGTAATGTTTTCTTTAAAACCATATTCCTTATCTCTAATTTGTGTAAGTCTTTTGGCACGTACCAAATCGGCAAATTCCAATGTAGATTTATTATGTGTTTTTTCAATCTCATCTTTAGGTTTGTCAAAAATTTGAAGACCTAAAAACTCCCTTCTGGATTCTTTTCCAGTTTTAGGATTAATAATAGCGGGAAAGTAGTCCAAGAACAAACTTGACTTGTTGTTTGCTAATGCTTTTTTTCGGAGGGTAACATTTGCCATATTTTTTAATTAATTGAAAATGGAATCAATATCTTCTTTTCTCACAAGGGTGTATTTACCTTGTTTCTTCTTTGGTATTTTGAACCTAATAATAAGATTATACAATGCTGCACTAGATATATTGTATTTCTCCTGTGCTTCTTGAATAGTGTAAGAATTGTCAAGATTAATAATGATTTCTGGACTTTCTATGCTTTTTTGAATTTCTTTTAAATTATTGTCAAAATAAGTATCAATATCTTTTCTCCTGATAAGCGTTTTTCTAGTTGAAAAACTAAAAGAGTTGATTTCCTTTCTTTCTATCAATCTGTAAAGAGTTTTTGTGGAAATATTCAATAATTGAGAAGCATCTTTCACAGTTAAAAAATCTTTGTTTTTTATTTCTTCAATTTTTTCTATAGATTTCTCATTTGCCTTAGATAAAGTTTCCAAATCGCTATCCTTAATTTTTAAATTTCGAATTAGCATTTTGTTATTTCTGCCGTTGCAAATACTAGAACAAAATCGGGTACGAGTAGTCTTTGCCACAAACGGATTTTTGCAATATTCACAGACACGATTTATACTTAAATTGGAGCTCATTAATTACTGAATTAAATAGTGTTTATTCGACTTAAAAAGAATTAAGGGGAAATAAGGGACATAATTTGTCCAACTTTTATTCAAATATAATAAATAATTTTAACGAGGTACAATATCGGTACAAAAAATACAAAAAAATGAAAAATTAAATCAAAACAAAAAAAAATAAAAAATAAAAAACCCTTGTTTTACAAGGGTTTTGGTGTGTTTTAGTTTGTGGTAATTTGTTTAAATTTGGGTATTTATTTGCCGATACAGAAATTAGCAAAAATATTCCCAAGCAATTCATCATTCGTCACTTGTCCGGTAATCATCCCAAAATGGTACAGAGCTTCTCGGATGTCGAGGGCCATCAAGTCGCTGGACAAGTTGGTTTCTAAACCATATTTTACTTTTTGGATTTCTTCCAGGGCTTTTAACAGCGAATCATAATGTCTGGTGTTCGTCACAATGGTTTCGTTATTTCGCAAAGCACCGGTATTGACAAAAGATAATAATTGGTTTTTGAGGTCATCAACGCCCAGTTTTTCTTTTGCCGAAATAGTTTCAAGAATAACATTTAAAGGTTCAAGTTGTTTTTTTATCGTAAGGATTTCATTTTCAGTAAGCAAATCAATTTTATTGATTACGACAACTAAAGGTTTTAAAGGAAACTGATTTTTTATTTTTTCAATTTCAACAATGTATTCGGAACTTTGAACTTTAAACTTTAAACTTTCAAACAAATACAGAACTACCTGAGCCTGATCAATTTTTTCGAACGTTTTTTTAATTCCGATACTCTCCACCACATCCACAGTTTCACGGATTCCCGCCGTATCTATAAATCGGAAACCGATACCACCTATTACTAATTCGTCTTCAATTGTATCACGCGTAGTTCCGGCAATTTCCGAAACAATAGCGCGCTCTTCGTTCAATAAAGCATTTAAAAGCGTCGATTTACCTACATTGGGTTCACCCACGATAGCCACAGGAATTCCGTTTTTGATTACGTTACCCACAGCAAATGAATCGATTAATCGTTTGAGTACAAATTCAATTCGGTTTAATAATTCATGAAATTGGGTTCTGTCGGCAAATTCTACATCTTCTTCTGCAAAATCCAATTCGAGTTCAATCAGAGAAGCAAAATTCAAGAGTTCTTCACGTAATTTAGCTATTTCATTAGAGAAACCTCCGCGCATTTGTTGCATGGCAATTTGGTGCGAGGCCTCATTGTCTGACGAAATTAAATCAGCAACAGCTTCGGCTTGTGATAGGTCGAGTTTTCCGTTTAGAAAAGCTCTGAGGGTAAATTCTCCCGCATTTGCCATACGGCATCCTTTTCGAAGCAATAATTGTATAATTTGCTGTTGGATATAAGTTGAACCGTGGCAGGAAATTTCAATCGTATTTTCGCCTGTATAGGAGTTAGGACCTTTAAAAATAGATACCAGAACTTCATCAAGGGTTTTAGTTCCATCAATGATATGACCTAAGTGTAAGGTATGCGTTTTCTGGGTAGTTAAGTCTTTGTTTTTAATGGATCGAAAAACAGAATTACCAATCGCAATGGCATCCTCGCCGGAAATTCGGATTATGGCTATTGCCCCCGCTCCTGAAGGAGTTGCCAGTGCCACTATAGAATCATTTGGAATCATATTTTTATTTGAAATTTTATGCAAAAGTAAGTAAAATTGAGGTGGGAACAAGACAGGCTTATAAAAGCATTAACTTTATTTCGAGTTAAAAATATGCCAAACTGATAATTATCATACTATTTTGTTAAAAATTTTGTAAATTTATGTAAATAATTGATTTGTAATTAATTAAGATATATTATGAAAAAAATTCTGTTTCCCACTGATTTTTCAGATGCTTCTAAAAATGCATTTATTTATGCCTTAAAGTTGGCAGATAGTATAAATGCTGAGATTATTACTTTGCACGTCTATCAATTGCCACAGGCCAGTTATATTGATGTAACGCCTTATCTGCAAGAAATTTATGAAGTAACCGAATTAAGTAATTTTGAAAACTACAGAGACGAGATTCCTGTATTGAGAAAGATTGCCGATGAAAATGATTTAGGACACATCAAGATCAGTAATGTGCTTGTAATGGGTAATTTGATTCAGGAAACCATTGAAGTAGCCAAGAAAGAACGTATTGACTATGTGGTTATGGGAACCAAAGGAGCTACGGGATTAAAAGAAACTTTTTTGGGCACGATTACCACTAAGGTCATGAATGATACCGAAGCAGTGGTTCTGGCGATTCCGGAACACTGTAAATACGAGCCCATCAGAAAAATACTTTTTCTTACGGAATATATAGAGGAAGACTTGGAAGTATTAAAAAAAATAATGTCTTTGGCCAAAGTGTTTCAGGCCCATATTGATTGCTTGTTTGTAAAAGCCCCTCATCAAATAAACTATGAAGAGAATATGGAGGACTGGAGGCCAATAGTCAAAAATCATGATGTTGCTTTACATGCTATTGCAGGTACTGATGTAGAGGGGATTATTTTGGATTTTATTGATTTAAATAAAATTAGTATGGTAGCCATGCACGTTCATCATAGAAATTTCTTTGAAAAGTTATTCCAAGTTAGTCTTTCAAAAAAATTGAGTTTTCATCTCAATGTGCCTATTTTGGCTATCCATGGATAAAAGGATTTTGATTCAATTGTTGCATTTTTAGTTTGAAAAAAAGCGAGTAGTTTCAACTGGATTCAATATTTTTTAATTTAGAATAAAAAATATAAACTACTGTTTTTTAGTGTGTTATGAGATATTTTTTTATTTACCTTTGATAGGCGAAACATATTAATTCTATAATAAAATGAAAAAAATTCTATTCCCAACAGATTTTTCTGAAGTGGCCAACAATGCATTTGTGCATGCTTTAGAATTTGCCAAAATAGTGCAAGGAGAGCTTATTTTGTTACATACATTTGAATTGCCTGTGTTTGATAATCAGTTTTTTCCTGAAAATTATGCCATCATTTATGATTCAGTTGAGTTGTCTCAATTTGATATGTTTAAAGATGAAATTCCAAAGTTGCGCGCCATAGCAGAAGAACATCATCTTGATAAAATAAAAATGACACACCGGCTTATGGATGGTGATTTACTGTCTAATATCAAAAAGTCGATTAAAGAAGATAAAATTGATTTTGTGGTAATGGGGACTTCTGGAGCTACGGGATGGGATGCATTTTTTGTTGGAACTAATGCCAGTTCTGTGATCAACCATATCGATGTTCCAATGTTGTGTATACCATTGGAAGCCAAATTCAAAAAAATTGAAACTATCGGATTTACAACCCGTTTTAGACCAAAAGATAAAAAAGCATTGAAAATAGTTTTGGATATTGCCCAAAAAACCAAAGCTAAAGTAAAATGTTTGTATGTAAAAACCAGCAGTTCTGATGTTTCAAAAGAAACAATAGAAAAATGGGAAACTGATTTTATGAACGACCCCATTGAGTTTTTTGTAATTAGCAGTGATGAGGTAAAAGAAACGATATTGGATTTTATTCTTTATAAAGAAATAGATGTTTTGACGATGTTAACTTATAAAAGAGGTTTCTTCGAAGGAATATTCAAGCCTAGTTTAACCAAAAAAATGGCTACCAATTTTGATATCCCTATTTTGGCAATGCAAATTGATTAATTTTTGTCAGATGACTTCAGAAAAGGCAACACACTAAGAACTGTTTTAGTAGTTTAGGCAGCTGCTTTTGTGAAGTATTTCTTCTTTTTAATGGATGAAATAGTACTGTAAGCAGTATATTTGCAGTTCATCATTTGAATTATGGGAGTGTATCAGGAAAAAAAAGAAACGTATTCAGCCGAGTTAAATAGAATTAATAAAAAGTACAATAGTATAAGCATTTTAAGGCTTCTCACTATTGTATTTTTTTTGGTGTCACTTTATTATTATATTAAAAACAGCGAAACCATTTTTATTGCTTTATCCCTTTTGTTCTTTGGATTGTTTATCGTTTTGATGCGCATTCATTCTAAATTGGCTTTCCAAAAACAAATCAAACAGGAGTTATTGGAAATTAATGAAAATGAAGCTGCCTATCTGGAAAGAAAAAAAATCCCTTTCGAAAACGGTCAGGAATTCAATGATTTTCATCACCCATATGCCTATGATCTGGATATTTTTGGAGAACATTCCTTATTTCAAAATCTGAATCGAACAGCCACTTATATTGGAAAGAAAACATTGGCCAGACAATTGCTAACCCTGTTGTCAAGTGATGAAATAGTCAGAAACCATCAAGCGGTGCAAGAATTATCACAGAAGTTTGATTGGCGTCAGGAGTTTTTGGCTTTAGCCAAAATAAGCAAAGATACTTCCTCCAGTTACGAAACATTATTGATTTGGAGTAAATTCAATAGCACTCCTTTATCTAAAGCGAATGTGCTGATTTCATTCCTAGCACCTATACTTTTTCTGGGGGTTTTCATTGGATATCTGTTTACATCCAATTCTCTTTTCCTAACTTTTATGACCTATTTATTTATCTTTAATTTGGCCTTTTTAGGTAGGTTTTTAAAGCGAATCAAAGTCGAAATAGCGAATTCGTCAGATATAGATAAAATCATCAGTCAGTATGGATTATTGATGCAAAAAATTGAACAGGAATCTTTCCAATCGGAGAAATTAATCGATTTGCAACAAAAACTGACATTTAAAAAAGAGAATGCCAGTGTTCACTTAAAACAATTGGCTGGATTATTTTCGAATATGGATAGTATCGGGAATTTTGTAACGGGCATCGCTTTCAACGGAACTTTTCTTTTTAATGTTCATGTATTAAAAGCATTGATTCAATGGAAAAAAGAGCATGCCGAAGCTCTGGAAGATTGGTTGGAAGTCATTGGCGAATTCGAAATGCTAAACAGTTTGGCGAATCTTTCGTATAACAATCCCGATTTTGTGTATCCTGTATTGAATAGCAATTTTGAAGTTGATTTTTCTAATTTAAGCCATCCGTTATTGAACCCCGAAACCAGAGTAGGGAATGCCGTGCGTTTTCAGCCGCAATCGTTCATGATTTTGACAGGCTCAAATATGTCTGGGAAAAGTACTTTTTTACGCAGTTTAGGAATTAATATGGTACTGGCTGGAATAGGCTCGTCAGTTTGTGCCAGTAAGGCGAATGTACATCCATTACCGGTTTTGGTATCGATGCGATTATCCGATTCCTTATCCGACAGTGAATCGTATTTTTTTGCAGAAATCAAGCGTCTAAAACAAATTATGGATGAATTGGCAAACAGACCTGCTTTCGTGCTACTGGATGAAATATTACGAGGAACCAATTCGGATGATAAACGAAACGGAACCATTGAAGTAGTCAAAAAAATAATTGCTCAAAAAGCAGTTGGAGCCATCGCAACACATGATATAGAAGTGTGCCTCACCACAAATGAATATCCCGATATACTGACGAATAAATGCTTTGAGGTCGAAATACAAAATAACGATTTGCATTTTGATTATAAACTTAGAGATGGTATTTGCCAAAACCGAAGCGCTACTTTCTTAATGAAGAAAATGGGAGTTATTTAGTGTACAGTTTTTCGGTATTCAGTTTTCAGTATTCAGTTTTCAGAATGCAGTTATAATAGTTTTTGGAAAAAACTTTTATAGGCTCAAGTCCAACACCCAACACCCAACATCCAAAAAACCAATTCCTAAATAAAGCAAAAAACCGCAATATCTGGTTAGGAAATTGCGGTTTTTTAAATATAAAAATGGTTTGGTTAGTTAACGTATTTTATAATTTCAATTATGAAATGAGGTGATTAGCCGTTCAGCATTACCGGCATTACAAGCATTGTAACTGTTTCACCTTCTTCTAATCCATCAACAGGAGTCAGGATTCCTGCTCTGTTTGGCAAGGACATTTCAAGCATGATCATATCCGATTGTAAGTTGGTCAACATTTCTGTCAAGAAACGGGAATTGAAGCCAATTTGCATATCATCACCTTGATAATCACAAGTCAATCTTTCTTCAGCTTTATTAGAGTAATCAATATCTTCAGCAGAAACATTCAATTCCGCACCAGCGATTTTCAAACGAATTTGGTGTGTGGTTTTATTTGAAAAGATAGCCACACGACGTACAGAACTCAAGAATTGAGAACGGTCAATCATTAATTTATTTGGGTTTTCTTTTGGAATTACCGCTTCATAGTTTGGATATTTTCCGTCTATCAAACGACACATTAAGATATAATTTTCAAAAGAGAAGGTAGCATTCGAATCGTTGTATTCTATTTTTACTTCAGTATCCGAAGTAGAAAGAATATTTTTTAAGATGTTCAAAGGTTTCTTTGGCATAATGAAATCAGCCACTTGTGAAGCCGTAACGTCGGTACGGGCATATTTTACCAATTTGTGAGCATCAGTAGCCACAAAAATTAAACCTTGTGGAGAAAACTGGAAGAATACACCTGACATTACCGGACGTAAATCATCGTTTCCTGCAGCAAAAATTGTTTTGCTTATGGCTGTTGCCAAAACATCAGCAGGTACAAGGGTTACAGAAGGTTCTTCTAAGTTTACAGATTTTGGAAATTCTTCTCCTGGAGCGTAAGCTAAAGCATATTTTCCCGAATTTGAACTGATTTCGATTGTACTGTTTTCTTCAACAGTGAAAGTTAAAGGTTGTTCCGGAAATGTTTTAAGGATTTCCAAAAGTAATTTTGCAGGAACAGCAACACTGCCTTTGCTTGTAGAATCAATGTCTAAAGTTGCAGACATTGTAGTTTCAAGATCAGATGCAGAAACTGTTAAAGTATTATTGTCTAATTCAAACAAGAAATTATCTAAAATAGGTAAAGTATTGCTATTGTTGATAACGCTGCCTAAAACTTGTAATTGTTTTAATAAGTACGAACTCGATACTATAAATTTCATCTGTTATATTTTATTGTTTTTGGATATACTTTTTAACTTTATTTAAAAACCATATACTTTACAAATATATCGTAAACTATTCTAGTTTGGAAAATTTTTTATTAACATCTATTTACTGTATTTTCTTTTTCTGAGGAACGTAAACAGGAGTCCAAAAAGCCCTAAAATTAGAATTGGTAGCCCGATAGTTATGAGCTGGGTTTGCGTATAGTTTGCATAAACTTTTTCTTTATCCAATAATGGCAGATCAAGATCCTTGCTTCGAATGTTAATAAGTCCGTTATCATCTAACAGATAATTGACACAATTTATAAGAAAGTCTTTGTTATCGTATAAATTTCCGGATCTTTGGTCATAACCCAATTCAACTGGCTGCATGTTCTTATCCAATTGATTTCTGATTAAATCCCCATCAGAAATCACGATCATTTTGTTCTCTTTTCCTTTGGTTTCAAATGATTTCTGGTCAAAAGGCAGTACCCTGTTTTCAAACATCGAATGAAACTGGCCTTCCAATAATACCGAAAGGTTGATGTTTCCCTTATTGAGGTAATCGTTTGGTGTGGTTTCTTCGGTTACAATAGCCAAATTAACTTCGGCAGGCGTTCCTATTTTTTTCGAATACTGGGACGATTGCAAAAGAATGGTTTTCTTGATTCCATTTTTTAAGGTATCAATTGAATTGGCAAAATCAAATTTGATTCCACCCAAATTTTTCACAATTGGATGTTGACTGCTTGGATACACCTGAGGGGCAAATTTCCAAACGAATTCCTGAAATTGAGCAGCACTTCCCGGATCGCCAGAAGCTAGTTTTATAGGACTTCCTTGTTCATCTTTTACCATATCGGGATTAATTCGGATACCGTATTTAAAGAACATGTCATTGAGGTTTAAATCTCTTGGATACGCCAATGTAGCTCCCGAAGAATTATATAAACTATCCATTTCTACAGAAACCTGATCAATAAGCCACATGGTTTTCCCTCCATTCATAATGAATTGGTCAAGAACCTGTTTTTCGGCATCGGAAAAGGTCTCGGTTGGCTTAGCAATAATCGCTAAATCGTATTTTTTTAACGCATCCAAACTTGCAGTCGGATTTTTGGCAACAGAATCTAATGTAAATGGTCCAATATGGTAGCTTTCCCTAACCTGTAGCAGAAACTTGGCAATAAAGGCTTCATGAAGCTCGCCATTTCCTTTGATGATGGCTACCTTTTTTTGTTTTTCCTGAGTTATTTTATTAAAAGCATCGGCAATTGAATATTCCAAATGCTGCACAGAACCAATTACTTTATCAGTTGTTGAAGCTCCCATTCGGTTTTTCAACAAAGGAATATTCACTTCTTTGTTATTATAAACTGCAATTGCCCACGGGAAAACCATGGCTTGTGATTGTTTGCCTTTATCGTCAACGGTTATGTTTATTGGAGTAAGCCCTTTTCGATACAATTCTTTGATATTGTCCATGCTTTCCTCTTCGTTTTCCAAAGGATCTACGAATTCGAAAACAATATTGGAATTATATCCTTGAAATTCTTCCAATAATTGACGGGTTTCCTGCTGTAAACGTTTGAATTCAGCAGGCAAATCACCTTGCATATATACTTTTACAGACAAAGGATTTTTGACTTGTTTTATGATATTTAGTGATGTCGCAGAAAGCGTGTATCTTTTGTCTTTGGTTAAATCAAAACGATGAAAAAAAGCACTGCCTATCAGATTCAAAACCAATAGAACAGCAAGGGTAATCAGTAGCGATTTCAGGTTGTTTTTCTTAGAAGTAGTCATTAGGATTTGAAAGATTTTAGATTATAAACAGTAAACGAAAGAAAGGCAACCGTGATACTGACAAAATAGATGATGTCTCTGGTGTCCAGAACGCCGCGGCTCATGCTTTTGAAATGGTCTTGCATACCCAAAGATGCGATTACAGAAGAAACAGCAGGAAGTACGGAGGCTAAACCTTCAAATCCAAAGAAGAATACAAAGCATAAAAATACTGCTACAATAAAAGCGACGATTTGATTATCTGGCAGAGTCGAAGTAAAAATACCGATAGCAGAATAAGCGGCAATCAGGAATAATAATCCAAAATAAGATCCAATGGTACTTCCCATATCGATATTACCTTCCGGCATACCCAGACTGGAAATCACTTCAACATAAATAAAGGTTGGAATTATCGCCATGACAATAAGAAGCAAGGCACCCAGAAATTTTCCGTTTACGATTTGCCAAATGCTCAAAGGTTTGGTCAATAATAATTCAAGTGTTCCCTGCTTTTTCTCATCCGAAAAACTACGCATGGTAACGGCTGGAATCAGAAATATTAAAATCCACGGAGCCAAGGTGAAAAATGGAGTCAAATCGGCAAAACCCGTATTCAAAATATTATAATCGCCTTCAAAGACCCAAAGAAAAAGGCCGTTTAAAATAAGAAAAATGGCAATAACGAGGTAGCCTACAGGCGAACCAAAAAAGGATTTTATTTCTCTTAATACAATTGATTTCATGTTTTTTTTAAAGTTATAAGTTGTGGGTTATAAGTTGTCGCGTATGTAAACTGCGACTGAACATTGATCACTGTAAACTGGCCACTTTATCAACGCTCCAAGCTTCAGGTTTATCATTAAATAATTTCTTGGTAAATGTCCAAACCTCATTAAAAAGCTCTGAATTTCTATAATTTTCTAAATCGGTTTCGGTTTCCCAATAACTGTAGGTGAAGAAAATACTTTTGTTGCTTTTGTCCTGATACAGTTCTAAAAAACGGTTACCGGGGGCATTTCGTATTTTATCTTTCATTAATTCAAAGTTTTCTAAAAAAGCAGGAATGTTTTCCTCGTGAAAACTCAATTTTACTATTCGTATAAACATTTTGGATTTATAATTTAAGTCCCGAAGCTTCGGGAGAAGATTTATGGTTTTAGATTTTTAAACTGATTACTGATCACCACTAACTGAATACTATACTTATCACATCTCTGTAATTCAATCCTAACAAACTATTTGCGGAACCCACTTTAGAAGGATTACTTCTAAAAATAGCGATCTCAAGAAAACCGGCTTCATTAAAAATGGCTAATTTTTCTCCTTCATAATATTTTATGGGGTATTTTTCAGAACTCGCAATGGCCGAATAATTAGGCAAAATGGTTTTGATATTTTTGGTTTTCATTACAATTTCATATGGTCGGCCTTTAGCTACTTCTAAAAATTGTTTTTTTGAAATATTGGTCACCACATTTCCAAAATGGTCAATATAAATAACATGTCCTTTTAGTGAATTGCCCTCATCAGCAACAATTGCTTGTAATTCGGTTACTTGCTTGATGCTTTTTATTTCTTTACCAATGACGTTTAGTAAACCGCCTTTTGCAATATGACAGGCAACTTTTACAAAAACATCCATATCCGTAGCTTCATTATGCAAGCGATCGTGGATGTTAATAGTCACAATTTTTTGAGGTACAATTCGTTGCGAAAGCATGCTTAAAATACCATTATCGGCTGCAATAAAATAATGATCGTTCCATTGCATCACAATATGTTGGTTTTCTTTATTCCATTCCATGTCAACTCCAATGAGGTGAACAGTGCCTTTTGGGAAACTGGCGTAGGAAGCTCCAATAATGTAACTGGCTTCTACTGTGTTGAATGGGTCTATATCGTGAGAAATATCAATAATAGAAGCCTCTGAATATTCAGATAAAATCTTCCCTTTCAAAGCACCGATAAAGTGATCTTTCAAGCCGTAATCGGTAGTAAGGGTAATTATTGACATAAATTTGTTTATAACTATTGACGATATCTAAACCTAATTTTCATTAAATTTGAGAAATGCAAAGCTAATAATAGTAAATTCAAAAAAGCAAAAAAGAAAAAACAAATTCTAAATATTAATAAGTTTTAAACCCAAAAAGCATTTGAATTATAAATTGATTATTTTAACCTAAAAACTATTCCTTTTGAACGAAAGAATCATCGAGCTCATAGACATCGCTCCAAAAGAATTTTGGGGTGCTCAAGACACTCATCTTGAAACAATTAAAAAATATTATCCAAAATTAAAAATTGTTGCTCGTGGTACGACAATAAAGGCTTTTGGAGAAAAAGAAGTTTTGGACGAGTTCGAGAAGCGTTTCCAGCGGTTGATGCTCCATTTTACGAGATACAACACAATTGATGACAATGTGATTGAACGCGTTATTCTTGGCGACGGACAGGATGAAAGAAAAATTCAGGGCCATGACAAAATTTTAGTGCATGGTGTGGGGGGGAAAATCATAAAACCGATGACTCCTAACCAACAACTGTTGGTAGATACCATGGATAAAAATGATATGGTTTTTGCCGTTGGACCTGCGGGAACAGGAAAAACCTATACTGGAGTTGCGATGGCTGTGAAAGCCTTAAAGGAAAAACAGGTGAAAAGAATTATTCTTACCCGACCGGCGGTAGAAGCAGGGGAGAACCTTGGTTTTCTTCCCGGGGATATGAAAGAAAAACTGGATCCTTACATGCAACCTTTATATGACGCCTTGCGTGACATGTTACCCAACGAAAAACTGGAAGATTATATTCTGAAAGGAATTATCCAAATTGCACCTTTGGCATTTATGCGCGGTCGAACTTTGGATAATGCTTTTGTTATCTTGGATGAAGCTCAAAATACGACGCATTCCCAAATGAAAATGTTTCTGACCCGTATGGGGAAAAATGCCAAGTTCATGATTACCGGTGATCCAGGCCAGGTTGATTTACCTCGCAGAACCATTTCAGGGCTTAAAGAAGCCATATTGGTCTTAAAGGATATTGACGGAATTGGTATTATTTATCTTGATGATAAAGACATTGTACGACATAGATTGGTCAAAAAAGTGATTGATGCATACAAACAGATTGAGAATCATGATTAACAAAAAAAAGGCTTTTTTATAAAGCCTTTTTTTATGACGGATTCTTGGGGAAATCCAGTTATTTTAAGATATTTTAAAACATAGCATTCCAATTTTTAAATTCTAAATCGGAAAGTTTAGATTGATTTAGATTTTCAAGAAAAGCGGAATAGGCGTCATTGAATAACGATTTTAATTTACAATTGTGTGATTGGAAAATACAAGGTTTTGAATTGCAATCAACTATAGGAACATCGTCTTGTTCCAGAAGATGAATTAAATCACCTAATCGAATTTCTCTTGCCTTTTCGGAAATGACAATTCCTCCATTTTTTCCCCTTTTAGTAATAATTAATTGATTTGCTGATAGGAATTGAACCACTTTAATGAGATGGTTTCTCGAAATTTTAAAGGTATTCGCTAAATCATCTAAAGAACTTTGTGGAGTGTCTTTTTTTTGATTTAAATACATTAAAACGCGCATACTAAAATCGGTAAAGTGGTTCAATCTCATAATAAAATTACTAATTAAGGCTTAATAAATTTGGGCCAAATTCTTCATAAAGAATATTCTCTCTATCGATACCAAGTGCAACCAAAGATTGGTATTGAACTTTTATGAAAAGAGCAGGCCCACAAATATAATATTTTGCATCCTTAATAAGGATTTCTTCCTTGATTTGATGCAAATCGATTCTTCCTTCGATGGCATTTGTTTCTGATTCAGGTAAAGTTTCATAAAAAACAAAAGAGGTCAACCAATCCTGTTCGTTATTTAACTCTTCAATTGTGTTTTTAAAAGCATGCACATTTTCATTACGACAACTGTGAATCCAAACTGTCTGATTTTTTTGAAGTGAATTTTTGTTGGTTTCTATCATACTCATCATTGGAGTAAGCCCAACACCTCCGCTAACAAGTACCAAGGGATTTTTAGCTTCCGGATCAGCAAAAAATACACCGGCAGGTGCACTAACTTCAATAGAGTCTCCTACTTTTTTATTATGTAATGTATTCGAAACAATACCGTCAGGCGTAGTCTTTCCAATTTCTTTTTTAACCGAAATTCTATAATATTCGTTGTTTGAATGTGATGACAGACTATATTGTCTTGGTTGTTTATGACCTAATTCTGGAATAAACGTGCTCACTGATATATATTGACCCGGATAGAAATCAGCAATCTCTTTGTTGTCTTCCGGTTTAAGATAAAATGAATTAATCTCTTCACTTTCTTTTACAATTTTTGCAATTACAAAAGTTCTCCATCCTTTCCAGCCGCCTTTTTTAGTCGTTGTTTTTTGATACATTTCGGCTTCAATCCCAATCATAATTTGGGCTAGTTCATTGTATGCACATGTCCACGTTTCAATTAATTCGGCAGTCGCTAAATCTCCTAAAACTTCTTTTATGGATCCAATTAAATGGTTTCCAACGATATCATATTGCTCAGGTGCAATATTTAAACTGACATGTTTATTTCCAATTGATTTTAATGTGTTGATTAATACAGTAGGATTTTCAATGTTTTCTGCATAAGCAAGGACAGCTCCACTCAAAGCATCTTGTTGTTTTCCACTGGCTTGGTTTGCCATATTGAAAATATTTTTTAACTCCGGATTATTGGTTAGCATCCTCTGATAAAAATAAGATATTAAATCATTTCCATTTGATTTTAAAATAGGCACAGTTGCTTTGATTAATTCTTTTTGATTCGCATTCATAATTATTACAATTTTTATTTTTTGCAAATATAGGTATCGTTATCTTATTGTTGTATATAAAATGCAACAATATTTTTTAAAACTTTTTTTGGACAAACTAATTCAATGGGAGGAAACTAATTATTAATTTAAAATAAAGAGCAAATTGAAGATGCTTTCTAAAAGTTAACCCAAACTTTTCATTAAACTTTGTGTATCTGTTTAAAATACAATAAATTTGGATTTATTAAAAATGACAGTGAAAAACGAGCAATGACAAAACAAAAAATTAAAGTAGTAATTAGCGATTTAGACGGTACATTACTTAACGCAGACCACAGAATATCCCAGTATACTAAAACCATTTTTCAGGAACTTCATAATCAAAACTATCTCGTAATTGTGGCAACAGGCCGTCATCACCTAGATGCGATGCCTATAGTTGAAACCTTAGGAATTCCGCTTTATCTGGTGACATCAAACGGGGCAAGGATCCATTCGCCAGAAAAAGAACTTCTTTTTTCTATTAATATGGAAAGTAATTCTGTTAAATCGGTTTTGTCTTTAGATATTGATCCAACAATTACAACCGTATTATTCCGAGAAAATGTTTGGCAAACAAATAAACACAATGAAAAATTAAATGAGTTTCAGCCAGAACTGAATTATCATCCTGAATTGGTAGATTTTGACAATTTAGAGGATTTAAGTGCCATAAAAGTATTCTTTACCCATGAAAAACATTCTAAATTGATTGAACTGAGAGATCAGATTTTAGAGAAGCATTCGGATCTTTTCAGTCATGCGTTCAGTCTTCCGCTATGTTTAGAATTTATGGATAAATCGGTAGACAAAAGTGTCGCTATTGCAAAAATTCTAGAAAAAGAAAGTTTTGATTTCCATCAAGCAATATCTTTTGGTGACGGATTCAATGACGAGAAAATGCTCTTGAAAACAGGTAAAGGCTTGGTTATGGGTAATGCCCCTGATTCTTTGAAAACGAAACTCTCTCATTTGGAGGTAATTTCAACAAATGATAACGACGGGGTTGCAAAACATTTACATCAAGAGTTATTAAAATCAACTATTTCAACATAAAACTTAGCGCTGTAAAATTTTCTGAGGGGCAGGTGAAACCGTTGATTTAGTCTCACAATTTATTAATTGTTTGAACTATGTTGATTCCTTGCATTTCTTCCTAAAATAATCATAAATTTGCATTCGTAAAAAAACAACAACAACTCAACAATAGTAATAATGAGCAACACAATCACAACAACTGATTTTAATTTTCCTAATCAGAAATCAGTTTATAGAGGAAAAGTTAGGGAAGTATACAATATAAATGATGAGCTTTTAGTAATGATCGCTACAGACAGGCTTTCGGCTTTTGATGTGGTTTTACCAAAAGGGATTCCATATAAAGGTCAAATCCTAAACCAAATTGCTACCAAATTCATGGAACTTACAAAAGATATAGTTCCTAATTGGTTGATTGCTACTCCGGATCCAAATGTTGCTGTTGGTCATTTATGTGAGCCTTTCAAAGTAGAAATGGTGATCCGTGGATATGTTTCAGGCCATGCTGCCCGTGAATATGCTGCCGGAAAAAGAACCCTTTGTGGGGTAACTATGCCAGAAGGACTGAAAGAAAATGATAAATTCCCAACCCCAATTATAACACCGACAACAAAAGCGGATAATGGGGAACACGATGCAGACATTTCCAGAGAGGATATTCTTTCTAAAGGAATTGTTACTGAAGAAGATTATTTAGTTTTAGAAAAATATACCAGAGCATTATTTCAAAGAGGAACTGAAATCGCAGCCAGTCGTGGGTTGATTTTAGTGGATACCAAATATGAGTTTGGAAAAACCAAGGATGGTGAAATTGTTTTAATAGATGAAATTCATACACCGGATTCTTCTCGTTATTTTTATGCTGAGGGATATCAGGAAAGACAAGATAATGGACAAGAACAAAAGCAATTATCCAAAGAGTTTGTTCGTCGTTGGTTAATTGAAAATGGTTTTCAAGGTCAGACAGGACAACAAATTCCGAATATGACTGACGAATATATCGAAACCGTTTCAGACAGATATATTGAATTATACGAGAACATCTTAGGTGAAAAATTCGTAAAAGCAGATATTTCTAATATCAATGAAAGAATTGAGAAGAACGTTTTGGCTTATTTAGCAAATAGATAAGAGAATTTGATCAAACAGATTACATAAAAAAACCGCAATCGAAGTTTAGATTGCGGTTTTTTGATTTTGCAAATTATGATTTATTCTTCCATGACAACTTTTAGATTGTAAAGTCCTTTCTCCAGATCTTTTCCTAGCATTTCATCCATATTCATGAAAACTAACATTAAATTCATGGGATAAGGTGATTTTCCATTAAAGCCCCATTTTACTGTAGTTTTATTTGGTGAAACAGCTTCGGTAGTCATGTAAGCCATGTCTGTCGATTCAAATGGAACTTTGAAACGCAATTCAAAATCAATTCGTTCTCCTTCAATAATTTTTTTGATTTCCTGTTCGCCTACGCCTACATTTTTATCTTGACTTTCCCAGGCTGATATCGCTCCGACAGTTCCGTCCGTTCCTGAAAAAGTTTTTTTCATATTGGGATCCATTTGTGACCAAACACTGAAATTGTCTTGATTTTTTAGAAATTTCACATAGTTAAAAATACTGTCTTTAGGTTTGTTGATGCTAATTTCCCTTTCTACAGCATATTCTTTTGGCAGAAATAATGCAACAATTAATGCTAAAGCTATAATTCCCAATAATCCAAAAATAATTTTTTTGATAATGTTCATGGTGTCTAAGTTTAAAGTGAATGATTATTTTGATTTTTTAAAATTGAATTCATAAGAAGAAATCCAATCTTGAACCGTAATTTTTTGCATAAGTTGCGCTATTAGATCATAAGGAATCTGGTCTAATTTTTTAAATCGGATGCAGCCTTTTCCCATATCTAATTTCTGGGAACTGTATTTTGGATATTCTGTTGCAAACCAATTCAGTAATTCTTTGTCTGCATAAAGTCCCATATGGTACAATGATATAAAGTTTTTTTGTGAAGCGATGTTTACAAAAGGCAAAGGAAGTTTTGGGGAGCAATGATATCCATCGGGATAAATTGAATGCGGAACAACAAATCCTATCATTCCATAACTCATTTGTTCTGCAAAACCGTCCGGAATATTTTTAGCGATGGTCTCGCGAAGTTTGTTTAAATACGGTTTTCTTTCTTCGGGAATTTCCGTTAAATAGTCCTCTACTGATAGTGCTGATGATTGCATAATGTGATTTGTTTCAAGTAAATTTAGTAAAAAAAAATACAATTTGCAGTTTGAATTATTTTTTTGCAGAATTATGGATTCGGGATACTTCTAATGTTAAAAAAAATATTTTATTCTTAAAGAGTGTAACGTTTTTGATATTTAAACGTCTCTATATTAGGCTCTTTGAAGTTTTTCGTTTTAGTTAGTTTTCTAATTTAAAGAAAGTTAAAAAGTTAATTTTATGTTAAATTTAAGTACCTTGTAAAGCAAGATACCTTTTTTTATACATATATTTGTAAAGGCAAAATAAGTAGCCATTTAAATCATCAAAAATCAATCAATCAATTAATTAACGAAAAAAACAATCATCATGAAAAAATCAATCGTTTACCTAGGAATTGCTTTAGTGACATTCTCAACAGTTTCTCAAGCATCAAATTACAATTCTTCTACTCAAAAAGAAATTAATCGTCCTACTTATGAAGGAGCAACTCCTTTGTGTGTAGCAATTTCTAAAGGAGAAATAGATCTTGTAAAAAAATTAATTGGATATGGCGCAGACGTTAACGAAAAGTCAAATGGATTAACTCCTTTAATGATGGCTGCCAGATTTAATAAAGTAGAAATTATTAAAGTATTATTGGCTAATGGAGCCAATCTAAAAGAGAAAAATGAGAGAGGAATGACTGCATTAAAATATGCTGAAATATCCAATGCTACAGAAGCAGCAGCGTTTTTGAAATCATCAGAATCAAAACCTGTGGCTAGTCTATAGTATTTATTTGAATTAGTAAAAAAAAGCATCATTGTACAATTACAATGATGCTTTCCTGTTTTTATAAATAATAAGGTCAGAGAGTTTTAAGCTGTTTATCCTGAATTTTAGATAACAGAACCAAACCGGTAATTGCTCCGATTGTTGCAAATAGCATATCCGACTGTGTATCCCAAATGTAACCCTGAGTTCCTAAAAATGCATCTCCCTCGTCTCCTGATAAAAGTGAAACAGCCCATTCTATCCATTCGTATGCGGCACTTATGGCCAAACATATGGAAACGACAATGAAATTAAAAAAGCTTTTATTGGCAATTACACTTTTTCGGATAAACAATTCTCGAATGATCATTGCTGGAATTAATCCTTGTGCAAAATGTCCCACTTTGTCATAATTATTTCTGCTTTGATGAAACGCATCTCTGATGAAATCAAAAAGAGGAACTTCGGCATAAGTATAATGCCCTCCAATGAATAAAATAATACAGTGAATTAAAATTAAGAAATAAGTAAAATTGGTAAATCTGAATTTTTTAAATGTAGATGCTAAAATAGAAACTCCTATTAAAGCCGGTATAATTTCTAAAAAACAGGTAAAACCTTCTTTTGGATTAATGATTGACCAAAGGAAGGTTCCTGAAAAAACGATTAACATGATGTAAATGGACTTCATTTATTGTTTTTTTAGCCCCGATAGCAGTGGAGATCCTTTTCCTTTTTTCTTTAAAAAGGGAAAGATCGCAACGAATAGCGGGATTAGCTCCTAAAGAAACTATTTGAAATAAGAAAAAGTTTCCTCGTTTTCTATTTTTAATAAGGTTTCATAGATTAGTTTGATCACATTTTCTACGTCTTCACGGTGTACCATTTCAACTGTGGTATGCATATAACGAAGTGGTAATGATATCAAAGCCGAAGCGACACCACCATTACTGTAGGCAAAAGCATCCGTATCGGTTCCGGTAACTCTCGATGAAGCTAATCGTTGAAAAGGAATTTCTTTTGCAAAAGCGGTTTCCAGAATTAACTCTCTCAAATTATTTTGTACTGCTGGCGCATAAGTAACAACTGGACCTTTACCAATTTTGGTTTCTCCTTCAATTTTTTTCTCAATCATTGGAGTAGTGGAGTCATGACATACATCAGTAATGATTGCCACGTTTGGTTTTATGGTTTGGGTAATCATTTCGGCACCACGCAGACCTACTTCTTCCTGAACAGAATTAGTAACATATAGTCCAAAAGGAAGTTTTATGTTGTTTTCATGTAGCAAACGAGCTACTTCAGCAATCATAAATCCGCCCATACGGTTGTCGATAGCACGGCAAACAAATTTATTTTCGTTCAAAACCATAAATTCATCCGGGTAGGTAATCACACAACCCACATGAACACCCAATTTTTCAACTTCGTCCTTTGTTTCACAGCCTAAATCAATAAATAGATTGCTGATTTTTGGGTTCTCCTCTTTATCCCTGTTTCTGGTATGGATTGCAGGCCATCCAAAAACACCTTTTACAATTCCTTTTTTGGTATGGATGTTTACGCGTTTTGAAGGCGCAATTTGATGATCTGAACCGCCATTTCTAATCACATAAATTAATCCGTCATCTGTAATGTAGTTGACATACCAGGCAATTTCGTCTGCATGACCTTCGATTACTACTTTATAGGGAGCGTCTGGATTGATTACCCCAACCACAGTTCCATACGTATCGGTAATAAAAGTATCCACATATGGTTTCATGTATTCCATCCAAAGTTTTTGACCTTGAGCTTCAAAGCCTGTTGGAGATGCATTATTTAGGTATTTCTCTAAAAACGTAAGAGAGCTCTCTTTTAATATTGATTCAGTACTCATAAAATTATTTTTCCGCTAAATTATAAATTTGGCTTTACAGTTGTATATTTAATGCATAATTTTGACAATTAAATTTTTCAAACATGAAGATTATTAAAGTTCTACTTTTCTTACTTTTTATTTCTGTATCTGCTACTGCGCAGGTAACCCAAAAGGACACAATAGGAATGGGCTACGTCCTGACAGAAAACGATACTATTCTTAGCGATACTATATTATTACCCGAAATTATTATTCATAAAGAGAAGTTAGATCTCGAAGCCAAAAAGCAATTTTTAATTCTTCAGAACAGAGTATATAAAACCTATCCGTATGCAAAATTGGCCTCCGAAAGATTGACTGCTTTAAATAGAGGAATGGCAAAGCTTAAAACGAGCAAGGAAAAAAAGAAATACTTCAAAATTGTAGAAGACTATCTTAGTAATGAATTTGAAGCCAGACTCAAGAAGCTTTCTCGTAAACAAGGACAGATACTCGTAAAATTGATTCACCGCCAAACTGGGAATACAACGTACGAATTAGTGAGTAATCTTAAAAACAGTTGGAAAGCGTTTTGGTCCAATTCAACAGCCAGGATGTTTGATATAAACCTAAAAACAAAATACGCTCCCTTTGAAGTCAATGAAGATTATTTAATAGAGACTATATTAGTAAGAGGTTTTGAGTCGGGACGATTGCAGAATCAAAAACCGGCTAATCCGGTAGATTATGATGCCCTCACTGATTTCTGGCTATCCAAAAAGGCTGCAGAAAAGTAATTAAATCAATTTTGGCGTTCCCTACAATAAACAAACCCGTTATTTCGAAAAGGAAATAGCGGGTTTGTTTGTTTACGGTCGGGCTATACGCTTCAAGTCCTCGCCGCGTTTCATTGCATTGCACTTGTCTGTGGGCTTTACGCTGCTATCCCTAACGCGGGAGGGGGGAGAAACACCTTTACTATATATGAGGAGCACTTTTTTGAATCCTCAGTCTAAAGAAGAAAAGCAGGCTACATATATATAGTATAGTGAAAAACCACCGCAAGCAAGAGAAAATCCCGACAAATCCCCTGGGCTTTAAAAAACTTTGTGTTACAAAAAACGGTATATCAGTGAGTT